>CAYXDO010000202.1:0-18165 GCA_964463485.1 uncultured Myxococcales bacterium | reverse complement strand
AATCAGAGAGAGCTGGAACGAATCCAGTACATCGGAGCCCGGCGCCTAGCCACGCACCCGAGCGAGCTCGGATCAGGGAAGAGCTCGAGCGCCTCGAGGCCGGCTACGTCGAACCTTGCCAAACGGCCAGCCTCTATGTGTCCGCGAGCTGCAACCTGCGTTGCGGATACTGCTGGAACGCTCAGGGAACCTTTGGGCGGGCCCCGGCTTCGATCACCTCGGCGACCGGGCGTGCAGTCATCGACTTTCTCGTCGCTCAAGGAAGGAGCGCTGTCTCAATCCTCCTCTTCGGAGGAGAGCCGCTCATGCACTTGGACCGCGTGCGCGAGATCCTCGAATACGCGCGCGAACGCAGCTCTGAGGCTGGCAAGCCGTTTACGTTCTCGATCAACACCAACGGTACCCTCCTCGAAGATCGCGCCATCCACTTGTTGGCCGACCACGACGTCGACGTGCTGGTGAGCCTCGACGGGGACCGCGAGACTCACGACCGAAACCGTCCCTTCCAGGGCGGAGGACCGAGCTTCGATCGAGTGACGAGAGGCCTCCGCCGCTACACAGAGCTCACAGGCCGACCGCCCCGCGTGCGAGCCACCTTGGCCCCAGGCGCTCGCTCCTGGATCGAAACATTCGAGGCGATCCGCGCTCTTGGTGTCCTCGACATCGAGGTCGCATGGTCCTTTGGGGGACCCAGTGAGCTCCCGGACCCGCGTATGGCTTGGCCGCCAGCAGAGAAAGTTCGGCGGATCCGCGAAGAGGTCCAGGCTTTCGCCCAGTTCTACGTCGAGTACCTCGCAGCGCTGCCAGAGAGTCAGCAAGCTTGCATCGATGGCTTCTTCGGCTCCCTCTTGGGCCGCACCCTCGGTACTCTCCACGCGGCAAGCTGCTCCGTTCATCGCGGCACTTCGTTGGCCTTTTCCACGGACGGCGGCATCTACTCATGCGCCGAGGGTGTGGCGCACGAGCACCTGCGGCTGGGTGATGTGCTCACCGGAATCTCGAATACCGTTGCCCTGCGGGCCGCTGCGAAGCGGGCTCTCGCCCCGGCGGAAGAGTGCACGGACTGCTGGCTTCGGTACCTTTGCTCGGGCGGTTGCTTCATTCAGAACCACAGCGTGAGCGAAAATCGCTGGCAGTTCGCCTGCGCCAGCGAGGAATGTGAGATTCGGCGCGCGACCTACGAGATCGGGGTGGCTTTCCTCGCCGAGCTCGCCCGTCGGGCCCCCCGCCACTACGAGCGATTGCTACAGCGCGCGCCCACTCCGGACGTCTGCGCGTAGGTCCGTCGTCAGTCGACCCGAGCGACCTCGACGACGAGACAACCGATGGCCCCTTGCCTTCCGCGAGCAAGCGCCAGAGCGGCTCGAATTCGCTCTTGTCCTCGGGCCGGACTTCGGGCCGAATCGCCTCGTGCGCATCGAAGATCTGCGCCACGAAATCCTCACTCGGATCGCCGTGGGAGCCATCGTGTCCGGCGACGAGCTCTCCGCGGCCGAGCTCGCGCGCACTCGGGTCGCCAGCCCCGTGCGCGTCCGTGAGGTGCTCCAAGGACTCATCGAGGCGGGCGCGCTCTTGGACTTCGGTGACGATCGATATTTGCTCACAGCGGAGTGCGCTCCTATCGCACGCTCGACGCTCGTGGCCGACTGGGCGCTCGAGCTCCAAACGGCCGTGTCGCGCCTCGTCAATGCCGGCTGCTCGAAGAGCGAAATCAGCGCTCACCTCGAGGCGCTCATCCGAAGTTTGGAGGGGAACGATGAGTGAAAGCGCTCCGATCGAGCTCTGCTCGGTGAGCCGTCGATTCAAACGTACTCAGGCCCTGGACGGTTTGAGTGTGAGTGTGCCGAGGGGTTCGATTTGCGGTCTGGTCGGCACCAACGGCGCCGGAAAGACGACCGCGCTGCGGTTGCTCATGGGCCTCGACATCCCCGATCGGGGCTCGGTTCGGGTCCTGGGTCTGGACCCGGAAGCGAACCCCATCGAAATCAAGAGCCGCGTGGGTTATGTGCCCGAAAAACACGATCCGCCGAAGTGGATGACCGGCGCCGCGCTCCTCGAATTCACCGCCGACGTCTTCTCCAATTGGAGCTCCGAGGATTGCAAGCGCATCGTCGAGGTGCTTCGCGTGCCGCTCGACCGCAAGATTCGAGGTATGTCTCGCGGCGAGGTCGCCAAGCTGATGATCGCGGTGGCGTTCTCTCACCAGCCGGAGGTGCTCTTGCTCGATGAGCCGACCTCGGGTCTCGACCCCGTGGTCCGTCGTGAGTTGCTCGTCGCCCTCCTGGATTTGGTACGTGCGCGCCCCGACCGCACGGTGTTGTTTTCGACCCATATCCTCTCGGACGTGGAGCGGATCTGCGATCGAGCGGTCGTGGTCAGCCATGGCAAGGTGCTGGCCGAAGGGTCTCTGCCGGAGATTTGCGGTCGTTTCTCCCGGGTGAGCTTTCTCTTTGCCCAGCCCCCGCCAGACGAGCTCGTCATTCCCGGGGCGTCGCGCGTCGAGCGTGGCCGCCGAGAGTGGGTGGCCGTGCTGCCCAAGGTGAGTGACGCCGAGCTCACGGAGCTTGGCCGGACCGTCGGGGCCCAGGACGTGGCCTTGGTTCCCGCGAGCCTCGAGGACGCGTTCCTGGAGCTCGTCGCCGAAGCTCCGAACGCCTGAGTGGGGATTTGGATTCGAAGGATTCGGAAACTCGATCACGATCTGCGTACGTAGATTCCTTCATTCATCGGCGCGAGAAGCCTCGCGTTCGCTCCAAACACCCTGACCACGGCGGCCGCGGCCCGCCAACGCCTCGTCGTGGCTCGCGCAGGCAGCCAGGTCCCGCCGCCTGCGCCGTACGGAAAATAACAAGGGTACTGCGACAGCCACTCATCGAGCGTGTCGAAGTTGTAGGTCCGCGTGACGAGCGCAAACTCGCTCAGCGTCTCCGTAATCTCACCGGGCGACAGGAAATGGCAGAGTTGATGATGAGGCGCTCCCCTGAGTTGGGCGTACCGAGCTCGGAGCTCGTCGGGGAGCCAGTGCGCAAAGAACAAGCCCGTGTCGTGACCATCTCGTACGAAGAGTCGGTTGGGCGTGCTGAGCACGACCGCGCGCTCGGCGCGCTCCGCGAGGCCCGCGAGCGCCTCGAGCGGCCGGGGGATGTGCTCGAGGGTCTGCAGCGTGAATACGACCGACGCCCTGAGCTCGGGCAACCGAAAGATGTCTGCGACCTCGAAGTGTGCTCGATCGCCAAGCCCGAGCCGCTCGGCGAGCTCGTTCGCAAAGTCCACACGCTCCGGCGTCAGATCGAACCCTCTCACCGATCGGCCGCCCGACAACACGAAGGAGATCGCGTTCAGGCCATACCCAGACGCGCACTCGAGCGCGTCGAGCTGTCCGAGCGCTCCGAGCTTCCGACTCAGCGGGCGGTGAAAAAACCGGGCGAAATATTCGGCCGCCCACGCTGGATCGGTGCCGGTCCGCAGACGAGCCCATTCCCGAGACTCACCCGAGAAGGCGACTCGGATCCGAGGATCGAGCTCCTCATCGGGCCGCGCCTGCGACAACCCTCGTACCATCGCCGGACGCTACCCTGACCGGCCATCCGGCTCCAGGCCGCAGCATGAGGCAACTGCGCCATCAGCATCGCGGCCTTTCGCGATGCCCGAGCTGCCCGTAGCCCAGAGCTGCCGCGCATGTTACGGGGAGAGCGTGGCCCGAACCAAGAAGGCGGCGGCTTTTGCCGACGAGTCCCTCCGCCGGCTCCTAAGATACCCTAGACCTTTTGTCGCCGTGGACCTCGTCGTCTTCACCATTTCAGACGCCGACCTCAAGGTCCTGCTCGTTCGCCGCGGGGAGCCTCCTTTTCAAGGGTACTGGGCGCTGCCCGGGGGCTTCGTACGTTCTGGCCCCGCGAGCGACGATCAGGGGGAGGACGTCGACGCCGCGGCCGCTCGGGAGCTTGCGGAAGAGACGGGCCTTGCCACCGGGACGGTTTATCTGGAGCAACTCTATACTTTTGGAAGAGCTGGCCGCGACCCCCGCTATCGCGTGATTTCAGTGGCCTATTTTGCGCTCGTGAAGCCATCTCTTGCGCCCCTCGTCCGCGCGGGCGGAGATGCCAGCGACGCAGCGTGGCACTCCATGAGCGAGACTGACGAGGGCCGAAGTCTTCAGCTCGCCTTCGACCACACCGAGATCCTCGCAAAGGCCCTCGCCCGGATCCGAGCCAAGGTCGACTACTCGGATATCGCGTTCGAGCTCGTCCCAGACACCTTCTCCATCCCCGAGCTCCGCTCGGTGCACGAAGTCATCAAGGGGCAGACGTACGACGCGGGCAATTTCCGCCGAAGATTTCTCCGCATGACCACCGACGGAATCATCGCTCCAGCTCCCGGCCGGCGCATCACCACTTCGAAACCCGCCAAGGTCTTTCGCTTCATGGGACACCCAACGTCGTGACCCACTCGGCCGACGAAGACCGCTCCGAAGCAGGAGGCGAGCTCATCCCGAGCACACTCTCGGGCGTCGCGCGGTACTTCTTCGGCCACTGGAGCCCCCGGCTGCTCGGCCTCGCGTGGGTCGGATCGGCCGCCGCCCGACTCACCCGACCCGAATGGAATTGGATCGACGGGGTGATCGTGTTGGTCGTCGTCGCCTCTTGGCCCACTCTGGAGTGGCTGATTCACGTCTTCGTTCTGCACTTCAAACCCAAGAAGCTCGCGAGCCGCACGCTCGACCTCCCCGTCGCGAAGATTCACCGCCTCCACCACGAAGACCCCTGGCGTCTGGAGCTCGTATTCATCCCGCTGCATGTGTTCATTGGCCTGCCCGCGTTGCCGGTGATCGCCCTGTGGATCGCGCCCACTCTCGCTTGGGGGCTGACGTTTCTGTCGATTTTTTTCGCCTTGTCGCTGCACTACGAGTGGGTTCATTTGCTGGTCCACACGAGATATAAACCGCGGTCCTGGAACTACCAGAGGCTGTGGCGAAATCATCGACTCCACCACTTCAAGAACGAGGCCTATTGGTACGGAGTCACCATGCTGAGCGGCGACCGAATCATGAGGACTGCGCCCGACAAGGCCAAAGTGGCAACCTCCGCGACCGCGAGGAACCTCCTCGGCAAGGACGAGGAGTGAGCTTGGAGCTTGCGAGAGCGGTCGCTCCCGGCGGCGTCGAGCTGATGCTCCACGAGCGCGACGGAGTCTTTACGCTGCGCGCGGACGGCTACGAGCTCATGACCAGTCGCGAGCATCGCTCCGAAGACTCGCTCGCCACCGAGACCCTCGCGATCCTTCCGTCCCTCGACGTCAGAATCCTGATTGGAGGACTCGGCTTCGGCTTTACCGCGAGAGCGGCCCTCCGAGTCCTGCCCCGAACCGCCGAAGTCATCGTCGCCGAAGTCTCACCCGAAGTCATCTCCTGGAATCAGACTCACCTTTCAACGCTGTGGCCCGACGGGCTCGACGAGCGGCTCGAGGTGGTGGCCGGGGACGTCGCGACGGCGCTCGAGAGAGGGCCGTTCGCCGCCATACTCCTCGATGTAGACAATGGCCCGAGCCCGCTGGTGCAAGCCGTCAACGAGCGCCTCTACTCGTTCGAAGGCCTCAGCGCGCTCTACGGCGCGCTTTCTGACCCAGGCGTGTTGGGGGTCTGGTCGGCAGTAGAAGATGCCGAGTTCGAGGATCGAATGAGCTCCGCCGGATTTGCGACCGAAGCGAGACTCGTGCCCCTCGCGCGCACCGAGCATCGTCTCTTTCTGGGCACCAAACGGCAGCCGACGGCGAGGTCTGCCGCGCGGCCCTACTGCCCGGCGACCGTCGAAGGAACGACCTCGATTCGGCCGTCTTCACCTTTCCTCGCGACCACCTGAATCTCCGTTCCGCGCCGGAACGTTCCGGTCGGTCCGGACAGCTCGACGCCGCTGTCTCCGAGGACGTGATTTCCGTTCCCCGACGCTCGATTCAACGACGACGTACTCACTCTGACGTCGAAGCTCGGATCGGACAGCGCCACGACGAAGCCTCGCGGGTCGGTGTCCACGATGACTCCGCTGAGGGGCTGCCCGAGCCGCTCCGAGAGCGCCTGCTCGGTCGCGAACGCGAGGGTCTTGTCCGAGATCGCTCCATCCCGAGACTTGGCGAAAGACGTCCGGTTGATCACGCTGTCGAGCCTCGACGCCTCGCGGCCCTGATACGGGACGGGGGTTCCTTCGACCAGCGCGGCGAGCACGCGATGCACGACGATGTCCGTATAGCGACGCAACGGCGCGGTGAAGTGGTCGTACGCGTCGAGCTTCAGCGCGGCGTGACCAACGGCTTCTTGGCTGTATTTGGCCGCAGGATGAATGCGCGTCAGCATTCGCTGAATCGCGAGCGTCTTCGGGTCACTCGGATCGAGCCGCTCGGCATACTCATTCATCTTCTCGCCGGGCTTTCTCGGCATACCGAGCGCTGCCGCTTGCGCGTCGAACGCTGCCAGACGCGAGGGTTCGGGCTCCCGGTGAGTACGGTGAAGGCTCTGTACGCCGGCCGACTGAATCTTGCGACCGACCACCGAGTTGACGAGCAGCGAGATTTGCTCGTTCCACTTTTCGACTTCGTTTCGGCCTCGGCGCTGCAGGGAGACTTTTCCGTCCTTGACGGAAACTCTCGACTCCAAATCCGGGCTCGGCACGACGCCACGCTTCTTGGAATTCTCGACGAGTCCGACACCCACCGTCTTCAGCAAGCGCAACCCTTCCACGTAGCCGGCGTTGTCCGTCGTACTCTTGGCGCCGTCATCGAAGAACTTCTGGACGCCGTTGTACGCCAGCTTTCCGTGATTCTGAATCACACCTCGCTGGAATTTAGGCTCCCCTTCGATCTTCATGCTCGCGTCGAGGTCGACGGAAACGACGAAGGCGCGCCGCGGGCCGTCTGGGAGCAGCGATACGAACCCTTCCGAAATCTCCCGAGGGAACATGGGCAGACTCATTCCCGGAGGGTAGGCGGTGGACGATCGGCGAGCCGCTGTCTTGTCCAGTCGAGAGCCGGGCTGAATGAAATGAGAGACGTCCGCGATCGCGTAGTTGACCGTGTACCCGCCACCTGGCCGCTTCTGGATACACATGGCCTGGTCGAGGTCCCTGGAGTCGTCGTTGTCGATCGTGATGAAAGGCAGGTGAGTGAGGTCGGTGCCGGTGATTCGCGGGTTCCGCTGAAGCTCCTTCACCTCGGCCATGACTCCGGGAGAGAATCCAATCTCTGCTCCGGACTCGATGGCGATCTGAATGAATTTGGCCTCGGGACCCTTGGCGTCTCCGAGCGGCCGCTCGACCGTGGCCCGCGGACCGCTCGGCCCGTCCGAGACGCGCGCGACGATCGCTTGGCCCACGAGAGTCTCGGCGTCTTTCAGCGGAATTCGCTGATGCGGCGTCAAAAGGCCGCGCCCGATCGCGAAGGTCTGGCCGTTCTCCTCGACCACGTCCGCGATGAAGTGAGTTGCGATGGAATCAGGATCCGGATGAATGGCGTAGGTCGAGGTTCCGTCGGGCTGCCGCGTTTGCCGCAGACTCACCTTGGCGTGGCTCGTGATGCCCTCGGCAGCTTCCGGGGGAATGGGGAACGACCCGAGCGACTTGTCGAACGGTACGAAAGTGACTTTGAGCGTCTCTTGGCCGATGGCGCCCTTGATTTCTCGCCGAATCGTCCCTTCCATCGAGCTCGGTCGATTCGGCTTGTCGGCTAGGTCGATCCTCACCGGCCGAGGCACCAAGAGCATGCCCTGCACCGCTTTGGCGGCCTCTCCGGCGGCTCGTAGCACCGGATCACTCGAGCCTTGAAGGCGCTCGGAGACCTCCGAGAGCTTGGTCTTGGTTGCGAGCAAGCTCGCTTGAGGCACGACCGCGGAGGCCTTGGGCTCGCTCTTCTTTTGTGCTCCAACGAGCTGCGGGAGCGGAGGAGTCGTCACCGGGGCGCTGCCCCGAGCTTGGGCGGGCGCCTCGGTCCGCGACAGGTCGACGGACGGAGTCAGCTGAGGCTGACGGTGACCTATGCGGCTCAATGGGTCGCTCCTTCGAGCGCTCGGAGCGCGGCCTCGACGCGGCGCCGGAGCGCGGGGGACTCGGTCGTGCTCAGGAGCCAGGTGGCAAGCGCACGACCCCGGTCCGCCTGACCTTCGGCCGCATAGAGCTCCACGAGCTCGACGGGAATGACTTCGTTCTCCTCGTCCAACGAGATCGCTCGCTCGTACGCCTCGATCGCCAGGGGCACCTGCCCAAGCTCCCTGCGAGCCGTGCCCAAGAGCCAGTAGGCTCGCCCATTTCCCGGATCGATCCGCACGGCGCCCTCGAGCAGCGCGATCGCGGTCTCCGGCGAACGCTTGGCCAACGCTTCGGACGCGCCGGCCACCAAGACGTCGGCATCGTCCGCGCGACCGACAGATGAGCGCGCGGCAGGCCCCGCGTTGGAATCACGATTCGTCACGAGATGTGGGAGACTTTATGACATTTCGCGGAAAGCTGAAAGCGCAAAGCTCACGTCAAATCGAGGCCAAACAGCCGATACGTGCGGTCGAGCTTGCCGTCCATCGACTCGATCGCTCGGTTGATCAGGTGGTTGTCCTCGAGCGTCCAGCTGATCTCGCCGGAGTCGACGCCGATCGCCTTTGCGCGGAGCGCCGTCTCCAAGAAGAGCAGCGACTCGAGGCCGCGCTTTCGGTAGGCCGGCAACATCCCCAGCACCATGAGCCGCGCGTGTTTGGGCGTGGTCAGCCCCAGCGCGAGCTTGGCCACGCCGACCCACCCGAACGGAAAGAGCCTCCCGTTTTTCGGCATCACCTCGTTCACGTTCGGCAGCGTCAGCGCGAAACCCACCGGCTTGCCATTCAGCTCCACCACCAGCGCGAGCTCCTCCCTGAAGATCGGCTTCAGATCCTTGGCGATCTGCTCGAATTGAGCGCGCTCCGTAGGCACGAAGCCCCAGTTCTTCTCCCAGGCTTGGTTGTAGAGCTCGAACAGCAACGCGACCTCCGCCTGAAAGTCGCTCTTCCGCAAAGTTCGAAGCGTCACGCCCTCACGCTTCCTTACGCGCTCAGCCACCTTGGCGATGCGCGCGACCTTTGGATTCTCCGTGCCCTTCGAGATGTCGATCCACCAAGCGTAGAGGTCCTTGGCCTTGGCGAAACCAAAGCTCGTGATCAGCTTCTCGTAGTAAGGCGGGTTGTAGGTCATCTCGATCACCGCCGGCCGATCGAAGTTCGAGACGAGCAATCCACACTGGCCATTGGTGTTGAAGTTCATCGGCCCGATGCAGTCCTTCGCCCCCTTTTTCACGAGCCAAGACGTAGCCTCGTCGAAGAGCGCGTGCGCGACCGCCTCGTCGTCGATCGACTCGAAGAACCCGAACCACCCAGCTCGCGTCTCGTGAATTCGGTCGTAGGCGTGATCGAGGTGGGCGGTGATGCGGCCGACGACCTTGCCCGCCTTCTTGGCCACCATCGCGCGAACCTCGAGGTCTTTGAACGCTGGGTTGTGGCCCGGGTCGAGGTAGGCCATGCGCTCCATCCACAGGGGCATGATGAAGTTCGGGTCGCCGCGATAGATCGGCTCGACCATGCCTAGGAACAGCTTGCGGTCGGCCGTTTTGCGCAGGTCGACTTCTTCCACGGTCACCGCCGCCGAGCGGGGCCTACGTGTCGCCGGCCCGGCGCCGAGCTTCGGGAGGTTCTCGGGCGGCTTGCCGATCAACACGGGCTCGGCCTTGGGGTCGGCCTCGGGGTCGGCCTTGGGACCGGGCTTGGGATCGGGCTTGGGATCGGAGGGGGCTTCGGTCGGGACCTCGGCGGTCATGCTCGGCCGCTAACACCCAGAACCTGCCGCGGCAATCGGACGCAAAGTCTGTTTTGGCAGCGCCTGTTAACACCGCGCCGCCCAGGTGATACGCGTTTGTTCTCCGCGATGGATCAAGCGCTCCTGCTCCTCACCCAGACGATCCTGGTCTCGGTTCCGTTCGTGCTGGCGGCCTTGGGCGGCACGACCTCGGAGCGAGCTGGTGTAGTGAACATCGCGCTCGAAGGGATCCTGCTGACTTCTGCTTTTGCGACCGCGGTGTTCTCGTTCGCGACCGGCAACGCCTTCGTGGGTTTGGTGGCGGGTGTCCTCGCGGGCACGCTCGTCGGTGCGCTCCACGCGTTCTTGTCGGTCACCGTGAAGGTGGACCAAATCATCTCGGGGCTCGCGATCAACATCTTCGCGGCCGGAGCGACCGAGTATGGCATGCACCTGACCTGGAAGGGCGCGGCGTCCAGGCAAATTCCACTCCTACCCAAACTCTCGTTCGGGCTCGGGGGTGGGTTCGGTGACTTGCTCGATACTCTCTTCGGCCACCCGCTCGTCGTCCTGACTTTGATACTCATCCCGCTGGTTTGGATGCTCGAAGAGAGAACACGTTTTGGCCTGAGGCTTCGGGCGACGGGTGAGAATCCGGCCGCCTCGGACACCGCCGGCGTCTCGGTCGAACGGATGCGGTACGCGGGTGTGATGATTTCCGGCGCGCTCACCGGGATCGGGGGCGCGTGGCTGGTCTTCAACATCGGCCAGTTCCTGCACGGAATGTCGGCCGGCAAAGGATACATCGCGATGGCTGCGGTGGTGTGCGGCCGCTGGCGACCCGTGAGTGCGACCTTGGCGTGCCTGCTGTTCGGAGCTTCGGGCGCGTTGGGGGCGGCGCTCGAACGTTCGGGCGTCGCCGTGCCGAGCCAGGTCGTGTCGACGCTGCCCTACGTGCTCACCATCGTGGCGGTCGCGGGATTGATGGGACGGGCTCGAAGCCCGGCGGCGCTCGGGGTCCCTTACGAAAAGGCTTGAGCAAAAAAAGGCTTGGGCAGGTGTGTTCGCGAGCTTGCGTGATCTGAGCCCATGAAGCGCGCGTCGTGCCAGCGTCGGGCAAGCTAAATTTTGCTAGCTGGCTGGCTAAGGCGTGGTCGAGGTCCTGGGCTCGTCGAGGTCCTTCATGATCCGCTTCGTCAAGCCCTGGAGCGGCAGCGCGTCCGACGCCTCGTCGAGGTCCGTCATGAAGGACTCGAGACCCACCGGTTGGCGAGCGAGCGAACCCGACGCTTGCAATTCGTCCTGGCTAGCGTATGATTTCCAAACCGAGAGTCGGGGAGGGACTGATGACTGGAAAATCGAAGTTCGGAGATTGTTCGACCCAGTTGAGCTGCCTGGCTATTGCACTCGCTTGGGCTGGGTGTCGCGAGGCAAGCGATAATATACTACCCCCCCCCTACATCCGTCGGTGAGCTCGCTTCGGCACTCAGCCCGACGGAGTCTGGGTACGTCGTATTGGCTCAACTCGGATACTGCCAGCGCCAGGGCTCGTCGGTGGACGGCGGCGACGTCGCAGTCCTCTCGCCAACACTCACCCAGGCGCTCTGCGACGACGCGCTCGCGACGATCGGTCAGGACGCCCAGATCGGGTCCGCGTTCGACGTGGCCGCCAAGAGCCTGAGACTTCGCACCCACGCGAGCGTGGGCGACGTCTTCTCCGACGAGCTCGTCGAAAACCAAGCGCAGCGCGGCACCCTCCTTCCCTTCCCAGCCTTGGCTCTGCCGGTCATGCCGACCTTGCCTCCGGCCGTCCCCGGCTCGACGCCGCTGACCTTGGCGCAGGACGAGGTTCGGCGCATCGCTCCGTGCTCGCTGGGCGAGGTCTTGCTGCGGCAAGGCTGCAAGCTCGAGCTCGAGGCGGGTGAGTATGCCTTTGCCAGCCTGGACGTCGGCCAAGACTCCCGCGTCGAGGCGCTCGGACCGGTGGTCGTTTCCATCTCCGGGCGGCTCGCGCCTGGCCAGAAGAGTTACCTTGGACCCGCGCCCTCGGCGCCGAGCCTGACCGCGCGTGACGTACGCCTCCATGTCCACGGACTCAACGGCGCGAGCGGCAACCTCCACGCGGGCCCCGAGGCGGCGGTGATCGGACAGAAGGCGCTCGTCAGAGCTTTGATCTTGGCACCGAACGGCAAGCTGCACCTGGCTGGTCGTATTACTCACACCACGCCTATGATCCCATGGCACGCGTCATTTACCAAGGCGACGGTCAATCGCGGGCCGCGTCGGACCTGGGCCTCATGATCTCGACTGTCGCAGGGACCGGCGTCCCCGGTTACTCAGGGGACGGCGGCCCCGCCACGACAGCACAGTTGAACGGACCCGTGGCCGTGTCCGCAGCGGAGGACGGCTCTATACTCATCGCAGACCGAGGCAACGCGCAGATCCGCAGAGTCGATACCCAAGGAAGGATCACGACGATCTCGTCCTTGAATCAACTATCGAACGGTAGCGCTGAGTTTACGGTGTCGAACGGTGAGATCCCTGGATGGGTCCAAGCTCGAGGGACCTGGCACGTCAGCCTCGAGCCAGGCGCGCCCGAGGGCATCGCCTTCTTCGCAACCGCCGATGTCGAGGCGGAGCTCACTCAAGACGCAAGCCTGGAGCGGTTCGCCTCGGGGATCGACGCCGGCCTGACTTTGTTCCGACTCCAAGCGTTGGCGAACGCGCCGGCCGGCTCAGCCACGGTGGTGCTCGAGTACCGAGACGAAAATGGCGTCGTTCTTGACGCCTTTGATAGCGGTGCGCTCGGGCCGCAGGATTTCTGGCAGTTCGTCGAGGACATCCGAGTGCCGCCCGCTGGCACTAGGTCCGCGAGCGTACGGTTGCTGGCGAGCCCGAGCGGCTCGGGCGACGAGGTTGGCTTCGACGGGCTCGAGCTGGCACCCTTCGACGGGAGCACGGAGCTCGCGTGGCCCGAAGGCGTCACAGCGGGCGACGAGTCGGTCTTCGCCTCTGATTCTGAGCTAAACGTCATCATCGAGTTTCTGGATCCGACGTCACGGATTCTCGCTGGCGGCGGCGCCCCCTTCGACGACCTCGGAGATGGACTGAAGGCAACCGAGGCGCGGCTCCAGCTCCCCGCTGGATTGGCCTTTGCCCCAGATGGGAGCGTGCTCGTGGCGGACAGTGCTCACGATCGCGTTCGCAGGATCGACCCGGGTGGGAAGATTACGACGATCGCGGGCGCAGGCGTGCCTGGGTACTCTGGCGACGGCAGCTCGGCGCTCGAAGCGACGCTCTCATTTCCGCGCGGCGTGGCCGCCGATTCAAGCGGCAACGTCTTCATCGCGGATACTTACAACCACTGCATCCGGCGAGTCGGCGCCGACGGCAACATCGAGACGGTCGCGGGCACGGGCGAGGCCGGGTACTCAGGGGACGGCGGCGATGCTAAGCTCGCGACGCTCGCGGCCCCCGAAGCTATCGCCGTTGGACGAGACGGCTCGCTCTACGTCGCCGACACGGGCAACAACGCCGTGCGAAAAGTCGCACTCAACGGCTCGCTGATGACAATCACTACGATCGCGGGCGGCCCGGATGCGCTTGGTGGCGACGGCCTCGCCCGCGCGGCGCTGCTCGTCGACCCGAGCGGCGTTTGGGTGGTGAACGACGACGACGACAGTCTCTTGGTGGTCGAACGCGGAGCCCACCGCGTACGCCGGATCGCCAACGCATGGCCAGGCTTTCGGTTCCGAGAGTCGATCGTTCTTCCCGCGGAAGACGGCGCGTCGCAGTTTGTATTCGACCCCTCGGGACGCCACCTCCGCACTGGGTTGTCGCCGTCGGGTCCCGTGCTTCGCTCGTTCGAGTACGACGACGAGAACCGGCTCACGTCGATCCTCGACGGAGGCCGAACGACGTTTTCCAGGGACCCGAGCGGGACCAAGATCGACGCGTCGACGCCATCGGGCTTGGCCGCTCGAATGACGTTCAACTCGAAGGGCCGAGTCATCAGAGTTGGCCTGAGGGATGTCGCCTTCGAGTATCGGGTAGAATCGGAAGATGGCTCGGAACGCGATGAGCTCCAACGTCTTCGCTTTTTGGCAAACCCGCCGTCCGCGAGCTCGTGGAATGCCGTCGACCTCAGCCTCCTCGTAGGAGCTCAGCTATCGGCATTTCGTAAGGAGCTGGGATTTTCGGGCCCGGATGACGTGCCCGAGCTTACGCTGACTTCTTCCTCGGTTCTGTGGTTCGCGCCGAACCGATCTCAAGGCGACCTGAGCGAGTCCATTCGGCGACCGACGGCCGTGGTGAACTTCGACCAGACCTACAGAGGCGTGCGTGTCACACGGGCCCGGGTTACGGGTCGGATCACGGATCTCGGCCTGACAACGCTGGAAGGGTCCCCCGTGCCGGCGCTGAGAGTCCGCGAGAAGATCGACGAGCTGCTGAGTGCAGGGCTTCGGGAGGAGTCCGCATTCTTCGCAGACTTGCAGGTGAGATGCTCGGTCTACGATCCGGCGAGCATAGAGTCTGAAGGTGTCACCTTCGATCAGGCGCTGCGAAGATTGACCCGCGTTATCTACTGCGGTGGGTCCGCCTACATCTACGATGCCGTGACTGGCGAGCTCCTCGTTACCACCTCGATCGCTGTGTCGCACTCACCCACTTTCGAGTACCACTCCGACTATGTTCCGCTCACGGTGGAGCAGCGTGGCGGGAAGCAGGCGATCTCGCCCAACCAATGGTTCCGGACCGGGAGCAACGATGGCCCGATGCCGTACAATGGTCCCACCGAGGTTCTGTCGGCCCTCGTTGACCGGAAACTTGCCAGCGCATCCCGGTGTGACTACCGGCTCTCCGTCAACTACCAGGACCCGTTCCCTAACTCGATCTACGAGGGCTCCCAATACCCTTTCCCGGTGACGGGAGTCGATGCGTATCGAGCCGAAGTCGTCACAAATGAGTTGTGCAGCATCCCTTTCGGTCTGCAACATCTGCACGACGTCATGTTCGAGGCTCAGAACGCGCACTATCAGATCACGACCGCGGCGGCGCACGCAGCCTGGCAACCGAGAATGAAGCTGTTCGCGTGGGCCTGGATGCCACCGTCGGCGTGGGGTAGCGAACCCCGGGATGTTCCACCGCTCAGCGTCAACGTGTCGAGCAGCGCCACGGACTGCCCGGACGCGACTTCGGATGGGTGCTTCGACTGGCGCTTGAACGAGATTACTCTCCTGCCTGCCCACTCGTACAAGCGCACGGTTGCACCTCTTCATGAGTATGGCCACTTCCTTCAGCACTCCTTTTTCGGCATCGCTCGAGATGCCTGGCATAATGGCTGCGAATCCAAGGGCGTGCAGGAAGGTCTCGCCAATGCGTTCGCGCTGGAATTCGCCGATTTTCGAGTTGACCCGAGGACGTTGTGGCCGTGGCAGATCGGGAGGCTCTTCCGAGAAGGCCCTGGTCAAGGAATCACTGGCGGAGGCGCCTGGGTGCAAGCGCGCGATCGCGGGAATCGTGTCCAGGTTGGCGGATGCTCGTCCAGTCCCTACTACGACGGGATGCCCATCGTCCAAGTCATGTGGAAGTTGCTTCTCAATCGACTGTGCCTACGATCTCCTTGCGAGGCGAACCCGAGTAGAGTGAGTGGCTCGGTCAGCGATCAGCAAGTAGCTGAGGTGGCGCGCGCCGCATTCACGGTCGCGATGGCCAACGTCACCGACGGTTGGGGCTACTCGGTCGAGGAGTTCCTCGAGGAGATGCTTCGAGAGACTGCGTTGTGGGAGCGCTGGGCATTCCCAACCGACGAAGACTGGATACGGCTCCTCGCGGTCTTCGACCAACACGGAGTCGACATATCACCGTACCTATGAACTACGTACGGATGGCGAGAGCGCCGTCCCTATCAGGAGCGCGTGAATGTTTGACAGCCCTCATCCCCTTCTCCTTCGGTTGGCGTTCGGCCTGTTCGCCTCGATTTCCACGCCAACGGCGGCCTATTCCAACAGTTGTTCCGAACCATGGGAGTGCGAGATCACGACGTCCTTCGATGAGCTCCAGTTTGCCCGACACGGCATTCGCGACTTCTGCACGATCGAGGTGACTTTGACGAGCTCGAGCTCGGTCGACGATCCGTTCAACACCACCAGAGTCCAGAGCGGCACTGCCATGGCGCTTTCGGGGACTGTTTCTCGGATCTGGCCAGGGGCCTATCGCGACAACGATGCCGATGTCTGCCCGCTACCCATTTCTCCGGGGCCCGCGAAGTTCCTAGCGGGAGGTGTGATCCTATTCGTGGGAGTCGATCCCACGACCCTCTTCAGAGACTACACTGGACGCCACTGGTTGCTTCGAGTGCTGACGGAAGAACAGGTCGCTCGCACGCTCGACGAGCCGGAGAGTCGTTCGCGTTTCGACTGCGCGCGTGGGCTTTCTGCGTGCTGTCGTTGCGAGGTCGATTCGGCGGTTCCGCGGCCTGGAGTTCTCTGGGTCATCGGCGCGACCGAGTTCACCGCGGACATCGACGAAGCTGCCGTCCGGGATTCGTTGACCCTGGGAAGTTGTGTCTTCGGAGACACTGATTGTAGCGATTCCTGTTTCTGTTCTGACACGGCCACAGCCGCTGAGCCTCGTGGGCCATTGCTCTCATTGTTGGCGCTCCTGATGATGCTGCGATACCGGCGAGCCTGCGCGATCTTGTCACGACTCTGTTATGAGTTCCGCCGACGAACTCCAGATTGGACGCGGCCGGGAGCTCCGCCGCGAAATTTGTTCGACCGCGGTGGCCCGTGTCGCAAAGTCACTTGATCGCGTGGGCGAGACCCCGCGGATTTTCGATCGCCGTAATACTCATCGATTTATCGAGCCTCTGCTGGAGCCCAGCGGGCGGGCACCTTGCTCGGCCCGAGCTCGAGCTCGTAGGCTCGCGTCACTCGGCGGCTCGGATCGCTCCCATACACTCGACTCCTGGCACCGGCACGGTGATTTGCTCGATGAGTAGCGTTTTGACTCCCGCCGATTCCGAGCGGTGCCTCGTCATTCCGAGTGTGCCCATTGACGGGATGGCCATCGTCCAAGTCATGTGGAAGTTGCTTCTCAATCGACTGTGCCTGCGAGATCCTTGCGACGATGCGACCCCGAGCAATACCGTCAGAGTGAGTGGCTCGGTCAGCGATCAGCAAGTAGCTGAGGTGGCCTGCGCCGCATTCACCGTGGCGATGGCCAACGTCACCGATGGTTGGGGCTACTCGGTTGAGGAGTTCCTCGAGGAGATGCTTCGAGAGATTGCGTTATGGGAGCGCTGGGCATTCCCAACCGACGAAGACTGGATCCGGCTTCTCGTGGTCTTCGACCAACACGGAGTCGACATATCACCGTACCTATAAACTACGTACGGATGGCGAGAGCGCCGTCCTATCTGGAGCGCGTGAATGTTTGACAGCTCTCATTCCCTTCTCCTTCGGTTGGCGCTCGGCGTGTTCGCGTCGATTTCTATGCAGACGGCTGCATATTCCGACAGTTGTTCCGAGCCATGGGTGTGCCACCTCACGACGGCCTATGATGAGCTCCAGCTCGCCCGACACGGCATTCGCGACTTCTGCACGATCGAGGTGACTTTGACGAGCTCGAGGTCGGTCGACGACCCGTTCGACACCGCCAGACTCCAGAGCGGTACTGCCCTGACGCTCTCGGGGACTGTTTCTCGGATCTGGCCAGGGGCCTATCGCGACAATGAGGCCGATGTCTGCCCGCTGCCGATTTCTCCGGGGCCAGCGAAGTTCCTGGCGGGAGGCGTGATCGTATTCGTGGGCGACGAGATCGTGGATCCGGCGGGCATGTTCGCAGACTATACCGGACGCCACTGGCTGCTCCGAGTGCTGACGGAAGAACAGGTCGCTCCAACGCACGAAGAGCCGGAAGGCTCAGACTGCACGCGGGGGCTTTCCGTATGCTGTCGTTGCGAGGTCGATTCGGCGGTTCCGCGGCCTGGAGTTCTCTGGGTCATCGGCGCAACCGAGTTCGCCGCGGACATCGACGAGGCTGCCGTCCGGGATTCATTGACTTTGGGGAGTTGTGAGGGAGACACTGATTGTAGCGATTCGTGTTTCTGTACTGACGCGGCCACAGCCGCTGGGTCTCGTGGGCCATTGCTCTCAGTGTTGGCGCTGCTGATGATGCTGCGATGGCGGCGAGCGTGCCGCGATCTTGTCACGCGACTCTCTCATGAGTTCCGCTCGTGACTGCCTGCCGACTGCGAGCGGTGCCGTGCCCGATCAGCAAGTAGCTGAGGTGGCCCGCGCCGCATTCACCGTGGCGATGGCCAACGTCACCGACGGTTGGGGCTACTCGGTCGAGGAGTTCCTCGAGG
>CAYXDO010000201.1:0-18421 GCA_964463485.1 uncultured Myxococcales bacterium | reverse complement strand
CCGAATCAGACCTCCGAATCCGACCTCCGAATCCGACCTCCGAATCAGACCGCCAAATCAGAACGCCGAATCAGACCTCCGATCATCGGATTCGCAACTTCGCGACCACGGCCGCCCCCAAGGCTTCTGCTCAAACGCTCGGCAGCCGAATCGAGAACCCAGCTCCGCCGAGCGACGACCGAACGACTCGGACCGTGCCTTGGTGCTGCAGCACGATCTTCTTCACGATGGCGAGGCCGAGCCCCGTACCCTCTGACTTCGTGGTGAAATAGGGTTCGAAGATCTTCTCCTCGTCCCCGATGGGTACTCCGGGGCCGTTGTCTTCGATCCGAATCTCGACGCCCTCCCTCACCCGGGCGCACGAAATTCTGAGTCTCGCCTTTCCGACGCCGGCGGCCTGAATCGCGTTGGTGGCGAGATTCGCGAGCACTCTCCTCATGAGCACGCGATCGAGGTTCGCCTTCAGCTCCTCGGAACCCAGGACCGCGTCGACCTGCGCGTCGGGCTCGAACCGGTTGTACGCGGCCAAGAACTCCTCCACGAACCCGCGGACCTCGACGGTCTCCGGGACGACCTCGGGCAGTCGCGCAAACTGTGAAAACTCATTCACGAGGCGCGTGAGGGACGCGATCTCCTCTTCCACCACGGAGGAAGCGTCCTCGACGAGCTTGGAGAACTTCGGGTCACCCTCAGGGGCGCGGCGGCGGAGCTCCTGGATGGCGAGCTGAATCGGAGTGAGCGGGTTCTTGATCTCGTGGGCGAGCCTCCTCGCGAGCTCCTGCCAGCCCGATACTTTCTCGAGATAAACGATTCGATCCTGCGCGCTCTGGACGTCCGCCACCATCTTGTTGAAGGCCCCGGTGAGCTCGGTGATCTCGTCGCGACCCTTCGGCTCGACCCGCGCGTCCAGCTCGCCGGAGGCCACGCGCTCGGTGCCTCGAACCAGCTCGCTGATTCGCTTGGTGACCTGGCGCGCGAGCAAATATCCGAGCGCGAGCGCGGCGAAGAGCGCGACGGAGGTCAACAGCACGTAACTCAGCAAGCTCTCCTTCTGAAACTCACCCGCGTACTTCGAGGCGGCCGCGTAGAGCTTGGCCACCTCCTCGGCGCGATCCCGATCGGCGATGTAGCTCTTCGACATGACGAGCTCGACCGCCAGCTTCGGCGCCTCGCCGACGCCGAGCGGAATCAGGAGCGTCTTCGAGGTGAATCGCGCCGCGTCCAGCTTGCGGCGGGCCACCGAGATGGTCGCCCCCTTGGGGTCGAACACTGTCAACGAGGCGACGTCCGCGTTGTCATCGATCGTCTGGGAGAGCCTGGCTTCGAGGTCTTCGACGGACGGACCCGCGGCCGCTCGCAACAAGATCGGGTCGCGCGCGATGGCCTCGGCGCGGGCCGCGAACTCACGCTTCTTGGTGTCGAAGAACTCCTTGTAGAACACGGCGGAGGCCTCGAGCTGAGCCCGCACTCGCTCATGGACGCTGAGCCCGACGCGCAGCTCGAGGATTGCGGGCAAGAACATCAGCGAGATCACGAAGGGTGCGATCCCCGCGAGGAAGATCGCGGCGAGGATCCGCCGCTCGAAGCGCGATACACGCCGGCGACTCATGGCGACGCGGTCTCCGGTCTCTGTAACCCGCTGGCTTCGAAGACGAAGGTCTCTCCGGTGTCGAGCTCCTCCTCGGAGCTGAACAGGCGCGCGATCGCTCCGAAGAAGCTCCGAGGACGATCCAGAGCCGTACCGCGGGGGTTCGACATGAACTCACGAGACTCACGCATGAGATCTTCGGACAGCGGATTCAGTCGCAACGTCACTCGGAGCACGTACCCTCGGGCGAACGAAAGTCGCTCCATCCGGGCGATCTCGAGCTTGTCGAAGAGACCACATGCGCGAAATCCATCATCGATGAGTAAGAACCCATATCTTCGTCGGCGGCCACCGTCGCTGATCCGCGCCTCCAAGATATCCTCCCAGATGTCGAGGTGAAATCGGCACACCCTCGAGCGGCTGGAGACCATCCGACCGAAGGGATCCGAAAACGTGAGATCGACCACCGCGAGACCCTCCAGCCCACCGGCCACCCGCTTTCGGAACTCCTCGGTGAAGGCCGCGGAGAGATCGAAGCTCACGTGGGCCGCGCCGCCCACGGTCGTGAGCTTGGCGACGAGGGTCTCCGGCTCGGTCTCGTCGGCCCGCGCGTCCGAGGCGCAAAACGCAAGCGCCAAGCCCAGCCACGCGACTCGCCTCCCCACGTTCGAGCCTCAGAAGACGACGTCCAGGAGGTACGACGTAGAGATGGTGAAATATCCAATGGTGGTGTCGAAGCGCAGTCCCAGATCGAACGAGAGTGGAAAGCGCGCGCCGAACCCACGGCCGGTGGGGTCGTCCTGAGTTTCCTCGAGCGATGCGGTCGCCGAAAGATCCGCACCCAGGTAAAAATAACCGCGATACGGCCAGCCGTCGCCGCTCACCACGGGAATCGCATACTCGACGCCGACACTCCCGATGAGATCGTCGTAGTCGTTGAACGCCGAAAAATTCAGCCCTAGGGCCCGCGGAAGGGCGTCTCGTCCGAAAGCAAAGAACGCATAGTCACTCAGGAGGAACTGATTGAAGAACGGAGTGTTCCCCTGGACCAACCCTCCGAACCCCCTGAATCGCAGCGAGTGCTCTCGCCACACCGCGAAGGCGATCTCTGCGGACGCGGTGTACCTCGAGAATTCGTAGCTGGAACCGAGCAACCGGGTGCCCGTCTCCACGGCCAGCAGGAACCTCGATCCCTGCCGTGCGACGAAGGGATCGTCGCGCGTATCTCGTTCGTAAGCCACACTCAGCGTCGACAAGATCGACTCGTCGAATTGAATGGAGGGCGCAGAGCGAAGCGGTTTGGGGTCGATGTTCGGGAGCCGGTCCGCGACGACGGACTCGAGCCGATACGAGACCGCGATCTGTTGCGCTGGACCGGCGCGCACGCCGAGCCCAATTCGGCCACCCGCGCGTGAGTACGACAGGAGGAGCTCCTCGGGATCAGTCGGGTCGAGGGTCTCCTGTCCTTCGACGAGTAAGCCGGAAGCCGAGAGGGAGATCGCGCCGAGGAGCTCGGGCACGAAGAGGTGGGCGTCGATGGCGAAGCGATCTCGACCGGCGACGAACGCGGCGCCAGCGCTGACACCCTGACCGAGAAAGTTGCTCTCGTGAATTCCGAGGCCAGCGAAGAACGGCGTCACGCTCGAGGCGCCGAGGTACAGCCCGTCGATGGTGATCGTGTTTCGCTCCACGACCTCGACGAGCAACACCACCCGCCCCTTTCGCGAGCCCCGACGAAGCGACAGCTCGACCGACTCGAAGAAGCCAGTACCCAGCAAGCGCAGCCGTGACTGCTCGAGCCGGGGCTCTTCCAAGAGATCTCCAGTGGCGACGTAGAGTCGCGAGAGCACGACCTCGCGCGCCGTGTGCTCATTGCCGACCACCTCGACGGACTCGATGATGGAAGGAGCGAAGGCGTCCTCGGCCGCGTCCTCCAAGAGGATCGCTCCAGGCGGCGGTGAATCCGGCGCGACGGAGGACGTGCCGACGGCGAACGCGTCAGCGGAGATCAGAATGGCGAGCGCGAGAGAGCAGGCGCGGTGGGGCCCCTCGAGTGCTGCTCCCCACGGGTTCGTAGCCATAGCTCCTTCTGCTCAGTCTACCTAGAGCCAGAAGCGATAGCCAACATCGAGCCGCAACGTGGTGAGCGAGCCCTCGAGGGTCACGCGCGCTCCAGAGAGCCCGTCGGCGGTGACTCCGAGCCCGTCTACGACGCCGTCGAACAGGAGGTCTCCGGGCCCCAACGCGACGCCGAGCGCGAGGCCTGCGCGACCGCCCAGGGTCGTTCGCGAGCCGCCTCCCGCACGCTCTGAATCCACCAGCAGCGACGCATCTTCGAACCGAATCGAAGCGCCCGCGTGTACGTCGAGCTCCACGGACTTGGTCTTGACGAACGCAAAGCCAACCTCCACGGGCGCCACCAACGCTCCGATCGAAAGGCTCGCCGGCGCTTCGATCCCCACCGACAACGCGACGTCCCCTTTCCGCTGCGAGAGCACGAGCTCGAGACCGGAGCGAAACGAGAGGCGGCCGTCGATCAGCCCGGGCCTGATGTCGATCGACACGCCGCCCCCGTACGAAAGCTGCGAAGAGAACGTGGTCCCGAAGGCCGCGCGGGGCCCGAGCCCCACGACCGAGCGCGGAGAGGCCTCTCCCGACGGTGCCGCAGTGAACCCTGAATCGCCCGACTTGAGTGCAGGAGCTGGCCCCAAGAGCTCGACCTGAAAAGAGGCCTCGGGCACCTCCAACGCGTCGCCCGCCACCAAGGGAGGCGGCGAGATCCGCGCGTGAACCTCGACCATCGTGCCGGGCTCTCCAGGCGTACCTTTGGGGATCGACACTCGGTAAGAGCCCGCCGACTCTCGCTCGAGCTCGATGGGCTCTCGACCCAACGTCGCCGTAGGCAGCGGATGGTCGGTCAACTCACCGCTTGCATCCCTTACGAGCACATGGACCGCAGCTCGCTCGCCCTGTTTGAGCTGCGCCTTGGCCATCTCTACGGTTCGCCCACGAATCGCTCCAAACGAAATGACGCCGATCGACACTCCGTCCGAGAGCACGGAGATCTCTCCCGGCACCGTCGGCCGCTCCAACACGAGCGCCCGAAGATCACTTGTGAGGTTGACGGTCGACAGAAGCTTGGCGCCTTCGACCGTGATCGTGGGCCAGTCGATCGCTCCCCCAAAAGCGCTCGGAGGAACCGCCACCACGAGCGTCGGCCCAGCGCCCCCATCGGCCACGTTTTGTCCTGGGATCGCCGCGACCACTCCCGGCGTCACCAGGCCAGTCGGCACTTCGATCGGAACCTCCTCCTTCTTCCTCCTCAACGTAGAGTAGGCGCGGATCTCCGTGCCGTAACGAGCACGCGCCGAGATGACCGTATAACCGTCGGCCGCGCCCGTCACCGGAGCGGGAGTGTCGACCGCGCCGGAGAGGCTGAGCTGCGCGCCGCGAGGGATCTCTGCTCGAAAGCGAACCGGCGCGATCACCGAGAGGCCCGCGGCCTTGGCGGCGTAGCCTCCGCGGCCGGTCACTGCGGCCACCGTGGTGATGTGACTCGGCGCTTCGGGCGGAAGGTCTGCCGGCAGCAACAACTCCCGCTCGAGCTCGAGCTCTCGCTCGGCATGGGCCACGCTGATCGGCGCAGGGTCCGAGAGCTTTCCGTCGGAGACTCGAGGTTCGAGGCCGGTCAGGCCTGAGCCGACCGCGTGCGCCCTCATCATCACTTTGGATTCGCGACCCACGTCGAGGAGGGAGGGCTCGAGACCCAGCTCGAGACGGGGGGGCTCCGGCGCCGTCACGTTGATCGTGAGGTTGCCGAGGATCTGCGCTTCGCCGTCGGTCACGAGGGTGAACTCGAGCGTATCCGGACCGGCTTTGGCGGCAGGAGGCGGCACGTAGCTCAACGCGACCTGGCCAGGACCGATCACGCGACTCGAAAGCACCTTTCCGCGCTGAGCGCGCACCGACGCCGACTTGAGGTTCTCGGGCCCGGAGTGCCCGCGGACCACGATCTCGAGCGGCACCTTCTGCGTCGGATCGGTGATGAGGAAGCCTCCACCGGGCATCACGATCGAGATGGCGACTTCATCGGGCTCCGCGGCGAGAGCGTGTGAGCCTAGTGCGACAAGGAACGCACACGACCACCAACCCTCGCGTCGCTTCGGCCTCATGTACCGTGGGCCTTCTCGCGGGCTCGAACTTGAAAGGTCTCTCGGTGAAAATCGTTACGGGCCTCGACGATCACCGATCTCCCGGAGCGCGTCTCGAGCTCGATCAACGCTTCGTTCTTGTCCTCGGTGAGGATCGCCGCGATCTCGGGGCTCGCCGACACCACGAGATCCTTGCCGCCGTGCTTCTGCGCCTGTCGCGCGATCTCTCGCAACACGTCGTGCGTGACCGTGGCCCTCGAACGCACGCGCCCGCGCCCGTCGCAGTAAGGACAGGGCTCGGTGAGCCTTCGCTCCAACGAATCTCGTACGCGCTTTCGGGTCATCTCGATGACCCCGAGCTCACTGATCGGGAGCACGTGTGTCTTGGCGCGATCGGACTTCAGCTCCTCGAGGAAGGCTTCATAGACCCGCAGCCTGCTCTCTTCGGACTCCATGTCGATGAAGTCGATGACGATGAGGCCACCGATGTTGCGAAGGCGAAGCTGCGTGACGATCTCCTTCACGGCTTCGAGGTTCGTGCGGAGAATCGTGGCCTCGAGGTTCTGCTTGCCCACGAAACGCCCGGTGTTGACGTCGATGGCGGTCAACGCTTCGGCCTGATCGATGACGATCGTGGCGCCGCTCTTCATGCCGACTTTTCTGAGCAGCGTGCGCTCGATCTCGGTCTCGACGCCGTACTGATCGAACAGCGGAACCGAACCCGTGTGCAGCCTCACTCGTTCGGCGAGCGTGGGCGAGAACTTGGAGATGAAGGCTTGAATCCGGAGGAGCTCGTGGGGATCGTCGACGATCAGACGCTCGACCTCACGAGTGAAAAGGTCGCGAGCGGCCCGGAGCACGAGGTCGAGATCGGGCAACAAGAGGGCGGGCGCGCGAGTGCTCTTGGCGCGCGCCTCGACCTCGCCCCAGAGCGACCGTACGAAGCCCATGTCCTCGGCGAGCTTGGCCTCGTCGATCCCAGCGCCTTCAGTGCGCACGATGAAGCCGCCGTCGGTGTCTCGCTTGAAGCGCTCCACGACGCCGCGCAGCCGCTTGCGCTCCGTCTCGTCGGTGATGCGTTTGCTGATCCCGACGTGAGCCATGGAGGGCATGATCACCACGTAACGTCCCGGCAGGGTCACGTAGGTCGTGATGCGCGCGCCCTTGGAGCCCAACGGATCCTTGCTGACCTGGCAAACGATCTCTTCGCCTTCGGTGATGAGCTCGGAGATCGATCGTTGCTCTTTACGGACCTCGGGGATCGGGGCCTCGGTGGTCTCTTGGTCGTGATCACCTTCGTGTTCGTGCTCGTCGATCGTCGGGATCGCGGTCTCGGGATCGAAGGTGGGTTCGGCCACCTCGGTGGCGGATCGGACGTCATCGACGTAGAGAAAGGCGGCGCGCGGGAGGCCGATGTCGACGAACGCAGCCTGCATCCCGGGCAGGACGCGCGTGACGCGCCCTTTGTAGACGTTGCCGACGAGCCCGAGCTCTTCGTCGCGCTCGACGTGGATCTCGGTGACCACGCCACCCTCGAGGAGGGCCACCCGGGTCTCACCGAACGCTCGGTTGATGAGGAGCGTCGACTCCACGCGGGGCGGGAGACTACAGCTTTTCGACCAGCTCTGGGACCGCTTTGAACAAATCGGCGACGAGGCCGAAGTCGGCGATCTGGAAGATCGGCGCCTCAGGGTCTTTGTTGATGGCGACGATGTTCTTGGAGCCCTTCATACCGGCGACGTGCTGGATGGCGCCGGAGATCCCTACGGCCACATAGAGCTCCGGAGCCACGACCTTGCCGGTCTGTCCGACCTGCATGTCGTTCGGTACCCAGCCCGCGTCGACGACCGCGCGGCTCGCGCCGATCGCGGCGCCGAGCTTGTCCGCCAAGGGCTCCATGATCTTGTTGAAGTTGGCGGCTTCCTTGAGACCGCGACCTCCCGAGACGACGACCCGCGCGTCCCCGAGCTCTGGACGCGTCGACTTCACGGAATCGAACTTGACGTATCGCGTCTTCGTTTCGCCGAGCGCGACCGGCACGGGCTGAGTCTTTCCAGACGCACCGAGCGGTTGAGCCGCGTCGAAGTCCGTCGGTCGCGTCGAGACGAGCTTCACGGGCGTGGTGATCTCGACCGCCGCGATCACGTTTCCCGCTTGGATCGGTCGCTTGAGCACGAGGCCCGAAGGCCCGGCGAAGCCGATCACTTCGGACGCCATGCCCGCACCCAGCAACGCCGCGGAGCGTGGAAGGACGTCCTTTCCGGTGAAGGTCGCGGCCATGGCGACGACGCTGAATCCGCCGCTCTTGGCGACGTCCGCGATCACCTTGGCCCAGCTCTCGGCGACGGGATTCGCGAGCCGCTCGTGATCGGCGACGAGCACCGTCGGCGCATACCTCGCGAGCTCGGCGGCCGCGCCGCCGATCCCTTGGCCCAGCGCGAGGATCGCGACCTGGCCGCCGGTGCGCGCTGCGGCTTCGCGTGCGAACGAGATGGTAGTGAGAGACGCCTTTCGAACCGCGCCTCCCTTGATTTCGGCAACGACAAGAACGTTCGACATGACTTGGTCCTCAGATCACTTTGGCTTCGTTCTTCAGCTTGTGAACGAGCTCGTCCACGCTGGCGACCTTCACTCCAGCCTTGCGAGCCGGGGGCTCGAGGTACTTCACCATCTTGACCCTCGGCTTGAGGTCGATGCCGAGGCTCTCCGCCGCGAGCTCCTTGAGCGGCTTCTTCTTGGCTTTCATGATTCCAGGAAGCGACGCGAAGCGCGGATGATTGAGCCGCAAGTCCGTGGTGATGACCGCGGGCAGCGTGACCTCGAGCGTCTCGAGCCCTCCGTCGACCTCACGAACGACCTGCGCCTTACCGCCTGCGACGAGGATTCCAGGCTTTTGGGCCTTCTCGGCGTCGGACTCGAGCCCCTCGGTCTTCGACGCAAAGGTCGCTTGCGGCCAGCCGAGATAGCCCGCGAGCAGCTGCCCTGCTTGGTTGGCGTCGTCGTCCGTGGCTTGTTTGCCCATCACGACGAGGTCGGGCTTCTCTTCGCCGACGAGCTTCGCGAGGATGCGCGCGACCGCGTCCGGATCGAGCTCGCCAGCGACCACGAGGATGCCGCGATCGGCGCCCATCGCGAGCCCCTGGCGGATCTGCTGCTGCGCGTCCTTCGGGCCGATGCTCACGCAGACCACTTCGCCGCCATGAGCCTTCACGAGGCGCAAGGCCTCCTCCACGGCGATCTCGTCGAATGGGTTCGGCACGAAGCTCATGCCTTCGGTGACGAGGGACGCTCCGTCCGGAGAGATTTTCACTTTCCGCTCGTAGTCGGTGACGCGTTTGATGGTGACCAGGATCTTCATCGCTCCTCCGCGCAAACCTGAGCGCCTGTTCGGTGTCGCGACCCCTCATGGGGCTGCGTCAGCACGCTCTGGGCCAGGGGCTGGAGCCCCCGAGGCCGCGCGGTTGTAGTGACGCACCGTGTCGGATGTCAACGGTTGCTCCCGGATCCTCGCGCGTGTAACAAGCCCATCAGGGATCTCGATCCTTGATCGGCAAGATCGCAAGGGGACGGGCCTTTTGCGATCGGGACCGGTCCCGTTGCGGTCGGGATCAGGCGGTTTCTCGGTGACACGAACAATTTCCGTGGCGAACCAAAAAGGCGGTGTCGGCAAGACGACGACCGCCGTCAACCTCGCGGCCGCGCTGGCCGCGGACGGGCGGCGCGTGCTGCTCGTAGACCTCGATCCTCAAGGCAATGCTTCGAGCGCAGTAGGCGTGCCGCAAAGCGACGTCGAGGTCGGCTCGTACCATGTCCTCATGGGCGAGGCGCGCATCGACCGTGCGATCCTCGAGACCGATCTCGAGCTCTTACACGTGCTGCCTTCACATCGAGATCTCGCGGGCGCGCCGCTCGAGCTCACCGGCGTGGATGGCGCGCACTACCGGCTCAAGAAAGCGCTCGAGCGTGTCCTGGTCGGCTTCGACTACGTCATCATCGACTGCCCGCCCGCGCTCGATCTCTTGACGCTCAATGCCTTGACCGCCAGCGATTCGGTGCTCGTCACCGTTCAGTGCGAATATTACGCGATGGAAGGGTTGAGCAAGCTGTCCGCCACCATCGCGACGGTGAAGGAAGAGCTCAACACCACACTCGACATCGAAGGGATCTTGTTCACGATGTACGACGGCCGCACGACCTTGGCGCAGCAAGTCGTCCAAGAAGTGAAAGGCTACTTCGGTCAGGCCGTCTTCCAGACGCTCGTGCCTCGAAACATTCGATTGTCCGAGGCGCCGTCGTTCGGGATGCCTTGCATTCTCTACGACTACCAAAGCCGCGGCTCGCAGGCCTACCTCAAGCTCGCTCGAGAGATCGACCAGCGCTACGTGAAGAAGCCCGAGCTCCGAAAGCGGCCGAAGCGACCGCACGCGATGCGAGGTGCCGAAGCTCGGGCCTCACGAACGAGCTGACCTCTGCGATTCGGTCCGGGGTCGAGCATGACGCCGTTCCGTGGATGTCGGTTCGGAGCGATTACTCGCGATATTCGCGAAAAGGCATGATCCTCCGAGCGGATGAATACTGTCTTCGACGGCCCAGGACTGACTACACGGGAAGCGGATTCAGAAAGCGTAGCTCCGGAAATCTCGCAAAGTCCGCGTCCGCCGAGCACAGAGTGAGTCCATGCTCGACCGCAAGCGCTGCGAGGTACGCGTCCGTGACCAGGCGAGGGAGCGGTGCAGCTTCTAGCATGCGCTGGAAAACTGCGGAGTGTTGCGAGGTTGGCTCCGGAATCCAAACCGTAGAACACTCCAGCCAGCCGCGAACTACGCGCCACGCCTCCAGGACGGTTGGTGGCTCCGCGAACAATCGTGGGTTTGACGCGATTCGCACGAAACCGAGCACGGTAACCCACGGCAGGCCGACCTGAGTCGTTCCATTGAGCCGTGCCTCGAACCAGGTCCTCGCGAGTTCGTGCTTCGGATAATCAGGGAACTGCGCGTACAAGAGGAGGTTCACATCAAGCAGAATCAAGCCGAGTCCTCGTCCATCAGCGAGAGCATTTCGCCTGTCGACTCGAGATCGGGAAATCGCGGACGACCTCGAGAGAACGGGACAATCACGATGTGCGGGCGGTCCTTCTTCTGCGCGCGGAGATGAACGAGGCCGGCGCGCAGCGCATCATTCACCGCGTCTTTGAGGCTCCGGTGCTCGCTCTCCGCCTGCGCCTTCAGGATCTCCAAGAGATCATCGTCGATGGCGATCGTCGTGCGCACGTACCGCGCATACCGTGTCGATGCTCGTGATGTCAATGAAGGATGCCAGAAGGTCATCCTCGAGGTCCGCTGTGGGCGCTCCGTACAAACTCGAGTTATCGTCGAGCACGCGCCCTGGCGGGCCGTAGGTGGAGATTCGAAGCAACTCCGTATTTGTGCATTAGCTCCGCGGTTGGCTCGGAGCTATGACCAACGCTGATGATCCCTCGGGTCGATGACTTCGAAAAGCTCGGAATGCTCTACCTCGGCCGAGCCCACGATCTCTCACGCGACATGCCCAAAGACGACCTCGTTCTTTACGACGCCAAGGACCTGACGACGCACGCCCTCTGTGTGGGCATGACCGGTAGCGGCAAGACCGGCTTGTGTTTGACGCTGCTCGAGGAAGCGGCGATCGACGGCGTTCCTGCGATCGCCATCGACCCCAAGGGCGATCTCGCGAACCTCATGCTGACCTTTCCAGACCTTCGCGGTGAAGACTTCGCTCCGTGGGTCGATCGCGAGGAGGCCGCGCGCAAGGGAGTGGGCCTCGATGCCTTTGCCGAAGAGACCGCGACTCGATGGCGGAGTGGGCTCGCCGAGTGGGGCCAAGACGGAGCTCGCATCAGAAAGCTGCTCGATGCCGCGGAGGTCGAGGTCTTCACGCCGGGCAGCAACGCCGGCATCTCGCTCGCGCTCTTGCCCTCCTTCCAAGCACCTCCCGCTTCGGTCGTCGAGGACGCCGAGGCGTTCGCCGCACGCGTGGAGAGCGCGGCGTCGGCGCTCTTGGCGCTCGTCGGCGTGGACGCCAACCCAGTCTCGAGCCGCGAGCACATCGTGCTCTCGCAGATCCTCGCAAACGGCTGGACCGAAGGGCGCGACCTCGATCTGACTTCACTCGTGAAGCTCCTCGCGAAGCCTCCGTTCGATCAGGTCGGCGTGCTCGACCTCGAGACCTTCTATCCAGCCAAAGACCGCATGACCCTCGCCATGTCCGTGAACAACCTGCTGGCGTCTCCTGCGGCGAAAGCCTGGGCAGAAGGTCAGCCGCTCGACGTCGCTCGCCTGCTCCGAACCCCCGCCGGCAAGCCTCGCGTCGCGATCGTCTCGATCGCCCACCTCTCCGACGCGCAGCGCATGTCGTTCGTGACGAGCCTACTCTCCCAAGTGCTCGCGTGGGTTCGAACTCAGTCCGGCACCTCGAGCCTCAGAGCAATCTTGTACATGGACGAAATCGCCGGCTACTTCCCTCCGACCGCGACTCCGCCCTCCAAAGCTCCGATGCTCACGCTGCTCAAGCAAGCGCGCGCCTTCGGGCTCGGCGTCGTCCTCGCTACTCAGAATCCAGTGGACCTCGACTACAAAGGACTCTCGAACTGCGGCACGTGGTTCATCGGACGGCTCCAGACCGAGCGCGACAAAGACCGCGTTCTCGACGGGCTCGAGGGCGCGGGCAACGGGCGCGCGTTCGATCGCGCCACCATGGATCGAACCCTCTCGGCGCTCGGAAACCGCGTCTTCCTCATGAGTAACGTCCACGAAGACGCTCCCATCGTCTTCAAGACTCGCTGGACTTTGTCGTTCCTTCGCGGCCCGCTCACCCGTGAACAAATCAAGAGTCTGATGAGCTCGCGGCGCTCGACCGCGGCGCACCCAGCCCCGACCTCACCGAGCGACCCTCGTCCCGTGCTCCCGGCCGAAATCACCGAGCGATTCCTGGCCGCCACCGCGGGGGACGGTCGCTTGGTGTACCGACCCGCCCTCCTCGCGACCCTCAGGCTCCACCACGTCTCGGTCAAGGACCGTGTCGATCACTGGCGCGCCCTCTCACTCCTGTTGCCGCTCGATCCGCGCGACACCGACGCGCCCTGGTCTCGCGCCCAGAGCGTCGAGCTCGAGCGCTTGACCTTGCTCGCCTCACCGAACGAAGCGGCGACCTTCGCGACGACGCCCCCGTCCCTCGCCAACCGCGGCAAATACGTCGTGTGGAAGAAGTCGCTGGCGCTCCATGCCTACGAAGCCCTCCCGCTGAAGCTCCTCGCCGCTCCGGCGCTGAAGCTCGTCTCGAGACCCGGAGAAGATCGGGCGGACTTCGTGATCCGAGTCTCCGATCTCGTCCGCGAGACGCGAGATCGAGAGTTGGAGACTCTCCGCAGGAAGCTCGCGCCCAAGATGGAATCGTTGCTGAACAAACGAAGTCGGGCCGAGGAGAAGCTGCGCCGAGAGTCCGCGGAAGCGAGCGAGAAGAGCCTCGACACCGCGTTCTCGCTAGGTGCGACTTTGGTCGGCGCATTCTTCGGAAGAAAAGCCGTCTCCATGGCGAACGTCGGCCGCGCGAGATCCACAGCCAAGAGCGCCGGCCGCGCCCTCGAGGCACGGAAAGGCGTGGCCCGGGCGGAGGACTCCATCGAAGCCCTCGACGAGAGTATCCGGCAGCTCGACGCCGAGCTGAAGAGTACGCTCAGGAGCTCCGACGGCCGCCTAGATCCGGCCAGGCTCGAGCTCACTGAGGTCGCGATCGCGGCCAGGAAATCCGACACCACGGTCGGTGATTTCGTGCTGGCTTGGGTTCCGTGGAGAGTACCGTCGGCCGGCCTCCCGGAACCTTGCGCGACGGGTGTCGAGCTGCATGGGTGAGTTACGGGCCCGTGCGTGCCCTCCCCGGCTGTCGAGCAGATCAACGACGGTCCGCGCCACGCGCGAACCACCTCAGGAACCCAAGCCGTCTCTCGATGAGTGAGACCCTAGCTCGCCAGCCAGTAGCGTCGAAATTCGGCGCGGCTCTGCGAGGACTTCGTGCCCGTGCCCTGCCCGATCCTAATCCTGCCTCACGCATCCTATGACGAAGCCTTCGAAGAGGGCGGCGACAAAGACGCAACCCTGCGGCGTCGAGCTGCCCTTCGAGGATTTGGAATGGTAGCTCGCGCGGTCGCAGGATCGAAAGGCTCGAGCACAACAAGCTCGAATCACGGAGGGCATGCTGCAGTCGGAACTTGGCCCTCGACGCCCTCATCGTGTAAGCCTCTGTCGTGCCCCTGAGGCAAAGGCCCGCGCTCTACCCGTCGCTTGCGTGGTGCGCCCTCGCCGGGCTTCTGGCCGGGCTCCCGTCGCGGAGCTCGGCGGCCAGCCCTGAGCGCATCGCCACCGCCGCCTTCGCCGTCTCACGTGACCCCTCAGGCCAGAAGCCCGCTGCGGCCCTCGGAGCCCTGCTGCGCGGCTCGATCCGGGCTCATCCAAGGCTCGCCTGGATCGATCCGGCTCGAGTTTTGTCCGGGGATCCGAAAACCCGAGAAGAGGAGACGCTGGAGCGCGCTCAAACGGCGCTCGCCGATGGCCGCCGCGCCTACGACGCCATGACCCTCGACGACGCGATCGCGCGGCTCGGCCAGGCCGTAAGCCTCTATCAACAGGCCGGACCGCTGATCGGCGATCTCGGCGAGCTCAAGACCGCGCTCTACTACCTCGGAGCCGCGCTGACGCTCCGAGGATCGGCCGAGGAAGGCGTCAGCACCTTCTTGGAGCTACTCACCATCGACCCGGGCTACGCTCCCGCAGAGTCACCGCCTCCGGTCCAAAAGTCCTTTGACCAGGCGCTGCGGCGACTCGAAAAAGCGCCCAACGGCGCTGTCGAAGTCTACTCGACGCCGCCCTATGCGGCCGTCTTCATCGACGGCGACCAGCGAGGCGTCACTCCGCTGACCGTCGAGCGACTCACCGCAGGCACCCACTACGTCAGGCTCGAGAAGGACGGCTACGTATCCCATGGCGCGCCGATGGAGGTCTCGCCTGGTCAGCGCGTCACGAGCCAAACGCGCCTCTCGTCGATCCGACGCGGCGCCGAGCTTCGCGACCTACTCTCGCGTGCCGGGCGCGAGGTGCTCGAAGACGGCATGGGAGGACAGCTCCGGTCGCTCGGGAGGCTTGTCGTCGCCGAGACTTTGATCGTCGTCAGCGTGTCCCAGAGCGGCAAAGACGTCTCGATGACCGGGGCGGTGCTCGACGCCACCGCGGCGATCCGGCTCGCGACCGAGCGCGCGGTGTTCGGCGCGGACAGCGCGGAGGCCGATCGAGAGATGGGCGAGTTCGTGAAGAAGCTGCTCGACGTCGCAACGAGCGGCGTGGCGAAGAGCGACACCAAGCCTGCCGGCGGGGGCTCCGGCTTTGGGCTTTCGGAAGGCTCCGGGCTCGGTACGAAGACAGATCCGAGCTCGACTCCGGTCACCGACAAACCTCCGCCCACGACGCCCGTGACCGGCACCAAGGGCCCCGACGACGAAGGCATGAAGACTGGCACGATCGTGGGGATCAGCATGGCAGGAGCCGGCGTCGCGTGCGGCATCACGGGCGTGATCCTCGGGAGCCTCGCGTTCTCGGTTCACGCCGACTACATCAACACGCCGCAAGCGAGCCCCGACCTCCCGGTGGTCCGCCGCGACGGCAAGCAGAAGGCGCTGCTCGCGGACATCTTCTACGGAGCTGGGGCGGCGCTTGCGATCGCCGGAGGGATCGTCGTGTTGATCAGCGAGTCGCACAAGCCGACTCCGGCGGAGCTCCTCGGCTCGCCGGTGGGCGCGGCCCCCACCGACGGGGGCGCGATGATGTATTGGAGGAGCGCATGGTGACGCGGGCATGGTGAAGTCGATCAGCGCAGGCGTGCTGGTCGTGCTGGCCGGATGCAGCTTCTTGATGGACTTCGACGAGGAGACAGACCTGCCCTGCCCTTGTCTGCCCACGCACGTGTGTCTGGTGAGCACGAACCGCTGCATCCCGAAGCACTCGGTGGACCCGTTCAAGAGCTGCCCGCCGGACGCCGAGACGCCGGACGACCTCTGCCCGATCGACCATCTTTGCTACAACTACGAAGGCCGCGGCTATCGGTGCCTGCCGAAGTGTGTGCCCAGCAACTATTCGACGCCGGAGTCCGGCCGCTACGTGCGCGACGTGTGTCCGGCCGGCACGACCTGCTGGAAGATCGCCGAAGGCGCGGGCGTGTGCGACGAGGGGGAGTGCGTCGCGAACCCGAACACGTGCCCGCCTCCGCAGGAGTGCGTACCGTTCAACGGAGCCGGCGTGTGTTTCACGCCGTGCCAAATCTTCCGAGCGGGATCTTGTCTCGGGAACGAGATGTGCCACCGCATCGGAGACACGAACACCACCGCGTGCATTCCGTCGGGGATCACGCCGATCACGGAGGTCTGCGACGACACGCGCACATGCAAGCAGGCCGACGATCTCGGGCGCGCGCTCGTGTGTGATCGGCCCGAGAACAGCACGGACCTGCGTCGGTGCCTACCGCCCTGCCCGTTCGGGAGCGTCAACCAGAACTGCGTCGCAGGAGAGACCTGCCAATTCGTGAAAGCGGACATCGATCCGCAGACGCTCGAGGATCTCGGCGTTTGCCGTTGAGGGACCATGATCGATCTCGTCACCACATCCGGAGGAAAGATCGGGCCAGTCTTCTTCTCGGACCTGCTCGGCTCCGCGCTCCGAAACCTCTTCACGGGAACGCTGACGTTTCGCGTGCAGGGAGGCGAAGCGACGATCTACTTCAGGGAAGGAGCGCCCGTGCTTGCAGGCGGAACGGGGCTCACCAACGACAAGCTGGGAGACTTGCTCGTGCTGAGGCGCGTCTGCGCAAAGTCCGCGATCGACGAAGCCGTGGCCGAGCAGGCCGGGCAGGCCGGAGGCGACCCCGAGAAACGGCCCCTCCTCGGCGAGCTACTCGTGAAGAAGGGCATCGTGCGTCAGGCGCAGATCGTCGACGAGTGCATTCAGCACCAGACCACTCGGCGGGTGACCCGAATGTTCGGGCTGGCCGGCGGACAATGGAGCGCCAAGGCCGCCAACGATCCCATGGCCAAGCGAGCAGGCGTAGCGATCGACGGCTGGGCGCTCCTGCTGCCGTCCATCAAGGCCTTCGCCACCGAAGACGAGCTCCGGGAGCTCACTGATCAGCTCCTCGGCAAGGCGGTGCACCTCAAAGCGAAGCCGCAAGTGCTCGACCGGTTGAACCCAGACCCGGTCGATCGAGAGGTGTTTCGACTGATCGAGCAGCCGCGAAAAGCCGATCAGATCGAGCGCGCGATCAAGAACCGCAAGGCCGTGCGCGCAGCGCTGAAGGCCGTGCTGTCGACGGGAATCGCGGAGCTGGTCCCGGTCAAGCTGGCACAACCGATCAAGGAAGTGATCAACGTCGTGGCGCCGACGACGGCGCCGAGCGCGGCGCCCGCATGGGCGGTCTCGCAGCCGCAAGTCGCGAGCGCTCAATCCTCGCCCGAACCGCGTCGTGAAGAACAGAAGCGGGAGGAGAAGCGGGAGGAGCCGAGGCGCGAGGAGCCGAGGAGCGAGGAGCCAAAACGAGACGGACCCGAGCCGAGGCGACACTTCATCCCGCCGTCCCCGGAGGACAAGCCGCGCGAGGAACCGCGTCGGCCTGCGCCCGCGACCACAATCGAGAAGCTGAAGCCCAAAGAGGCGCCGCCCAAAGAGAATCCGGTCGTCAAAGAGATCAAGGAGCTCCACGAGAAGCTCGGCGATCTCAACTACTTCGAGCTCCTAGGGCTCGAACAAACGACGCAGGACAAGGACATTCGCGTCGCGTTCACGAACCTTTCGAAGAAGTTCCACCCCGACGCCCTCGGCGCCGTAGCCGCCGACGTCGGCCAGATGGCGCGGACCGTTCAAGCCAAGCTGAACGAAGCCTACGCGGCGATCTCCAACCCCGAGCGCCGCAAAGAGTACACGGCCGCGCTCAAAGCGGGCCGAACGCAGCTCGACGAGCAGAGCGAGCAGAAGGCCAAGGCCGCCAAGGTCAAATACGACATGGCGACGGTCATGTTCAAGAAGCGCGACTTCAAGAAGGCCAAGGAGATCCTCAACACGGCGATCTCGATGGACAAGAAGAACGCCCACTTCAAGGGCTTCATGGCGTGGATCCAGTTCAACGATCCCGAAAACGACCGGGAGGCCGCGATCGCCGACGCCCGCGAGACGCTCAACGAAGCGCTGGAACAGACTCCGGCCGACGCGGAGCTGCAGTACTGGCTGGGCCTGGTGCACAAAACCGCAGGCGAGCACGACCGAGCGCTCGGAGCCTTCAAGCTGGCGCTGCACTACGACCCCAACCACGTCGAAGCCGGGCGCGAAGTCCGGCTCGAAGAGACGCGCAAGAAACGAGAGCGCGAGGAGTCTGCCGAATCGTCGGGACTTGGAGGAAAGCTCTCCAAGCTCCTCAAGAGGTGACGGCGACCGCAGTCGTTCGATATCGTCTGCGTCTGCGTCAGATCGGCTGCGTCTGCGTCAGATCGTCTGCGCCTGCGTCAGATCGTCTGCGTCTGCGTCTGCGTCTGATCGTCTGCGTCCGCGTCTGCGTCTGATCGTCTGCGTCTGCGTCAGATCGTCTGCGTCTGCGTCTGATCGTCTGCGTCTGCGTC
>CAYXDO010000200.1:0-18474 GCA_964463485.1 uncultured Myxococcales bacterium | reverse complement strand
GCAGCGAGCCTGCGTCGATGAACCGCGGCGAGCGCAGCGAGCCTGCGTCGATGAATCAGCGCTCGAAGTCGGAGTCGATTCCCAGCGAGAGCCGCCCCAAGAGCGACGGGGCACGCTCCAAGAGGAACGGCTGTGAAGCCACGATCGTTGCAGCTCCAAAGAAAGACCCCCATCGCGCGCGAACGGAGGCTATGCCGCTGGCCGAGCCCAGGTGACCGCCTTCGTCGACCTCATCGGAGACCGCCAGGCGGGCAAAGAGCGAGTAGGGTCCCGGAACGAAGCTGAGTCCCGCGTAGCCCGATCGACCGGCCGACAGCGACTCCTCGTAGCCAACGACAACCCAAGTGCGCTCTTCCAGGCCCCAATCGATTCGCGGCCCGAAGAGGCCGAATACTCGGTCGGACGTTGGGTTGACCAACCCAGCGTCGAGCGAAAGTCGCACTCGGTCGGAGATCTCCATCGAGATCTCTCCCGTCGCCGTGGATCGCTCGGCGACCTCGGCTCGAGCGTCTTCCGCGCGATGACGAGCTTCGAGCCCTAGACTCACGCGGTTCAGAGTCATCCTACCCCCGAGGGTGAGATTTTCCAGGGCCGCGCCCCGATCGTCGAGTGCGCCGCGGCCGACGAACCAGGCCCGCCAGTCCTCTTGGCTCGCGTCGGCCAAGAGCTCGAGGGACCCGATCGGACCGGGCTCGGAGCTGACCGCAAGGGCCGTAGCTTCCCCGCGCAGAAAAGTATCTCCGTTCCGATCTTCCAGCCGGGCGAAGAGGCCGCCGCCCGCGTCCTTGGGCTCGAGCGCGGATGAGTCTGGGAGGAAGCCCACAAACCCACCGATGATAGCGCTGCCGACCGAGCGCGATACGAGCGCTCCGTCCAAAGCAAAGACGGGTCCCATTCCCGGCCTCACTCGGCCCAAGTCGATGGTCCATCCGGCCGGGTGCGCGGAGAAGGCAGCCTCGTAGACGTACAGGGCCGCAGCCCCCTGTCGGAAGCGGGCTGCCTCGGGGTGGGTCGAGCCGCTGAACGCGAGGAGATCGGCCGAAAATTCGAGCCCAAGGAATCCGAGGGGGAGTCGTCTCAGCACGAGAGCCGCGGAACCCGAGCCTTGACCTCCGATCGCCGAGGCGAGCGGCAGGCTGAGTGTGCCTCGGAGCTCCGCGCGCGCGAGTGAGTCTACCGTCTCGTCGCGGGCCGCCGGGCGAAACTCGACTCGTGGGAAAGCGACCTCACCCAAGCTCGTCGACGCCGGTCGCGTGGGCGCCGGTCGCAGGGGTGAGATGGGTTCGACTCGCGGGGGACTCTCGAGGAGACTCACTTGGTCCCCCACCCGCAGTTGGTCGACTGTTCCAACGCAGCTCGAACGGTGGGCGGAGATCGCGTCGATCACACACGTGCCGACCGGCGCGCCGAGCCGAGTCATGGTGAGCTCCTGACTCAGTCGAGCCCCGTCGTCCAAACCCACATCGAGGTACGCCCTTCGGTGGGTGACTTCGGTGACGCTCGCGTTCACCAAGAGCGAGACCAGCATCGCGAACATCAGTCGTCCTTCAACCCGCGCGGATGGCATCGTGCGGCGATGCAGGACTCCGGCGGAGTTGGATAGTTGACGCCTTCCTCCCGATGTTCGCCAGCGTCACCACGGTGGCACTCGTAACATTCGAACACTCTGAAATCACGAGCCCACGTCTTATCGGTTCGCTTGGTGTCATGACATCCCAGGCAACCGACCCGGGAAGCGGCGTGTTTGCCGGTCGAGACGACGACGGGCAGGTGAGCTCGGATCCGATCGACCTGCGAGTCTCCGTGGCAGTCCCGACAGGCGTCCGACGTGTACTCGTAGTCGTTGATCGCGTGGGCTCCGTTCGTCGCGGCGGGCTCGTGATGGCAACCCAGGCAGTTGATGACTTTGCGGTCGGCGCTCGTGTGGCAGCTCGCGCAGGACTCGTTGGCGTGCGCGGTTCCCAGGCCGATGGGGAAGAACGGGAGGTGAGCGGCGGCGTCGATCGTGATTTCACCGCGCGGGTGACAGGACAGGCAACCCACCGTCGTGAATCGATAGTCGGCCACCGCGCGGTGGGTCTCGCCCATCGGCAGCTCCTCGTGGGCATGGCAGGGGATGCAGGATACGACCTGCCGATCGGCCTCTTTGTGGCAGCCGGAGCAGTCTTCGCTTCCGTGCGGGGCGGGTGCGACAATCGGAAAATATCGCTCGTGAGACGCCCGACTGAGCTCCCCGGTTCCGTCCGGATGGCAGCGGTAGCAGGCTTCGCTCTCGTATGCGTAGTCCGTCATCCCTCCGTGGATGGTGTTCGAGGCCGCTTGGTCGTGGTCATGACAGTTGAAACAGCCGAAGCGGGCGAAAGTGTCGAAGTCTCCGTGACACGTCTGGCAATCAGCTCCGGCGTGAGCGCCGTCCGTGATCGGGAATTGGGCACGGTGCTCCTCGGCCGACAGCGCCGTGACGACTTGGTAGCCGTCGGGTGTGTCGTCTTCTTCCTCGCAAGACGCGAGGAGGAGGGCGCAGCCGATCAGTCTGACGTAAATCGATGGCACTCGTAACATTTGCGATCCTTACATTGGTATCCTGGAACGTCCCCGTGGCGCCTATCCGACTTCTCACAGGAATGCTCGTGGCACCCGATGCAGCTGGCCGTGTTGGTCTGGCAGGCGCCGACCTCGAGGCGCCCGGCGGGAATCGAGGTGTGGCAGTCTCGGCACTTGATTCCGCCATGGGGTCCGGCCGTAATCAGGAAGCAAGTGTCGTGGTCTGGATAGGCCGCGTCGTCAAAGCGTGTGGCGAGATGGCAGCGAGCGCAGCGATCGTCGAAGCCGGCCGCGGCGTGATCGATCGAGGTCGTGCCCGCGCGTTGATACTCAGCCAAGTGGCAACTCACACACTCGGCGCCTGCACGCGAGAAGGCCCGGCTCCCGAGCGCGTCCGTGTGGCAGCTCTCGCAGGGTGTGGCGGCATGACTTCCCGTCAGCTCGAAGCCAGTCCTTCGGTGGGCGGTGGGGTCGAACAGCGACCGCCAAGTCCGAGTGTCGTGGCAGCCTTCGCATCGTTTTCCGAGGGCCGAGACATGAACGTCCAGGTGGCAGCTCGCGCAGGCCAGACTCAGGGGCGAGTCGACGCCTTGCCGGTGACATGCAGCGCATCGCGGGCCAGAGTGTTCGCCGGTCAGCGGGAAACGAGTTCGATCGTGATCGAAAGTCACCTCCGACCAGCTCGTCGAGACGTGACAAGCCTCGCAGCGACTGGCGGTCGCCGTGGTGGTCGAGGGGTTCGCGAGCGCGAGCAAAATCAGACCTATCATGGCTGCTCGAACCTCCTCATTCGGCCGTCGTGGGGATCGACGTGGCAGCCCGCGCAGGTCCGAGGCAGTCCGCGGTAGATAGTCGGGTGGGGCGTCTCCCGTTTCAGATGACATCCGCCGCAGTCTACGGTCGCGTGGCTTCCGTCCAGCGAATACGTCGTGAACTCAGGGTCATGCCGGAACGCAGTAGTCTTGAACCCGTTGGTGTCGTGACATCGCGAGCAACCCAAGCGGGCGCAGTTTTCATCGCATTCGAGGTCGCTCGGAGGGGCATCGAGCTGGCCGGCATGTACGTCGGTGTGACAATCTCTGCACTCCTTGGGCGTGCCGCGATACGAGACGCGACCGTCGGCGGAGGCATGGCAGCGGCCGCAGGGGATGGGTTGCGCCTCGGAGAGTCCGCGGTGTTTGCCAGTGAGCGGGTAGCTGCTCTCGGCGTCGTGATCGAAGGAGAGGATCGTGAATGAGTCGACCACGTGACACTCGGTACATGCCTTCGGCGCGAGCTCCTGTTGGTGGGGATCGGCGTGACAGCTGGAGCAGTCGTCCTCCCGATCGAAGCGAAATCTCCGATTCGACACCAAGAGTGCGCGACCTTTGGGCGGCTTCATGAGCTCCGCCGACTCGGCCTTCGCGTGGCAGGCGGCGCACGCGGCCGCGGCGTGCCCTCCTCGAAGCGGATACGGGGTGTCGTCGTGGGCCTCTCGCTCGAAGGTCGAGGGAACGAAGCCGCGCAGGTCGTGGCAAGGCTCGCAGTCCCCCGGGAGCTCACCGCGATGCGCGTCGAGGTGGCAGCGATCGCAGCGGTCGAATGCGACCCCTTTCCATTTTGGCGCACGTTTTGGTCCGTGACAGCTCTCGCAGGCGACCGAGCGATGCAGGCCGACGAGCGGGTACCGAGTCCGGTCGTGGAATGCGACTTTGTCGGGAGAGTCGAGCCGGGTGCGACTCCAATTCGTGGTGTCGTGACACCGCGAGCAGTCCGCACCGAAGCGCCCGGTGTGAGGGTCCTGGTGACACGACGTACACCGATCGAACTCGAGCGGCTTGTAGGTCACGAACGAGAGTGACTTTGGCTTCGGGAAGGTGGCGGCGGGCTCGGTCCCTGTTTTGGCTTCGTGGCACTTGTCGCACGCGACCTTCACGTGGGCGCCCGAGAGCTCGTAGCGCGAAAGACCGTGGTCGAATCTCTCGATCTGGAAGGTCCTGGTCGAGTGGCACGACTTGCAGTCCTGCCCGAGCTGTCCGCGGTGCTCGTCGAAGTGGCACGAGCTGCAGTCCGCAGACAGTCCCAAGTAGGTCTTGGCCTTCCTGTGTTTTTTCATCAGGGCTCGAACATCCGCGGCAGCGACCAACCTCGAGTCATGGCACTCCTCACAACTCACCTTTGCGTGAGCTCCGTCGAGCGCGTAGCCGGAGAGTCGATGGTCGAACCCTTTCTCACCCCTCGGCCCAAAAATCACCATCTCGAAATCCTCCCCGCGATGATCGGGGTGGCATTTGTGACAGGTTCGATCCTCCAGGCGACCGTGGTAGCCTCGCTTCTGCTCCACTCGAGCTCGGAGCTCCGTGTGGCAATCCAAGCAGAGCTTCTCGCCGAGCTTCGAGCCGGCCTCGTGGCACTTCGTGCACGACCTGAGCCCTTCGAGATCGGCGTGAGGTCGAGCCAGCTTGCCCGGGGAAAGGAGCTGCGCCGACGCTTCTCCGGCCACCAGGCTCATCGCGATCGCGAAGGTCGCCGTCCATTTCATGGAGTCAGAATCCAGGCATATCCGAGATAAATCGAGATGGCTACGTGGACCGCGATGGCGAACACGAGAAATACGGCGAGCACGACATGCAACACTCTCCACGCACCGAGGGCCCTTCGGAGACCCCGATAAAAAGCCACGGAGACACGAAGAGTCTGTGCCTCAGCCAGAGCCTCCCAAACCTCGAAGTCCACGAAGTCGGGATGGGCGGCCCGAGCTGCTCGAAGTCGTAGTCCGTCGATCGGGGAGCGCAGCACTTCGAGCACGGCGCCTCTTCGGGGCGGTTCCGCTACGATTCGATCCGCGACCCGACCGACTCGAGCTCGCGCTTCTTCCGAGATCTCCGCGCGGAGCAGCGCGTACCGGGCACGGAGCTCCGAGAGGTCGACGAGCTTACCCTCGCGCGAGGGCAGCAGCGCGTAAAGATAACGCCCGATGAGGCCGGTGACTGCGACAATCGCCAGAGACGCGGCCGTAGCGGTGGCGAGCTGATTCTTGGATTCGAAGGCCGCATGAAACGCGATGACGAGCGGGCTCATGGTTCCGACGAAGACGTGAAAAGTCAGCCAGGTCTTGATCCGGCCGAGCCCGCGTAGGGCTCTGATCCGCTTACGCATGGCGTAGAGGAAATTCGACATCATGAAGATCGTCGCGGCGATGCCGACGCCGTGGCCCCATAGCCCCGATGACCGCAAGAAGTCATGCTGAGGGTGCTGCTCCCGAGCCTCTTGGCTCAGCCAGTAATAATCGCCCCCGACGAACGCGAGCGCGGCGAGGATGATCAGTCCGAGGCCGAACAATCCCACTCCGAGCAGCTCCCGCCGCCGGCCTTCTTCTTGATCGGAGCGCCGGGTACGCCGGCCGATCCCGACTACTTTGTTCGATGCAGCGGACTTGCGCTCCTCGCCCGAGAAACGGCGGACGCCGATACCAAGGGTCTGGAGGAACTCGGTGGGTAACTCACCCCCGATCGAAACGATCACGTACGAAGCCGGCAGCGTCACTCTTTGGCCTCCCACGTCGAGGTCGCACTCCCGGCCGAGGCTTCGAGCTCCGCGCTGGTCGAGGCTCGGCCCCTTCGACCGATCCGAGAGCTCTCCGCGAATCTCCACGACCTCCGAGCTAAGGATTGCTTTGACCTGGCCCTGCTCGATTGCGCGGGAAATCTTGTCTCGGTTCTCCGCGCGGCAGCGCGCGAACGCCGGTCCGCGGTAGGAGATCGCGACGGTTGCGCCCGCCTCGGCGAGGGCGAGCGCGGCCTCGATGGCCGAGTCACCCCCGCCGACGACCAGTACAGACTCACCTGTGTATTGCTCCGGGTCGATCAGCCGGTAGGTGACGTGAGCGGAGTCTTCCCCCTTCACGCCGAGCTTGCGCGGCGAGCCACGACGCCCCGTTGCCAGCACTACCTTCTTTGCGCGCCGATCGCCCGAGCTCGTCCTCACCGTGAAATTGCGGTCGGCTCCGTTCACCGCGGTGACTTTCACTCCCGTCTGAACGGGGAGCTCCGCCCGAGCTCGCATGCGCTCGAACTCGGCGATCAACTCCTCCTTGGAGATCGAGCTCTTTCCAAACTCTCCGTGAATGGGAAGCAGCACTCGCTCGGTCATCACGACCTTCTGACGCGGGTAGGAAGCCACCGTGCCGCCGAGGGAGTCCTGTTCGAGGATCTCGAAAGAGACCCCCGCCGCTCGGAGCGCGAGCCCGGTCGCCAGTCCGGCGGGGCCCGCGCCGACGATCACCACGTCGAGCTCTCCGTGGCTCTGCTCGAGGGTGCGGCCGAGGTACTCACCGAGCTCGAGGCCTTGAGTCATGGCGTTCTTGATGAGTCCCATCCCGGACAACTCACCGACGATATGGACGCCCGGTCGGCTCGACTCGAAAGTCTCGTCGACCTCGGGAAGGTCGATCCCGCGCTCGCTGCTGCCGAACACGAGCTTGATCGCGTCGACCGGACACTCCGCGGCGCACCGCCCGTGACCGATACAGTTGGCACCGGCCACGAGCGCGCCGGCGCCGTTCACGATGCCCAGGATGTCGCCCTCAGGGCACGATCGCACGCAAGCCAAGCTCCCGATGCATAGGTCCGTGTCGATCACCGGATGCAGAGACGTGGGTACGTGGAGACCCTCTTGGCGGGCCAGCCGGTGGCGCTCGGTGTCGCGGCGTTCGCGCTGTCTCCGAAGGCCGACGAAGACGAGGGCGACGAGGGCGACTACGCCGAGGGTTACGTACGGCAGGACGTCTTCCATGAACCCGGCACTCGGCAGGAGTACGTCCAGCCTGCCACGAATTTCGATGAAACTCTTTCACCTGTGTTCAACCCAGGAGGCGAAAAGGAGCGAGGGGGCCCTGGGCGAGGCGGAATCCCGCGCAGCCCTTCCACCGCTGCGCAATTTTTTCCGACTCGCCGGAACTCGCACTCAGCCGTGGAGCGCTGGCCCGGGGTGTGCTTGAGACCGCCGCGCAAACGAGGGACCAAACGAGGGACCAAACGAGGGACGAATGGACAGGAAGCTCAGGTCAGGGAATCAGTTGGTGGTCGAGGGCGCGTTGCGCTCTGGCTGCCGGTTTTTCAGCGGGTATCCAATCACGCCCGCCTCCGAGATTTACCGCGAGATGACGATGCGGCTTCAAGCCCGAGGTGACTTGGCGGTGGGAGCTCCGGACGAGATCTCCGCGCTTTGTTATTGTATCGGCGCCTCCCAGCGCGGGTTCAAGGCGATGACTGCGACGAGCGGACCGGGCTGGGCGCTGATGATCGAAGCGTTTCAATACGCACTCATGACGGAGACTCCGCTGGTCGTCGCGCTCGTGCAGAGGTTGGGACCGAGCACCGGAGGCGCAACTCAGGGCGGCCAGGGCGACGTGCTCCTGGCCGAATTCGCGACTTCGGGCGGATACACCATCCCGGTGTTCGCGCCGAGCACGGCCGCCGAGTGCTTCGAGCTGACGAGGTTGGCCTTCAACTGGTCGGAGAAGCTGCGGTGCCCAGTGATCCTACTCAGCGACAAGGAGGTCGCGATGACTTACGAGTCCATCGATCTCGACGCGCTGCCGGAGATCGACGCTTGGGACCGGCCAGCGGTCGGGCCAGGCGAGTATCGCGCGGTGGGTTTCGATCGACTCTCGGACGTGCCGCCGTTCGCGGAGCTCGGCGGAGCGCGCAAGGTCACCGTGACCGGCTCCGCGCACAACAAAGACGGATGGCTGCGAAAGAACGATCCGGAGACCTTGGAGGTGCTCCGTCACCTCGAAGCCAAGGTCGCAGCGAGGGCGAGCGAAATGGAGCGGGTCGATGCCGACCTCGAGGCTGGCGCGGAGACCCTCGTCGTGAGTTATGGGATCAGCGCGAGGGCTTCGCGCGAAGCTGTGTCGACCGCCCGAAAGGCCGGTCGAAGAGTCTCGTTCGCGGGTGTCCAGACTCTGTTTCCGATCCCCGAAGGACGGCTCCGCGCGGCGGCGGAGACGGTTCGAAGGGTCCTCGTGGTGGAGGAGAACATGACCGGCCTCTATCGCTCGGCGCTCGCGCGAACCTTCCAAGGTCTCGAGGTCAAGGGCGTGAACAAGCTGGGGGGAATGATCCGGCCGAGCGAAATTCTGGAGGCGTTATGAACGGAGTGAGTGCGACTTTCCTCGCCGAACGAGCCTTCCCCTATTGCAAGGGCTGCGGACATGGCCTGGTCGCTCGAAGGCTGAACGAGGCTTTGGTCCGGTTGGAGGTGAGCCCTTCGGACGTGGTGCTCACCAGCGACATCGGCTGTGTGGGCCTCGTCGATCCGCATTTTCCGACCGCGCACTCGGTTCACACCATTCATGGGCGATCGACCGCGATCGCCGCTGGGGCCGTGCTCGCGGACGGCGTGCTCGCAGAGGGTAAGATCAAGAACGTGGTGATGATCGGCGACGGGGGCGCCACGATCGGTCTTCAACACTTGTCCCAGGCCGCACTCATGAACGTCGATCTGACCGTCCTGTTGCACAACAACATGCTCTACGGAATGACTGGCGGCCAGCACTCGGCACTCACACCGCAGGGGTTCCGAACGACGACCACGCCCGAAGGGAATTGGGTTCCCGCGATCGACATGGCCGAGTTCATCCGAAGCAACAAAGGCGGGTATTTTGCGCGAAAGCTCGCCACCGACGCGGATCTCGCAGCGGTGATCTGCGAGGCGATCTCCCATCCTGGCTTCGCGATGGTCGAAGTGCTGGAGCTGTGCACGGGCTTTGCGGTGCCGCTGAACCACCTGGACGGGAAGTCGCTGAAGGCGATGGCGGACAGTCGCGGGCAAGCGCTGGGTGTGCTGATCCGGGATCGCAGTCGGGAGCCCTACCACGAGGTGTATCGAAAGCGATTCCCTGGGTTGCTGAGTACGGAGGGGACGAAGGCCGAGTCGGGCCGCGTCTTCGCTCATCGCCTCGATCGGGCGCTGACGGTCGTGGTGGCCGGCAGCGCGGGCGAGCGTGTTCAATCTTCCGCCGCGCTCCTGGGTCAAGCCGCCGTGCTGTCTGGGTTGCACGTCGTGCAGAAGAACGACTACCCCGTCACGGTTGGGAGCGGATTCTCACTCGCCGAGGTCAAGATCAGTCCGGAGCCGATCCTCTTCACCGGCACCGAGGCTCCGAACGCGGTGCTCATCGTGTCGACGGACGGCCTGAAGGAGGTCAGGAGCCGCGGTGATTTGTCGCGGCTGCCGCAGGATGGCGTGGTCATGGTGGACTCGTCCCTGCCGGACGTCTTCCCGAGAGTTTGGAGGTTGGCCGTTCGAAAGACTTTTGGCGGAGAGGGCGCGGCGCTCGGAGCGGTGAGCGCGTGGGTGCACCGGACCGGCTATTTGGATCCGGAATCCCTCGTCGCCGCGGCGGAGCTCGCGGGCCCGTCGTTGGAGGCTTCTACGCGGCGCGTGATTTCGATGAGTACGCCGCAGGAGTTACAGCCCGTACTCACCGGCCACCCGACCTGATCGTCATCGAGCCGCGCGCGGTCTCCGCACTTTGGACATGCAAAGGCCGTCCCGGCGGGCACGAGGACCGCGTTGCGAGCGGCGAGGAACGCGAAGATCGGTCCCAAGACGAGGAACGAGGGGACGAGGACGAAGTGAAGGAGCGGGACGAAGATGCTCACGAACGCGGCGGCCCACAGCATCGCGAGCCTGAGAAGGCCTCGAGTCACGCGCCTGTTGCGGGGCAGGGGACCGACTTCCACTTCTCCTCGAATCGGCTCCCGCCGCACGTGGAGAGCCTCGATCGTAACCGGCACGGTGTGGTTCATCTGTCTCGTCCGGGCGCATCGGTCGCACCGAGCTTCGTCGGACGTAGCACGAGCTGCGTCGAAGTCCCAGACTTGGCTGGATCCGGCAGGGCGAAGGAAGGGCGAGGGGCGAATTGCCGCAGCCCTGGGATCGAAGCGGACGTCGCGAATTGGGGGCTTCGATCGATTGAGTTTGGCGGGACGCGCGTTCGTGGCGGTGATATCGTCTCGACGATGAGAGCTCCGGACTGGTGGGTACGATGCGTTCGAAAGCAGCTCCGCGCCGTGCTCGGGACATGGACCGTCGTTACGCTCGCGCTCGCTTGTTCGGACGTGCCCGAGGGGCGGGTGGATTCCGCCGCGGAGGACGTTTCGAGTTTGGACGGAGGTTCGATCGACGCGTTGGGCGACTCAGGACCCGTCGGCGCCGCGGAGTCGGGAGCTGACGGCGGCCCTGACGCCCTGGTGGCTCCGGACCCAAATCGAGCGGACAACGACCGCCGAGACTCGGATTGCGATGGACTCAGCGACCAGGAGGAGTTCTCGGTGGTGTGGCCGGGGAGCGCGCGCACCGACCCTGCGGTCGCGGACTCGGACGGAGATGGGTTGCCGGACGGCCTCGAGGCGGGTCGCACCGCGAGCGTCGACGTGAGTTGTGGGTACGTTGGCGATGGCGATCAGGCCACCCGAACCTCGCCGACGACCGCGGACTCCGATCGAGATGGGCTCCCTGACGGAGACGAGGACGCGAATCGGGACGGAGTTTTCGATCCGAGCGGCGAAACGGATCCAACCGACCCAGATACCGACGCGGATGGGTTGTGCGACGGGCCGTCAGACGTGAGCCCCGACTGCGCCGGGCTCGATCCAGAGCCCTACCGAGCAGGAGTCGGCGCGGACGCCGACGGAGACGGAGTCACGGACGCTCTCGACGCCGCACCTGGTAACCCCGATCGAGACGCAGATGGGCTGTGCGATGGGCCTTCGTCCGTGAGTGGAGTGTGCGTGCGAGGCGAGGATCTGGATGGAAACGGGCACGTCGACTCCGGTGAGTCGGACCCTGATCGCATCGACAGCGATTGCGACGGGCTGGTCGACGGCCCGAGCGCGGGCAACTTCATCGGTGAGTCCACCATGGGTACCGATCCGACGAATCCAGACTCAGACTCGGACGGAGTGCTCGACGGCATCGAGACGGGCGTGACCGCGGCGCCCGATCCGGGATGCGTGGGCTTCGTCGCCGACGCGGATCCGACGACGCAAAGCGATCCTAGCCGCCCCGACACCGACGGAGACGGCGTGGCTGACGGAGCCGAAGACTCGAACGGAGACGGAGCCGTGGGTGCCGATGAGTTGGATCCGACCGACCCGCTCGACGTCGCGAGTGACCCTACGGTGAGTACGGCCTGCAGCGCTTCTGGGCTCGTGAGGCTGCATCGGCACCGGGCCGTCGTGCCCGATCAACAGGTGCTGACCGCGGATCGGAGCCCCAATGCGTTCCTGGAGACTTCCGTCATTCGTTCGGCCCAGACGGTCGTAGGCCAAACGGGTTTCAATGCCGAATTGGGGGTCGTGTTCCTTACGCTCACCAAACCTGCAGAGGGTGTAGACGCGCTGGCCGAGGAGGCTCTTGGTCAGGCTCGCGTGAGTGCGCTCGGTACGCTGACGACGCCGATCACGCGCTCGTTCACGACCTGGGATGGGTACCCAGCGGTGAGTGCGACCTACGAGCTCGGTGTCGCTCGTGGGCCGCGCACGATCGCCGCCGAGCTCGTGACCGCTTATTTTCCCGGCGCCACCGGAGCGCTCGATCCGACCACCGACATCTCCTCGGGCGGTTCTTTGCGAGTCTTCGTCCAATATACGCGGAGGAGCTCCGCGACCGCGGTCGTGCTCTTTGCGATCGCGCCCATCGACGCTTCGGAGGCCGCCGGATTTGCGCTGGCCGATCTTACGGAGGGGCTCGGTTTGGGACAGAGCGCGGACGAGCTCGAGGCGCGCTGTCAGCGTTTTCGTTCCGAAGCCTTCAGCGCGCTCGAGATCGTTTGGGCCGTTGATAATTCGGCCTCGATGGGAGACGAGCAGAACGCCGTGGCCGAGGCTGCTCTCGCGCTCGTGAGTCGACTTTCGAACGCGGCCGTCGATTGGCGCACGGCGGTGGTCACGAGCGGCTTCTACGCGCCGCGCGCCGGGTGCACCAATGAGACCTGCTCCGATACCACAGAGAGTCAGTGCCGCGTATTCACGTCTGACCTGCCTACGTTCGCCGGCTGGTTCACGCAGGGCTCTCCAAGCTGGGTTGGCGCTGGCGGGGCCTGCAACGTAGCTCGCGAAGAGGCTGCCCACAGCCTTCAGCTGATTCTCACCGACCCCGCGGCGGGTCACGCTAGCTTCATGCCTCCTTCGCCAACGCCGGATCCTGCAAAGATTCGAAGCGGATCCGATCTGCTCGTCATTTTTCTCGGAGATGCCGACGACCAGCAGTTCGGAAATGCCGACGCGGAGAGCGGGATGGATGGGTACGAGGCGTTCTTCCGCGCTCTGCCGTTGCACTCCGTGAGTATGGGAGGAATCATTTGTCCGGAGGGTGGGACCTGTGGAGAGACTCAGCGCAACCCACGAGTGATTCGCGGTCTCATCAATCGTTTCGGCGGGCTCATCGGCTCGTTGCGAGATCTGACGTCGATCGGACCGACGGTGGCGGCGATCGTGGACGCCGGCATCGGGGCGGCCAGTCCCTACGAGCTGGACGCGGACGCCATCCCTTCCACCATCCGAGTGTCCATGCAGGCCGGGAGCACGGTGGGTTCGTGCCCGGTCGACGACGTTCCTCGCAGCCGAACGAATGGGTTCGACTACGACGCGAGGACGAGGAGAATCGCCTTCTTCGGAGATTGTCGTCCGGCCGGCAGCGGGTCGTCGATCTCGGTCTCGTATCGAGCTTGGACCGACCGGTCGTCGTCGAGCGACCCGGTGCCCTGCCTTTCCTGTGGATCATGTCCGCAGGGAGCTCGTTGTGACTTGGACACGTGCGCTTGCGTGTGCGAAGTGAGTGCGACATGCTCGCCCGGGTATGCGTGGGACGCGGCTGCGTGTGGATGTGTTTGCAGCGCCGAAGCGCTCGGGTGCTCGGTGACGCACACCGCAGACGTGTCTCTTTGCGCCTGTGTCTGTCGTCCGGATTGCGGCGGGTGCCTGGCGAGTGAGATGTGTTCGGCGAGCCTCTGCGCGTGTCGGCCGAGAGATATCTGAGGGCCCGTTAATGTTAATCCTGCCTAATCCTAATCCTGCCTCAGGATCGGGCACGGGCACGGGCACGGGCACGGGCACGGGCACGGGCACGAAGTCCTCGCAGAGCCGCGCCGAATTTCGACGCTACTGGCTGGCTAGCCAGGGTCTCACTCATCGAGAGACGGCTTGGGTTCCTGAGGTGGTTCGCTCGTGGCGCGGACCGTCGTTGATCTCCTCGACAGGCGCCGAGGTCCCGAAAATGCCGTGCCCGTGCCCGTGCCCGATCACCTATGAACGGGCCCTAAGCCCACGCCTTATTCGGTCGAGCCTCGACCGGAGGCTCGGCTCCACGAGCCCGCTTGCTCTTCACCGTGATCGAAACGTCGAGTGTTCCCGTGGTGAGCGCGGCGAGTCCAGCTTCCAGGTACGGGGCCAGGTCTTCGAATTTCTCGTCCGACAGCTCCTCGAGTCGACCCATCAGCTCCTCGCGAGTCATGGCGGGCTCGTAGCATGCGGGCGCGAAGCGTTAGTTGACGCCGCGCATCTTCGCGAGTCGCAATCATACGGTGCGACATTCGGTCACGGCGAAGGTCGGGCCGCGAAGTCCGGACAAGATATGACGCGAGTTTTCGTGCGTCCGAGCGCGACCCTGGGCTCGGCGGCTATCTTCCGAAGAGGGCCTCGGTGACGCTCTCAGGAGCGAGGGGCGGCTCGACGCGGCCGGCTGCCAACGCCATCTCGACGGCTCCGCTGATTCGCACGCGGATCGCCTCGAGCTCGGTCTCGCCGAGCGATCGCCTCAGTGAATCGAGCGGGTCACTGGACAATACGACGTCGACGATCGAGGCGCCGGAGCCGGAGCGGGCGCCCAGAGCTGCCTCGGCGGTAGCCTCGGCGACCGCGTTCACATCTGCGCCATCTACCCGGATCGCGTTGATGCCGTAGGCGACCCCACGCCGTGCGAAGGACAGCGGCGCGTCGGGGAGTGAAATCGTCACGAAGATCGTGCGTGCCTCGAACACGCCAGCGAAGTTCAGGCCGGTATGTACGTCGGCCTCGCTGGCGCGCTTGGGATCGAAGAAACAGAGGGTCACTTCCTGAGACTTCGCGAGACGCATGGCCCAACCGATTCCCGTGGCATGAGTGAGGAACGCGCCCGTCGACGAGTACGCCGGTACGATGCGCCGCTCTCGATCGGGAGTGTGGCCGGGCGGGACGTGCCCAAGCTGAGGATCGCGATGGGTCGTGAAAAAGGAAGCAATTGCCGCGTCGGTCGGAACGCCGCGGTAGAGCGCTGCCGAGAGTTGGCGGGGACCCAAGAGGATCCAATCGGTCGGATCGAGCGCGGACGCGGCGATTGCAGCGACGACGTCGACGCCTGTGACGCGCGGAGGCAAGTCGGGGAGCTCGGCGAGCGCGTCCTCGAGGGCTCGTGCGCACAGAGCGGCCGAGGCAACTCGGACGAGTCGGCCGGTCGGGAGCACTCCTTCGGCTCTCCGCAGGGGATGAGTTGCTTCGAAGTCCGGACCCGTTTCGAGGATGGGTTGCATGTCAGCCCTCGCGTGAGAGTGAGTTGGCCTTGGCGCGCAGTCGCTTCTCCACGTATAGCTCGCCCGCGCGATAGGATGATCTCACGAGGGGACCGGAGGCCACGTATTCGAAGCCCAGCCCTCGAGCTTCGTCGGCCAACCGATCGAACTCGGACGGAGTCACGAATCGCTCGACCGCCAGGTGCCACGGTGATGGTCGAAGGTACTGGCCGAGGGTCAGTATGTCGGTGCCGACGTTGCGAAGGTCTCGGAGCGTCTGACCGACCTCTCGTTCCGTTTCGCCGAGGCCGAGCATCACGGAGCTCTTCACGAGTCGGTCGGGTCGATTGCTCTTGAGTCGCTCGAGCACCGCGAGGCTCTTTGCGTAGCCTGCGCGTGGGTCGCGGACTCGAGGGGTGAGTCGCTCGACAGTTTCGACGTTGTGAGCCGCCACGGCGAGCGGAGCCGTGGAAATCAGGTCGATGGAATTCGTGGAGCCGTCGAAGTCCGGCATGAGAAGCTCGATCAGTACGCGGGGCGTGCGGGCGTGAACCGCTTCCAGGCAGGCCTTCAGATGAGTCGCGCCGCCGTCCGGCAGATCGTCGCGATTGACGGAAGTGACTACGACGTACCCGAGCTCGAGCTCGTCGACCGCCTCGGCGAGATGAGTGACCTCGTTTGGATCGATCGCCGTGGGTTTGCGGGCGGTGTCGACCGCGCAGAAGCGGCAGCCGCGAGTGCAGGTGTCGCCCATCAACATGAAGGTCGCCGTGCCGCCGTGCCAACACTCGCCGATGTTGGGGCACCGCGCCTCCTCGCAGACGGTGGCCAGCGAGAGCCGTCGCGCTCGGGATCGCATGGAATTGAAGTGCGGACCGCCCGGTGCGCGCACCTTCAGCCAGTCTGGCTTCTTGGGTCGTTGAGATTCGCCCACGAGGGGCAGAAAAGGGCCCACGACGGCGGTGTAGCGCCCGTGAAGCGATCGAGCAAGCGGGCTGAAGACGGAGGACGGACGGGCCAGGTTGTTCCGGGCGGTCTGCGAAGCTCGCCTGCCTGGGATGCGTGCGCTCGCAGGGTTCCGCGAAGCTTAGGCGCAGGCAAGATGCCTGCGCTCCCAGGGTTCGCTTACTGCGCTCTGGGGTCCGCGAAGCTTAGGCGCAGGCAAGATGCCTGCGCTCCCAGGGTAGGGTCAATTCACCTCTTTGTAGTCGGCGTCGATCACTTGATCGTCTTTGGCTCCGGATTTTGGGCCCGGGCCGGCGCTGTCGTTCGAGGGCGCTTCGGCGTGCGGAGGCGCGCCCTGGCTGGCGTCTTTGTAGAGGTGCTCGGCCATTTTGGTCGACGCGGCCATGAGATTCTCCTCGGCCTTGACCCAGCCGTCCTCGTCTTCCTTTTTGAGCGCTTCTTTGGCGGCTTCGAGCGCGCGGTGCACGTCCTGCCCGATCTCGACCGGGAGCTTGTCCTTGGCGTCGTTCATGGCCTTTTGGACCTGATAGACGCGCTGGTCGAGCTTGTTGCGCTTTTCGACCCGGTCTCGCCGAGCCTCGTCGTCTTTGGAGTGCTTCTCGGCGTCGTCGACCATCTTCTTGATCTCGGACTCCGAAAGACCCGACGAAGCTTGAATGCGAACCGACTGCTCGCGTCCGGTCGCTCGGTCCTTGGCGGACACGTGCACGATACCGTTGGCGTCGATGTCGAAGGTGACTTCGATCTGCGGGATCCCTCGGGGCGCGGGCGGGATCCCGTCGAGGATGAAACGTCCGAGCGTCTTGTTGTCGCCGGCCATCTGGCGCTCGCCTTGGAGCACGTGGACTTCGACCTGAGTTTGCCCGTCCGCCGCGGTTGAGAAGGTTTCCGACTTGCGCGCAGGGATCGTGGTGTTGCGCGTGATGAGCGGCGTGAAGACTCCGCCGAGGGTTTCGATGCCGAGCGAGAGCGGCGTGACGTCGAGGAGGACGATGTCCTTCGCCTCTCCGGTGAACACGCCGCCCTGGACCGCCGCGCCGACCGCGACGACTTCGTCCGGATTCACGCTGCGGTTGGGTTCCTTGCCGAAGTACTTCTTCACCTCGGCCTGAATCCTCGGGACGCGCGTGCTGCCTCCGACGAGCACGACCTCGTCGATCTCGTGCGGTGACTTCTTGGCATCGGAGAGCGCGCGTTTCACGGCGGCGAACGACTTCTCCACGAGATCTTCGATCGTCGCTTCGAACTTGGCCCGGGTGAGGGTGACTTGGAGGTGCTTGGGTCCGGTGGAGTCGGCAGTGAGGAAGGGCAAGTTGATCTCACTCTCGAAGGCGCTCGAGAGCTCGATTTTGGCCTTTTCCGCGGCCTCGCGCAGCCGCTGCAGCACCATCTTGTCTTGGCTGACGTCGACGCCGGTGTCCCGGCGGAACTCTTCCATCAGCCACTTCATGATGCGAGCGTCGAAGTCATCGCCGCCGAGGTGAGTATCTCCGTTGGTGGAGACGACTTCGACGACGCCGTCGCCGACCTCGAGCACGGAAATGTCGAACGTGCCGCCTCCGAAGTCATACACGGCGATCACTTCGTTCGACTTCTTGTCGAGGCCGTAGGCGAGGGCGGCTGCGGTGGGTTCGTTGATGATGCGAAGGATATTCAGGCCGGCGATGCGGCCGGCGTCCTTGGTCGCCTGTCGCTGAGCGTCGTTGAAGTAGGCGGGAACCGTGACGACCGAGTCGGTGACTTCCTCGCCGAGGTAATTCTCGGCAGCGCGCTTGAGCTTCTGGAGGACTTTCGCCGAGATTTCCGGCGGCGCGTAGGCCTTGCCCTTGATGTCGATATGGGCGTCGCCGTTGCCCGCGCGTACGACCTTGTAAGGGACGCGGCCGATCTCGTCGCCGAGATCGCTGTACTTCATTCCCATGAATCGTTTCACCGAGTAGACCGTGTTGACCGGGTTGGTGACTGCCTGGCGGCGGGCCACTTGTCCGACGAGCACGTCGCCTTTGTCGGTCCAAGCGACGACGGACGGGGTCAAGCGCGAGCCTTCCTCATTCACGAGGACCTTCGTCTCTCCGCCTTCCATGATGGCGACCACGGAGTTCGTGGTGCCGAGGTCGATGCCAATGACTTTCTTCGGGGCCATAATTCGTTCTGCTCCTGTGTTGGCTCGCGCGTCGCCGACGTATTCGGGCTGGGGCGCGCCGTTTGCTAACTCGCGGGCGACCGGTAGTCACTTCCTCTCGAACGTCAACGTCGCCGTTTGCGAAGGATGATGAAGACTCCCAGCAGGGTGAAAAGCGTCTGTCCAGTCACGCTTCGTCCGGGTTTGGAGGCCTGACAGCTACAGCCCTCGTCGGGTGGAGCGCCGCCGCCGGAACCCGACGCAGGCCGAACGATCGTGAACTCGGAGCCGCTCACTGGAGCTCCGA
>CAYXDO010000199.1:0-18502 GCA_964463485.1 uncultured Myxococcales bacterium | reverse complement strand
TCGAAAGCCTCAAAAGTGGGCCGAGCGAAGACGTCGAGGTCTTCGAAAGCCTCAAGAGTGGGCCGAGCGAAGACGTCGAGGTCTTCGAACCCTACTGACGGGGACAGACCCCTTGGTCGAGGTCGGCGAGGCCAGTCATCAGCCCGCAGCTCGAGTGGATTGGGAGTTTACCAGAATGGACCGGTAAGTCGCGCCTACCCAGCGAGTGACTCGTTCGGCGGGGACCCCTCATGGCGGCGGTGAGGGGACGGTCAGCGCCCAACCAAGACGCAGATGAGTTCCGTTGGATCATCCTCGGGCAGGTCGTGCTCTCGTCGAACGCAAACTTCGTCTACACGAGCGATCCCTCGGTCGAAGTTTTGGATTCTTCGAGTACGCCTCGAACACGCCCGCGCCGGCTCGTGGCTCCGGGCGTGCTACAAAACCCTGTTCGCGTTGAGGAGCTCTACGATGAGTCGGCGGCCCACGGCTCCTGCTCGTCGGCTCGTACTCGTTCCCGTCCTGGTCCTCCTACTCTCGCAGCCTGAAGACCGAGATCACTTAGGGGCGAGCTTGGTACGCGGCCGGCGCGAAGGTGAACTCGCGAGCGCCGCGCCTTCCGCGAGCGCCGCCTTCACCCTGCGCCGCAGCTCGACGCGCCGGTAGGACGCATGCTCCTTCCCCGAGCTCCTCGGGTGTGGCCGTTGTCGCTGGGACTCGTGTTATGCTCGGACGAGTGAGCCTTGAGGGTCGATTTCTGTTGAGCCGGACCGCCCTCGTCTCGATCGCGGTCCACTCGTCTGTTGCGTACGCCGAGTCCGATCTCGCACCCGGTCCATGTGGAGACCGACGGTGGCTGGGAGCCGAGGAGTGCGACGACGGCAATTCCGCCGATGGCGATGGCTGCTCGGCTCGCTGCGAACGCGAGTTTGGCTTTTTCTGCGAGGGTGAGCCGAGCGAGTGCGTCGAAAGCTTCGGAAACTACGGGTCGGTAGGATATCGGGGCCTGGTTCTGACAAATTTCGGCGACTACTCGCTTGGATACGGCGAGATTCCGGGCGACTACGTCTATTTCGTGGGGAAGTTGTTGGCCTTGAGTTGGGGGTGGTCATTTTGGGACTTCGACGTCGCACGCCTCAACCTGGGTCTGGGGCTCGGTTGGGTCTTCGAAGGTTTTGGCTTTCATTTGAGCGCGCTCGTCGGAGGCTGGGAGGAACGGAACGGAGAGGGCACTGATGCGCACTTCGATCTGAGTCCCAAGAGCTGGGGGACCCAAGTCTATATCGGCGGAGATGACTTTGCGCTCCTTCTCAAACTGCTCCCGGGGGCCACTGGACAGAGAAAAGGGCTGCTCACGACCCGACTACGATGGGACCCGTTTGAATTCTGGAGTTACTCGTATTGGAGGGAGCGCTACATCGGTTGGAGGACGCCGGAGAACTCGAGCGGTCTCGTTCGAGGCGAGTGGATCGAGAGCTTCGAGTATCTTCGTTTCGACCGGCTTGCGTTGAGCGCCGGACAGACCATTTTCCTCTCACCGGAGGGTATCGATGAAATCACCTATTTCGAGGCAGGAATTGCGGGGGAGCCTTCCGAGTCTTTCACGCTTGCGGGATCGAGTTGGCTCGGGCTTCTGGGGTTGGCCTTCGAAGGCTTCGAGAAGCTCGGAGTAACCGCCTCGTTCATCTATCCGATCATTTTGGCCCGTGAGGTCATGATCGATTTCCGGGGCCGGGGCGGCTACGTCTTCGAAGCAAGGAAGCTCATCATCGACGCCAACATCCAGGTCATCGCGAGCTTCTGAACGGCGGGTCGTCATTTGACTCGCGGCGGGCGCCTCGTACCATCCGTGCCGCGTCATCGGCCTGGTCGGCGGCGTAACCAGATCGGTGCCTCGCGACGTCAGGTGCCTCGCGGATAGGCCGTCTCGACGTGGATGGTCCCGTGGCAGCTCACCGAGCAGCTCCCGCTCCTTGGCCCGAGCGACCGGTAAGACAGGCGCCCTCCCGCTGGCGCCACGATGGACACGTCGAAGTCGATCAGGTGTGCGTTCCCGAGCGGATCGCCTTGGCGACCGGAGACTCCGTGGGAGGCGTGGCAGGCCGTGCAGGGGGTTCGTTCCCTGACGACGTGGAGGCCGTGCGTGTCGAAGGGTGAGGTCGGGGACAAGATCGCCTCGCGATCGTGGCATTTGTAACACAGGGCGTAGGTCGTGGGGCTCTCCACCGCGTGATCCGAAGTGCTCAGGTTTCGTTCCAGGAGACTCCGGTAGATCGACCCGTGAGGCCCCCGAGGCCCCCCCGCAGGGGTCTGACCGCGCCGGTCCGAGCCGTGGCAGTCCGTGCAGTACACGAGACTCGAAGGGGTCAGCGGCGGGATCAGGGAGGGGACGTCCCTCCCCCTTCCGGGGGCGACGACAGGGTGGAAGGACGCCGCAGACTCCGGGTCGAAGGCCCGCCGCAGGTTGGGCTCCGGGATGGCGCGGCGAAGGCGCTCTGGCGGCCTCGGCCTGGCTGGCTGGTTCATGCTGTCGCCGTGGCACTTGAAGCACAGCTCGTATTCGAAACGAATCGGGTCCACCCGGATCCCGCTTGAGTCGATCCCCCAGGTAGCCGCGAGCGCCCCGCTCGCGAACGGGGCGCTGGCCGGCCGGGCGTAGGCTCCGTGGGGCTCGTGGCAGTCCACACATGTGACGTGCCGCGGCGCTGCCAAGGAACGCTCCGGCAGCGTGCGATCGGCGGCGTTCGCCTCCGTCGGCAGGTGCCCGCCCCCCAAGACCGGGTGAGCGTACGGCTTCATGACCTCAGCTCCGATGTCGAGCTCCCCTACCCTGCCCGCGTGGCACGTCAGGCAGACCTGGGCTCCCTCCGCCCGCAAGAGCGCGGCCTGGGACGCGTTGCCGTGGGCTCGGTGGCACGACATACACGCGTTGTCAGCCACCGTCCCGTAGCCTGTCAGAGCACCGAGCTCCCGATCAAAGGGCTTGTGCGAGGCTTGATGGCTGCCCGGGTTCGTTCGCCAGCCCTGTGGCTCATGGCACTCCAAGCACAGCGCCGACGAGCGGTTCGACCGGATCAGAAACTTCCCTTCGGTGTCGTCCCGAGACTCCACGTGCGGATCGTGGCAGGACGTACACTCGACGCGGTTGCCGGCGCCGAGCTTCAGCCTCTCACCGGACAACCTCGACTCCAATGACCTGGTCGCAGAGATCCCCACCGGGTGGGACCGTCGCAGGTCGGGCGGGCTCACCGTGGGCAGCGAGGGAGAGAGGGGGGGCACGGGCGGTAAGACCGGCGGCGTCAAGAGCTCCAACGGACGGATCGTCGTGCCGACGAGCGGCTGCTCGATGGCCCGGGCGAAGGCCATCGTCCCGTCGTGGCAGGCGAGGCACGACCGGGACCCGCGGCCTGGTACGGACGCGAGCTCGATCGCCTGATACCCCGAGAGGGCAGCGGCCGTTTTGGAAAGGTCGAGGGCGGGTTGGTGGGTTCGGTGGCAGAACTTGCAGATCTCGACCTCCTCGGCGGAGCGCACGCCGCGACCGGTGTAGGAGAGGTTGTGTTTGGACCGCTCGATCCCCTCCTGGGCCGCTGCCGGTGCCGCCAGCAGGGGCAGCAGGAGCCCGAGGACCAGAACGTGTTGTTTCATGGAAGACCTCCCTGGAGGATTTCGAACAGCTCAAGCTGACCCCTGAAGGTGTCGACGACGAAGACGAAGCCATCCGCGACCGCGATTCCCGCGGGCACGGCGAGCTTCCCGGGCCCGACTCCAGGCCCGCTGAACGTGAGCTCGAAGCGGCCGTCGGGTCCGAACACCAAGACTTCAGCGGCCTCCGCGTCCGTCACGAAGACGGCTCCCGCGCCATCGACGGCCACGCCTTTAGGGCGTCCGAGCGGTCGGTTCGCGGAGGGGTCTCCCCGCCGCACAGAAGGCTCCTCGAGGCGCTGCCGGGGCGCTCCGGTGGCGTCGAGACGGAGGATCTCGAAGGTGAGCAGATCGATCGCGTACAGGCCGCCCGGGCCCGAGGCGACGGCTCCAAAAACTCCGCGGGCCTCGGCCGCGAAATCCAGGCGCAGCCGGCCGAGCAGGTCGAACGCCAGCACCCGGCGCTGGCCCGCGTCGGCCACGAACGTGACCGAGCTCGTGGCCGCGACGCCCACCGGCGCCACGAGGGAACCTGCGCCGAGCGGCTGGCATCCGTGTGGCCCCACGCGCACGACCACGCCCGCGCCGGCGTCCGCTACGAGCAGCGAGTCGCCGGACCAGGCCAAGCCCATGGGCCGCACCCAGCCGCACTCGACGGCCTGGGCGTCGCCGTCGGGCAGCTCGAAGCGGGTGACCCGCCTTGCGTCGGGCTCGGAGACCCAGACGGAGCCCCCGCCCGCTGCGACGCCAAACGGGCGTTCGAGCCGCAGGGCGGGGTCCCCCTCGGTTCCGAGGATCCAGGCGAAGATCCGCGAGGCGAGCGACCGCTCGGTGGCGTCGGGTGACGGGAGGCTCCCGGCCCAGCGGAACCGAGCCGCCTCGGCGGCCGGCCAGGTCGGTCCGGGGGGCGCAGCGTGACTACAGCCCGCGAGCAAGGCAGCGAGCAGCAGCCGGGTGATGGCGAGGTCGCCGGGCCCCCCGATTTTCGGACGGTGCCCCGCGATTTTCGGACGGTGCCGGGCCCCCCCGATTTTCGGACGGTGCCAGGCACCCCGCGATTTTCGGACGGGGGCACCCCGCGATTTTCGGACGGTGCCAGGCACCCCCCGATTTTCGGACGGTGCCCACCCCCCCGATTTTCGGACGGTGCCGGGCACCGCTCGAAAGCGAAAGCGAAAGCGAAAGCAACGAAAGCGAAAGCCGGCTCGGTGGGGGGCAGTCACAGCGAAGCTCCGAAGCTCCGGGTGAGCCGAGCCATGACGAGGTTCGAGCTCCGCTCCGCGTCGCCCAGCCGGCCGATCGAGAATCGCTCGTCGAGGCTCAGCATGAACAACCCGAGCCGGAAGTCCGCGCGAAAGCCGAGCGCGTCCTCCGACGTGTCGGGCGCAGGCGAGCTCGGAAGCTCGGTCTTCAGGGTGCGCGCGAGCTCCGTGAGCACGAGCTCACCGCCAAGCAAGGTCTGGCTGACCTCCACGCTGGCGTGCCGCGTCACCGTGTTGAACCGCTCGGGCAGGGTCACGCCCGTTGGCGCCCCCAGGAGCTTCGAGAGCCCGTCCGACAGACCCAGGGTCGCGGACACGGTGAGCCACCCAACGTACAGACCGAGCGTGCCGTTGAGCCCCCGATTCCGCGAGGTTCCGACCGACGGGTCCTCGCGACGGGTCTCCTGGTACGACACACGCGCCCGCGCCGCCATCCGCTCGGTCACAGGTGCGTCGAGGCTGGCCGTGGCGAGGTGATCGACCGCCGCCCCGACCGCTCCGATCCCGTTCTGCGCGTAGCTCGCCGAGTAGAAAAGCGACGCCGCCACGCGTCCTCGTAGATCGACCCCGCCGGACCCTCCGACGCCGAAGGTGCCGGTGACGTCCGCGTCAGACGACTCCAGGAGGCCCGCGGAGCCTCCCGCGCTCAGCTGCAGCCCGAAGCCCCCGAACGCCCGACGCCACCCCGCCCGGAGCTGCGCAGACTGCGTTCCTACACCGAGCTCGTCGCCCGAGCTTGATCCGAAGGCGCTCGATCCGAGGGCGCTCGATCCGTAGGTCCCGACCAGCCCCCCGGTCAGCAGCAGCTCTGGCAGCGCCTCGAGCGACACGTTCGCAGCGGCCGCGTGGGTCTCGCGGTGCGCGTCGGCCAAGCCTCCCGCCGTCGTCACCGAGCGGTGATAGGCGTAGTCGAAGTGGGCGACCGAGCGCTCGGCCAGACGCCACATGAGCCCAGCGCTCAGGTTGTTGTCGTCGAACCGCGGGTTCGTCGCGTCGCCCACCGTCGGAGCCCTGAGCGCGTAATGGTCCGAGAGCCGTACATACAGGCCCGGCGCGGGCGCGCTGGTCAGTTGTACGTCGACTTGGTGCGAGCCGTAGTTGCTCGCGGCCACCGTGCCACCGCTGAGCGCTCCGTCGTACCCGACCTCGTACGTGTGCTGGCCAAACGCCTGAGAGAGCCCCGCCGAGAACCGCGTGCTCCGCCGCGAGGTCTCGGCCGAGAGCAGGTCCCGGTTGAGCTGCTCGACCGTCGTCACGCTCGCGCGAAGCTTGGGGAACTTCGACGTCAGCAACAGCACGTTGCCCGCGTAGGCGTCGACCCGCGTGGTCCCCGTTCGCTCGAGCTCGGTGCCCGCGGCGAAGTCGTTCCAGCCGCGAGAGGCCGACAGCGCCATCGGCAAGATCGTGTCAGCGAGAAGATTCGCACGGAGATCGAAGCCCAGTGTGTCCACCACGCTCCCGTCACTTTCGAAATACCCACGGTTCGACTGGTAGCTCCCGCGAGCTCCCAGATCGAGCAGGCCCGCCCGAAAGGGCGACGCAAACACGTCCAGATTCGCCATCCAATCCCAGCTGTAGGCTCCGGGCGCGGGCTCCCCATCGAGCCACGCGTCCGTTCGAGTATGGCTGCCTCCCACCGAGCCCGAGACCTCGACGGCCAATACGTCTGGCGCCACCAGCCACCCCGCCAGCCCGAGCATGACCTTGCTCCAGACGCTCATGCCCATCAGCCCCTTCGGCCCCCTGGGCTCATCACGGTTGGGCATCATGGTTGGGCTCATGGGCCTGCCTGAGTGAACTTCACCTCGGCCTCGTACCTCAGCGTGGGCCTGCCGAGCGTGGGCGTGAGCCAGTCCCCCTCGAGCCCCGGAATCACCGTAAAGCTCGTCGCCTCACCCACGTGCGTCGTGAAGCCGTACCGAGCCTCCAGCTTGACCGAATAACCAGACACGTACGTGAATACGCCAAACCCGGTCGGCCGACAGGTGACCATGACCTCTACCCAGTGAGGCTTGGCTTCGATGGGTCCCTCGTACGCCACGGTCTGCGATGCGGCCACGTCTCCCTGCTCCAGCACGACCACCCCGTCCAAGACCACCCGAGCGCGCTCGACCTCGAACCCGCTCCCCAGCTCATCCCGCAGCACGAGCCGCAGCAAAGCCGCCGTGGGCCTGGCCTCGGGCTCAGGCTTGACCGGTGGCCGGAGCCCTGGCTCGGACTTTGGCTTTCCGAACTCCGCCTTCGCCGTCGCGCCGAGCGCGGGGGTCTTGGGCAGCGGGTGGGCCAACTGCTGGAGCCCTCCTTCGGCGGGCGTCCGAGCCGCCCGGATCATGAGCCGAAAGCGGGGCACCTCCGTGGTGAACCGCCGTCGCGGGGCGGCCGGCGGAGGCGCCTCTTCCGGCCGCGAGAAACCTGGCGAGTCCGCCAAGAAAGAGGCTCCCAAACTGACCGTAGCCGGCCCACCCAGCGGCCCGTCGACCAAGAGCCCGAGCCCGAAGCCGCGGCTCACCCGCCAGAGGACACCGCCGGCGATTCTCCAAAGGTCGGCCGAGCCGGTGGCCTCTCCCAAGAGCTCGACCCGCGAGAGGACCTCCCACGCGGTCGCGACCCCGACGAGCGGCCCGACGTTCGCGGCCTCGGTCGCTCCGGCCCCGACATACGCGGACCAGCGCAGCTTTGGGACCGCCGAGCTCGAGCCTATCAGCCGGAGCGCAGGTCTCGGGGCCAAATTCAGCCGGTCTCCGACCGCATCTACGGCCAGCCCCCAGCCAGGCTCCTCGGCCAGCACGAGCTTGAGCGCGGCCGAGAGCTCGAGGGGGGACGACGCCATAGGTGCCTTCGCGGCCGAGGCTTGCATCGACATCCCGAGCTCGAAGCCGCCCCCCAGCCCGAGGCCGAGCCACAAGGGTGAAGGGACGACCGCGCCGACGGTGCTTCGTGACGGATCGACTCGGAGCTCCCCACCGAAGCGCCCCTGCAGCACAGGCAGCGCAGTCGCGTCCGGAGCATCCAGGATTCCAGACTCACCGGTGCGGGCCGGCGACGGGTCGAGCTGAAGCAAGAGGAGCGCAGCGAGCATTCACGCTCCTCGGGCGAAAGAAGTTACTTGTTGTGGCAGGACCGGCAGAGAACGCTCTGGCTCATGCCAAGGCGAAGGAAGTACACATTCCCGGTCGCGCCGCCAAACTGGTTGTGGGGCTCGTGGCATGACGTACACTCGATTCCGTAGGTGTTGGTCGTGGTGTCGCGAAGCAGGTTGATTCGCGTACCGTCGAGGCCGCCGCCCGTCGCCGTCGTGCAGACGCCGCTCGGCGTGTTGCAGCCCGCGACGGCCACGCCCCAGTAGTTGCCGATGGTGCCGTTGGCGATCGCTGTGCTGCTGATACCGTTGTAGTTGGCTTGGCCCGCATACGGGATCGAAATCGGGTGATTTCCAGACATGTCCCCGCCCGAAGCGAGCAGGTACGCGCTGCCGACCGCCAACATGCCACCCGCCGTGAGCCCCGCGCCCGTCATGGCGATGATGGACGGAATGCCTGCGCCGCCGTTGTACAGATCTCCGACCGAGATGGTGCCGTCGTGGCAGCCCATACACTGCTTCGAAGCCGGCTTGAGTGAAGACGGGAGCGTCGTTCCGGCCGCCGTGATCGTCGCGCCGCCCCAAGTGAAGGCCGCGACCGCGGTCTGGCGATGGTTCCACAAGAGCGAGGTCGAGTTCGCCTTGTGGGGTGTATGGCAGAACTTGCAGAGCTCGGCCTCCGTCGTCGCGTGAGCGTTCGCGTTGCCGGTCACGCTGAGGTCGTGTCTGCTTCCAACGATTCCCTGTGCGAACGCCCCCGCGGGCGCGAGCATCAGGAAAGCGGCCAGGGTCCAACTGATTCTCATGTTTCCTCCGATTGCGTCGAGCGCATCTGGAGGGGCGGATGAGCAACGATCGGTCCAACCGTGTGGTGAGCCGAATCGCCTCGGGAGGCCCGGATTCTTGTGTGAGTTCACGCAGCATGAGGCAGACTGCGCACGCTAGCTAGGAACCCGAAATCGTAGAGGTTGCGACGTCTTCTGGGACGGGCGGCGGGACCGAGTCTTCAGGGCGGGTGTTGATGAGCTCGTACTGGTTGACTCGCGCGATGAATTGGTTGGCCACGTAGATCATGTTGGTGCGAGGATCGATCGCGATGCCGCTCGGGACGTCGAAGAACTCGAGCTTGGGCGCGTAGCCTCCAAAATACATCAGCGGATCGAAGTGCTCGTTGAAGATCTGGACGTTGGAGTGGCCTCCGTCCACGACGTAGAGATTGCCGAAGCCGTCGAAGGCGATCCCTTTGAGGCGAGAGAAGGTGCCGGGTGTGTCGCCGTGCTCCCCGAACTTCCTGACGAACTTGCCGGCCGCGTCGAAGACCTGGATGCGGAAGTTCATGGTGTCGACGACGTAGAGGTGGTGGTCTGGCCCGAGGCTGAGGAACGTGGGGAAGAAGAGCTCGCCGTCGCGATCTCCGCGGGCCGGGGGCGATTCCTTCGGACCCACGTCGAAGAGGAAGCGACCGTCGAGGTCGAACGCGCGGACCCGGTGGTTGGAAGACTTCAGGCCGGAGGCATCGGCGACGTAGATGCGGCGGAGCTTGCGGTCGAGCGCGATCCCGGTGGCGCGCTCGAGGTGGCTCGCGGCGATGGTTTTCAGGAGCTCTCCGTCGAGGTCGAAGACGCGGACGCCGCCGCCGGAGGAATCGGTGACGTAGACGTTCTCGTTGGCGTCGAGGGCCACGGCGAACGGCTTGCCCATGCCTTCGTCGGGCGCGAAGTAGTCGACGCGCTCCTCCTCCAGGTCGACTTTGAGGACGTGGCCGAGGCCGAGGTCCGCCACGTAGAGGCGCAGCCCGTCATCGGAGACCGCGATCCCCATGGGTTGGGAGAGCTTCGGGTCGTGGGGGTCGCCAAAGACGCTGCGCAGGAACCGCTGAAAGGGCTCTGGGCGGAGGTCGTCGGTGCCTCGAAAGGCCCGCACGAAGCGAATCCGCGGAACCTCTGGGGCCTCGGGCCACACCACGGGCTGGGGGGGAGGCGCGGTCGCGCAGCCCGCCACCGCAGCCGCCAGCAGACCCGAGAAGCGCGCACATTCTGAGCCCTGGCGGGCTGAGGCCAAAGGTCGCGTCGAGCCCATGTCCGGCCTCGTAGTCCGGCTCGTCATAGGGCCGACGTCGACAGTCGCTCGAGCGCCTTCGGATCGACGGCCACCTGGGCTTTAGCGCGCAGGACGGAGATCTGCTGGCGTACGAGCTCGTGGCCGCGAGCGGGTTTCAGGGCCTCCAGAATCAGCGGGCGGACGTCTTCGAGGGGCGCCAGACCGGCGGGGAGAGGTCGACCGCATTGAACGACGACGAAGCCCTCTTTGGTCTTCACGACGTCGCTGAGGCGCCCAGTGCGCATGGCGGCGGCGAGCGCGGGCTCTCCGGCGGGCTTGTCCAGGGCGGCGAGCGCGTCCTCCGCGACCTCACCGGCCCCGCCCTTGCCGCTCGGACCGCGCTCGACCGCGAGCTGCTCGAGCTGCGACCCGCCTCTTGCGGCCCTTCGGAGGGCCTCCGCTTCGGCCAGGGTGTCCGCGAGGATCGAGGCGCAGCGGCGGCGCACGGGTCGCCTGAAGGCCTCCGCGCGTTGCTCGTAGAAGCGCTTCACGTCGGCCTCGGTGGGGGGCTCGGCGCGAGCCCGCAAGCGAGCCGCGAGGGCGCGCACGACCGCGTCGCGTTCGGCACGCGCGAGCGAGTCCCCAAGCCTCGTCGCCCAACCGGCGGCCTCCGCAGCGTCCTCGAGGAGCGCCTGGTCGACGAGCTCCCAGGCGAGCTCGGTCTTCACGCCCGCACCCGAGAAGTGGCCCCCTTGCTTGCCTCGGGACAGCGCGAGCACGCCCCGGAGCACGTCGCGATACGAAATCGCTCGGTCGCCGATCTTGGCCACGGCGCGGTCCAGCTCGGCCTGAGGAGCCTCCATCCGCGTCCCGGTGGACTTCAGGAAGGTCTCGTCGAGCGCGACCTTGGCCTTCTCTCGGAGCTGCCGGACGAAGTGCGTCTTGAGCTGCGCGCGAAGCTGCTGCTTCGCGAAACCCTCCAGGCTCGCCCGCTTCGCCGCAAAACCTTTCTCGTCGCCGAGCGCCCGGTAGCGCACGCGCAAGACCCCGTGGCCGAGCGCCAGCGCCACCGGACCCGAGAACGTGTTCATGGGCGTCACGAAGGCCGCTGTCGCCAGCGCGGGCTCCAGCTGCGACCGAGTCCTCAGCCCAAAATCGCCCCCCTTCGCCGCCGACGCCGGATCGAGCGAGCGCTTGGCCTCGTCCGCCAACTTCGACCCTCGCGACAAGCGCTCGAGCAGCGCGCGGGCCTCTTCAGCGCTCGCCACCACCACCAGGTCCAACTCCACGGTGTCGGCTCCGGCGTGGTAGAGCTCGCGCAACATCTCCTCGGTCACCGACCCGGCCGCGAGCACCTCCCCTTCCAGAAAGGCTTGCGCCGCCAGCCGCCTGCGCTCCGCGCTCACCGCCGCCCTGACCTCCGGATCCTCGTCGAGCCCGAGCCGCAAGCCCTCGTCCGCCAACAGGCTCTCGCCGATCAGATCCTCGACGACCCCGTTCCAAGTGGGCGAGAGCCCCTGGCTCTGGAGCGCTCTCGCTCGCTCCCGCGCGTCCTCGACCGTGATGTCCCACGCGCCCACCCGGGCGACCACCTCCGGCGCGGCGAAACTCAGCAGACATTCCAGGATCATGGCTGACCTCTCTGTCCCTCTGGACCCTCGCGAACGAGGTCTTTGAGCTCAGGGTGCGTTCCGCTGCGGTTGCCGTGGCACCAATCGCACGACTCCAGCGCAGACCTCCCAAAATACAAGAGCTTCGGGTTCTCGGACCCATGCGGATTGTGGCAGCTCACGCACGAGAACTCGCGCCGCCGATCGTGCGTGTCGGGCCCGCCGGACACCACGTGGCCTCCAAGGACGAACGTCGAAACGTGCCGGCCGTCCCGCTGCTCGGCGTGGCATTCCTGACACAAAAAGTTCACCGCCTTGATCATGAGCGCGCCGTTCGAGCTCCCGTGCGGGTCGTGGCAGCCGACGCAACCCCAGCGCGTCAGCGCCTCGTGTTGGACCGCCGGCGCGCGCTCGGGCTGCATGCAGCGCTCCGCCAACGGGTTGCAGGGCCGCTCGCGGGTCACGATGTCGTGGCACGGATCGAAGCAGGAGAGCGGCGTCTCGGGCTGCTTCAGGTTGAACGGGTTGTCCGCCCCGTGAGGCGCGTGGCAGGCCCCGCAGTTGCCTTCGCCGACGGGGCGGTGAACCGAGACGCGGCCCGTGACGTCGTCCGCGTGGCAGCGAAAACAAAGATCACCCATCCGCCCGTCACGCAAGAGCTTTTTGGCGTCCGTCGAGTGCGGCGCGTGGCACGCGGAGCAGCTCCCGAGCTTCACCGCGCCGTGGACGTACCTCGTCTTGCTCGGCCGCTCGTGGCAGTCGTCGCACAGCTCCGGCGAGTCCTTCTTGAGGAAGCGCTTGGCCTCGCTCGAGTGCTGCGCCTCATGACAAGCGTCGCACTTCAGCTCGGCGACGGGCTTGTGCACCACCCGCCGCTTCAGGTCGAGCTGCAGAGAAGAAGGCGAGGTTCCGTCCAGGCGACGCGGCGCATCCGCGCCATGGCAGCGAAGGCACGACTTCGCGGGCCCCCTGGTTTGCTTCGGAAAATCCGAGGCGTGGGCGTCGTGACACTCGATACATCGACCCTCCAGCACGGGCGTGTGGAGCACTCGGCCGGCCTTCATCAACGTCGCCGGCTGGTGACACTCGACGCAGAGCCGCGTCAGCGGCTTCTCGAGCAGCATCGCGGCGTCTCCGCGGTGCGGATCGTGGCAGCCGAGGCAGTTCCCATCCTTGACCGGCGTGTGGACGAAGGCGCCCTGGATGTCCTCGTGGCAGTGTTGGCACAGCGGAGCTTCCGGGGGCCGCTTGAGCTGGCGCGGATTGTTCGAGCCGTGGGGGTCGTGGCACGCCGAGCACCCGAGCGTCCGAATCACCGAGTGGCGCTTCGCAACCCCCGGCACCTCGTGGCAGCGCTCGCAGAGGGCCGAGTCCTCCTCCACGAGCTCGAACCCTCCGCTCGGGCACGGCCCAGACTGCTGGGCCCGCGCATGACACTGTGAGCACTCCGCGGACTCCGTGAGCGGATGCCGATAGGCCGACTCCGACCAGTCGTCGTGACAGCCCAAGCATGGAGCTCCGTCGAACTCCTCCACGCTCGGACCCGGATGGGTGGTGACCGTTCGAGAGCTCGTCCGAGTCTTCGGCTGTGCCCCTGAAGGAGTCTCCCCGCAATACATGAGTAGGATCCAACCCGCTGCAACCTTTGGGAATCTCCCGCGGATCAACGCCAAGCCTCGGCCCGCTTGCGACAGCAAGGGGCACGCCAGCCCGAACTCGGAGCCTCGCCCTCACCGCTCCTCGGCCGCGACGAGAACGTTGCGAAGAGCGAGCCTACCCGCGCATCGGATTCGTAATCCGATCGGGCGCGACCAAAAGCTTTCTGCCCCTGGGAGCGCAGGCATCTTGCCTGCGCGTGAGCTTTCTGCCCCTGGGAACGCAGGCATGCCCGTGCCCGTGCCCGATTCGCGGTCGCGGTCGCGGTCGCAGGCGTGCAGACGCGGACGAACATGCGGACGAACATCCTGCGTACTCACTCAGAGCGGCGCAGGAAGCTCGACCCAGCGCCCATGGTCGGAGTCCGTCGCCAATAGGCTGTCTCTGGCCGACCGTGAGATGTCGAGCGCGAGCCCAAAACAGGAGGCACAGCGCCCGCGCTGGCCAGCGCCGCCCACCAGCTGACCCTCGAAGTCGAAGGCCTGCACGCGGCCGTGAAAGCTGTCGAGGACGTAAATGCGGTCCCGGATGAGGGCAACCGCTTGGACCCGCGTGAATCGACCGGCGTGGTCACCGGGAACCGTCGCAAGCTCGGGGATGGGCGCCCCGAACATCTGGAGGAACTTCCCGTCGCGGCTGAAGATTTGAACCCGGTGGTTGCCTTGGTCGGCGACGACGACCCGATCGGCGTCGACCGCGACGCCTGCCGGAAACCGGAGCTCACCCGGCCCGGAGCCTGGAGCTCCGATTCGCCCGAGGAGGCGCCGGTCGGTGAGGGAGAAGCGCAGGACCTGGTCGGCGTGGCTGTCCGCGACGTAGAGGTCATCGCCCTGGACCGCGAGCGCGTTTGGCAAGCCGATGTCCGCGAGCTCACCGACGAGAGAGCGAGTCGTGAGGTCGTACAGCTCGACGTTCCTCCGGCCCGCGTTGCCGACCAGCAACCTCTGCCCCGCGACGGCGACCCCTAGCGGCCTGTCGAGCCCGGTCAGGACCATGTCGACGACGCCGGACCGGAAGCCCCAGACGCGATCGAGCCCCGGATCGGACACGAAGACGAGGCCGTCAGGCCCCGCAACGAGACGAGTAGGAAGCCGCATCGGGCCCCCCAACGGCCCCTCGAAGACGCCCACCTTCGTGACCGGATTCGTGGCGGGATTCGTCACGGGCGTCGCTGGCTCGGCCGGTGGCGGAGGCGGGGCGTCTGCGCCCTTCGAACAGGCCGCGAGCCAGCCGAGTATCACCAGGGATCGGGCTATCGAGTTCATGGGTGACCTACTTCAGGTGGCAGGTCCTGCACAGGGCGCTGCCGGCGTTGCTCATGCGGAGCAGGAACGGAAATGGGTACTGCCGGTGCACCTCATGGCAGGTCCCGCACTCGAGGGTCGACGAGAAAAGAGGCAGGCCGCCGAGCCCGGAGCTTGGAAGCGCAAGGCGGCCATCGGCGGTCGCGCGAGCGTCGTCATAGACGATGGAGATCGGATGGTCGTCGCTCAGATCATTGATGGCCAGACCGCCGTAGTTGCCGCCAATGTTCGCCCCTCCGGAATACGGCCCTCCAGGGTAGTAAACATCGCCAATCGAGAACATCGCCGGAACCCAAGTCCGGCCTGCGCTGAACTGGTCGATGGCCACCGAGCCGTCGTGGCACGCCAGGCAGCGCAGCGACTCCGCCTTGATGGCCGCGGGCTGAGGACCGCTCAGCGAGCCCGAGTTGTACAGCGTAAAAATGGACCCATTCGGGAGCGTCCGGTTCCAGAGCAGCGGTTGCGTCACGGCCTTGTGGGGCGCGTGGCAGAATACGCAGATTTGGTTCGTGTTGGTGCTCCCCCAAATCCCTCCGGTCCCTCCGCTCGAGAAGTCGTGCTTCGAGCTCGAGATCCCGACCTGAGCCCACGCGGGAAAGCTCGCGGCCATCAGAGAGACCACCAGAATTTTCGGTCCAGCGCGCAATCCGAACATGGCGACCGGCCCGTGGTCAGCAAGGAGAGCGCCGAAAGGCATCTGCTGGCATTCGCCCGGGATCCGGCCGAACGCTGTGGGATTTGGCGCAACCTTGCTCCAGCCTGTGCTCTCTGGCGCACGCGAGGAGTTTTCGTCGCAAATCGGGTTCTTGCGCGTGGATTGAGGCTCATCCTCCGAAACGAGTGACGAAGCTCCCGGCCCGGGCGATGCACGCGGCTCCGTCATGTCCGTGCCGCTGCGGAAGCCCTTGAAATGGCGGCTCTTTCAGATCTGGGCTTTCCTCGACGGGAGCGTGCGGGCCCGCATCTTGATCCCCACGATCGCGCTCTTCGCGCTGACCTTGGTGGCCGTCGGCTTCACGGCTCTAGAGCTCTATGACCTCAAGCTGCAAGAGGCTCGATCACGCTCGATGTTGAGCTCCGTCCAGGTCCTCGTGAGCGGATATGCCTCCGCCAAGCTGGGTGGCGGCCCCAAGCCCCAAGCCGAGCCAATGCTGAAGCTCGCGCTCGACCAGAACCCCGATGTCGAAGCGGTGCGGCTCTTGCGGGCCGACGGCGGCCTGGCTTCAGGACACTCAGGTGACTCCGACCTCGGCGGCCGGGCGATCGCCTCGATCGAACCGGGAATCCCGTTCCAGGTCGGCGACGGCCGCGAAGCCATCGTCTGGCCGCTGCTCAATGGACCCTCCTGTTCGGGCTGCCACGGCAAGGACGCGTCGGTCTTGGGCTGGATCCACGTTCGCTTCGCCCCAGCCGCCCACGAGGCCGAGCGACGGCACCTCGTCGGTTCGCTCCTTCGCGCAGGCGCTCCAGGCCTCCTCCTCCTCGTGCTCATCGCCCTGTGGCTCCTCAATCGCGAGGCGGTCGCCCCGCTGAAGCGATTGATCTCCGTGATGAAGCGGGCTGAAGCCGGCGAAACCGAGCTCAGCGCCGACGAGGGCCTCCCGGACGAGCTCGGCGAGGCCGCCCGCAGCTTCGACCGCATGCTCACGGCGCTCCGGGCAACTCAGGCAGAGCTCGAGGCCGTCTACGGCGACCACATGATCCGAGCCAACCGCTTCGCCGGCGTGGGCGAGCTCGCCGCCCACATGGCCCACGAAATCCGGAACCCCCTCGCCGGACTCTCCGGCGTCCTGGAGCTCCTCGGAGAAGACCTCGCGGACACGCCCAAAGGGCCCCTGATCGGCGAGATGCGACACCAGGTCGACCGGCTCACGCGCACGATGGAGAGCCTCCTCAGCTACGCCCGCCCCACCAAGCCGCAGCTCCAGCGCACCTTCGTCGGCACTGCCATCGACCGCGCGTTGTTCCTGGTCGCGCAGAACCAGCGGCGCTCGAACCGAATCGAGCTGCACAAGGACCTAGAAGCCGACCTTCCGGCTGTCCTGGCAGACCCCCCGCTGCTCGAACAAGTCCTCCTGAACCTCTGCCTCAACGCCGTTCAAGCGATGACCGAAGGAGGCCAACTCACCGTCCGAGCGTACTCACCTCGCGAAGATCGAGTCATCATCGAGGTCACCGACTCCGGACCCGGGATCCCGCTCCCCGCCCGCGGGTCGCTCTTCAAGCCTTTCTTCACCACCAAACGCAACGGCAACGGCCTGGGGCTCGCAATTTCTGCGCGAATCATGAAGGAGCATGGCGGGGAACTCTCCTTCGAGTGCCCGGACTCGGGCGGCTGCGTTTTTAGAATCAGCTTGCGGACCTTCGCGAGCGACACACTGGCCGAGGAAGCTGCCGCCTGATGACACCTCTTTCGATTCTCGTCGTGGACGATGAGTATTTGGTTCGGTGGTCGGTGAGTGAGCACCTCGCGCGCGTAGGCCACCGCGTTGAATCCGTGGAGACGGGCGAGGAGGCGCTCGAGTACCTCGGCCGCAACAAGCCCGACCTCATGCTGCTCGATGTTCGGCTGCCGGGGAAGGACGGCGTGACCGTGCTTCGCCAAGTCATCCTGACGCACCCTGACCTGCCCGTAGTCATGCTCTCCGCGAACGCCACCCTCGACGAAGCGGTGGGCGCGATGAAGCTCGGCGCCAAAGAGTTCTTGGTGAAGCCGTTCTCCTTCCAGTCGCTCGACTCAGTGGTCGAGCGGGCGCTCCTCGCCGCCCGCATGACTCAGGAGATCGACGACCAGATCGAGGGGATGCTCGTCTCCGCCGGCGCCGAACCCATCATCGGCAAGTCTCCCGCGATGCACGAGGTACGGAGGTTGATCGAGCGCTGTGCCTCGGCCGGAGTCACGACGATCTTGATCGAGGGCGAGAGCGGCGTCGGCAAGGAGGTGGTGGTCCGCGCGATCCACGCGGCGAGCCCGCGGGCCGCAAAGCCGCTCCTGCAAATCAACTGCGCGGCGCTCCCGGAGCAGCTCGTCGAATCCGAGTTGTTCGGTCACGAGCGGGGAGCGTTCACGAGCGCCCACGCCCGAAAGATCGGCATCGTGGAGAGCGCGGAGGGCGGAACCGTCTTCCTCGACGAAATCGGCGAGCTCCCGGCCGCGGCGCAGGCCAAGCTCCTCCAGCTCCTCGAGAACAAGAAGTACCGGCGAGTGGGGGGCGTAGCGGAGCTCCGCGCGGACGTGAGGGTGCTGGCGGCGACCAACGTGGCGCTCGGCGAGCGAGTGGCCGAGGGTGGGTTTCGGGCTGACTTGTTCTACCGGCTCAACATCATCCGGATCCGCGTGCCGTCGCTCCGGGAGCGCCTCGAAGACATACCTCCGCTCGTGAGTCACTTCCTCGGGCGATTCGATTCGGAGTTGGGGCGCCAAGTGCGAGGCGTGGCCTCGACCGCGCTCGACGCCCTGGTCGCGTACCCTTGGCCGGGAAACGTGCGGGAGCTGCGCAACGTGGTCGAACGAGCGCTGATCTTACATCCGACCGCGAACGAGCTCCGCCTGGAGCACCTGCCCGAGGAGATCAGAAAGCACGCCCGCGAGGGCACGCCGGGCTCGGTCAAAGCGACGCTCGAGGTCGGCATCGAGCTCGACGCAGCAGAGCGCAAGCTGATCGTGGACGCGCTGAACCGAACGAACGGCAATCAGTCCAAGGCGGCCCGCATCCTCGGAGTCACCAGAGATACTCTCCGCTATCGGATGAAAAAGCACGGACTCCTGTAGCTCAGCTTCGCGGATGGGACCCCTGGGAGCGCAGGAATAAGCTTCGCGGACCCCTGGGAGCGCAGGCATCTTGCCTGCGCCTAAGCTTCGCGGACCCCTGTGCGCCTAAGCTTCGCGGACCCCTGGGAGCGCAGGCATCTTGCCTGCGCCTAAGC
>CAYXDO010000198.1:0-18626 GCA_964463485.1 uncultured Myxococcales bacterium | reverse complement strand
CTCTGAATCGGACCTCTGAATCGGACCTCTGAATCGGACCTCTGAATCGGACCTCTGAATCGGACCTCCGAATCGGACCTCCGAATCGGACTTCTGAATCGGACCTCCGAATCAGACTCCGAATCAGACCTCCGAATCGGACCTCTGAATCGGACCTCCGAGTCAGACCTCCGAATGAGCGCCTGATTCAGGCCAGCGGCTTCGTCAGCGCTTGGTTCGAGGAAGACGGCGAACGTTTCACGCGGGTCTTCCGCCGCTATCATGCGGAGGTTGCGCCGACGACGATATTTCCGATGGAGGAAGCGCGAATTTTTCACGAATGGTACGGGTCCTGAGTAGGCGTCCGAGGTGGACACGAAAATCGTTCCCTGGCACAAGGGGGCCATGTTCGGCGTGCGTTCGCCTCTTGTGCTCCTGGGCCTGATCTCCGGCTGTGCTTCGTCTCTGCAGCCTTCACCCCAGGCAGTCTACGTCGCGGGAGCTTCCAAGATGTCGTCGTCTTTGGCGAGAACGGCCGCGGCGAGCCGGGCGCGCGCGGGTCTGGCCAAACTCATGAGACCGCGAGCGGTCGATTTCCGTCTCTACTCGGACGGAGGCAGCGCGAGCCTCGAGCTCGGCGTCGAAGGCGATCTCGAGGGTACGAATGTCGAATACGTCCCGATGGAGGACGGGTGGTTGGCGGTGGCTCGGGCCGTTCGGTCGGAGGAAGTTTGGCGGACGCTCGAATCTCTGCCCCGAGTCTTGGGCGAGGCGTCCGTCGACCAGGGCGATCCGAGCGAGGTGCTTCCGGTGCTGGAGCTCCGAGCTGCGCGCGAGGTCGTCCGAGCGGCGATCGGCGCGGAGTCGATCCCAGACGGATATTTCGCGGGCAAGCTTTCGTACGTGGCGCTCTTCACCGACGTCGACGGTTCGACCTCGAGAGTGCGACTTTTTGGGCACGCCGAGCTCGACGATCGAAGGGCCCTCACCGACGACGAGAAGGCTCGGGCGCGGCTCGGGCTCGCCTTGGAGGAGAAGTCGCTGGGTCACTTCGAGGAGGCCCTGGTCGCCCTCTCCAGCCTCGACCCCGTGGCCTCGGCGACCGTGGCGCCGCCGGCACGGGTGGCGGTGCTGTCCGCGCAAATCCAGGCAGGCCTGGGTCGGCACCTCGAGGCCGCGAGATCCTACGAGCGGGCCTTCGAGCTCGACGGCAAGCTCGAGCACCTTGGTCAGGCCCGGCGGGTTTTGGAATCAGGACCGAAATCCGAAGAGACCACCAAGGAGCTCGAGGCGATCGAAGCCACGGGGAAGCAGGTCGTCGAGGAGCGGGCCGAGGCCAAGCGAGCGAAGGACGAGGCGGAGGCGAAGGCCAAAGCGGAGTCAGAGGCCAAGGCGGAGTCCGAGGCCAAAGCCAAAGCAGAAGCGGAGGCCAAGGCCAAAGCAGAAGCGGAGGCCAAAGCCAAAGCCAAAGCCGACACAAAGAAGGCCAAGCGAAAGAGCGGCAAGTAGAGTAACCGACGTCGGCACGCTGATCTCCGGTGTTGTTCCAGAGATCGTCACGCAGATGCGCTCGGTCACCCTAGGTCGGCCACCCTGCGTTATAGAACGATCGCTTGAGGTCGAATTCCGACGGTCGGCACGCGGCACAGCCTGTGCTCGTAGAATTAGACGAGCATGGGTTCGAGGATGGGTGAGTTGACGGTCTTTGCGGGGCTCGCGGTCTTGGCTGCGTGTGAGGAGCGGGAGCTACCAAAGCTCGAGCCTGAGGGCTCGGTTCCGACGCGCGCAGCTCGGATCATCGGACCGACTGGGGGCTCGGTTGCGCTTGGCCCCGTGGTTTTGAGGGTGCCGGCAGGAGCCCTCGACCAACCCATCCAGTTGGCGATCACCCGAACCGACGAGCGTGCCCCGGGCGGGTTCTTAGCGTACTCGGCAATCTATCTCTTCGAGCCCGCGGGCACTCGGTTCGCGGCTTCTGCGAGCGTCTCGATCGATGTGAGTCAGTGGGCGCTCGAAGGGCAGTTGTTTTGGTCGGAAGATGGGGTGAGCTACGCGGCGCTGCCTGGCGTGGCCACCGGGGACGGCTTGGTATCCGCGCCGATTCGGCACTTCAGTCGGGGCTTCGGAGGGCGCACGAGCTCGGAGGACGCGGGGTCGGGATGTCCGGCTTCGTGTGATTCTCAACGAGTCGACTCGGACTGTGCCGGGTGCGCCGGCGCCGAGAAGTGTTTCGTAGATCCGTATGGGACCTCGACCCGTTTCGGCTCCTGCGTCGCCTCGATCCCGATTTGCCCGGCGAGTTGTGACTCGACACGTGGGGACCAGGACTGCGCTGCCTGCGCCCCCGAGAGCGTGTGCTTGACCGACACCTATCCCGCCAATCGGTTCGGCATCTGCACCGTACCCCATTGCCCGTCGACGTGCGACTCGTACCGCGGCGACCTCGACTGCAGCGCTTGCCCGAACGCTCGAAGGTGTGTCATCGAGACCTACGGGCCGAATCGGTTCGGAACCTGCAAGCCGTGAAGGCCCGGGAGTGTCTGACACTCCTGACCCTCGTTCTGCTCCCGTTCGTTGCGGTGCCGATGCTCTCGGAGCAACACGAAGCACCTCGACTGATGCTGGTTCAGTTTGTCGCACTCGTTTCGCTGATGATCCAGACCGGCGAGCCGAGCGGCATGCGCGCATCGGCGCCAAGTCGGCGTTTTTTGGCGGCTGCGGCGGGATTCGTCGGCGTCCTCGGAACCTCCGTGGCTTTCTCCGACTCACCTCAGCACGCCCTCTTCGGTTCCTACGGAACTCAGGCCGGCGCTGCCCGCTGGATCACACTCGTTCTGTTGGCGGTAGCGATTCCAGCGCCTAGCTCGACTCGGCTTTGGTTGGCTGCCTATGCCGCGAGCGCAGTGGTCCAGTCGTGCTGGGCAGGTGCTCAACTCATCGCCGGCCGCGATCCGACCGGCTCGTTGAGCCACCCCATGTTTCTGGCGGGCTTTCTGCTTCCGGCGGTGCCAACGACCCTCTCGTTGATTTGGTCGGCTCGGGCGCGATCAGAAAGAGTTGCCGCCATCGTGGGCTTCGCCGTGATTTTGGCCGGACTCGCCTCGACGGGCCGGCGCGCTCCGCTCCTCCTGGCTGGGTTAGGTTCGGGCCTCCTGCTGACTCGAGGAGTAAGGCGGCTCGGTGCTGCAGACGCCTTCGGGTCGAAGTGCGCTGCGGTGGCCGCAACGGCTTGTGGTGCGTTCGTGTTGGTGGCTGTGGGACTAGGACCGCACATCCGAGCGAGGTGGGCGGAGCTCGCGTCGAGCTGGCCGCGGCTGCCGATGACTCTGGAACAGCGACTCGATTTTGCGAGAGTTGCCGTACACGGTTGGCGGGCGGCGCCGCTGACGGGTCGCGGCTTCGGAGCCTTCGAGAACCTGTATGACCTCGAACGGCGCGCCGGGATGCCCTACGAGCGCCATTCTCACAATATCGTGCTGGAGTTCGCACTCGCGGCCGGCGCGCTCGGAGTCTTCGCGTTACTCGGGTTCCTGTTCGTATGGGCGATCGAGGCTAGGAGACAGTCGGTTCCGCGAGCCCCGGACTTCGCCTCCGACTCCATTGCGGCTGGCGCGCTGTGTTACGTTGCATTCCTTTGCCTGAATTTTGACCGAATCGGAGCCAGCGCTTGGGTCGTCGCGCTCGCGAGCACGCTCCTGCCGCGTTCCGAGAGTGCGACAATTGAAGGAGGCCGGTCCGCCGGGCCGTTTCTTCCAGGGGTCAATGATCAGCTCGCTCCAAGCCACGAGCACCGGAGTCGTGCCTTGTCGGCCGGGATCGCGATCGGGCTGGCGATCGCACTCTTCGCGACGTCGGTGAAAGTGGCCGTCGATGACTCGGCCTTTGCCCGTTGTTTGAGCGAGTCGATTCGCGGGAGGTTCGAGCTCGTTCGCCCGATCTGCGAGCGGGCGGTCGCATCGGCTCCGTTTGGATGTGATTACGCGGACGCGATCGCGCGGGAGCTCCGCGTGGGGTCGCAGCGAGCTCGAACGGCGAAGCTTCGGCGGGCCTGGATGACTCCGTGCGCGGGAGGAACGGACGCGTCGATCGAGTACCAGCTCGGGCTGGCGATTTTGGACTCGGGCGCCGAGCTAGACCTGGCGACTCGACTCCTACGCAGGGCTCACGAGCTGTCACCGCGCGACAGAGCGATCGCCGATCGCATCAAGGCGCTGGAGTCGGCCGCGCGACTGCGCTCTCTGGGCGCCGGAGGTGAATGAAGCCGGCGAAATCCGTGCGGTCGAAGACGCGTAAGAATCCTTCGATCGACTCTCACCGCACCCGCAGGGAAAGGCGACTCTCGAACGATTCCGATCGTCGAACACGGCCGATGCGAAGGAAAAGGTGACTGCGTCGCCGTCCGTCCGTATCACGTGTTCGAGGTTCGGACGATCGACTCAGCTGACTATGACCGGTTGAGTTTCCTCCAAAGAATCAAGAGTAGGGTCCACGGCCAGCGTACTGCCTACGCCCCCAGGGCGGCGGACTGCCAAGCGTGTGGTCTTTGCGTCGCTGCGTGCCCCGAGAGCGCGATTCGACTCGATCCGGTCCGCTGAGCGGATAGATGAGGCGAACCTCGGGAATTTTGATCGAGAATGATCTAGAGCCTGCTCTGCGCCCATTTTTTGGGAAATTGACCTCGGGGAGCGTCAAATTGCGCGTCGATGGTCGAGGTATTCCGACGTAAGCTTTCACCATGAGCCTCGAGCGATTGGTCGCATTCGTTCTGGCGCTTGCGATGCCGAAGCCCGCCGTCGCCGCCGATTCCTCCGGGTTGCGTTTCGTCGCCATTCTCGATGAGAGCCTCGACGGCGCGAAGCGCTCGTCTTCGAGCGCGGAGGCCGAGCTGATGAGGGTCATGCTGGCCGCCAAGCTCGAGCTCGTCGACGAGAAACAGAGTCGGGAGCTGCGGAGAGTAACCGACGTCGGCACGCTGATCTCCGGTGTTGTTCCAGAAGTCGTCACGACTCTGGACGCCGATCGAATCGTGGCGGGTGTGTGTCGGCTCTCCCGAATCACCAGCGACATTCTTCCCTCCACCGTGCTCCGATATTCGGCGGCTGTGGAGGTCAGGTTGATCGCGGTGGATTCCGCGCGAATCTTGGCCTCTCTTCGAGCGCAGGGCGAAGGGATAGGTCATGACCGCGAGCAAGCGGCCGCGAACGCTGCACGCGCCGCTGCGGTCGTCCTTGGCAAGGAGTTGCTCGAGGCTCTGAAGCAGGGCTCGGGTCGCCTGGAGATTCAAGTCACCGGAGTCCCGGATGCGGCTTCGGGAGAGCGAGTGGTCGCGGGCATCGGGCGGATCGAAGGCGTCTGGGACGTGCGAGTGCTCCAAATCAGTCGAGGGGTGTCGAAGTTATCCGCGGCGGCGTCGATCGACGCGCGAGGGCTGGCCTTGGCGATCGACGAGTCCAGGAGCTCCGGAGTCGTAGTCACCGGATATTCCGATCGGATGGTCAAGGCGGAGTGGTCCGCGGCCCGCGCGTCTGGGCTCTCGTTCGTGGCGAAGCCATTTCGGAGAGTGGGTGAGGAGTCGGGACCGCCGTGGGTCGAAGCGGCGCTGTCGAGCGCGGTCGCGGTGGAGTTGTCGGCGCTTGGCATTGCTCCGTCGGATCGGTTTCCGGAGAGCGGGTGGGCCCTCGTGACGGAAGGATCCTACCGCGTGCGCTCCACCGAGCTGGAGATCGACTTCCTGGTCGCGACGTCCGCGGGGGTGCGCTTGGCGAGCACGCACGCGCGATGCGAGGCGGCGAGTCTATCGGCTTGCGCGCGCGCGTCGAGCAAGGAGCTCGTGAAATCGTTGGAGGCCCGCCTGTCGGCCGGCCTGGAGCCCTTCGCGGCGGCCCCTTTGGTACTCGGCGGGCCCGCGAGCGTGTCCGAGAGTCTTGCGCGGCCGTTGAGGGTGCTGAAGGCTGATGTGGAGAACCTCTTCCCCTCGAGGCTTGCCGCCTACATGAGTCGTTCCGTTGGGTCGTTGGAGGTCTCGACTTCGAAGGGACTCCGCGACCTGACCTTGACGGTGAGAATTCCGAAATTCATGAAGTCTCTCACCACACGCTTCGGTGCGATGGCTCCAGGCGACCGTCGAGAGCTCCCCGTCGCGGTCGTACTCGATCGGGACTCCGTCTCGACGCACGAAGAGAACCTCCCGGTGATCGTCGCGATCGAGCTCGAGTATGACTCGGAAGGCCTTCGATTTCGGCATACTCTTGGAGTCTCTGTCGTCCTGTACGCGAAGAACGCACTCAGTTGGACGGAGCCGGATTCGATCGCGGCGTTCGTGACTCCGCAAGCCTCGACGATTCAGGAGCTCGCGCGGAGGATTGCGCGAGAGGTCGCGAGCACTCGTAGGACGGATCCGCTGGGGACACCTGTCGCGTTGTTTCGTGGGCTCGGCTCGCTTGGGATTGGCTACACCGCCGATCCACGCAACGAGTCAGACACTCTCGACTACCTGCAGTATCCCGAGCAGACCCTCTCGCGAAACGGGGGAGACTGCGACGACTTGGCCGTGTTGTATTCAGCTGCGGCCGAGGCGATCGGTCTTCGAACCCTTCTTCTGACGACCCCTGGGCACGTGTTCGTCGCGGTGGGCACGGGCCTCCCTGTCCAGGCTGCCCACCTCCTCGACCTGCCGAATTCCGGGGAGCGACTCGTCGTCCACGACGGGCTCCTGTGGATCCCGCTCGAGACCACGCGGCTCGGTCAGAGCTTCTCTCTTGCGTGGCTCGCCGGCTCCGATGAGTGGGCACGGTGGAAAGACGCAGATGACAAGGTCCGCATCATCGACGTGCGAAAATCCTGGACGCGTTATCCGGCGCTGAGCCTCGTCGAGAGCTCGTCCGCGCGAGCTTTCGACTTCACGGCGCTCGCGCCCCTGGTGACCCAGGAGCTGGACGGCATCGACGAGCGTCGCAGCGAAGCGGTGAGCGCCGAGCTCGGAAGGCTCGAGAGCTCGAGCAAAGGGTCCGAATCGCGGACGGAGCGATCCCGACTCAGGCGCAAGGCGTTCTTTCAGGCGCGAGTGGGCCTGGCGCAGAAGGCGGAGTCACTTCTTCGGGAATTGCTCGAGGCCGACGCTGGCGACGAGGCGGCGTTGAACGACCTGGGCAACCTGAAATTCGTCAGAGGCGAGATCGCCGAGGCAAGGCAGCTCTACGGACGCGCCGTCGCGCACGCGAGCAAGGCGACAGTCATACCTATTCGACTGAACGCGGCGCTGGCCGCTCTGGCCGACGACGACGAGCGTGAGTTCGGAAAACAAATCACAGCTTGTCTCGACGCGGGTGCAGAGTCCGAGATACTGGCCCTCGCTACGGCGGGCGTCCCTTCTCCAGGCGATCGAGGCGCCAGAGATCTAGGTGTCCGAGATCTCTCCGTCGCGTTGATCACCGCGATCGAACGTTCCGGACGGGCGGGCCCGAGCTGGCTGCGCGACCTAGGTACCACCTCGTCCAACTCGGGGGCCCTCGCCCTTGACCGATATTTGCACTGGATCGCGGAATGAGTGGGAAGCGGCAGCTCGACCTCGATGGGTCGATGAAAGTCTGTCCCCGCTGCTCGATGCAAACTCGTGAGGCGATCGGGCGATGCCCGTCGGATGGGACGCGCCTGCTCGAGCTCGGGCAGGGCGACCCGCTCTTTGGTGTGATCGCCGGCGGCTCGACAGACAGCCCGGGATCGGGCTTTCTGATTTTGAATCTGATTGGGGCGGGTGCGATGGGCACGGTCTACCGAGCGTACCAAGCCTCGCTGGATCGGGAGGTAGCTGTGAAGGTGCTGTCCGGTCCGGAGGTGCGCGATCCTGAGTCCATCGAGCGTTTTCGCCGCGAGGCCATGAGTTGCGCGCAGCTCCACTCTCCGCACACGATCTCGGTGTACGAGCGGGGCGAGCTGCCAGGCGGCGGGCTATTCATCGCGATGGAGCTCCTCTTTGGCCGCTCGCTCGATCAAATCATCAAGTCGGAGGCACCGCTTCAAACGTCTCGTTTGGTCGATCTCGCGAAGCAAGTGTGCCGCTCGCTCGAGGAGGCGCACTCACGAGGCATCGTACACCGTGATATCAAGCCGTCGAACATCATGGTGGAGGGTGGACCTCCGGGAAGCGAGCACGCCAAAGTCCTCGACTTTGGGCTCGTGAAGCTCCTTGGAGCAAATCAGTCGCTGACCTCGCCGGGCGGCTTTTGCGGGACGCCGCTCTACATGGCGCCCGAGCTCTGGTCGAGCCAGTACGGAGACATCGGGCCTGCTGCGGACCTCTACGCGCTCGGCGTCGTGATGTTCCAGATGCTCACGGGCAAGTCACCCTTCGCAGCCACGACCGTGCCCGAGCTGATTCACAAACACCTCTACGAGTCTCCGGCTCCTTGTGTGCTCATGCCGGACACGGATGGCCGCGGTGCCGCTCTCGAGAAGCTCATCGGCCGTTGTTTGCGAAAGCGCGCGGAGGAGCGCTTCGCATCCGCGGCGGAGCTGCGCGACGCGCTCGAGTCGGAGTTCGCTCCGACCGGGCCGATGTTCGCGTCGCCGCCAACCGTGGAGTTGGCGCAGGTGAGTATGACTCGACGAGCCCCTCCCATGGAGCGTTCCGACGGACTAGGCCCGCTGCACCTCGAGACCACTGTGCGTTACAGGCATGATCGCCCGTGGGCGCTCGCATCGCTCCTCGCGCTCCTCGCGGTCGCCTTCGGCGTGAGGTCGGTCGCTCACGCCCCGGCCACGTCTCCACTGAGTACGGCGCCCTTGGTGCGAGGCTCGGAGTCCACTGAAGATTCGAAGGCGAAGAAGACGGAGCGCGCTGAGGTGGAGGCGAGCGTTGCGCGGCCCGCGGCGCATCTTACGGCACCCGCGGAGGTTCCACCGAGCTTCGCGAGATTGCCGGAAGGGCTCCGGCCAAGGCCGGCTGAGCCTCCCACCTCGACCGGGGAGGTCGCCACTCCTCGATCTTCGACTCGAGCGCGGGTGACCGGAGTGCGCGTGATCGGGGGCCTTCCACTCGAGGAGGCCAAAAAGAGCCTCCTCTCGATCGAGCCTGACCTCGCAGTTTGCTACGAGCAGAGCGGCTCGGGGGCGCGGGTGACCATTCACTTCGTCGTCGCCCCAGAGGGGCGCGTCATGTCTGTGAACGCCTCGGAGGGCGCGCCGGAGGCTCTGCGAACCTGTGTGCTGGACCTGCGACCCAAGTTCGTGTCGTTTGCGGGCTCTCGTTTTTCAACGGTCAGCTTCGAGGTCGGGGCATGAGTGACAAAATGAGTGAGCTGCCTCGATTCGATGAGACTCTTCGGAGGCGCAACCTCCCTCCGGTTGCTCCCCGAAAACGCGTCCTGCGCGTCGTCTACAGCCCTGACGAGGCTTCGGTGGGTCGCTGTTTCGACCTCGATGGGGCTCGCGTCGTGTTGGGCCGCGAAGGACTGGGTGCGGGCGCGATCGCCGACCCTCGCATGTCGCGCGAGCACTTCGAGATTCGCGCCGGGAGCGCACCGCACGAGCTCCTCGCGTGCGATCTCGGCACGCGGAATGGCACCTTCGTCGACGGGGAGGCCTCGCGAGAAGCGCACGCCTTACTCTCAGGCACGGTGATTTCGGTCGGGGACACACTCATGGTCGTCGACCAAGAGCCGGACCCAGACTCCTTGCCGGCTGCAGGGCATGCGGACGACCGCGCAGCCCACGAGGTCGTCGGTGTTTCCTTCGCCGCGCGCCGACTTCGAGCCTCCCTTCACACGGCCGCGAACGCGCGTGGCTCGGTGCTGCTCCTCGGCGCGACCGGCACCGGCAAGGAAGTTGCGGCGCGGGCGATTCACCGTCTGTGTGCGGCGCGTTCCGGTGGGTGGGTGCCCGTGAACTGCGCGGCCATTCCACCGGAGATCGCCGAGGCCGAGCTGTTTGGGCACCGAAAGGGCGCGTTCACGGGAGCGACCGGCGATCGCGACGGACTCTTCGTCGAGGCCCACGGCGGTACTCTCTTTCTCGACGAGGTGGGAGACTTGCCGCTGCCGCTTCAAGCCAAACTCTTGAGGGCGCTGGAGGACGGGTCGATTCAGCCGATCGGCGGACAGCCGTTGAGCGTCGACACGAGGGTGATCGCAGCGACTCATGTAGATCTCGAAGCGGCGAGCTTTCGGAAGGACCTGTACGCTCGACTCGGTGACTGGGTGTTGCACATTCCGTCGCTGTCCGAGCGGCGCTCGGACATCCTCGTCCTGTGGAAGCACTTTCTTCGGTTGGAAGCCGAGGCATCTGGAGCAGCGGCCTTCCAGAGCACTCCAGAGCTCGCGGAGGCGCTACTCCTGCACTCCTGGCCTATGAACGTTCGGGAGCTCGCAAAGCTCGCGCGTCGCGTCGCGTCGATGGCTCCGCCCGGAACGCCTCTAGATCTCCACTTGCTCCCCGAGCAGCTCCAAGGACGCATTAGAGACCGAGGGGAGGCCAGCTCGAGAGCTCGCAAGCAACCACTCATCTCGGCCGAGAACCCAGCCTCTTTGGACCCCTTCGGCGAGGACATTCGTGCCCCAGAGCTTCCCGTGCTCGAAGACGCGTTGCGCTCGGCCAACGGCAATGTCTCCAAGGTGGCCGAGATCCTCGGAACGCACCGAACCCAGGTCTATCGCTGGCTGCGTCGTCGGGGGCTCGATGCAGATAGGTACAGGTAATTGAGCATGTATCTTGATCCGGATCCAGTCGAGGCCACGAGGCAGGCTAGTCTCGAAGAGTGATATGAGCGCCGCCGTCTTGAGTCTCCTGTCGCTGATCGCCGCTGGGCCGGAGGAACGCGCGACGACGAGCTCGGCCTCGCGGCAGCGCGTGGTCGTACTCTCGCTCCGCGCAGAGGCTAAGCTCAGCTCGATCGCGCACCGACTCACCGAGGAGCTCCTCGTCCACCTCGGCAAGCGCGGCGACCTCGCCGTCGTGGGTGAGTCGGAGCTCGGGGCGCTGCTCATCCACGACAAGGACCTGCGAGACGTCCTCGCGTGCGGACCGACCATGACCTGCGCGGACCAGATGAGTGACGCCCTCGCAGCGGAGCTCGTCGTCACCGGCCACGTCGGTTCCTTCGGCAGCGGACTCGTAGTGACACTTTCGCGTTGGGACCCAAAGCGTGCCGCCGCCGATCGAGCCGAGAGCGCGGCCGCAGACACGATCGACGAGTTGGTTCCCGCGATGGTCGACGCCGCCGAACGGTTGTTCGCACCCCGGACCGAGAGTCGACGAACGTTCATTCTCGAGCTCGAAGATGGCGGGACGAGGATCGCCGTGCTGAACCTCGAGGCGTACGATGTGAGCCGCGAGCTTGCCGAGAACTTGACGCAGATCCTCGTGCTCGAAATCCGTCGTCACGAGTCGCTGAGTGTAGTCAGCCGCGACGAGATCAAGGCGCTTCTGGCCTACGAGGCGGAGAAACAGATCGTCCAGTGCCGGAACGATGTCGAGTGTTTGATCGCGATCGGAGGGGCGCTGGGCGCCGACTACCTCGTAACCGGCGCGGTGGGCAAGCTCGAGGACACCTGGGTGGTGCATCTGAAGCTGATGAGAGTCAGAGGTGCTGAGGTCGTGCACCGGGTCGCCGAGAGCTTTCGCGGACCCGCTCCGCAGCTCGTTCAAGCGATACGACATGCGATCGGTCGCCTGCTCGGACGCCCTGCGACTGGATCGGGCTCCTTTCAGATCCTTACTGACTTGGAAGCAGGCTCCATCACGATCGATGGCGGCGACTCTCTTGATATCTCAGTTGGCACTCTCGAGCTCGCATCGGGCAAGCATTTACTGTCCGTGCGCTCTCCGGGCTACCATTCGATGGATCAGGACTTCTACGTCGAGCCTGGCCAACTCACCAAGGTGCGTGCCGACCTCGTCGAAGCACCGGGTCCCTGGTATTCGAAGTGGTGGGTTTGGGCGGCGATCGGGACTGCGGTTGCGATAGGGGTCACCGGCTCGGCGATCATCGCCACTCAGGCCCCGACGACGGGGACCGTCATGGTGTCCGTGCTCCCACCGGGCAGCTGACGGTCGAAGGTCACGATACCCACGAATGCCATGTCACGGTAGGCAGCAGCCGCACTCGGGGTCGCAGGTCTCGCAGTGGAGGTCGCACAGAAACGTGAGGTCGCACTCGCACGGCCCGGCTCGACAGACTTGGCAGCTTTGACCCGAGTCAGGAAGGATCCCTGCGTCTGCTCCGGCATCAGAGAGTCCCAAGTCTGGGACTGATCCATCTTCGCCAATCGAGGCGTCCGTGGCGGCTCCTGAGTCAACGGGCCCGATCCCGGTGTCGGAGGGCGGCGAGGCGTCTCGAATCACGCCTGCGTCGGCGGGCGCGGCATCTGGACTCACCCCGGCATCGGCGGGCGGGCTACCCGCGTCTGGGTCGAGGGAGGTCGCGTCGCGTTTCATGGCTCCGGAGTCCGGGCTCACGCCGCCGTCGGCGCTCACGCCTGAGTCGGGCCGGGGCAGGTCTCGACCGGGTCGACGGTATTGGAGCGCGAGCTCGACGTATTCGAGGTCGATCTCGGGAGGCGCGAAGCTCGCGTGTTGGGGTGCCGTTCTCAAGAGTACGTGGATCTTGCCATCACGTTCGATCATCACTCGCTTCGCTTCCTCCGACGAAGAGGTCGAGTAGGTGATCGGGCTCGGAGTCGACACGTCCGATGAGTTGCTTCCCCAGAGTTGCCACGCTCCCACGGTTGCGTCCCAGCCCAACGCTTCGACTCCGCAGACCGCTGCTTGGGTCTCGTTCGAGGAGCCGCGGCCTCCCGCGCGGGCGGTGAAGTCGAGCCCAATCACGTCGTCGGTCGATATGCCCGCGGAGCGCCAATCGACGGAGAAGACCACGCGGGCGCGTGCTTCCGGCGTGAGCGACGGCAAGGTCCACGTGCTGTTGTCGCCTACACCGAGTCCGATGGACCCTCCGAAGAGCACGGCTTCTCTGCGGGCCGCGTCGTAGGTGAGCCCATGTCCGAACCTGGGTCGAGGAGCGTCACCGAGCGTCGCTTGACTCCATCGATCACCGTCGAGCAACCAAGTGTCGCCGAGACGCTGGCCGTCCGGCGCACGCCCGCCGAACATGACCGTCAACCCTCGCACCGAATCGAAGGCAGCAGCCTGGGCCGAACGATCAGGAGGCTCGAGCGAGCTCGAGGTTTGTGACCAATCCCCGCCCTTCCTGGACCAAACTCCGCTGGGGTACGATTGGTCTTCGGCGAGGCCGGCGAACAGCATCAGCGAGCGCGCTCTGGAGTCGTAGATCATGCTCGGCCACAGGCGAGGTTGAGGCGCGCTGAGCGCGCTCTCTCTCCAAACAGTTTGGTCGAGCTCCCAGGTTGTGCGGAACCACTCGTGCCCAGCCCAGCCGCCGAAGAGCACGAGTCGTTCCTGCGAGGCATCGTAGACGAGCGCGTGGCTGTCGCGGGCCTGTGGCGCACCAGGTCGAACCTCTCGCAGAATCCAACTCGAGCCGTCCCAGTCCCAGATTCTCAACTCATCGGGAGACTCATGTGAGCGACCCGCCATCACGACGGTGCCTCGAGCTCGGTCGAAGGCGATGGCGGGATCCGCGCTGGAGCCGACGAGGGCTGCATCGGGTGGAGAAGTGGAGCTCCGTGTCCATCGGTCGCCGCTCCACTCCCAAGTCTCACCCGCTGGCACGTAAAGGACGACGTGAGCGCGCGAGGGGTCGTCGGCGAGCCAGGAGCGCTCGGAGGGTGCTGGGATGGGTTGGGTCGCGCGCCGAACCCAGTCGTTCCCGTTCCAAGTCAGCTCATCGTCCACTGCGCGTCCGGCACTCATTCCGCCAAACAAGACGACCTCTCCGAGCCGGCCGTCATAGGCCGCCGCCGATCCTGACCGCGGACTGGGAAGCACACCCGCGGTGGGATGCCAGGCCCGACCGTCCCACTCCCACGAGTCGGCGAGGAACTCACCACCCTCGGTCGTTCCCCCGGCCAACACCACGCGCTCGCGCTGAGTGTCATACGTGAGCACATGGGCGCCCCGTGCCGCGGGGGCCATCCCTTCAGGCTGTAGCTCGCGCCAGCTCGCCCCATCGAAGGTCCAGGTGTCCTGGAGGTAGCGCCGACTCGGGGTCCGTCCGCCGAACAAGAGAATGAGTCCAGTTCGTGGGTCGTAGGTCATGGCGTGCCCGGTTCGGAGTGTCGGTACGGCGCCAGGCATCGAGAGCCTGGTCCAAGCTTCTCCGTCCCATTCCCAGGTGGATGAAGTGCCATCGAACAACACGACCCGTCTCCGTCTTGCGTCGAAGGCGAGGGCAGGCGTGGCTCGAGGGTTGGGTCCCGGACCGCGAACGCTCCGCAGAGTCCAGATGAGTCCGTCGAACTCCCAGGTCTCGGGGAACGAGTCTCCCACGTCGTTCACCCCTCCGAACATGAGTACGCGTCCCCGCGCGCCGTCATACACCATCGCATGCCCAACTCGCGGGTGCGGATCGCCTTGCGAGCTGGCGTCACGCCAACGTCGACCGTCCCACTCCCACGTGTCCCCTAGGGATCCGGGGCCCGCATGGGTGAGCATCGAGCCACCAAACAAGACGACCCGATCTCGCATAGGGTCGTAGGCCATCGCGTGCGCGTGCCGCGGCGGAGGCCAGTCGCTGCCCGGAGTCAGGTCTCGCCAACCGCGGGTCGAGGTGAGTCGCAGCGCGCTTCCCGGCACGGACAGCGGCGATCGCGCGGGCTCGAGCCCGGGCGTACGTGGGTCTCCAGGGACCGATCCGGTGATGATCCCGAGACGATGAGGATTCGCTTCGAAGTCAGTCGAAACCTTGCCAAGGAGAGTAGCGATCCAAATCCCGTCACGTACGACCGTCGCCAAACTGCGCTGCCCCACGCCGTCCTCGGTCGCCACGGCGACCTCGAGTCGATCGCTGCTTCCCAAGGGGAGGCTGAATCGGCCGAGCTCATCCGCTCGCGCACGCGCGCGCTCGATTCCGAGCGCCGGATCGACCGCGATGACCATCGACCACGGCGCGACCGAACCCGGGGCCCCGATGAGGGTTTGATTTGGTGAAACGTCGCTCTCCGTGCCCCAAGGTGAACGCCGATGCACCACGCGACGAAATGAGTCGACGTCCGGTCGAAAGGGGGGAGTGGCGACGAGCGCGAGCAATACCGATACGGTCTCGTTCGTGCCGGCATCGAGGTCGAAGGGCTCGGACAGGCCGTAGTAGAGGAGCGGGTCGGAGACGTCGGCTCGGGCTCGCGCCACCACGACCACGACTCGTTCCGTTCCGAACGGGATGCCAGGGATCGAAAGCTCCGCGCCCGCACGCCCGTACTCGACGGGCCCCGCGAACGCCAACACGGGCCCTGGGATGCGTTCGTCGAGCCTCTCCTCGACCGAAGCCCAAAGGAAGATCGGACCGATCGGCGGGTCAGCCTGGAAGCCGACTTCGAAGGCAACGGTCGCCTTCGAGCTGCAGGCGGCGCAGCACAAGAAGAGACCTGTTACCCTCCTATGCATGGCGGGGCCATTCTGGCGCCGGTTGAACGGGAAGTCATCCGAGCGGGGTGCGACCATTCGTCGCGACGAGCAGGAAATCGTCGAGCCTCAACCTGTCGGGGCAGTCTTGGTCCGGTTCGTCACCGAACCAATTCGGCGCTCCATCGCGATGGATTCTGCTCGAAGTGGGGGGCCTAGGCTCGAGACCCGGACCGAGTCAGCGCAGGGCGAACGTCGAACGTCGCCAGTCCGCGGACGAGAAGCGTCGGAAAGCCTCGAGGCTCTTGGCACTCCGGGCGCTTTTCTCCGCGTCGAAGGTATCGAGCCGGACCACGGAGAACTCTCTGCGCACGACCACACCCTGGGTGAACTCGCGAGCGACCAGCATTCTCTGGCCGTCCGGAGTCCACCCCGCGAGCTCCACGTACCCAAGCTCCGGATCGACCGCGGCGGGAACCAACGCCGTCACCCCATATCCGGCCGCGGATTTGGCGATCACCCAAAGCTCGAGCCAACCTGGAATCGGCTCCACGGACAAGCTCACCACACCGGGTGCAGACATTCGAATGGAGGACCTCCAAACGAACCCATACGTACAGGTCTCGAAGGTTCCCTCTCCCGAGGCCACCGCGATACACGTCTCTCCCGGGTTTCGGTCGGTGACTCGCACGCCCGCCGCGCCACTCCCCGCTTCACCGGCCCAGCGCTCCGCGGCCACGCGGACGACCGCCCGATCGTAGGCCGCTCGGTCGTCCGTGAAGAGCTCGGTTTCATCGACCGCCTTCAAGGACTCGACCGCCCGCGCATATTGAGTCCGCGCGGCGCTCGCATCGAGGCGCCGGGCCGACCAGTGGGCCAGCTCGGCCCGTACGACGCCGCGACGAGTATGAATACGATTGGCGATGGCTGCTGGAAGGGACCCCGCGTCGACCTCGTCCAGCACTTCGGACACCCACGCCTGCAAGGAGGCCACGCTGGAGACTCCTTGCGAAGGGTCGAAGCAGCGCGAATCGGTCAGCGCCAGCGCCGCACGCGCCCGTTCGATCGCAGAGCCCCCAAGCGCCAGAGCTCTGCGGAACGCTTCGCCGTCGTAACACGTGATCGAGCGGCCCTCGAGCTCGAGCGCCCGGAAAGTCACCCCATACGATGCCGCGACTTCCAGGTGCCGGGCCAAGTCACCCGTCTCACCCGGCGCGCTGCCGGAAGCCCGTCGCGCCAAACGCTCCGCAAAGCTGCCGAGCCGCTCGAAGACTCCGGCGTCGATTCGCTTCGTCGGAGCAACTCTCAAGAAGAGCGCGATCATCCCAATCCCCAGTGACTCGTCACCTTTCGAGTCCTTCAAGAACTCGACGACCGGCCAGATTCGGTCGGCCGTACTCTCGTCGAGCTCATACTCCCGAACTCGCTCCGGCGCGACGTAGCCGGCGCGCTCGTGGCGATGGTCGTACACCGATAAGTAGCCGTGGACCCGGCCTCGAACCTCGACCCAGTCCCCCTTCCAGAGAATCGCCGGCCGAGGCGCTGATTCTTCGGGCGCTGCTCGAAGCACGGTTTGGTCTTCGGCGACGATCGCCACGAGCGCGACGGCAGGTACCATGACTCACTCCTCGGTCTCTTCGATCGGCGCTCGCTGTTCGGAAGGCACCTCGCGAGACTCGGCCACCTTGGACTGACCAAGCAAGCCACTCGCGAAGAACCCACCCGCCGCGGGCGGCGCAATGATGACTTGAATCTTGTCCGAGAGCTTGTCCGCCAGCGTCTTCTGAATCAGGAGCGGGTTCTTCGAGATCAGCGAGGCATCCCGCGCCAGCTGCTCGGATGAAGCTTTGCCCGTGATCTCGATTCGGTACGCGTCGGATTCGGCCAACTTCCGCCGATACGCCGACTCCCCTTCGGCTTCGATCTTTCGCGCCTCCGCCTCGGTCTCCGCCAGCCTGAGTCGAGTGACGCGCGAAGCCTCTGCCTCGAGCCTGCTCTGCTCGATCTCTCGCTCCTTGAGCGGCAGAATGTGTTTCATCGCTTCCTCCCGCCCGCGAGCCGCGATGATCTCCTCCTGCGCCGCCGCCTCCGCCGCCCGCTCCCGACGAGCCTTGTCCGCCAACGCGCCAAGCTCGGCCTCCTTGACCTGCTTCTCTTTGAGCTCGAGCGTGTATTTCATCTTCTCGGTCGAGAGCTCCTCCGCCAGCGCGGCTTCGAGCCCCGCTCGATACTCCGCAGGTAAGTCCACCCTACCCAGAAAGACTGAACGCACGACCACCCCGTCGGGCGCGAGCAGCGGCGAAAGCTCAGCCGTCACCTCGGTCTCCACGAGCGCTCGCTGAGTCGAATATATCTCCCTCACCGCGTGCTTCGCCAAGACACGGTGCAGAATGGCGTCGATCACCGGCTCGATGATTCGCGGGCCCAAATCGTCCGGCAGCCCCTGAGTCACCAACTTCCCGTTCTCGGGATCGAGCGAGTACCGGACCGTAACGTCGACGCCCACCGAGAGTCCCTCGGAGGTCTGGTACGGTGACGAACCGCCCGCTCGTTCGCCTTTCTCCGGTCGATAAACGCGATCACCCGCCGGGTAGGCGCGAAGCTCGTGAACCCAGGGCAACACGATGGCCCAGCCGGGCTCCAGGCCCGACGCCCCACCGGTCAACCGATTCACCCGCACGGCGACGACGCCTGGCTCCACCGCCCGAATCGGAGCGCTCCAGATGAGTCCCACCGTCGCACCCGAGAGTGCGACGACAGCGAGCGTTCGCCGCCCCCGCTCGCTCGTGGCCGTTTCGATGATGCCGAGAACCGTGGCTTGTACGGTCGCCCGAAGAAGGGCGCTCAGGCGTGATCCCACGCCGAAAACAAAGGTGGTCGCTTTTTCGAGTCGCATGGGTAGGACGGGTGCAAGCCCCGGACCGAGCTTTCTTAGGCCACGCAAGCGTGAGGTGGGTGGTTTGAGCCACGCCGCGGAGTGGTAGATTTCACTCGGGCCTGAACGACGCGACCTGGCTTCGTGGCGAAAGCCTGCCGAGCACTTCCTCTGGGCGACCGGGAGGACGATCGATCCGAAGCTCATCGACGGCGAGTGGGCGCGGACGATTGAATCGGGCGCAGACCCATCCGCCTGGCCATGAGTCCGAACGCGTCGCATACTATCGTTGGAATGCTCACGA
>CAYXDO010000197.1:0-19118 GCA_964463485.1 uncultured Myxococcales bacterium | reverse complement strand
GGATCTGCGCCTATTTCATTCCGGATCGTCCACGTCCACGACCAGGTTCCACGCCACGCCCACGTCCACGGTTTCGTCCACGCCCACGTCCACGATTGACGCTCACGCTCACGACGACCGGCGGACGTTCTTTCCCCCCGCAAAGTCCACCCCCCAACTTTGGGTCAGCGCCGATCCCCGGCAGTATTTTGCTCGAGACACCACAAGAAACACGCGAGGTCGCTTCCGAAACGACCTCAGCCCAATGGCTTGGCTTCGGCAGGCTTCGTAGGCGTGGACGATTTCGTGGGTGGACCTGGGCGAGATACGGTAGGGAAGCTCGAGGTCTATTCCACCGCAGTACGCTTCGTCGCAGACTCAGGACTCAGTCGATCGGGTCTTTGGCCACTACGTCGAGGTCGTAGAGCCCTTCTCCCGGCGTCCGCTCGCCGAGCTCGACGAAACGTCTGGCGAGGTGAGTAAAGATCATGTGAATCTCACGAGCCGCGTAGCCTTCTTCTTTCAGCAGCCGAACGAAGGCCACCGTGTTGGCGGCGATGGCCTTCTCCCGCAGGCTCGTGCCCTCGAGCGTTCTGAAGTGCGCGCGCCACTCCTCTACGCTCTCCGGGTGCTCCACGCTCAAGTCTCGATCTCCAGATCGGCGACCTTCTCCGCGGAAGGCGAGATGCCGTAGCGGAGCAGCGAGAAGTCGATGCGGAGGTCGTCCTTGGGTCGAACTCGAGACCACTCCTCACCCAGCTTCATCGTCTCTTGAGGCGCGACGATCATGTCGTCGAATAGCTGGCCGCCCACCTTCTCGTGAAATGCGCGAATTTCGTCGAGAGTTCGATCGAGGTGGTCCGCGGGTTTCTTGAACACCCAGTCGAGGTTGTAGAAAGAGACCTCGTGTTTCTGATCCTTGCGCCAGAGTCGTCCCTCTCGCTGCATGGTGTTCTGCCGGTTCCAGGTGTCGCGGTCCAAGTGAACGCCGACGTTGGCCCACTGGAGGTTCTGGCCTTCCATGTACACGGGCCCGAACATCGTGGTCGTGGCGATCTCCGCCTTGGGGCCGATGATCTCGGCGAGCGCGAACTGCTGCCACTCGGTCTCCGAGTAAGCTCGATTCGTCGCTGGGTCGGCGGGCGCGTTCGGGTCCCTTCGATAGGCAGCGGGAACGAACGGGAGAGTATGACCTGCGATGGTCTTTAACTCCTCCCCGTCTTGGAATAACCGGATCTCCTTGGCAAGACACGCCGCGTGAATCTTGCCGGGGATCTGTTTCGACATCTCCTTGGCGCTCGCCATCACGTACTCGGCCGAGTCGCTGAAGAGCACGGCCCTGCTCTTCGGATTCTCTTCCAGATGTTTCATGACCAGGTCGGCCGCGCGATCGAGCTTCGCCGGAGTGTTGCCTATGGCGTTGATTTCGTCGATCGCGGCCTTCAGCTTGGGGCCGAAGACCTTGCTGATCCGTGGGCTCCGGGCGAGCGGGTCGATCTCGACCCGCTTTCGGCCCTTCTCATCGATGCGCTCGTTCTTCACGCCCTTGTCTCGATAGAGCGAGACCATGCCCCGAAGCACCCGATCGAGGCGATGAGTGGCCTTCCGGTAACTCTCTTCCATGGCCTTGGGCATGGTGAGGGTCTGTGCGGCGAGATGGAACTTCGGAAGCGCCGTGTCGTCCATGCGCTTGTCCGCGTAAATGATGTGCTTCTTCACCCAAGTGTACAGATCGTGCTTCGGGTCCACCGTCACTCCGGGCAACAGCTCGGTCTCCTGCTTGACGCCCAAGGTGCGGCCGCCGATCTCGACACACGACTGAAGCTTGAACTTGCGGGCCTGCGCTCGCAACTCCTTGCCCTGCGTACGATCGCCGAGGTTCACGTTGGCCGCGATGGAGACCTGCGTGAGGACGTCGTCGAAGCTGTCCTTCATCACGGAAGCGCTGAGGCAGATCTTCCTCGGATGGTCGAACGCCAGCGCGGCTTGAGCGGCCTTCCAGCGCCGATTTCGGAGCCACTGAGACTCGTCGAAGAACACGGCGCCAAACTGCTCCGGTGCGAATTTCTTTCCGCCGAGCTGACCGGAGTGCGCGGCCCTCGAGAACTGAGCGTAGTCCACGACCACGAGCCGATCGACCAGCTCCTTGGCGGCTTTCGGCTCGAGGAATTTGTGAATTTCCTTCGCGAAGTTGCCCTTCAAGGCCTTTGGACAGACGATCAGAAAAGGCCGCTTCTCGCCCTCTCGTTCCTTGAGCTCCTGCATGACTCCGATGGCTGCCAGAGTCTTTCCCATGCCCGTTCCGAGCGCGAGGACACCGCGGTACCCGAGCGCCTCGAGCATCGCGATCGACTTCCGCTGCCAGTGAGTCATCTCGACGGGCTTGGTCCGACCATCCGCGGTCGCGATCTTGGCCTTGAATCCGCCGATCGCCGCCGCGGTGTGATGATCCAGCGACTTTCCGGTCGCGGCGAGCTCGATCTTCGTGAGCTCGGCAAAGTAGGCTTCCAGCTTGTCCTTGGCGGAGCCCGACAGGACCACTCCTTTGAGGATCTCGCGAACGATCTTGTACCGCTCGGGCGGAAAGTAGAAACCGGTGTTCTGGCTACCTTCCTCGTATTTGATCATCGGATCGAGCTGTGAGAGTCTTCTCAGCGCCTGCCGAGTGGGCGTGTATTGCTTCTCGAAGGGGATTCTGACGTACAGCTTCTCGGTCAGTTTGCCGCGTTCGCGTACCTTCGAAGAAGTGATCCAGGGTTCGCCTTCTCTGGGCGTGATGGGTGTAGAGGGCCCGAGCTTCGGGTCGAACTCATACCCTTTCCCAGTGGGTGCCAGCGCGTTGACCAAGTCATCCAGAAATACGCCTTTGAAGGGCCCGTCGACGACGACTTGGCGGTTGAGGAAGGACCCAGACACCTTGTGCCATTTCGTGGGGTACACGCGAGTGATTGCGCTTTCCTTGTCCTCGAGGAGAGACACGAACATCGTATCTCCGGCGAGTCGCTCGATGGCTTTGTCGGAGACCGATCGGAGCGCCTGTACCGACTCTGGCTTGGCGATCAGCTTGGTCCGGTGAGTCTCCTTTTCGGTGACGGCCCTGAATTCCTCGACGAAGCCCTCGAGCGTGTACGTGGCCTGAACCCTGCCGTGGAAGTCGAATAGAAATCGCTCGCCCGTCGCTGCGTCGATACCTACCGACGCGACGTGACCGAGCACGGTGGGGGCGCCTGCATCCACCTCCGGAGTCCCGTCGACGCTCGCCGCGCGCTCGAGGCGCTCATACCGCGCTTCACGAGCAGGACTCGACACCTTCGCGGGCAAGGTCACGGGCGATTCCGCGTGCACTCTCGGGAGCCCCGCGGCCGGATCCACCTTCGTGAGGAAGACGCCCTTCCCCTTGGCTCCCTCGGACAGCATGTCCTTGAAGAGCCTGGTTATCTCCGCTTGAAGCTGCTCGCTGTTGGGTGACTTCTCGAGCTGATGGAGCCGCGCAATCAGCTTGACGCAAGCTTCGTTGAGCTCGGACAGCGCCTTCGGGCGAGCGTGATCGGTGATCGCGATGCGCGCCGACTCGATGTCCTTCCTCAACTGCGAGAAGGACGTGTCACCAACACCGAGCGCTCCGGCGACGTCGGCCTCGCGCACCTTGGCGGTGGCCGCCCCCCTCTTGGCCGTCATCAAAGCGGCGAGCGGGCTCGACGAGCGAATGGGCGTGTGAACTTGCGCGCCACGATAGGCGGTCGATGCGCCGAGCTCGGTCTGAGCGTCCTTCGCGCGCTCGCTCGCGGCGTTGGCGCTCTCGATGAGAATGTCGCGAACGACCGCAGCGTCGACATGGGTTGTCTTGGAGACCGAGTCGATCAGCTCCTTGGCCCGATGCATCGGAACCTCCGAGGAGCTCTCGAAGCCCGCAGAGGCCACCCACTGATCGATCGCGGCGCGAAGACCCGCTGGATCCGGAACCGTTCGCATCCAACCCTGGTACACCACAAGCCCGGGCTGGTCCAGGACGAGTTCGGCGCGGCGGCGTGGTCCTGAGGCGGCCCAAGAGGCCGGAATATGTACGCGACCAGATTCACAATCCCGACATGTCCTATGTTTCCGTAGACTAATCGTACACTCGAGATTCCATAATCGTTCGCGCCGCAGACGTGCTCGAAAGCTTCCGGCCGCGAGCACGACGAAGAAGTCCGCGGCGTTGATCGGACGCGAGATCAGGTACCTTCGGAAGTGGCCATATGAGACAGCTGAAAGGCGCTTCGCGAACCAATCCGTCCAACCCGACGCGTGGACGCACCCGCCCACGATCCGGCCGCGCAGAACAGAGGCAGACTTCGGCCGTCCGGTCCGGATCCTTGGCTTTGGCGCTCCTCTCCTCGGCATGCCAGAACTCTCAACCTTCGGGCGCATCGGGCGCATCGGGCGCATCGAGCGGATCGGGCGTCAGCGGAAAGTCGCTGTCGACCGTACCGGCGCTGACGGACTTCGTCGTGCTGGTCGAGAACAGCGTGCGTTTGAGAGAGGGTGCGACAATTCGGGGCGCCGACGTAGGCGTCATTCGGACAGGACCCGGCCCAGTGCTCGGCGACGCTCGTGCCACCGTGGGTCAGGGCGTTCGAATCGATCCGTCCAACGATCTGGCCGCGGAGTCGGTGAGACTGCGGCAAGACTCAGTCGTAGGCGACATCTTCACGAGCTCCTTGGTGGGAAGCGGCGAGAGTCGCGGCGCCGTCTACCCGTTTCCGGCGTCCATGCCTACTCTGCCTCCCGCGGGTACCGTGACTGCGGGATCGCAGCCGATTTCGCTCGCCCAGAACGTCCGCCAGCGGCTCGCTCCTGGCGCTTATGGTGCGGTTCTCCTCCGCGCGGGATCGGTGCTCGAGCTCGACGCGGGATCGTTCGACTTGGCCGAGCTGAACATCGGCGAGAAGAGCAGAATCGAAGCGCTTGGTCCGGTTGAGCTCCGAATCGCGGGCCGGCTGCTTCCAGGTTCGAACTGCTTCATCGGCCCTGCCACCGGAACGACGCTGAGCGCGAAGGACTTCCGAATGACAGTGCTCGGACCGAACGGCGGATCGGGTGGTCCGAACGCGACCGAGGTCGCCGTGATCGGCGAGAAGTGTGACGTGCGAGCGCAGCTCCTGGTACCGAATGGAACTCTCCACTTGCGAAGCAGGGCTACGTTTCTCGGCGTTCTGGGAGGCCGTGACATCGAAGTCGGCCAGGACGTCCGGGTGACTTTCGAAGATGGCTTTCCGGCCCAATGCGGAACCTCGCCTTCGGGGTGGGACGGCAACCCAGGTTCTGGTGTCGGCGCCGTCCTGAGCTCGATCTCGGTGGCCAGCGAAGGGTTCGACGTGGATGGGTCGTGTCGCGCTCCTGGAGACTGCGCTGAGAATAGCCTCGCCCGCATGCGAACGACCCTCGACCTTGCGCTGGCCAAAGCCGTCGCCACCGGGGAGCTCCTCGTCGGCCTGGAGCGAGCCGCTCCGAGCACTTCGTGCCAGGAGACCATGAAGCTGTACGCGCTGTCGGATGGGCCGGTTCCGAACGCGAGCGACAACTTCGCGATCCCAGGAGGCGCGACATCGTGTTGCGCCTTCCACATCGACCCGCAGTCCTCGACCGGCAACCCGGCTCAGGCCCGAGTACGCTGGGTCGTTGGCACTTCGCCCACGGAGCTCCGGTCGGTGACTCCGACCAAAGTCTCGCTGCCGATCCTCCTCGACCGCTTCGACGAGCCGATGAATCATGGAGAGCTTCTCATCGAGAGCGCCGTCATCGTGGCCACACTCGCGAACGGACGAATCGCCGGCGGACGACTTGGCGGACTATTCTTGGTGAGCGACATCTCGCGGATTCCGGACTGGCTCTGCCAACCCATCGGAGCTCGGCATGAGAACCCAAATCCGCCGGACTGCGTCGACGCGTTCGCCACGGCGGGCGGGCCGGACGTGGATCGCGACGGAGACGGGCTGGAGGAGTTACAGGTGGGAGCCAGTGGAAGGGTCGAGAGTTGCTTCGACGGCCCAAATTCGTGCAACGGAGCCTGTCCGGACCTCGAATCGCGACGAATTCCGCCGGTCGACGCGACGCGCCCGGAGTCTTGCGTAGCTAGCCCGAGGCTCGCCGACGGTTACTCGATGGCCGTAGATTTCACCGCCGTGGCTGCGACATTCTCACCCGCGCCCTGAGCTTCGCGGACCCGGAGCGCAGGCGTCTCCGAAACTCATGACGTGCCCGTGCCCGTCCGTGCCCGTGCCCGTGCCCGTCCGTGCCCGTGCCCGATCCTAATCCTGATCCTGAGGCAAGATCAGAATTACGCGGACTTAGGCGGACTTAGGCGGACTTAGTAGGATCGCGAGGCAGGACTAGGATCGGGCACGGGCACGGGCACGGGCACGAAGTCCTCGCAGAGCCACGCCGAATTTCGACGCTAGTGGCTGGCTAGCGGGCGAGCTAGGGTCTCACTCTGGGTTCCTGGTGGTTCGTGCGTGGCGCGGACCGTCGTGCCCGTGCCCGTGCCCGTGCCCGTGCCCGATCCATCGACGCAGGCTCGCTTCGCTCGCCGCGGCGCCTCACGACTACTTCGACCTGCGATGCAGGTCGGGTGTCCAGGAACGCCTCGCCTCGGCGGGTTGCGCGGAGGGTCTCGCGGACTCCGGAGCGTGGCTCGGTACGGTGCTTCGATAGACGGTGATGTCTTCGGGCGGCCTCGAGTCGGGCGGCACGCTGGACGCCGCGTGAGTGACCGCGGTCCCCGGGCTCATCATCGCGTGCCTGAGCGCCCAGTATCTGCGCTGCAGCTCTAGGTCGAGCGGGTCGAGCATCAACGCCTGTTCGAACTCCCCTCGGGCCTCCACGAGGCGCCCCCCGCACTGGGCTGCCACTGCGAGATGGGTATGCTCCCGCGCTCGTCGTTCCGCGTCCGGATGAGTGAGCAAGAAGCTCGCGCGCACGTTGGCCAAGAGGTGCACGTCGATTCCGTGACCGATCGCCGTCGCAATCCCGAGGTAGTTGTGCACGCTCGCATCGTACTCAGCGCGACGCTTTGGATCGGTCAACAATCCGAGAGCAGCCTCGACTCTCCTTTGGATCTCCTCGAGGTGAGCGATTTGACGCGGGGATGGATCGAGATGGGCCGCCGGATCGAGCCGTTGGATCGCGCGCTTGGCCGACCTTTGAGCGGCCGCCGCGTCGGCGTGGAGCGGAATGGAGAGCAACGCGTAAGGATCCGTCACCTTGTGAAACCTCTCGATGAGTTGCACCAGGTCGTCCGGTTGCGGATCGTCGCTCGTGCGACGGGGCGGATCGCTGCGTGTGGTGCGGCCATGGGGGGACAGCAGCCCCTCCAGGGACGCCCTGACCTCCGGACCGAGCTCCAGAATCTCTATCGCCATCCCCGGTCGGCCGCCCCAGTGTTTGGCTTCGTCTTCGTCGACGAGCCGCACGACACGAGCACAGACCGCTGAGTGGTGGGCTCCGTTCGGTGACCAAATCACGAGATCGATGAACGAATTCAGGGGCAGGGACTGTTCGGCCGCCACGAAGATCCCTGACCTCGAGATCTCCTTGTCGAGGAGCCGAGTCATGAATCCCGCAGGGTCCGAGATCCGAACGTGCACCTCGTGGGAGCTGCTGCTGCCGCGCCCGGCAGGCTTGATCGAAGACAGCTCGAAAGTCTGCCCAGTCCCGTACCGATCGATGCTCGACTGAGTTCGAGGCCGAGCGGCCCGCATGGGCTTGTCTTCGAGCGGCTCAGCGGCGGCCTCGCGATCGGATGGGGACCCTTCCGGGGCTGCCGGCGGGCTCGACGGGCGACCCGTGAACAACTCGAAGTTTCGCGGCGTCACGTGGGGATTCGGGGAAGATGGCGCCCGACTCGGAGCCTCGAGCGGCGGTGCCGAGGGCGCTTGCGTCGGATTTTTGGGCGCCTCGGGGTGAATGGCCGGCCTCGCGAGTCCTCGAGATACTCCGTGAGCCGCCGTCTTCGCCAACCCGTTCGAGCTCGCCAACGCCTCGCGGAACGCCGACGCCATGGCTGCCGCGTCGGCAAATCGGTCGGCAGGGTCCTTGGCCAAGGCCCTCAAGATCAGCGCCTCGAACGCCGGCGAGATGGTGGGGTCGAGGTCTCGGGGCGGCGTTGGCGGCTGACTCACGTGCGCGAACATGATCTGAGGGATGGATGAAGCTTCGAAGGGTACGCGGCCCGTGGCGAGCCGGTACATGATGGCTCCAAGCGAGTACAAGTCGGAGCGAGCGTCGACTACTCCGCCAAGGCACTGCTCCGGAGACATATATTGCGGCGTCCCGAGAATCTGCCCGGTCTGAGTATGCCAGCTCGCCTCGACCGAGTTGAGCTTGGCGATCCCAAAATCCAGGACCTTCGCGACGGTTCGGTCCCCCTGTTTTGCGAGCAGAATGTTGGCGGGCTTCAAGTCCCGATGGACCACAGACCGCTCGTGTGCGGCCTGCAGCGCGTCCAGCACCTGCAGAAGCGCCGGCGCGATGAGCTCCAGAGCGATCGACTTCGGGACGGCTTCCCCCAGCGTGTACCCCTCCAAATATTCCATGACGTAGTAGAACCGGCCGTCATCGGTCGCGGCCAGGTCGAATATCTTGATGATGTTCTCGTGCCCGATGAGATTCACCGCGCGCGCTTCTGCGAAGAACCGCCGGACGATCGTCGGGTCCCGGCAATACTCACCATGAAGGATCTTCACCGCGACGTGACTCCCGATGAGATGGTGCCGAGCCAAGTACACCGTGCCCATTCCTCCCCGCCCAAGGACACGCACCAAATCGTAGCTCCCCACCCTCTGGAGCTCCGGACGAGGCTCCTCGAGCGCGAGATCGGCGATCAACGACTCGGGGTCGCGGTCCGTCGTAGGCAGCCCGACCACACCGTCCATCGATGCATTCCGGGATCCACGCTCGGATCCTCGACGTCTGGAAACGGTCCCTGCCAATCGTGCGAATTCGCGGGCGTAGTCCGCGAATTTCGGGATCGTCACGCGAAGGCGATGCGCGGGACAGACCGGATCGGGCCACGGCCCGTAGCCGGAAGGGTTCCACGGGACGCGCCGATTCGCGAGCACCCGGGCGGAAGGTCGGACTTTCACAATCGCGAGACCGCCGGAGCGCCAGCGACCGCTCGTTCACTCGTTGATTCATCACCCGGCCATTGTTATGATCTCAAACCATGACCGACGACGATCCGACCTCCCCCATCAGTGAGTTCGAAGACGAGTACAGCGCGAGCTTCCGCTCCGCCCCTCGCTCCGAGACGTTCAGCTCCGACCTGCTGGAGGAGTCGATCGCCTCGATTCGGCCATCCATCCCGGTCTGTGTTCAGGCCTCGGAGATGACCACGGGCGTCGTGCTCGGCATGTCCGAGCGCAACCACGGCGCGGTGTTGGTGGTGGATGGGGACGTGCTCGTGGGGATCTTCTCGGAGCGAGACTTCATGCGTCGCGTCTTTCGTCGCCGAGATCCTGACACGACACCGGTTTCCGAGGTCATGACTCGCGACCCGGAGTGCCTGGGCCCTGAACATTCGATCGCGTTCGTCTTGAACAAGATGACGGTGGGAGGATTTCGGCACGTCCCTATCGTCGACGCGGAGGGGCGCCCGGTCGGGATCGTTTCGGTCAAGGACATCGTGCAATTGATTGCGTCCCGGTTTCCAAATCACGTGCTTCCCGTACCGCCGGAGCCTCGGCTTCGGATGGGCCACGAGGACGGTTGAGGCGCGGCTAACTCTCGGACCCGCAGAGCTTCGAGCTCTCACCGTTTGGTCTTGGGAAGGCGGAGCAGAATCGTCGCGAGCGGCGCGAGCAGACGGGAGTATGCTGCGGTTCGTTTCATCCGTCGTGACCGCTCGGAGAGCTCGCGGCGTGGCTGCGAGCCCTCGGACTTCGCAGGATCGTTGTTGGATTATTCTTCTCTTGCTCGACTTCGTCTTGCTCGCGCCGTGCTGCGGTTCGGGTACGTGGCAGCTCGGGGGTCTGGTGCCCTCCGACGAGATCGCCTGGGTTGGCGTGCTCTGGCAGGGCGAGGGTGGACTTCGAGGAAGCTCCCTCGAGCCGTGGAGCTCCGAGCGAACCTTGGAGCTCGAAGTGGACGTCGACGCTTCGGTGGAGGTCGTGCACGTAATTGGGTTCGAGGCAGATTCGATCGCCAAGTTCGGGGCGCCTGTCGACCGAGCTCCGCTCCGCGAGGCCGCTCCGTTCGAGAGAACACTCCCGAAGCCTGAGTACAGCGCGATGGCTCGTGCGGGCGGCGGGTCCTTGGAGCACGAGGAAAGGGAGTGGTCGCTGCACGCCGACTGGCTCGGCCTGTGCCCGCGGGATGCCTGTGAGTTATTTCCCGTGAGCAACCCTCGCACGATCGAGCTCGACCTTGGCACTCTGGATACCGCTCTCGTAATGCCGTTCGACTCCCGAAGGAGTGCAGCGCTCGTAGCGGCGAGGGCCGAGGGCGGACTGACTACCTTCTTTCGAGTGGACGAGCTCGGACCGACGATTCTGGCCGGTTCGTCAACGACGTCCAAGTTCGAGCGAGGCCTCGTCGGTGAGGACGACCGGATTTGGCTCCTCACCCAAGATGGAAGGCTCGTTGGGGGGCGGCCCGAGCACCTCGAGACCATCGCTCGAGTCGGACAATGGCCGTCCAGCCAGTCTCGAATGGACATTGCGGGAGCTTCGTCCGAGGAAGGGGTCGAGCTCTTCGTCTCGAGCGGACATGGCACCTTCGAGAGGTTCGATGGGAGCTCGTTCACGCCTCTCGATCTTCGACCCACCGACGGACACTCGGACAATGGAGTGGTGAGAATAGGTCCCGGCGAAGCGATCGCCGTCTTCGGCAGCACTCAGGAGGCGGTCGTCTTTCGAAACGGCGCAACGAAAGTGATCGAGCTTCCCTTTGCCCCGATCTCGATGGCGTTGATCCCCGGCCTCGGCACGGTCATTGGCGCTTCGCGCTCGGGCTTCGACGCAGGCGCCGGCCTGTACACGTTCGATGGCGCGAACGTCAGCTCCCTGACTGGATCGGCAGACTCGAGCTCCTACGGAATCAAGGTGCTCCAACCGATCGGAGACGGCATCCTGTTCGGGGGAGTTCGGGGCTTCTTCGGCTTTTACATTCCCGAGCTCGAGAGTTGCCCGTCACGAGCTCTCTTCGCCGCGTCTGCGGATTCGATCGCCGTTTTGAGCTTCGGGACACTCATCGCTACGACCGGTCGCGACGCCGTTCCGCCGGAGTTGATACTCCTTCAGACCGACGTCGAGCGAGCCCGAGTTCCGTTCGGATGCGGGGCCCATGAGTAGCCCGGGGTCTGAACCGCCGACGTCTCTGACGGAGCTCATGTTGCTCTTCGGCCGGCTTGGGGCTACGGCGTTCGGCGGGCCCGCAGCGCATATCGCGATCATGCAAGATGAGGTCGTGAGGCGTCGCAAATGGCTCAGCGACGAGGCTTTCCTCGATCTGCTCGGCGCGACCAATCTCATCCCCGGGCCGAACTCCACTGAGATGGCCATTCACATTGGCTGGGCCCGCCGGAGGTGGGCCGGACTGGTGGTGGCGGGCGTCTCGTTCATCGTGCCGGCGATGATGTCGACCTTGCTCCTGAGTTGGGCGTACGTGGAGCTCGGCTCGTTGCCGGAGGCGGGCTGGCTGATGTACGGCGTGAAGCCGGTCATCGTCGGAATCGTGGCTCAGGCCTTGGTCACTCTCGCTCCGAAGGCAGCAAAGACCAACGCCCATCGCGCACTCCTCGGATTGGCCGCGGCTCTCGCGCTGTTGGGTGTGAACGAGTTGATCGTCTTGTCGTCGATGGGTCTGGCATCGGCGTGGCTGAAGCGTGGCGAGGTCGGACCGGCGTACCTGATTCCCGTTCTGCCGCTGATACCCGTGGCTACTCAGGCGCATGCTCTCGTGACCCTTCCATCGCTCTTCCTGATCTTTCTGAAGACGGGGTCCGTGTGGTTCGGGAGTGGGTACGTGCTGCTCGCCTTCCTGCGCGCGGACTTCGTGGACCGCCTTGGGTGGTTGACCGAAGCTCAGTTGATTGACGCCGTGGCGATCGGGCAAGTCACGCCGGGACCGCTCTCGACCACCGCCACGTTCATCGGTTATCTCTTGGCCGGTCCAACCGGTGCGCTGGTTGCGACCCTGGGAATATTCCTCCCGGCGTTCGTTTTTGTCGCACTCAGCGGACCGTTGGTCCCCAAGATTCGGCGTTCGCCCCGAGCCGCCGCCTTCCTGGAAGGGGTCAGCCTGGCTTCGCTGGCCCTCATGGCGGTGGTGACGGTCCAACTTGGGCGTGCCGCCCTCGTCGACGTGCCCTCGGTGATACTCGCCCTCGCGTCGGTCGTCGTCCTGGTTCGGCTCCGAGTCAATTCGACGTGGTTGATTCTCGCGGGAGCCACGATTGGATTTGCGATTCATCCCTGACGTGGCTCGTTCAAAGCACGCAGGGGTTGCGTCGACCCCGGAATCGGGGTCAAGTGAGGGAGCGCATGCCAAGCGAGTCTCACGATGAATCCGACGGCCGCCGATGGCGCGACATTTTTGCCCATACGAGTTGGGGTATCGTCATCGGGTCGAAGGACGGCAAGCTGATCGAGGCGGCCAATCCCGCTTTCGCCCGCATGCATGGTTGGACCGTCGATGAGCTCACCGGTCGCCCCATTCTCGATCTCTTTCCTCCGAGCGAGCACGCGCGCATCCCGAGCGAAATCCTCTGCGCTCACGAGCGTGGGCGACATCGCTTCGAGTCGGTCCACGTCAGAAAGGACGGCTCGACCTTCCCCGTTGCCGTCGATGTCACCACGGTCAAAGACGACCGCGGTGAGGTGCTCTGCCGGACCGTTCACGTCGAGGACCTCACGGAGCAGAAGCGATGGGAGGCTACACTTCGAACAGCCAACATCTTCCGCGATGTCCTCGATCGGCTCCTCGAGGGATGCCAGGTCGTCAGCTTCGACTATCGGTATCTGTACCTGAACAACGAAACGGAGAAGCAGGCGCGCCGACCTCGATCCGAGCTCATCGGACGAACCATGATGGAGTGCTACCCGGGAATCGAAACGACGGAGATGTTCACTCTGTTGCGACGCAGCATGGTCGAGCGAACCCACGAGCAGATGGAGAACGTCTTCGAATTTCCGGACGGGACACTCATCGCTTTCGAGCTTCGGTTCGTGCCGGTCCCCGATGGCGTTTGTATTCTCTCCCTCGACATCACGGAGCGGCGACACCGCTTGGCCGCCATCGTGAACGACTCGGACGACGCAATCGTCGGCACGACGCTCGAAGGGGTGGTGACGAGCTGGAATCGGAGCGCCGAGCGCATCTTTGGATATACCGCAGAGGAGATGATCGGCCGGCAGGTCGAGGCGACCCTGATGCCCTCCCTGACCGAAAACAAGGCTCGCTTGGCCCAAATCAAGACGGGCCAGCGCGTCGACCACTTCGAAACGACGGCCGTTCGCAAAGGGGGCGGGCGACTCGAGGTCTCCCTCACCATGTCCCCGATTCGGGACTACGCGGGAAAACTCATCGGAGTCTCGAAGATCATTCGGGACGTGACGGAGACCAGAGCCATTCAGCGAGAGATCACTCGTGCGAAGGAAGCGCTCGAAGTCGCCAACAAGGAGTTGGAGTCGTTCAGCTACTCCGTTGCGCACGACCTGCGCGCTCCGCTGCGGAGCATCGACGGGTTCGCACAAGCGCTGCTCGAGGACTATGGTTCCGCGCTCGCTGGGGACGGGTCTAGGTATTTGAGCTATGTTCGGGAGTCCGCTCAACTCATGGCGCAGTTGATCGACGACATCTTGACTCTGAGCCGAGTCACGCGAGCGGAGCTCAGCTCGGAGAGGATCGACCTCTCCGAGCTCGCCCGCGTCGCAGAGGCAAACATGCTGCGGACCCATCGACATCGGGCCGTCGAAGTCACGATCCAGGATGGTCTTTGGGCCGAAGGTGATCCGCGCCTGCTCGCCGTGGTCTTCGACAATCTCTTCAGCAACGCCTGGAAATTCACCTCGAAGTGCCCCCACGCCCGTGTCGAATTCGGAGCCACTCGCAGGGACGGCGAGCTCTATTACTTCGTTCGGGACAACGGCGCGGGTTTCGACATGACCTACGTGGGTAAGCTGTTCGGGGCATTTCAGAGGCTTCATCCAGCGTCCGAGTTCGAGGGGACGGGGGTCGGGCTCGCGACCGTGCAACGCATCATTCATCGGCACTCAGGCAAAGTCCTGGCCGAGGGCGCTGTGAGGGAGGGCGCCACGTTCTACTTCACTTTGCCGGAAAAAAGAGGGATGTAGCTTCGATGGGTAGCGCGCGAGTCCTTCTGTTGGTGGAAGACAATCCTCGCGACGAGGAGCTCACGCTTCGTGCTCTCAAGAAGGCGAACATCGCCAACCCGATCGTGGTCGCTCACGACGGTGTCGAGGCGCTCGACTTCCTGTTCGCCAGGGGGGCCTACGCCCATCGAGACCCGAGCGCTCTTCCTCAACTCATCTTGCTCGACCTGAAGCTGCCCAAGATCGACGGGCTCGAGGTCCTCGAGACGCTTCGGAGTGACGAGCGCACCAAGCTCATCCCGGTGGTCATCCTCACTTCGTCCGTGGAGGACCAAGATCTGGTCCGCGGCTATGCCCTCGGAGCCAACAGCTATGTTCGAAAGCCAGTCGACTTCGTGCAATTCAGCGACGCAGTCAGGCAGCTCGGCCTGTACTGGCTGATCATGAACGAAGTCGCTCCTACGCCCAAGCTCGAGTAAACTCACGGCGCATTTTGCGCCACAGGTCGGCTCGGACATAACTCGTCCATCCCGAGAAACGGGGATTGCGCGGCGAGATCCGGGGTCGTATCGTGGCGACATGGAGCCTGTTGACCTCACGATCCGTATCCTGCAGGAAATCCGCGACGAGATCCGCAGGGGCACCGACAGCAACGAGTCCTTTCAGGACGAGCAGCGCGCCTTCAACGAGCAAGTCCTCGCCAAGTTCGATCAGATCGACCGCAGGCTCGAGCAAGGCGACCAACGCTTCGAGCGCATCGAGACTGCCATCCTGGACATGGCCGAGCAGCTCGTGTTCCTCGCCCGGGGCGTCAAGGTAACCATCGAAGGCCGATCACGCGTGGACGACCGCGTGGACGCCCTCGAGCTTCGTGTCGATGCCCTCGAACGGAGCGCGTGATTCTCGGACCATGTCCGAGCACGACGAGTCCGGAGATGCTGGTCCCATTTGGCAGCGCGCCGTCGAGGCACGGCTTGCCAACGACATTCCTACTCTGGTCAGCATCGCGCTGGATGTAGAGTGCCCGCCCGACATCCTCGCCAGACTCAGCCGAGGCGGCGACGAGAAACTGTTAGCTGCGGTGTTGCTCAATCCGCGAGCGCCGCTCGAGGCTCTCGCGGAGGGCCTACGCTCCGGCAAGCTTTCTCACCAACTCATCGTAGCCCTGAACCCAGGCTGCGCTCCGCTGTCGGACGCGCTCCTGCGGCTCGGGAAGGTGTGCGTGTGGGCCGCGATGTTCCTGAATTCGGAAATTCCGGACAGCGCGACCTCCGAAATCGCCACGAAGCACGCGAAGCTCGGTCAAGCCAAACAGGTCTTCGAGGCCATCGACGGCAAGGATTGGAGAGAGACCGTGGCCATTTTGGACCCGGCCGGCCAGATGTGGCCCAAACCGCGAATGACGTCCGACAAGCACCTCCTCAAAGACCCAGCCGTGCCGGTCGAGATCTTGGCGCGGGAGCTCCGCGCCGACCCTCCGGCGCTCACGATCGCGCTTGCTTCGAATCCAACGGCTCGCGCGAAGATCGACGAAGTCCTCACCCACCTCGATTCCAAGAAGCTCGACCTGAGAGTCCTCGCGTCGGTGCTCCGGGCGGAGGAGTTGTCCTTCGAGCACGTGAAGAAAATCGCCGGGAGGCTCACCCGGGTCTCCCGATCCAAACCAAACCGTCGAGGGTACGTCGTCGCCAGCACGCGGACGTTTCCCGAGGACACCGGACCTCGCTGGAGCCTCCTCCACGCCGTCGGGCTCCACCCCAGCCTAGGGCGGCAAAGTGCGGAGGCCATCCTCAAGCTGGTCGCGGCCGACTTGCACACCTACTGCGGATTCCTGGAAAACCGGTCCGTCGCGCCGATCTTGACCGAGTCGGTGAAAGCGAAGTTCCTCACGTCTCGAACGCCCGCCGACGTCGAGCTCGCTGCGTTGGTCAAGCCCATTCCAAGCCCCGCCAAGCGGCTCGCCCTCGCTTCATTCCCAAGACACGCCCTCGCCGCGATCGCCGGTCGGCCGGGCCTCGATGCCATCACGCTGGCAGGGCTTCGGTCGGAGAAGTCGGTCGAAGTCGTCGCCCGTTTGGCCGCAGCTGGGTACGACTCGGAGTCCGAGTTGATCGGGCTGGCCGCGTCTTCCTCACCGACCGTACTCTCGGGGGTCGCCGCCGCGCCCAACCTGACCGACGCCGTCGCTGAGCGCCTCCTCGCGAACGCCACGCTCAGCCCTCGTCACCCATCTCCCGAATTCCTGATCCCACTCGCCACCAACCGGAGGGTGAGTGCGTCCGTGCTCGAGCGAGTCCTGCCGCGCATCGATCGTTTCCATGGTCGCGCCCCCAACGCGACCACGCTGCTGGCAACTCACCCGAACCTCGGGCCGAAGGCCGCCGGTATGCTCGTATCGAGGCTGGCGGGTGCACGAGACATCTTGTACACCAGAGGCGACCTCCCCATCGAGCTCCGCCGGACCTGGGCCAAGCAGGAGCAGGATCTCAACGCCGAGCTCCTGTTCCCCGAGACCCATTCCGAGGAGATCGAAGCTCGAATCAATCACTGGAAACGAGCGGGCGCCGACCGAGCCACCCTCCCCCGCTTGTTGGCGATCCCCAGCCTGACTTCGACTCAGATCGAGCGAATCTACGAAATCGTCGGTTTGAAGCGGGACCCCAACGCGCTCGGTTTCGCCCTCGAAGCGCTCATCAGCCATTCGGCCACCCCCCAGAGCCTCCTCGACGACTTGGCCGGCATCGCGATTCGCGAGCGCCGAGGCCACACCCTCAGGGTGCTCGCGCGTTGCCCGAAGCTCTCGCCCTCGACCCTCCAGGCCCTCTTTCAACAAACTCGGGGTCGGCAAGAGCGGTTCGGTCCCTCCGACGAGAGCCTCGATCTCTCGCTCGCCGCCCATCCAGCGGTGCCCGAAGCGGTCTGGCAAAAGCTCGCCCGCTCCGCCGACAAACGGGTTCAGGCGGCCGCCTTGGGCAACCCGAGTATCCAGCTGAGTACGGTCTTCTCGACTCTCGCTGATGCCGAGCAGCGAGCTTCCCAGATCGGCAGAGTCGTTCGGTGGGTGGGGTTTGGGCCGGCTCGGGTGCACGTCGCCGAAGTCATGACCCACGTGGGGTTGGAGACCGGCGATCTCTCGGTCCCAGCGCTCCTCGAAGACCTGGTGGCGGCGGCCGACAACGGGCTCGAAGCGGGTTGGCTCGCCGAGCTGCTCGCGTGCCCTCACCTCGAACCTGAAATTCACCGCGGCCTCGCTGACCTCGTGGTCACGAACCCATCCCGAGACGCCACGCTCCACGAAGCCCGCCAAGCGATCGCGGCCTGGAGCCGAGATCCCGAGGTGCTGCGTGCCCTCTTCGACCAGTCGCAGAACGCCATGAATGTCTGGTCCTTCCTGTGGAACGACTCGCTGCCGGAGGATCTCCGCCTTCGGCTGGACGCTCGCTCGGGTCGGAGCCCCCCCGTTCAGGTCGAAACACCCGAGGCGCTCGGTCCGGAGTTGCTCTCGATCCTCACGCACCGAAGCGCCTGGTCTCAGGGGCGCGAGCGGGTCTGGATGCCTCAGCCGGAGAGCCCTGGCCGAGACGACGTCTTGGCTGCGCTGCTCGCGTTCGATCGGCTCTGGTCGAGCGGAACGGAGGACCTTCGCTGGCCGGTCGTTCGAAGACTCGTCTCGCGCTACGGAAGCAGATTCATCGCGCTGAGTTGGGCCCACATCGGAAAGGTGAGCTTCACCGCGTTGGCGGCCGCCGCGGCGCTCTGCGATCCGCAGCAGTAGCCACGAATCGATCGCCGTATCGACGGTTGCGTCTGGTTGACTCCTTTCACGAAGTCGAAGACATTCCTTTCATGTCAAACGAGCTTGAGCAATTCCTTCAGCGAGGCGACCAGGACCCTCGGATTCGTGATCGAATTCGAAGCGCGCGGTCAGCCGACGAGGTCGCGCGCATTGCCGCAGACTTTGGGTTCATGCTCTCCGTCGATCAGATCCAGGCACCCACTCGCGGACTCTCCGACGACGAGCTCGACCAGGTCGCCGGTGGCGGTGAGTGGTGGGATGCTTTCAAGACCTGGGTCGGCGCTCAGTCCATCGACCCGGCCGCCACCGGCGGAGGCAACGACATCGGAGGCTCGGCGCATGGCTCGACCGACAATTCCGGGGCCGGGTACGTAAGCGAGCGCAACGGATACATCAACAACGGTCGCTGAGTCGGAGTCTGATTCGGGGGTCTGACTCCCTCGAGCTTCGGAGTGCCGGTTCGGCGGGCCGAGAGTTTGTCATCGCTGAAAGGAGTCCTTGCCGGAGAGCCAGGCCGACATGGCCTGCGCGGACTCGCGGGTGCTCATGTCGATCACACCCTGCTCGCTCGTGGTGACTGCGCCCCCGCTGACCCCCACGGTCAGGCCATAGGCGCTACGACGACCGGCGTGAGCCCGCACGAAGGGATGGAGGTCGTGGAACTCCTCGGCGCTCCGAACGATCCCTGCGTTCCGGAGGTCCGCGTAGCGATGGATGTCGTGGTTCGAGACGGTTCCGCGTTGGAGGTAGTCCATGATCGAGCTGTACATGAGTTGATCTTCGGCGGTGTTCGGCGCGAGTTTCGTTCCGACCCCGGCAAAATTGGGAACTGGTTCCCAACTCCCGCAGCCGGGGCGCCGAGTGCAGGTGTTTGGCGTAAACAAGCGTCGTCGGGCCCTCACCTGTCAGATATCACCAAAATCAATCGGGTGCAGCCGGGCCTGGATCTGAGTGCGCTGCGGGAAAGTTGGTCGAAGAAAAATAGATATAACGCCGCCTTGCGGCGATCGATCGGTGTGCGACGCGTTGCCGTT
>CAYXDO010000196.1:0-19232 GCA_964463485.1 uncultured Myxococcales bacterium | reverse complement strand
GACTCAGACCTCCGACTCAGACCTCCGACTCAGACTTCCGACTCAGACTTCCGACTCAGACTTCCGACGTGCCCGACGCGATTCCCCAATGGAGCACTGCCGAGCCGTGTCTTTGCAGCCGGCGGTCCAGCGCACCGGGGCTTGATGGCTGGCCACGCGCGCTCCCATCTCCTGCATCAAAGATCGCGTGTTCGTTGCTGAGCTGGCGATCTCGAGAGAGACAGAGAGCTGCTTGACGCCGCGGCCGCTCGGCAGCCACGATGGTGCATGGTGCATGCTCGGCCGCTGGCGTCAGCGCCCAGTTTGCGAGCGGTCGCGAAGCTCGAACGGCGCCGGCACGCCGTGCCTGACCCCGAGATCATGTATTATGACGCCGAGCTCGACGTGCCCGGCTCTCAGCAGCACAACGCGACCGCAGACAAGCTCGCCGAGGCCTCCGAGACCATCGCCAAACGGCGCTCGCTCCACGTCCTGCGTGACAATCCGATCTGGTACTTCGACCCGGATTCCGGGGCGCAGAAGGCGTTTTACGGCGACGCTGGGCTCGCGAGAACCGACGACGCCGAGACCGTGGTGGCGGACCAGCTCCTAATCATGGTCGAGGTGGTCAGCACCAACGACATCCGACGGGAGAGAAAGGACACGCTCCAGCAGAAGAGGCTGAACGAGGCCAACGAAGTGCCGGAGTTCGCGCTGCTCTTTCCCGAGCTGGGCGACCCGCGAGCGTTCGAGCTGTACCGACTCGATGAGAATGGCAAATATGAATTGGTCCCGCCCGATGCGAACGGGAGAATCGAATCGGCCACTGTGCCTGGACTGAGCTTCCGAGTGCTTCCTGCGTCGAAATGGCGCGCACGAGGATTCAAGGTCGAGGTGTATGACCGCGCCGAACTGCTCGTGGATGCGCACACGGCAAGGCTCGCGAAGCAGCGGGCCGAGAAACGAGCTGCGAAGGCAGCGCGGGAGGCCGCGGATGCCAAGCAGCAGGCCGCGGACGCCAAGCAGCAGGCCGCGGACTCCAAGGAGAAAGCCGCGACGGCCGCGCGGGAAGCCGCGGACGCCAAGCAGCAGGTCCAGCGGGCCGAGGAGAGGGCGGCGGCTCTGGCCCTCAAGCTCCGCGCCCTTGGGATCGATCCAGACGGCTGAGGTGGGACCACGCCCACCTCCAGTCTGTCACAGCAAGCACAGCTCGTCGCCCGCGTCCCGCGCTCGAGCTATTTCACCTTCGTTCGAGACGCCGCTTTCATTTCCATGAACGCACTCTCGGTGATGATCTTGACTCCTGCACCCTTCGTAACCAGCTTCTCGGCCGCTAAGATTTTCTCGCCCTTCGCGCCGGCGCCAAACAGCGGTGATCCTGAGTCCCCGACGACGAGATAGTCGAGATCGTTCGACACGGAACCTGCGCAGATTCCGCCGAGCGATTTCACCCGAGCATTCGCGTCCGCACGAGACATCGACAGCAGCTTGCCCGTGAACAAGAACTTCTTGCCTGTAGGATCAAAGGCGCCACCTTCGATCGGAGCACTCTCTTTCTTGGGCCCTTCCTTGACCCTCCGCTTCTTCGGCGCCTCGGGTTTTGGAGCGCCGACGGCCATCAGAAAGTCGGTCTCGGAGATGATTTTCAACGCGGAGCCATTCGCGATCAGCCTCTCGGCCGCTTCGACTTTGTCGCCCTTCGAGCCGTCGCCGAGGAGGAACGAGCCGTCGTCTCCAACGACGAGGTAGTCGAGGTTCTTGGAAACCGAGCTCGCGTTGGCCCCGCCCTTCGCATCGACCCACGAAGTGGCTTGAGACCGAGTCATCGACGCGAGCTTTCCAGTGAACAGAAACCTCCTTCCATCAACGACGACGGGCGATCCGCTCGATGCTTCCGACTTTTTCCTGCGTGTCATGGTGCCTCCGATTCGAACGACTCATCGCATGACACGAGCGGTCGTGACCATCGACAAACGCCTGACGGCAGCCAAGCAGCTCACACCCATCTCAAAGGTTGCTGTCGTCGTGAGCGATCTCGCCGACCGAAAGCGAAAACATCCTCGTCGTCGACCAACCGTGAGTTCCTCCGGTCCCAAAGACGTTGACCATCGGGCCGATGTATTGATCACCGGGCTGACAGGAACTCATGTACGGACAACATTGACCCCCGAACTGGGCGCCCACGTAGTCGATACATCCTGAAGCCGACTCGGGGATGTGAAACTGCACACGGACGTTCGCGGAGTTGGGCGGCAAGTGGACGAGCGTCGCAGGGCCGGCCATCGCCGTGGGTTGCGCGACCCCCCCGTAGCAAAAGTCATAAGGCATCGTGTCGACGGGGGCACCCGTAATCATCTGACCGCCGTAGATCGCGTAGTCCGCCGGCACCGCCCAGACGTCTCCATCACAAATGCCGGAACCGACCGTGACGTCGACTTCGAGCAAGTCACCTGGAGAGGGCGCCGCGGTCAGCAAAGTCGCCGTCCCACAACCCGACGTGTAGACCGTCGTATCGATCGGAACCGCCGGGCCACACTCCATCGAGGCCGGCGGAGGCTCCCCTCGGCGACACGCATCATCCGAGCATCCGCCCACCCGAAAGCGAAACTCGGACGACCAGTGAGCCTCTTTGCAGTCCTCAACCGTCTCTCGCCCAGAGGGATCGGCCTTGCACGCGACGACCTCCAACGTCCTCGTGCGGCCGTCGGAGGACATCGTTCCGTAACGCTCGACCCTCGCCCGCCAGGAGTACGACTTCCCCGGCTCCAGGACCAATCCCGTCTGCGAAAAGGTCGCCGGTGGCCGTGGCGCCTTGCCTTCATTGGGCTGCCAAGTCGCCGTGATTTCGCCCGTGTCCGGATTCTTGAAGTCCACGGGCGTTCCCACGGGCGCGCTTGCCAAGCGACTGTAAGGCAACACGATGGTATCAGTCTCGCCGACGTCGAGCGGAAAGTCTCGGGCGCCCGGAAGGCCGGGCAAAGTCGCCAAGTGTCGATCCGGCTCATCACGAAAGCTGAAAATGGGAACCCGAATCAAACGGTGCTCCCAATTCGGAGAGCTATCGGAGCCCCCCTCGCCGCGCCACCGGATCCAAATCAGATAGTCCCCGATTGCGGCGAAGTTCTCCGGCCGCTTGAACCGAAATACCAGCGAGTCGAGATCACCGTCGCTGACTTCACTGTCGTTGCCGGGAAGCTCCAGCGTCGGCCCTTCGGCGCGAACGGAAGGTGGGTGCCAACAGCCACTCTCTCGATTCGGGTCGTCAAACTTGCACGCGTTCCCGCTTATCGTCCTCAGCCAACCAGGTGAGAGCGTCCTCGACAAGACACCAATGCCAGTGGGCGAGTCAGTCGCCTCCCAAGTCGTCCAAGTCGTACTGTTGGGAGCCTGCGGCTTGAACAACATCACCACGTGATCGGCGTGAGAGCACCAATCTCCGGGGCGCGCGTCAGCGAGCGCCTGAACGACGGTGGCATCGTCATCGGACGCCGTGACGAACCGCGACCCGCCGTAGTCAGCAGGGTCGGCGCAGTTGCCTCCTTGGGGCGCCTCGAGGACCTTCAAATCTCGGCTGTGCCCAGCGGCCCACGAGCGGCGAACGAAAGAAGCGCAGTCCGCGAAACAGCGCGGCCCGCAGTCTCGAAGGCCCGCTGCCTGGCTCGGACTGGTCGCGTAGGCATCGCAGAATGTCCTGGGCGGAGTGCCCGACGTCGCCGGATGTACGATCCTCGCGTTGATCACCCTCGCGCTCCACGCATCCTCGCCGCGAAGCAAGTAGCAGTGATTGAAACCTGCGCGGGCCCGATAGAAGATTGCGTCGTACGCGATCTGCGCTACAGCCGGCCGACTCATCAGGGTCAGAGTCATAGCCACGAGCCCCAGCAGAGTCAGTGCCCGGCTGCGTCCAGCACGACGGACTCGATCGCTCGAGCTCATGCGAACCTCACGGGCAGCCCGTATTCCATTCGACGATCTCATAACCTTCGTCCCCCGTTCGGAGCTGAAAGACCCTTCCATCGCCGCTCGCAGCAAACGACCGCTGAGTCGTCCGGAATTGCTCGGACGCCGGCGCGGAAACCTGCCGTGCCACGGCGCCGGCTTCATCGAGGATGGTGAGTACGTTCAGCAGACCTTCCTCGCGCGAAAAAACGAGCGCCGCCACTTGAAACGAATTCCTACAGCCCGCGCCAAACAGCTCGACGGCCAGTGGCCGCCCTGGGAGGTCCACACGACGCGTCCCAGACAAAGTCACGAAGCTCAACGCCTCCTCCGGCGCCGGCAATATCTCGACGTGACTCTCGAACCCTGTCGGCCTCGAGGCGAGCTGCTCCTCCTCCGACAGCGGAGCTCCATCCACATAGATACTCCTGACTTCGACTCGCTCGCTCGGGCCCATGGCCATATCGCCGCGTGGCATCGGAATGAGCTTCGCCGCCATCAGACCCTCGGCCAGCGGAACATCGACGACCTCGTCGCCAGGTCCAAGCCTCCTCGCACAAACGCAGGGGCTCACCGCTTGCACCCAAATGACTCCGTCGGACGCAATGACGACATCGAGCGCTGCCGCTAACGAAGGGTCCTGCCGATAGACGGAGTGAGTAGAGCCGTCGACCGAGAAGCTCATCAGGCGACCTCGAACCGCGTCGAGCAGAAGCACACCCATCGGTCCCGCCGCGAGACTCCGAGGACCCATTCGATCTCCAGGGCGCCCAAGCGCCTCCGGCGCACTTGACGTGCCGACAAGCTCCGCCAAGGCCAACGCCGCTCCTGGGTCGGTCCACGCCTCGCTGCGGATCACGGAGAATGAAGATCCCGCCGGACCCGCGTCGGGCGGCTCCTCCGGTTCCTCTCCGCACTCACATGCACTCAGACTGATCCCAAAAGCCAGCGAGTAACAACGCCATCTTCGCCGCTTCCATCCCTCGTGGTGCACGACGGAATCTTAGGCGCTTCAGAACCCGCGGCCAAGTCAATTCCGGAACGCTCGTGGGACCTCCAAAGGGTCAGGGGTCGACGGTTTGGTGATGACCGGCATCCGAGCGAAGGAGCGCCCACGAGGACGGCGGCCCTGCCCACGGTCGCCAAGGCACGAATACCGGGCAACTCACTCCACAGGCACTCCGCGTCGTCCTTCCGGAGCCGCCCACACCAACGCCAAGATACCCGCCGTCAACACGAACAGCGGCAACGCCGAGACTCCGTTCTTCGCAAAGTCCCCGTACTGATCCCCCGAAAACTGCAGAAATCTCAGCACCGGCAAATTGAAGCCCGACACGAACAACCGGCCGAGCGACTCGAACACGCCAATGGGACTCAGCACGAACCGATACATCGCATGCGCCCAGTTGATCGTGAACGACACCAACAGGATCGCGCCCGCCCACACGAACGGAAGCCGTCTCCACACCAAGAACGCCGGTAGAAACAAGAACGGCACCGCCGGAATCATGTACCGCACGCCAGTGTCCCGCTGAAGGAACGTGTACAGGTTGCCCGCGTTGAAGAGCCACAACGCTAGGGTCAGAGAAAGACAAAGCCAACTCTCGACTCTCCCGAGACGCTCCCGAACCCAGCCGAAAAAGGGCGCGGCCAGCCCGAGCAAGAGGATCGGTGATACGAGAAAAAGGCCATACTGCGGGCTGCCGGCAAGCAGAAGGAACAGGTCGAGCCGCGGAAAGACCATTCCGTTGTAACCCATCGTCGAATAATGGACGCGAGGCATCCAGTGTTGCCCCGGCAGGAACGCGTGGCCAAAGCTCGCGTACTGAAAAATCCACAACACGAGCACCGGCCCCAACGCTCCGAACCCAAAGGACACCGACTCCCAAACGGCCTCGCGTCGGGTCCGATCGCGGAGCGCCGTTACAATCACCTGCGCGCCCAAAACCAGCGCGATGATCGCCGCCGAATAATCCATCAGGAGCCCCAGCCCCGCCATGAATCCGGACCAGCCGCTCCGGGCCCGAGCCGACCCGCGCCCGGGCCATAATCCGGACACGAGCGCGAACCCATACAGGCTCGCGATCCCCACGAGCAAGTTGTGATTCAGGTACCCGGCCCTCAAGAAGACCGGAGTGGCAAACCCATAAATCAGGGCGCCCAAAACCGCTTCGCGATCCTTCCGCGTCAACCTCCGCAAAACCCAGAAGATCAACACGACCCCGAGCGCCGAAAGCGGAGCCATACAGAACCACTGCGTGACCAACGAGACCAGGCCGAGCTCGACGTCCAAACCCCGCCGATACGCCTCCGCGTAAAACTTCCGAGCGTTCGGGCGCGGCGTATCGAACTTCGGAGCCTGAATGCGCCCGACCGCTCGAGACGACGTCGATGCCAGGTCTGTGGGCGCTGCGGTGTCCAAACCGGCTTCGCCGACCTCATGGCCGCGTTGAGTCTTCACATACCCATTCAAAGCTCGAATCACCGGTCGAAAAATCAAGATCGGAACCGCCGCCACGATCGACGCGCCCGGGTTGTTGCCGACTCGCAACCCTCTCCCGGGCACCTCGAACACGTCCGGGTGCAGACCTCGATACTCCTCCGGCACACCGAACGTTCCCCGCGCAACCCCAATCGCCAGATAATGCTCCCTGACCACGTCGGTCGAATAGTGAAGCGAATAGACGACCCACGCGGTCAGAAAAATCCGCCACGCCAAGCCGCGCGGCGATCGATACCAACCCTCTGCCTCGGTCACGAACCCCCTCGCGCGCCCATCCCCGAGCGAAGCAAATGGTCGGCGATCACCAACGCTACCATCGCTTCAGCCACGGGCACGAAGCGAGGGAGCAAACACGGATCGTGACGCCCCCGCACCGACAGCTCGACGGGCTCACCAGCCTCGTTCACCGTCGACTGGGTGAGCCGAATCGAGCTCGGCGGCTTCACTGCCACTCTCAGCCGAATCGGCATTCCGCTCGAAATCCCACCAAGGACTCCGCCGTGCCGATTCGTCTCCGTCCGAATCGCGCCGCCTTCGCTCACGAACGGGTCATTCGAAGCGCTCCCCCTGGCCCTTGCAAGCGCGAACCCATCCCCAAGCTCCACACCGACCACCGCCGGGACGCTGAAGAGAGCCTTGGCAAGATCTGCCTTGAGCTTGTCGAACACCGGCTCGCCCAACCCAGCGGGCACGCCCACTGCCCAAACCTCCGCCACGCCGCCGATCGAGTCCCCCTCCGACCGCACCTGCTCGATCAACTCGCGCATCTTGGATGCCGCGACGGGATCCGGACATCGCACCTCGTTCACCGAACCATCGTCGAAAAAATCGATCGAGGCGCGCGTGAGTTGTTCGGGTAGACTCACGTTCGCACACGCGTCGCCCACCTGAGTCACGAACCCGTAGATCCGTGCCCCAACCCAAGTCTCCACGAGCCGCCGGGCGATCGCGCCGGCCGCAACTCTCGCCACCGTCTCCCGCGCGCTCGCCCGACCCCCGCCTCGCGGATCCCTGAACCCGAACTTCTCGACCCACCCGAAATCCCCATGACCGGGCCGAAGCACACCCGCGAGCGCCGCGTAGTCGGCCGGCCTCGCGTCCAAGTTGCGAATCAGGATCGCGATCGGCGCGCCGGTCGTGCGCCCCTCGTAAATACCGCTCAGAATCTCCGGATAATCCGGCTCAGCGCGCGCGCTCGCGATCGCTCCGCCCGGGCGACGACGACGCAAGTCGGCGGCGACGAGCTCCTCGTCGATGCGCAAGCCGGCCGGACACCCATCCACGATCACGACGTTGGCCGGACCGTGCGACTCACCCGCCGTGGTGACTCGAAACTCGGAACCGAACGTGCTGCCAGCCACGACTCAAGCAAACGTTCGCGCAAGCTCGCGAATCGCGGCAGCGATCGACGCCCTCTGCGGCACTTGGGCTTCTTCGAGCGACCACGCGAGCCCGATCCCAGGCGTGTGGGCTCCGGCGAGCAACCTCGGCGGCGCCTCGAGCTCGTAAAAACAACTCTCCGTCAACACCCTCAGCAAGTGCTCGCCGAAATTCGTGACCTCAGTGTCCTCGTTCACCACCAGCAACCGCCGAGTGCGGCGCACTGACTCGACCAAAGCCTGCTGGTCATACGGAACCAACGTTCGCAGGTCGATCACCTCGGCCGATATCCCTTCGGACGCAACCTCCTCCGCCGCATCCCGACACAACGGAGCGGTCCGCCCATAACTCACCACCGTCAGGTCGCTGCCCGAACGCAACGTCTTGGCCTGACCCAACGGAATCGCAAACGAAGGGAGGTCCGGCCACCGAGGGCTCCAACCCTTGCGCGCGTCGCCGATCGGCGCGTCGATCATTCGCGCGAGCTCCCGAGGGTCCTCAGGCTCTCCAGGAATTCGCTCTGATCCCCCGACCCGAATGAGCGCCTTCGGAAAGAGAAACATCACCGGATCGGGATCTTCGATCGCAGAGATCAGCAACCCATACGCATCGAGCGGAGTCGACGGGAGCACGATCTTCCACCCCGGGATGTGCGTCATCATGGCGTCGAACGAGTGCGAGTGATACAGCGACCCGTGAATGCCGCTGCCGACCGGCGTCATGATCACGAGCGGCATGGGATATTGGCCAACGCTGGACCAACACGAGTTGCCCGCGAGCTTCAACAGATCGATGGTGTTGAAGACGTAGTCACAAAACTGAATCTCCGCGACCGCCCTCTGGCCGGCGAGCGCCAACCCCATGGCCGCACCCACGATCCCACGCTCGTCGAGCGGAGCGTTCCAGGTCGTCTTGAGGCCCTGAGTGCAAGTGAAGACGCCTCCGAGCGGAGGACCGACGTCTTCGCCGAAGATGTCGGTCACACCAAGCCGGGTCTCACCGACGTGCAGCGCCAACCGAATCGCTTGGGCCATGTTCGCCATGACTCAGTACCTCCGCACCCTGCGCGCGTCGGCCCGATCGCCCGCGAAGGTGAAGTCGAACATACTCTCCGGAACCGGCGCTGCCTCTTCACGCACCTCATGCAACATGGTCGCGAGGTCTTCCGCCATGCGCTCCCGCTCGCGCGCGCCCTCCCCTTCCGCCAGCCACCGGTCAGCGACCATCTTCCTCTCCAGGACCTCGATGGGATCGACCTCCCCGTGAATGCGTAAAGCTCCCGACGAAGAGGAGTGTCCGTGCAACCTCCCAACGATGGCCTCGAGGCAGAACGGCTTTCGCTCCTTTCGAACGTAACTCATCACCTCGTGAAGCTTCTGCCAACTCTCGAACAAGTCGTTGCCGTTGACGATATCCCACCGAATTCCGAACGCATCGGCGCGCCGCGCGATCGGAGAATCTCCGTGCACCTCCGAGGCCGGCGTCGAGATCCCATACGCGTTGTTGGTCACGAGGATCAGAATGGGAAGCTCCCGCCCCGGACGACTCGACCAACCCAAGCATGTGGCAAAGTCACCCTCCGCCGTACCCGCGTCGCCTCCGTTCACGATCGTGATCCCGTCGCCGCCGTGCCGAAGCTGCGCGAGCGCGGTCCCAGGCGCGATCGCATACTGAGTCTCTATCGTCGATGTGCCCGGAACAACGTTCCACGGCCGGTACGAATAGTGGTTCACGAAATTGCGACCGCCCGAAAAAGGGTCGGTCGCCTTGCTCGCCATCTGACGGATGGCGTCCTTCGGATCCATACCCATCGCGAGCATGATCGCCGAGCTTCGATAGTGCAGATGCAAAAAGTCATGGTCCAAGCCGTGACCCTTCTTCACCAGCAACCCTAGCGGCACGTTGAAGGCCTCCTCCCCGGGACCTCCAATCCAGAAGTACCCGTCCGAGGACTTGGACATCTTGATGAGTCGCTCCTCGAGCACTCGGGAGAGCGACATCAGCCGATGAGCCCGGCGCAACTCGATCGGCGGAGCGACCGCCGCATACGCAGAGGGAACGCCTCGGAGCGTCGACATCGGGCCCTCATTAGCGGACATTGCTTCCGAGCGCACCCCTTTTTGCCTCGACGTCGATGCGGCGATTTCCATGGGTCGACCGCCTCGATTCCGCGGCAAAGCGACACGTCATCCACTCGACCGTTGTGTCTCCTGCTCGGGTATGTGCTCCTTTGTGGTGATGCGTCTCGTGTCGTTGACTCTGCTCGCCTCGATGCCACTCACCGCCTGCGACTGCGGCGGCGACGGCCTGAGAGGCCTCGCGCCAGCCATCATCGCCGAGCCCTCCCCTCTGCCCTTTGGCCAGGTCGCCCTCGGAACCACCGGGCGACGAGCCCTGACGATTCGCAACGCCGGCGAGGCGGTGCTGAACGTCACGAGCCTCGCCATCCTTCCGACGTCCGACCCCGCGTTCTCGATCGAGTCCGTCGCTGACTTCGAGCTCGCGGTGGGCGCCGAACGCACGATCGAGGTCCGCTACGCTCCTGCGCAGGAGGGTTCCAGAACAGGGGTACTCCAAATCACTTCGAACGATCCAAACACGCCCATACTCGACGTCCCACTCGTCGCCGAAGGCGTGCTCCGAAGCGGCCCCGCCATCGTGGTCTGCGTCTCGAGCTCCGTGATTCCGCTCGCGGAGAGTTGCGCGGACCCGCTCGCCATCGATTTCGGATCGCGGGCGTTTGGCGCTCGCATCGACGCGCAAATTCGAATTCGTAGCATCGGCACCGAGCCCCTCCAGGTGACTTCGGCCAAAGTGCAGCCCGGCGGACACCCGTCGTTCACGTTCGATCCGACCGACGTCATCTCCACCCTGAACCCCGGCGACTCGGTCGACGTCAGAGTCACCTTCGCGACCACGACCTTCGGGCCGGTCAGCGCTGCCTTCGCCGTGGAGTCGAACGATCCGACTCGCGACTGGGTTCCTGTCACACTCACCGCTCTGGGCCTCGCGCCAGCCGTCTGCGCCCAACCCTCCTTCGTCGATTTCGGGGTCGTGGCGGTAGGACAGACCGCGGAAAAGTCGATCGAGCTCGAGAGCTGCGGGGACGCCGACCTCGTCCTCTCGGAGCTCCTCGTGCCGGCCAGTGAGTTCGCGCTCCTCGATCCGCTGAGCGCCCCGCTCACTCTGCCCCCTGGCCAAAAACACGCCGTTCGGCTCACGTACGCCCCAACCGCCGCGGGACGAGACTCCGGACAGCTCATCTTGCGGTCGAACCTCCCCGAAGGCGCAATCGCGCTCTCCGGGGCCGGCGCGGGCTGCGACCTAGATACGACCCCTCGAAGCTTGACCTTCGGCACCGTTGGACAAGGCAGGAGCCGCACGCTCTCCACGATACTGACGAACATCGGAGCGATTGACTGCGACATTTCGTCGATCGCGCTCGGAACCGGCACCTCCAACGAGTTCGTGCCAGCAGCACGCACTCAGCCCTTCGCCCTCGCTCCGGGCGCCACGGAGTCCATCCAAGTGACGTACACTCCAGCGGGCTCCGGCGACGACATGGGTAGCCTCGAGCTCCGCGGATCGGACCCCGACGAACCGACCATCAGCGTCGCCCTCGACGGCCGAGCGGCCGGACCCGGAGAGTGCGTGCTCGACGCTCGACCTTCCCCCGTCGCCTTCGGGTCCGTGAGCTTGGGCTCCCAGCGGACCATCACCGTGACCCTCGAAAACGTCGGGAGCTCCTTGTGCACCATCGGCGCGCTGAAGCTCTCGGCCACGACCGATCGCTCCTTCGTACTCAGCCCGCCGGGCCTGCCGGCCTTCGTTCCGAGCGGCGCAACTCGCACCGTCGACATCTCCTTCTCCCCATCGATCACCGGCCCCGCGACCGGCGAGATGGAGGTCTACGGCCTCATTCCGCTCCGCCCCAACATAGTCGTCCCCCTGAGCGGCAATGGGAGCGGCCCGAAGCTGTGTGTCGACCCCGATCCGATCGTATTTGGCACCCAGCCCGTCGGAACCGTCGTCAGCCGCACCGCACAACTCTCCGCCTGCGGAACGGAAGACGTCGTCGTGTCCAGCGTCAGCCTGCCTGCGCCTACGTCGACCGAATTCGCGCTCCCCACACCGCCCGGAACCCTCACGATCCCCGTCGGTACCATCCAAACCGTCGACTTGAGATTCACCGCCACCAACCCGGGCCGGGAGGACGGCGTCCTGCGACTCGTCTCGAACGACGCCCTGACCCCCACCTACGACGTCTCACTGATCGCGGCAGCCAGCAACGGGCCCTGCGGCGACCTCACCGGCAAGATCTGCGGCGTCGGCGGCCTAGGACCGATCGCCGGAGCAAGAGTTCGAGTCGACACGGGAGCCGGCCCGATCGAGACGGTGACCGACGAGGCCGGAGACTTCGTACTCACCTGCCTCCCTCCAGGCAACGTCGACGTCATCGCGTCGTCCGGGTCTTGGAGCACTTCTTTCTCCGCCACCGTTGACGCCTACGCCGTCACCTCGGTCCCCGGACAGCAGTGTCTCGACTCGAACAGCGCGAAAATCGCGGTGGTGTGGGGGCAGTGGGACCAGTTCCAGTCGATCTTGGACGAGCTCAACATCCCCTACACTCTCATCGGAGACTCCATGTTCTCCGACGCGTCCGAGCTCATCCTCGACCCCGCCGAGCTCGCCACCTACGACATCGTCTTCTTCAACTGCGGCTTCGACGAGAACGTAGCGACGAGCAACGCCGGACTCACCAACCTGAGAAACTTCGTCACCAACGGAGGCTCCGTCTACGCCTCCGACTGGGCCTACGACGTCATCGAGATGGGTTGGCCGTCCCACAATGACTTCCATGGCGACGACGCCGTGCAAGACGCCGCGCAGAACGCCGGAAATCACTCCGGCCCAGCCGCCGTCGTCGACCCCTCCCTCTCGGCTTCCCTGCGCGCAACTCAGGTGACCATCTCGAGCTGCTGCACCGCGATCGACTCGGCCGCCTCGGGTACGACCATCTACCTCCAGTCCGATCGGTATGACGACGGCGGAACCCACCCCCTGATGACGAGCTTCGCCCCAAGCCCTGGCGCCGGCCGAGTCTTCTACACGGATTTTCACAACAGCGACCAAGTCGGAATTCTCGACGTCTTCCGCTGGCTCATCAACCAACTTTGATCTGACCAAGATCACCGACGCGGCCTCTGCGCGGGCGTGATACGAGGCCGAGTGCGCAAGTCGGGCCTGGCCGTCGCAATCATCGCTCTCATGCTCGTGGGATGGGTCCTGCTCAGATCACAAGGGCGTCCGCGAGCTCCGGTGTCAGCCGACCGAGTCGCGAGTCGCGAACCCGGCACCGACCCGGCGACACCGGTGAAGGCTGACGCAGGCACGGCGAGGTCGCGACCCAGCCTGCTCGCCCTGGTCGAGCCGCCGAGCTCCCCTTCGATCGACGCTGGCGTCGACAACGGAGCCTCCATCGTCGAACAGCTCGCCGCAGTCCACCAGATGGGCGCTCAAGCCGACGTCTCCGAATACCTGCAGCGCAACGCCGAGCTCGCCGCGAAGGTCGTCGATCGGTTTTGCGAGGACGCGAGAGACGTTCCAAGACCTTGGAGACCGCTCGACGAGTCTCCAGCCGACGCCGCCGAGTTCCTCGTCGGCCGCGTCGACTGGATCCTCTCAGCGGAGCAGAGCCGACTGGGTTCCCAACATCTCTCCGAGCTCCTGATGGAGAGAGTCGGCGCGGCGGGAAAGGACTGGCCCGCCGCGCTCGGGGTGGGGGACCTGGCTGACCTGCACTTTGCCTGGCTCGAAGAGGCCCGCCGCTTCGATCGCTGGTCGCTGGTGACGGTAGGACCTCTCCGCGAGACTCAGCCCTGGGATATCTTCGATGCCCCCATGCCCAATTACGTTCAACTCATGGCCTGGGCGAAGCTGGCCTTCGTTCGGGCGTTCGCGCTCGGCGGACTGGCAAAGGCGGCAGACGAAGTGCGACATCTTGGAGCGCTCGTGGAGTCGAACGGGATCCTGCTCTCCGAGGTGGTCGCAGTCATCATCCTCGACATCGAGCGAGCCGCGTTCGAGCACGCCCGGGCGACCGGCATGGACACGACGGGCTGGACCCCTCCCGCTGAGTATGACTCGGTCGCGGTTCGCAACACGCTCAAGGCGTCGCCGAATTTCCTGTTTCCAGGCGTCGATCCGGCCGTCATGAAGAAAGCCCTCGCTTGCGCTCCTTCGCCCTGCAGCGCGCTCGACGAAGCCGCCGCCTTCCACACCGCGATCGGCGCGGAGGCTCCCACCGACACGTCGAACGCCTTCTTCCAACTCGCTGGCAGCGTGAAGTGCGACGCCGCGCTCCTCGCGATGCTCAGAAATGCGACCCCGACCGCACCCGTGAAAGCGAGAAGGAATCTCCTGGGCACACCATCGTTCCTTGAAAAGTCCTACGGATCGGCTGCGCCGCCGTGATTCGCGGAGAGCTTACCGGGACCGCGTGGACGACTCGGCGGTCTGTATCGGAGAAGTGAGAAGCTCCGTCGGTAACTCACGAACCCTCGGCGCGGGCGGAGCGTCCGCGGGTTTGGACGCGAGGGCTGCCGCCCTATCATAAGCATCGACCACAGCGGGCGTGAATACGCCCAACTCACGGGCCTTCGACACGGCGAGCTCGTACGCCTCGATCCCGCGCTCCTCGATCGGAATGATCCGCTCCGCCAGGAGCGCTTCGTACAACTCGAGCTGTTCGTCGGTGAGTCCGACCGGTCTCGGAGACGCCCGAAGCGCCGCCGCCATGTTCGCGAACGCGTCACCCATCCGAGCCAACGCGGTCACCGCCGACTCCGGATCGCCCATCTCGATGACTCGAACGAAGAGCCCCACGGAGCTGCACTGGCCACGCGCACATGTGAGCGCCTCGAGCTCCGCGACCTTGGCGGACATCGATTTCTGCTGAAGCGAAACGGTCAGCTTCCGGAACGTCGCCAAACGAGACTCGGCGACCTCCAGCGCAGACTTGGCCGCACTCATCCTCACCTCCGCGGTCTTGGCGCGGTCGGGCAGCTCGGCAAACGAGGACGCGATCGTTTCGAAGAGTCGATTCGCCTCGGACTTCTTCCCCAGCTTCTGAAGCGCCGTGGCCTCCCGAAAGCGAATCAAGAGCTCGAGCTCATCGCCAGCCGACGAGTGACGCCTCGCCAGCTCGCGAACGCACGCGAGGACCTCTCGCCACCGCGATCGATAGGTGTCGCAAGCACGAAGCGCGACGAAGGGCGAATCCTTGCGGCTCGGATAACCACGCGCATAAGCCTGGAACGCCGCTCGGGCTCGCTCGTTTTCGCCGATCGCCTCCCAATACTCACCCGCGTTCACGAGCGCATCGGGGGCGCTCGCGTCGGACGAGTAGGTCGCCCAGTATCTCTCGTACGCTCGCGCGGCGCCCTCGAAGTCAGCAATGGCCGCGCGAAGCTCGGCGGTCAACATCGCGGCACGCTTCGAGTGCTCGCTCTTTGGATATCCTCTCTCGAGCGCCCCGAGCGCTCCCAACGCCAAATCCACCCGCCGAATTTCCGCGAGCAGGAGCGCCGAGCTCATCCACGCCTCGTCAGCATACTGCGACTGAGGAAACTTCCGGGCCAGCCGCTCGAAACCTTCGGCAACCTCCAAAAAGGCCAACTCCCGGGCGTCACCCGTCAGACCCTTCGCCGAGCGCTGAACCGCGAGCAGCCGATTGTAAGCCGCGCCTTGCGCGAGCTGCTCGAGGTCCTTCCTCACCTCGCCAGGCAAACTCGAGACCTCGAGCCACCGCTCCGCCTTCGACTCCGCACGAACCCACTCCTCGGCTCCTACCAGCAAGTCGAGAGCAGCCAAGGCCGCCCGCTGACCGGCCCGTGTTTTCAAGGAGCGATCTGCGATCGCCTCGAACCGGGTCAGCGCCTCCGCACGACGATTTTGTCGCACTCTCACGTTCGCCGCGTTGAACAGCGCGGCGAGCGTCTCCTCCGCGTTCGGATCGAGGATCGCCAACGCGTCGGCGGACGCTACGACCCCCTCCGACACACTCTCCGCGGAACCCTCCTTCGCGAGCTCCAAATAAAGCCGATGGGCCTCCGCCGCCGCCGCCTTCCGGTCCTTCGCCGCCGAATCGCTGGCGACGAACATCAACTCCTTCGCCGCTTCGGCCTCGCGACCGAGACTCGAGAGCGCGTCCGCAAAGAACGGCCGAGCCTGCCGAGCCGCCGCCGAATCCACGCGCAGAGCCACACCATAGAGCGCGGCGGCCGCCTCGAACGAACGCTTCGCCTTGGACTTCTGGGCCGCCCGCAGCCGATCGTGGGCGATCGAGACCACCCGCACGACTCTGTCCTCGGAGACCGATCGAGTCATGGCATTCAACAGCGCTGGCGCCTCCGCCACGATCTGCTCGTCGCTCTCCATCGCGGACAGGCTCGCCATCAAAGCGACCCGAGTCTCGGGAACGGACGAGTGTCCTGGTAGCGCAGACAAAACGCGACGACGCGCCTCGACCGCGAGCGCCCACTTCCCTTGCTCGTCGAGCGCCGCTGCGGTCTTGCTCATGCCACGTACGAACAGGTCCGGCGCGAGCCCCGAGAAATGAGCAAGCGCCTCCTCGACCCGCTCCGCACGAGCAAAGAACAGCGGCAAGTCGTCCTCGACCTCCGACTTCATCACGGCATCCCCAGACTTCGCGAGCCGCGTCAGCTTCACGATCCCCTCGTCATACTCGTTCGCGTTGAAGTCGCACCAGGCCAACTTGTACAGCGCGTAACTCCTGACCTCTCGGTCACCGCGCTCGTACGCACCCTCGAACGCGCGACGCGCCCGCGGCAACGAGTTGGCCTCGAACGCGCTGTCGCCCATTCGAATCAACGCCTGCCCCAAGAGTGGACTCTTCGGATACCTACTCAGGAGCATCTCGAGCCGCTCCTGGCTCTCCTTGGCCAAGCCCAAGTCCTTCTCCACGATGGCCGCGCGAAACAAGACCTCGTCCGCCTTCGCATACGAAGGGGAGCCAGAGATCACCTTCTCGAGCGCATGCAACGCACTCCGCTCGATCGCAGTCGACTCGCGAACGAATTCGGTGAGCTGTGGAGCTCGCCCTTTCTCGCCCGACTCCAACCACCGCACATACGCGGAGTCGTGCGCGAGCATCTCCTTGGTCTTGATCAGAGCTGACTTCTGCAACAAAAGCTCCGCCAGACGATGGAGATAATCCGGCCGCGGATCTCTCTCCGAAGTGATGATCTCCAAGATCGTTACGATCGCTTCCTCGAGCTTCTCGAGGGTCGCGCTCGATCGAGCTTCGGTTTGGTCGGACCCTCCCGATGGTCCGGTCGCGACGAGAAGGGTTGCGATGACGAGCCCTGGCCCCATGATGTCACGATGAGTCCCCTTTGCGCGGTCTGACGAGTGGACGAACGTCCGATGGGTAAGTGTGGGCTTCGAATGCTCACTCGCAGCAACTCACTGCCGACGTCGGAGAATCCAAGCGTTCATCGAGCCCAGATCCTCACGAGTTTCCCCGACCAGGGCAGCAACCCGACGACATCCTCCCCGCTCCGAACCAAGCGACTCACGGGTCCGGACCCCGGACCCAATTTGGCCAACTCCGCCGAGAACCCTGGTCGGTTCGCTTGCAAGATCCCGATCGCCCCTTCCTCACCTCGGCCCATCATTCCGACGACCCACTCGCCGCCCTCCGACCAGGGCGCCAACAAGAGCGACTTTGCCTCGGCCTCCGCCGCAAAGACCGCGGCGCTACGACATGCCTCCCCCGTCTGCGCCCCGGAAAACACGTGCGCTTCACTCCCTTCGTCGTCGGCGCTCACCACGATCACCCCCGTGATCGGATCCTGACCGATGTCCGTGGCCAGCGTGTGAACACCTCCGCACTCGAACGAAAGATCGAGCGGAACACTCTCCAGGCCGGTCACCGGGTCGATCACGTGAATGAAATCCTCTTTGCGGTCCGCGACCAGCAACTCACCTTGCTTCGACAAAGCCATCGCGGTCGGGTGGTCACCGATTGACGGACACTCACCGTCGCAACCCGTCGGGAGCAGTCGGAGCTCCCCATCGTCGAGGTCGACGATCACGACTCGGTTCAGATCGGCCGAGGCGAAGACCACGGCAACCCAGCCGGGTGGACCCGCGATCAAGTCATTGGGTCTCATGGTCGCGAGGTTAAGTGAGTCAGGCCGAAGCGGGATCGACCGCACCAAGGAGCCCCGCGCGTCGAAAACGCCGACGGCATAGGTGTCCTCGGAGTCCCGATGAATCCCCACAAACCCACCCCCGCGCGGGTCTCGGTCGAGTCGAGTCAAACACGGCGGAGCCGTCGCCGTCCTGACGACCTCCATCGATCCCTTGTCCAAGAACGAGAGTGTGGAGCGGGGCGCGATACTCGGTCGACAGTCAGTGCCCGTCATGAAGTCCGAAAACGATGAGACCACGATCTCTTCGCCCACGGCCAAGTCTCCAAGCCACCCCAAAATCGGAGGGTCCTCGGCTGTACCCACTCGAGCATCCACCGAAGTGACTTCCGCGACCTCGAGCTGGACGGGCACCTCGAGCGGTCTCTCGTGGACGTCGATCCAGCAGGGAGCTCCGCTCCCAGACGAGCACTGAATCGTCAGGAGCGCCTCGTCCACCGCGTCCAGGCCTTCACACACGAACGAACCGCTCGTCTCGATGTCCCTGGCCCGCCCCGCGCCGTCGACGATCCCGTGCAGCTCACCCAACCGACACGCCGGAGCTTCCAGCTGGAAGGCACACGAGCCGGGGCTACGGAGCGCCATCGGACAGCGAGCCGAACAGTTTGTGCTCAAAAGAAGATTGTCCGTTCGACCCAGAAAGCCGGGGCACGGAGGAAGCCAATCGGCCGTGAGCGGCCTCGGGTCGATCGGAAAGAGTCGCGCCACGTCTCCGACGACCGCGGCGCCCGCTGCATAGACCGGCGAATCGAGCCGCGCGGCCCCTTCCGCAGCAAGGGCGAGCGGTCGCCGAGAGAGCTCCTCATCCGCGACCGTGGAGCGACTTCGGATCTGGTCCGCGGAGAAGCCGAAGACCTCGATACGCAAGGCGTCGGCCGACAGCTCGACAGCCGGCCACCCGCGGCCATCGCGAACCAGCGCAAGCCCGCTCGACCCGACCAATAGCTCGTCCTCTCCAAACGCAAGCACGCCAACGTAAGCAACCGCGTCGGGGAGGTCCGCATCAATGGCATACTGAGGCGCGGCAGGCCCGCACGCGGAAGCAGCCCACGCGAGCGCCAGCCAAGCCCGCTGCGACATCGAGAGATCCTAAGCCCGCAGCCAGCGAGGAGCAATCCGCGCCGGAACGCATCGTTCGCGTCAGATCGTCTGCGTCTGCGTCAGATCGTCTGCGTCAGATCGTCTGCGTCTGCGTC
>CAYXDO010000195.1:0-19266 GCA_964463485.1 uncultured Myxococcales bacterium | reverse complement strand
CGCGTCCAAAGTCTTGCCAGATCGTGCGCGAACTTTGGGAGAAAGAGACTATTCAACTTCCTCAATCCGCGCAGTCCATGCGCCAGGGCTCTTCCTGCGCCCGGCGGTCTGTGCGATCGTGGCGCCGTGGAGGCGCGCGGGTACGCCGGAAGCTCGGAGCGAGCCTCGAGCTCGCGCCGGGAGGTTCGGTGAGATGCGGCGGCGGGTCGCCGTCATGGCCGCCCTGATTGGTTGTGCGGAGTCGCGTTTTACGCTGACTCACCCCGAGGGCGTCGACGAGAACTCCAAGCTCGTCGTGGCGATCGAGTCCGAAGGCGAGCGCATCTTTGCTGTCCCTGCCAAGGAGTCGCTGACGGTCGCGGTTGGTCCGAGCGCTCGCATCACGATCTTGGAGCGACGAAACCGACCTGACGAGTTTCCGTTCCCGTTCGGAGAGGTCACGCCTGGCGAGTGCGCGCTCCTTGACGAGGCGCGCCCGGACCGATCGTACACGGGTACCTTCGACCCGGAGGGCCCCGACTCCCTCGAGTGGACGGAGCTCGGCTCCGAAGCCGAATTGACTCCGTTCGTTCGGTCGTTCCGTGTGCGCGTCGACGGCGGCTGCCGAGAGGACCCGTGTTCCGGCTGGGACGTGAAGGCGTTCGAGCTATCGGGTTCCAAAAAGGGAGTCGCGTGGAGCGTCGAGCTCCCCGACCGTCGAGCCCTCCTTGGAACTTATGACCAGCACGTCTACGTCGTCGACGAGTCGGGTGACGTCGCTCCCGTCGACCTGGTTCCCGCAACTCAGGCCATTCGTTCGGCGGCGCTCGACGGAGGAGGTCAGTTGTGGCTCGGCGGCGCTTATCACGTCTTTCGGGGGCGGCTCGACGCGGGAGGGCTGATCCTGGAGTCGGCGACGCCGTTCGTCGATGACGTCTACGGTTACATCACGGCTGGGACTTCGACGACTGGCGAGGGCCTATTCGCGCTGACCGATCGCGGAAGCTTCCTCCGGCGTTCGGGCCAGGATTGGTCGACCGTTTCGAGCGAGCTCAGCTCTGCCGTGGCCCGTAATATCCGGCGAGGTGGCCTTGCGCGCGTCGGGCCCGAGGAGGTCGTCGTGGTGTGGTCTCTCGATCCGATCATCTGGCGTTTCCGGGCCGGCCAACTCATCGATGAGTCTCCCAGCCGGATGAGTCAGGGAGGCAGCGCCGCGGCTTACCTTCGTGGGTGGGGCACGATGGTGGGCACCGTCGAGACCGGGCTCTTGTATGACGATCACGAGGGTGTCTTCAGGCTCCACGACGAGCAGTTGGGGTCCGGGGCGCGCGCCATCGTTCCGCTCGCGGGTGGTTTTCTCATCGGGAGTGAGTATTCGATTCAAGAGTACGTGATCGACCATGGCCTTTGCCCGCCGCTATATGCCATCCCGACGGGGGTGAGGACGCTCCTCGTTCGCGCTTCAGGGACCGTGCTCGTGGGCTCGGATTCACAAGATGGAGGGCCCGCGGCGGTGGCGGTCCTGACGCGAAGAGTCGGTGGGTGACGCGTCCGTAGTCAGTACCCCTCGTGGTTTCGGCCGTACTGTCGCCACGCATTCTCGGGTGATCCGTAGCGATCCTTGATATAGCGAAGCATACCCACGGCCTCCTCGTGGGCGTTACCTATGCCCCGCCGACCGCTCGGATAGTATTTGTCCACGTTGGACAGGAGGAGCTGCCCCAGGCCGGACGCGGTGGAAGCGGCGGTGCGTCGGCCGCTCTTCAGCTCCTGGTGAATGCTCGGCCACTTCGATGGGTCGCTGGCCCGGCGGCCGTAGGTATAGTTGGGCCGACCGACTTGGCCACCGGACTCGCGAGCGAGGAGCTTGTGAAGCGCCGGCGCGGTGGCCCAGGACTCGGGCAGTCCGGCGGACCGCGCGGCCTTTTTGAAGAGCTCGATGGCCTCGGCAGACTTCGGACGATAGGTCGCTTTCTGGGTAGATCCTGCAGCGGTAGGTGGGCTTTCCGAGAGCGCCGGCAAGGCGCGCGCGGGCACCGGGGCCGTCCCGTGAGTCGACGCGAATCCTCCTTCTCCGCGACTTCCGAGTTGGTCTTTGCTGAGTTGGCTGCTGCTGAGTTGGCCCATCTCGCGCAGGGCGGACATGCCACTCCCTCGAGGAGAGTCCTGTTGCGGCATTTGCCGAGCGAGCTGAGCCAGTTGCTGGAACACTCCCAGCCACGACATGAGGAGCGAAGGATCTCCCCCGACGGGTCCGAGCGGAGAGCTTTGAGCACCGATGGTTCCGAAGTGGTCGCTGGCTCCGAAGCCAAACGCTGGGCCGGCGATCGGACGATCCTCGGGGAAGTTGCCGACGCCGTATGGGGTCCAGCTTCTGCCGGGAAGGGAAGCGAGAGTGGGTCGCATGAGTGTGCTCTTCGCAAGCAACGTGCCGCTAGCTCCGACGAGCCTTTCCTCCGCAGGGAGGTGCGACGAATCATCGGTTGAGGATCCGAAGCCTCACCGAACGATTCGGGCCGCGAGCTCAGCGGAGCTGTGAGAGCGCGTAGGCACGGCAGCCTGGGTGCAGGTCCTTCAAGGTCAGAGAGAGCTCGAGGAGCGGAGCCTCTACGGTCGGCCGATCGCCGGTGCTGAAGAAGAGTCGGTCGCCGATTCGAGTCACGTCCATGATCGTTCCCGCGGTCGGTGCCGGAAAGGTGCACGTCCCCAATCCGACGGAGTAGTAGAACAAGGCTCCTCTGAAGCCTCCGAAGAGGAAGCCACCCCCGAGGGGCCACAGGGTTCGATAAATGACGCCTTCCGAAGGGATCTTTTCCAGCGGATCCCAATCTCCATCCTGCAAGTGATAGACCGAGCTGTGTTGATCGACGAGAGTCTCCGTCGCGACGACGAGCCCGAACCCAGGAATGGAGGCGATAGCCGCGGGTGCGCGTAGGGAGCGGTCGATTGAAATCGACCCGTGGTCGAAGCGAACGATTGCATCTGCGTCGGCGAAGACCGCGACGGCCTCCTCAGGCCCGAGCCACTCGACGTCCACATCGCTCGTCGAAGTGGGATCGAGACCGAGACCCAGCTCGATCCGTTCAAGGCGCGAGCCGTCGAAGCGCTCGAGCTCGTGGGTGTTCGACGCGATGAAGAGCTCGAGCTCGGGGCCAGCGGAGAGGGCCATTCGAGGCTCCGAGCCCGATTGCCGTGGTGCGAGCGACCGCAGTCCCGACGTCCGACTCAGGTGCACGAGTCCGGTGGACGTGACGACCCACAAGCCGTGAGTTGCATTTCCGACGGCGGCTTGAATGGGCGTGGACGTGGAGAGTTCGACGAGGGGGACTGCGACTTCGTCTCGAAGCTCGAGCACGCCGCCGACATTGGTGACGATCAGAGGAGCGTCTCCGGACTCATCGACGAACGTAGTCACGATGTTGCCGGCCACGGGGATCTGGCGCAGCGTCGAGATCGAGATCGACGCGCAAGGATCTTCCGGGCAAGTCGGCATGTAGGACGCGGTGACAGGCCGTGGTTCCGGGTCGAGATCGAACCGTGAGTCAGATCCACTCCATCTGCCCCGGAGCTCCAAGTTAGCGGGTGGGAGGTTGGCTCGTCCCGAGCGGGCGGGCTCCAGCCGGCTCGGGGGTGGGTCCGAGAGCTCGGCTGTCGTGAGGCGTCCGGACGTGAAGGCCGACAGCTCGACGAGAGTAGCCTCGGTGAGCTCCGCGTCGATCTCGAAGCGCAGGCCGTCGGGCGTGGTCCGGCCAAGGCCGGTATGGACGGACGCGCTGGGTGAGTCGAAGCGCAGCGCAGCGAACGCCATTTCTTCAGGGAGCGGTACCTGGATGGGAACGATCTTCGAGCACGCGTGCAGGTGGAAGCAGGCGACGAGCGTTCGAAGCAGGGAGCGCCGGCGAGGCGCGCTCAATCGAGCGTTTCGAAGCGCGGGCTTCACCCCCTTCGACATTCCTCGAAGTCCGAATCGAAGGTCATGCTGCGCGGTTCCGACTGGTATCACCATGCGAGGACTCAGTCTCGCCGGTCGTACGCTTCAGCGCACCGAATGGTGCCTTCTCCTCGTCGAGTCGGGCGTGAATGCTCCCTTTCACTCGGTTGGTGTAGCACGGGTTCGGCACGGGGCGCTACACACTGCGAGCTCGGCCGCTGGAAGGTCGGGAGTCGCGAGGGCGATTTCTTGGGGAACGCTGGAGGACGGCTGCTTCCAGGTCTGCGAAGAATAGATAGTCTCGACAGCTCAGGGCGTACAACCAGGCTCGAAGGGTACGACCGACCACGACGAACCGTCCCACATCCAGAGATCTTCGAGTTGGTCCCGACCGTCCCATCCTCCCAACAGGATGGCCCGGTCATTCGCAGCGTCGAAAGTCATCGACGCGCCGCTCCGCGCGGCCGGGACTGCGCCAACTGTCATGACTTCGTGCCACTGAGTGCCGTCCCACTCCCACGTGTCCCCTAGGAGGCCAGTGGTGCCTGTCCCTCCGAAAACGACCATGCGGTCTCGGGCGGCGTCGTACGTGGCCGCGTAGCTGGTTCGGGCAGGCGGGCGCTGCCCACTCACGACGACTTCGCGCCAGGCGACTCCGTCGTACTCCCACAAGTCATCTCGCAGAGACCCATCGTCGCCTGCGAAGAATATCATCCGATCGCGGGCCAAGTCATGAACCATGACGTGCTGTCGGCGACCAGGACCATTTGCTCGCTGACGCCAGCCAGAACCGTCCCATTCCCAAGTATCGTCGTACAAGCTCCGCCGATTCGACCCGCCGTGAATGACGATACGCCCCGGAGATCGAAACCACGCCATGGCGTGCTCGAGTCGTGGAGGTGGCGCTCCCGGAGCCGACACGTCTGCCCATCGGGCGCCGTCCCACGCCCAGGTGTCCGCGAGTAGGGCGCCGTTGTGGTCGCCGCCGCCGAAGAGGATCGACCTGCCTCGGTGCCCGTCGAAGGCGAAGGCGTGGCCGCTACGCCGCGCAGGCCATGGAGCGCCCGAGAATTGCATCCAAAACCATGTGCTACCCATCAGCTCCCGCACGTCGTCGAACGTGGAGACTCTGAGCGATCCGCCGAAAAGCACCACCCGTTGCCGGACGAAGTCATACGCAAGCGCGTGCTGTTCGCGCCGTAGGAACGGCGGCGGAGAGCTCGCGCAGGAGCGGATGACGCACGACCGCGAGCAGCTTTGGGTCACGTCGTCGCAGGTCTCCGGATACTCTCTGCGACCGTTTCCGCACGACCAGGAATTCGGCGTGAAAATCTCCACACTCTTCAGCGTGCGAGCGCAGCTAGGCTCGTCGCAGCCGCCGAAAATCAGCACCCGATGATCTGCGAGCACCGTCGCTGCGTGCTCGACGCGGGGTCGCTGGAGCCGACCGGCCGGGATCCACCCAGAAGTTACTTCGTCGAACACACTCGCCTCGAGCAGCATGCGTCCCATCGACATTCCGCCCGCGGAGAATACTCGGCTTTCGCCGTCGATGAACGACCGAACATCCAGTTGGGTCGAAGGGGACCGAGTGCCCGTCGTCGTCCATAGTCCGCGGCTCGGGTCGAAGGCTTGGACGAAGCGAGACCCAACTGACAGTGCTCCGGCACCCGTCAGCGCAAACACTTCAGCGGAGTCCGAGTCGCCGTGCGCCAACGGGTTCGTGGGGGTCCAGGCCCCAGACACGGGGTCGAACAAGGCCGCGCGGAGCGACTGAGTGCCGCCCAAGAGGAGCACCTTCCCGTCCGCGAGCGGAGCGATGGAAGCTCGTGTCGACTCGAAGGGAACCGGCGCGGCGCGAACCCACCCGTTTGATCCAGGGTCGTAGATCTCGGTGTTCGCGCCCGACTCATCGCCGGATACCGCGAGGACACGACCATCACGAAGCACAGTCACCGCAGGTCGCCAGCGCGCTACACTCATCGAGCCGCCTTCGGTCCACCCGCCACTTGGGGGGGCGTAAGGATTGTAGAGCTCACAGCTTCGAAGAGGTGCCTCGCCCTTTGGCAAAGTACTCCCTCCGATCACGAGGACCCGGCCGTCGCGCAGTATCACGGCACGATGCCCGTATCGGACGACGGCTGGCGGCGGCGCGGGCCGCCATCCGTCGGTCTCCGGGCCATAGATCTCGGCATTCCCGGCACCGGTAACGAGGATGTGACCATCAGCAAGCAGCGTCGCCGAATGTCCGCGTCGCGCAGTACTCATCGGACTCGCACACTCCCAAGTCCCCTGAGTGCTGGGAAGCGGCTTCGCTTCGCCACACGTCTCGGGCGGGTCGCCACCATCGACTCGGCCGTCCGATGGCGTGCCGTCCCGCTGGGAGCCATCCGGAGTCAAACCCATGTCCGAAGGCGCCGCATCCTCCGCCTCGTCTCCAGCGTCGCCCGTGTCGCGGGCGTCGGTCCCGCCCCTTCGTCGCAGTACCGATCCTCCGGCGTCGAACGCGATGAGGCGTTGCTCTTCGCAAGAAACCAGCAAGCAGAAGAGGAGCGAAGCTGCGCGCCTGGTCATCGCGGGTTCGTGCTGGTAGAGTTTGCGCAGGGTCCCGATGCTCGCCCGAGCCCGCGCCACTCTGAACCTCCTCGCAGCCACGCTCCTCGGCTGTTCGGCCTCCGAGACCCGCGTCTTCATCGCTGAGCCTCCTCTCGGCGACGCCCGTTCTCTCCTCGTTGGGATCGAACGCCCGGGTTCCATCGCGAGGCTGACTGCCTCGCGGGTCGATTCGACGGACCGGGTTACGGGGTTCGTGATTCCAGAAGACGAAGTCGGCGGATCGGTTCGCATCCTGGCGCTGTTATACCGCGAAAGCCTCGCGGAAATGGGTTTCGGCGTTGGTCCAGTACCCATGTCGGAATCGAGCCCGAGCCCGCGATCATCGACCTTGGCGCCCCCGGAGGAAGCGTTCCTAGCTGTAGTCGACCGCGACGGAGACGTCGGCGCTTGGTCGAGGACCGTGATCCTGCCCGAGACACTCGACGCTTATCGCATCGAGAGGTCTGGGGCATGCACGGGCTGGGTCGTCGAGACGTACGCGCTCGACACCCATCGACACCCATGGACTGCGGTCGCTTTGGATGAACAATCGGCTCTGATCGTGATTGGGAGCGAGTATTTCCAGGTGTCCCGAGACGGTTCGACGAAGATCGGTCCGCTCGTCCCCGGGCTGAGTGTCACCGCGTCGTTTCGGCGGTCGGCAGACGAGCTGTGGCTAACCGGCGCTGGTGGACGGCTCTTTCGAAGTGTGGGCACTCAGTTTGAGGAGGTCCCACCAAGCCCAGTCGGGGAGACGCCGGGTTGGATTCACGGATCCCCATCGAATCAGGAGCTCGAGATCTACACGCTGACCACCGATACGATCGCGAGCTTCGACGGAAGCACCTGGTCGACCCATCCGGGCGGAAAAATGAGCTCGAGCTTAGGCTCGCTTCTGTGGACGGCGCCGCGTGAAGTCATTGCCCTCCAATCGACCCAAACGACGGTGCGGCGCATCAAGGCGGGTGTGGAGACGTTCGAGCGAGTGGGAGACGGCACCGCGGGTCTCGTCGCCTCAGCAAGCGTGCCTGGGCTCGGCGTGATTGTCGGCGATGTGCTCGGAGTTCTTTCGCGGTACTTCGATGGGCGCTGGGAGCCTTTCGGAAAACCAGGCGCGTGGATCATTCGGGCGCTGTGTCCTGCGGGAGGTGGTTTTATCGCAGGCGGCTCATTCGGCTGGTTGGCTGTCTATGACCGGGAGAAAGGTTTCTGTGATTTGCCCGTGGGACCGGCGCCTGTCAGCTCCATCGTACCCGTCGGGGATGACTTCTTGATCGCCTACGAAAACCAGCAGCTCAATCCGGAGGAGGGCGGACCCCCGACCTTCTATACATGGCTGCGCCGAGCTCCGTAAGTAATCTCAGGACCTCAGCCCTGACGAGTCAGCTTACTGGCTTGTAGGTCGATCTTGGTTCCGAGCTCGAGCAAGCCCAGGCTCCGGAAGCCAGGCAGCGCAGCCTCTAGGGCCCCAGCGTTGCTCGAGTCGTTGAACCGGCCCGTCGCATGAGCTCGGCGCGTCCGGCCCTCGTGGTCGGTCGTGACGCCGGGCCAGAAGAAGCTCAACCCGCGCGCTCCCTTCATCTCACACTCGTCCCAGCGCTCGGCCCAAAGGCGTTCGGTCGGCGCGGAGAACTGCACGACGAGGTCATCGAGGCGCTGCAGCAACTCACGACCTGCAACGAGGAAGTTCCTGGTCGAATCGTCCAGCGTGTTTGGCAGAGATCCTTCCATGCGGATGCCAAACGCGGCCTCGACTGGGGCGTCCTCGGTTGCGACGAGCAGCTCGCGGAGCACGTTGCACACGACTCGCCGAACGAAGTCTGTAGCGTCGACTTGGGCGGAGAAATCTACGTTCCCAGACCCCTTCATCCGTTGAGCGTGATTGCGCGCCTCGACGAAGGCCCGCGGATGCTTCGAAACCGTCGCGTCCGCAGCGATCAGAAACGTCCTGACGGCGTCGAAGGCCGCACGGGCTTTCTCGAGATCGACCACTGCTAGGGCGTGCGGGATTCGATGCCCGTTGGTCGGATCCTCCTTCACGCCATCCTCGAACACCGAGCGCGCCATGGCTTTGGCGAGCCTGAGTGGCTCGTAACCGTTTCTCGGCGCGAGCGCGTCGATCCACGCGGTAGACGACCCTGACAGCGCGTCCTCACTGACCACGACGTAGCGAGCTGCGGGGGAGCCTTCTTTCGGGACGAGCTGCCTCAGGATCTCCAGGGCGCCGGTTCCGCATGCGAGCAGCCCGAGCGCCCCGATCCGAATCCCAAGCTTCGAGCTGAGCTTCGAGAGAGTCTCGGCGAGCGCCGGATACGACATGAGGTCATCGGGACTCGGACTTCCTCGAGCCGAGGGGTCGAGCTCCGATGGGTCGGCGTCGTGGTGGTCCGAGAAGGCTCCAAGGAAGACGCTACGCGAGTGTCCGTTGGCGTAGATGGAGATCTCGGCGTTCGGATAGAGTCGCTTGCACATCACGACCAAGTCCATCAGGGTCTGGGGATCACTCATTTTGGCCTCGAAGGCGCGACCGAGCCTTTCGGCGAGCCGCGTTGGCGGACCGGCGGTGGCGAAATCGAAGAGAGTGAGGTCGGTGTCACCCGCTCCGGATCTGTCTTGCAGTGAGATCAGCGCGGCGCCTTCCGCGTAGCGCGCTCGGTTCATGGGTGAGTACCCCGCGGTCCTGCGATGGGTCTCACCGACCATGTTGTTCAGCTTGGTGAGGTCGGGCGCGTCATGGGCAAGGTACATCAGTCCGACCGCCTTGACCCTGGCGCGTCGATCTTCGGGTACGAGCTTCTGGATCTCGGCCTCGCACTCGCGGAAAAACTTGGAGTGATATCGGTAACTGTCGATCTCGCTCCAGCGCGCGGAGGGGTCACGGGTGTTCTGGGTCTCGGTGGGTGCGGCAGGTTTGGAGAGTGGCAGGAGCCTGGCGGTGGGGGCGGCATGCAAGCCATCGGGGGCGGGTGAAGTCAGGCTGAGTCTTGGTACGTCTCGCCTCGCGACCAGCCTGGGTTGGAAGATGAGACTTGCGAGGGCGGATATCTTCGGCATCGTTTTCTCCGAGCTCAGTATCGTTCGGGAAGGGGCGAGAGGTGGGCGCGGCATCCCTCGCAGTATTCGGTTGGTATGTCGCGCGGGTCGGGCGGGAGTTGCGTCGCCATGACGCACGTCCGATTGTCGTGTTGGTAGGACGGGTCTTTTGGCTCGTGAGTCAGACCGAAGTTGTGGCCGAGCTCGTGCAAGAGAATGTGGGTTTGAAAACGAACGGACGCAGCCTGGTCGAGGTGCTTCCAGTCCCGGGCCGCGATCATCGCGGCGGCCTTTCCCATAGCGCCCCAGCCGCGCCCGTACTGGACGCCTTCAGGGACGGCGAGCCAGGTCCACTCGGGAAAGGCTCGCGCTTGAAAGTGGTCACGACAGACTTTTCGCAGGCGGCCGAGGTCGACGGCTCCGTCGAGCACCTCGTCGAGCCGTTCGTCGGCGACGAAGACCGCTTCGACCCCGGCCTTGCGCAGCGCCGTCTTCGCGAGCTCGAGTGTCTCGGGACTGAGCTCTGCTGCGCTCGACGCATCAATCTCGACGAGCTGGACAGCTCGCATCCGCGGCAACGTGTCGCCTCGCGCGACCTTCTCCGCGCGTTCGGCGAGCTGTCGATCGAGGAGCGTCCGTGCCCGCTGCGCGAGCGTGGGTGCGGATTTGGACTCCGAGGGGCGCCGACCCTCGAGCTCGTCGAGGTGCGCGCGAATTCTCTCGACATCGGCGGCAGAGCTCACCGCGCGCGCCTCCGGCACACTCGGTGTTGGCGATCGGCGCGGCGCGGTGGATGGCTGCGAAGTTGGTCTCGAAATCATTCCTTCGCGAGAAGCAACGGGTGTGCCACGGCGGCGAGGACGTAACTCCCAAGTCCGCGTTGCGAGCGGCCCGCGCGCCTGCTGGCGGTAGCCAACAGGCGAGTGAAAGAGCTGTTGGCAGTCCCCTACAGCACGCTTGTCAAGTGTCCGACCCGTTGGATACGCGTTCAAGGGATGCGACGCGACGAGGTCGAAGGCGGCATCGTCGATGGCCGCTTCCAACTCGTCAGGGTCCTTGGCTCTGGACATTTCGGAACAGTCTGGCTGGCTCAGGACGTCAACACGAAGGACGAGCTCGCGCTCAAGCTACTCCGCAGCGAGGCGTGGGACGCTCCGCATGTGTTCGAACGCTTCGAGCAGGAGGCCAGGATTTTGTTGGGCTTCAACCACCCAGGGATCGCTCGGGCAATCGCTTTCTCCGCGAGCGAGCGTCCATACTTGGCGCTCGAATATGTGGAGGGCACGACGCTCGAGCGAGAGATCAGCTCCCGGGCGGAAGCGGATCAGCTCTACCGAGCCCCTGAGCTCATCGCTCTGCTCGACCCGTTGTTCAGCGCGGTCGCCTACGCCCATGGGCAGGGGGTCGTCCATCGCGATCTCAAGCCCGGGAACATCTTGCTCAGCCGCCGTGGTGGCCCCCTCAGGGTCAAGGTGGTCGACTTCGGGATCGCGAAGGTACTCGGCGGGGCGCCGGGAGACTCGACCACGGAGGGTCGCGTGGTCGGCACACCGACGTACTTAGCGCCCGAGCAATTGAACAGCGACGCGATCGACGCGCGCACGGATCTCTTCGCGCTCGGAACGATCTTGTTCGAGCTTCTGACCCTCCGACGGACCTGGCTCCGGGCATCCGACGGCGCACCGTTGCGCGCTCACGAGAGTGACTCGACCGACGCCCGCGCCAACTCCTGGATTGCGATGCTGGTCCGGATCTGCTCGGGTCCAAGGCCTCGTCCGAGCCAGTGGCGATCGGAGCTATCCGAAGAGATCGACGAAGTCGTCATGCGCGCCATGGCGATCGACCCACGCGACCGTTACCAATCGGTCGCGGAGCTATGGGAGGCCGCGCGGTGTGCGCTCCTGCCGGATCGCACCGAGCTCGATGCCATTCCCGAGGACGAACCCACCGCCACCGCTAGTTCGGATTGGAACGAGCGGTCGACTTTGGAGGAACTCAGCCGCACTGAGCCAGAGGAAGTCAGCCGCACTGAGGCAGACGGCGAGCGCCGCTCCGGCGCCGCGCAACTCATCGTTCCAAGCTGGTCGCTCTTCGACCAAAGGGAGCACGATGGAGCACCGGACACCTTGGTTGCACCAGCGCCGGCTCACCCCACGACCGAGAGCTCCTCTGCACGAACACAGCGCGAGCCTGAAGTGACACACTCCCCGCCTCGAGCTCGGGCGCGATTCATCGTCGTGGCTCCGATCGCACTCTCGCTGGCGCTGGTCGGACTCGCCGGCAGCCGCGTCCTCTTTCCTGCTCCAGACGAGTCGGCCGAGATCGTCCCGTCGGAGTTGACGCCCGTGGCGAAGGCGAGCACGGTCGCGCCTTTGGGTCCAAGACCTGCGGCCCCCGAGCGCGCCAAGCCGGCGGCTTCTGAGCCTGCGGGCGGGATGCCTTTGGGTCCTTCGTCGGCTGGAGCTCACCGCGCGGCTGGTCCGCGGCGAATTGCTCCCGACGCGACCGCTCGCGTGAAAAGGAGCGAGGCCAGCTCACCCGCGCTCGTGCAACCCGCCAGACCCAATCCGATCGGAGAACTCAGCGAGCTCCTCGAACGGGCCAACGAGAGACCCAGTGACCCGGCCATTCTCGGCGAGCTCAGCCGCGGCATCGTCGAGGCGAGCAACGGTCTTTCGCTAGGCGAGGAGCGGACCTTTATTCAGCGCTGCGCGATCACGGGCGCATTGAGCTACGATGCCGCGAGCCTCGCCCGCTGCCTCGATCGACTGAAGAAAGCGCTCAGTCCGGCGCCGCATTGATTGCGAAGAACTTTTCGGAGAGGTTGGATTTGTTTCCGGATCTCCGACCTGTGGCTCGAGGTCTATGGTCTGCTTGGCCGCGTTGCGACCCGTCGGCCGCTGAGAGACACACTCAGTCCAGGGCCTCGCTGACTCCGAAGGAAGCTACCCCGGCGACGATCCCAAGCCCGAGGATCAACCACGGCGCCTCGTCGGGTTTGCCGAGCAAAGTCGCCCCTAGCGCCCAAGTCGCACCGACCACGGCGAGGCTATAGCCCAAGGGAGCGATTGGAACGCCGGAACCCGCGTCACGCGAGACGTAACCCGGTTCGAGGCCGAGCTCGGAAAACGTCGTGAAGCGCGAGGAAATCGAAGTCGCCCCGCATGCGGTGCCGAGACAGAGTTGGTAGGTACGATCCGCCTGATGAATTGCTGAATAGGTGCTGAGTCCTGCGCCCAAAGCCGCGAGCCCGATGCCGGCCCAGAAGGCGGCGCGTCGCGTGCCGGACCTTGCATCCAAGGTACTCGGACCGGAAATTCGGACGCTCTCGCCGGCCCGCAGCTCGAAAGAGGCGGAAAATGGTTGCTCGTTAGACCCGGGAGTCTCGACCTCGAGCTCGTATGGGCCGGCGCGAGCTCCGACGATCAGAGTCCGCGCCGACGCCGTCGAACCGATCTTCCGCCCGTTGAGTCTGATCGTGAGGCCCGGTCGACCGCTGATGAGCTCGATGGAACCCGCCGCGCCCCAGTCCCCGTTGCGCTCGAGGACGGATCGAAGCGGGCCGTCGAACCAACCCTCGAACAGTCGCTCGGTCGCTCGATCGTCGCCGCCCGCCATGGCCGCCGCGTAGCTCGAAGTGGCGTTCTCGAAGATCTGGTTCTCCATCCGTTCCTGGGCCTCCGCAGAGCCCGAAGCCCCGGAGACGCCCAGGCGCAGAGCCGCGTCCGTGTCGATCGCCAGCCCTGTCATTCGCGAGCTCCCGTCACTGGAGGACTCGAGCTGAAGAATGACCAAGTAGCCGGTGAGTTCAGCCGTCGCTCGAGCACCGTCCTTAGTCGCAACGCGCGTCCAGCAACTGATTCGAGTCGGGCCGCGGCAGGCCTCGAGCGCGGATAGCTCAATCCCCGCCTGGTCCGCCGAGCGTACGACGAGGCCGGCGCGAGCCTCGAGGAGCCTCGCGCCGATCCGAAAAAGACGCCCTTCGTGCAGGTTGGTGACCGCGCCATTCGGCCGCATCTCCACAAGCACCAGCTGTTTGGGGCGTCCGAGGTCGATGATACGCTCCTGGCCGCTGGAGCGTCCGAGCAGCCCAAACAGCGACGCCAACAGGATGGCTGCGTAGTGCCTGCCTTTCGACGAGATCATCGGTGGGCTATGCTATCGCAGGTCGTGAGGTCCGGCACCCTGCTCACCCTGCTCGCGCTCTGCGCAGCCTGTTCGCCGCCGCCCACGCTGGTCGAGATTCCAGTGCTGGAGGGGACCCAGACGGTCCTTGTCGCAACGGAGAGCCTTGTCCCGCAAGGACCTTCGCGCGTCCTACGGGTCGTGGCGATCGATCCGAGAAAGACCAGCGGCGTGGAGCAAGATCTCCTCGTCGCTGCACAGGGTTCGGACGCCGAGCGCATGCGCCTGACGGCGCTATTGTATGTTGCGTCGCTCGAGGATCTCGGTCTCCAGGCCCGAACCCTGCCCGAGGCCCGGCTTGCGGGGCTCGGTCGCCCTTTGCCGTCACCCGACGCGATCTACGTCTTGGTGGTCGGTCAAGACGAAGCAAATGCGTGGACGGCTTCGGAGAGCGTTAGCCCCGAGCTCCTTGCCTTCCGTTTCGTCGACGGCTGACCTGTTCGAACGTCCACCCTCGAGCTATCTTCGGAAGCTCGCGAGATGCCTGAATTCGACAAAACCTCCGCCGCGCCCGTCCGGCGGCACCCGCCGCTCAGATCTTTGCGGATCGCCGTCTTGGCGGGTCCGAACGTCGGCCTGACCTATGAACCCTCGACGGAGGGCAAGGTAGTCATCGGCACCGCGGAAGGCAACTTGGTCGTACTCAGCGATCCCACGGTGAGCCGCTACCACGTGGAGTTGTCGCGGACACCTACGGGCGTGTTCGTCGAGGATCTTGGGAGCCTCAACGGGACTTACCTCGGCGAGACTCGGATCGAGCGCGCGGAGGTCCGTCCGGGGGCGGTCCTTCGAATTGGTCAGACCGATGTTCGTATCGATGACGGAGCGGCGCTCCCGAGAAAGACAGAGCCCGATCCCCATATTCCGGAGATTGTCGGAAACAGCGCTGGGATTATGAGTGTGAAGCGACTCATCTCGAAGCTTGCGGCCGCCTCCGTCTCCGTACTCATCGAAGGCGAGACCGGCTGCGGCAAGGATCTCGTCGCGCGTGCGATCCATGCCCGTGGACCGCGACGCGACCGTCCCTTCGTCGTCGTTGACTGCGGTTCGATGCCCGCGACGCTTGTGGCCTCGGAGCTCTTTGGACACGAAAGAGGTGCATACACGAGCGCCGAGCGCCGTCATATCGGCGCGTTCGAGCGCGCGCACGAGGGGACAATCTTCTTGGACGAGATCGGCGAGCTTCCGCTTCAGATCCAACCTGCTCTGCTAGGAGTCCTCGAAAGGCGGGTGGTGCGAAGGCTTGGCGGTGAGCAAGAGATTCCCGTGAGTGTTCGTGTCGTCGCCGCAACCCACCGCGACCTCCGCGCCGAGGTCAATCGAAAGCAGTTTCGCACGGACCTCTATTTTCGACTCGCCGTGGCGCGGGTCGTGGTCCCATCGCTTCGTGATCGGCCCGAAGATATCGAGGCGCTGGTCGCCCACTTCGTGGAGGAGACCCTCGGCAAGACGGACGAGGCGCTGTTCGATCCAGAGACGCTTCGAGCGCTTATGACCCATCGGTGGACCGGCAACGTCCGCGAGCTGCGGAACGTGATCGAGAGCGCTATAGCGCTGGGACGAGTCCAACTCGGACCGGACGACGGCGCCGACTCCAGTGAGCCCTCAGTCGCGCGAGTGACTCAGCCCTATCGGGAGGCTCGGGCTTCGGTGCTCGCCGGGTTCGAAAGAAGCTACCTCAAAGCGCTGCTCGCCGAGTGCGGCGGAAACGCCTCGGAAGCGGCGCGACGAGCGAAGATGGATCGGGCGTACCTGCTGTCTCTCTTGCGACGCCATGATCTGCGCGGAATCGGAGGGCCCGCGAAGGAGTGACTTCGCGACGGCGAGCCAGATGGCTGAGTGATGACGCTATTTCCTCTCGAGGTGCAGCAGGCTCTGGTCGCCTTCGGAGACGATCCACAAGTCTCCGGACGCGTCGAAGGTGATGCCTTCTGGCTGCAACCGGACTTTGCCCTTCAGGCCTGGGAGCTCGGTTCGGCCGACTTCGACGATCGACCACTCCGAAGCCAAGGGTCCCGAGCCGAGGAGCTTCGACTGGTGGCGTAGCTCGACCTCGACCACGCACTCACTCTCGTCGGAGAGCAGGAAGAGTCGCCCGGACTTCGGGTCGACCGCCAGGTCGCTCACGTCCCCGATTCCGAGCGAGGGTGGCAAGGTCACTGTGGCCTCGAGCGCGAGGGACTTACGGTTGAAGACGGCGAGCGCGAGAGGGTCCTTTTCGTTGACGGCGATGAGTCTCGATTTCTTTCCGGGGGAGTGCTGGGCGGGCCACACACACACACCCTCGAAGCCGCAGGCCTCGTCGGTTCCGACGTGCGCGAGCTTGCCGAGGAGCTTGGGTTCGCCGAGCGAGAGCTGGGAATCGAGCTTCACCGGAATGGAAAACAATTTTCGAGAGGCCTCCTCGAGGAGGAGGAGGGCCGAGCTTTCGGCGTCGTAGGTCAGGCCCTCCAGGTCATCGAACCTGCCGTCATCGGGTCGAAGCGCCGTCGCCTTCGTGGTCTTGTCCAGCTTCCACACGACGCTGCTGAAGTCGTCGATCGCGACGAGGCCGGCGGGACCCAAGGACGTCACGGACGAGACTTCCTCGACGCCGGTCTTCGTTCGTGCGCCGAGCTCGAAGCGAGCTGCTTGAGTCTTTGGAGAAGCGCGAGCCGCCAGGCGTTCGAGCTCTCGCAAGGCATTGGCGCCGAAGGACTTCCACTCCGTGTCCAGGAGGTCGACGAGTAGCGCCGCTTCCTTGGCGCTCACGCGTTCGCCGAGCGATCGGGCCAGAGACTCGACGTCCCCGATCGAACGAGTCGCGGGGAGCTCTTGGATCGCTCGGCGAAGCTTGCCTGCGCTCATGCGAGGCAACTTCGAGTGAGCGGCTGGATTCGTCAACCCCTCGATCGTGCGTCGTCGAGCTCGCGCGGCAGAGGCGCCCAACCTTCCGATGAGTCACGGAATGACGATCGAGACGCTCGCGCCGCGCGCGAGGGCGAGCGAGCGAGTCTCTCCCGATCCCGCGTCGAGGAGACACTCGAGCACCAAAGGTCGCCCGCGCACGTCGAAACCGTCGACTGCCGTAATGCTGTCGCCGACGCGAAGCCCGGCCCGAGCAGCAGCGCTTGGCTCGCGGACGAGCTTCACTTCGCCGCCTTCGAGGTCGACTCCCAAACTCTCCTCGATACCCATGCCGGGGCCGAGCTGAACGGGCAGGACGATCGGGTCGAGGACGAGAGGGCGATCGCTCGGGAGCACGAGCGAGACATGGTCGCTGCAGTGGGCCTCGCCCTCGACGCCGGCACATGACACGAACAGGGACCTGGGTCCTGGCCCGGCCTCGGGGAAGGTGAATTTTCCATCGACGTTCGTCTCTGCCCTGACCATTTCGGTCTCGCCTTCGAGCAGGAGGTAGCAATCCGAGATGGCTCGGCCGTCTGGAGCGAGCACACGTCCGGTGAGTGAGTATGATCGGCGGAGTCGGATCTCGACGTCGCGGAGGTGTTGACCGGCGTGCAGGTCGACCTCGGCCGACCCTCCGGCGCCTTCGCCTCGCGCCGACAGCACGTAGCGCCCGGGCGGAAGGTCGCGCAGCGTGAACTCTCCGCCCGGCGCCGAGAACTCACCGCGACGCGAGAACTCATCGAAGCGTTGCTTCGCGACGACGACGAAGCGAGGTTGCCGTCCGTCAGCGCTCGAAAACCGTCCTGAGATCGCCCCTGGCGTCTCGACCACGAGCTCGATGGTCGAAGGCGCTCGAACGACCCGGGCGACCGCTTGGCCGCGCCGCGCACGAATCGCGCGTACGCGGTAGGTCTCGTGAGTCAAGCCATCGAGCTCGAATGAGCCATTTTCATCACTCAGGGCTTGGGCCATCGGGCGCACCCAGCCCTCACTGATTCCGCCGAAAACCTCACCCTCACCTTCGGGCATGGCCACGACGGTGGCCCCTTCGATCGGTTTGCGCGCGGCATCGACGACGCGCCCCCGAATACTTTGGTCGGCGCGCGAAACCACGAAGCGAGCCCGTGTAAGCGCGCCGGGTCGAAGCCTGAAAGGGTGAAATTCTCGCGAGCGTCCGACGAACGCGAGCCCTCGGGGCTCGGGCATACTCAGCTCGATCAGCCGCGCTCGAACCCTCGCCGAAAACCGACCGTCGCGGTCGGTGACGACACGCTGCGAAGCGGCGTCCTCGCCCAGCGAAGTGACCGGCTCGAGGGCCAGTACGAGCCCAGCCACCGGGCGATCCTCCTCCGTGACCACGAGGCCCTCGAGCAGCGCCTCGACCGTCGTCGACGGCTTGGGTCGAAGTACGATCCCGTCGACATCCGACGAGCCCACATGAATTACAGTCGAGGTGAACGAAGCTCCGAGTAGAGCCATGACTTGCTGGCTTCCGCCGACGACCCCCCGAAGCTCGAAGTGCCCGGTCTGATCCGTCACGGTCGAGGTGCCGAGAAGCTCTCCGGCGCCGAGCAGCCTCGCAGTCACCCTGACGCCAACGACCGGGGCTCCAGACCCATTCTGCGCGAGGCCGAGAATGCGATGTCCCTTCGGGACCGTCCAACTCAGGCCGAGCAACGAGGAGCTCTCGATGCGGATCGCCGGGAGCTCGGTCGAGCCCCAGCCTGGGCAGTGGACCCGCACGGCGTAGCGGCCTGGGAGCAAACCATCGACGCTGACTCGACCCTGCGAATCGCCCCGGCCCTCCGCGAGCGCGATCGCGCTCCGCAGGACGAGGTACGGTTTGTCGCAGCGAGCGCCCGTCGCCTCGACGATGACTTCGGCGCTCACCGTAAATGCGGGCTGCGCGCGGACGAGAATTCGTCGTGTCTCGCCGGAGTCGACGTCTATTGCTTCGTCGGACGTCGCGGCCCACCCGGCAGCGCGCGCGGTGATGTTGTATTGGCCAGGTCTGAGCGAGTCGAACCGAAACGAGCCGAGCGCGTCCGTAAGCCCAAATCGCAGAGACGTCCCGTTCATGACGAGTTGCGCGCCCTCGACCGGCGCGTCCGTCGATCCCCGCACGATGCGGCCCTCGATCACGGCTTCGGGATAGAGCGAAATCTCGATCCGTCCAGGCGCGACTGCGTGCTCGCGGCTGGTCGCATAGCCGGTTGCGCTCACGTCGAGCACGTGGAGCCCGGGCGGCAAGTCGATGGCGAAGGCTCCGCTCTCATCGGTCGTGATGGCATGCGCACCGCCAAAGACGATTGTTGCGCCGGCGATCGGGCCGCCTCTGGCATTGAACAGGAGGCCGGTGAGCTGGTTCGGCGGGTGTTCGTCGAGCCACCCCGGCGCGTTCGACCGTTCTCGACTTCCGCGGCCGACCAGCAAGATCGCCAGGCCCGCGACCAACACACCAACGATCACCGATCCGCGCGTGCGCACTGATAGCGTTGTAGCTTGCCCGGGGGCTGCGACCAAGGTTGTTGGGCCGTTTTCCGAATCCGATATCCGAATCCGATATCCGAATCCGATATCCGAATCCGATTCCGAATCTGATTTCCGAATCCGATATCCGAATCCGATTTCCGAATCCGATATCCGAATCCGAT
>CAYXDO010000194.1:0-19270 GCA_964463485.1 uncultured Myxococcales bacterium | reverse complement strand
TTCGGAAGGCACTCGCGGCATGACCCTGATCCCTACATTCTGCACCGGGGAGTACCGATCGCGGAGGTGCTTGCCGCCGACAAATCGCTCGCCCGGGTGAAGAGCGGTCTCTCGAGATCGTCGAGTTGAAGGACGCACTCGAGAGAACCGCCGTCGCTTCGCCGCAGGCGGCCGGCCGTCCGCGGTCGGAAGTCGCGATCGCGAGGGAGATGAGCGCGCGACAAGACTCTGACGGTTGTGATGACCTTGGAGTGGAAACCGGCGAACGTCTCGCTGCCCGGTGCCCAGGCGGGACAGCCTAGCGGCGTCTGAACCGCGGGCCTCACCACTTCGACTCATCCAGCTTTGGGCGGGACTCGTCGTCAAGCTCCGGGGCGCTTGGTCGCCCGTCGCCATTCGCGAACGCGCGCCTCCTGCTCGATTGGTGCTATCGTGCTCGACATGGCGCGGCCGCGGACTCGACCGTCTCGTACTGAGTCGGCCTTCGACGCCCGCAAGGCATGAGAATGCTGCTTCCGGCTTTTGATCCGATCGACGTTTCAAACTGGGGGGAGGCGGCCGCCGAGCCCGGTGGTCTTCGCGCGAAGGTCTGGCTCTTCGACGAGAACCGGTTGCGATGGCTTAGAAAGTCGCATCGGAAGGACCGCCCATCAGAGGCTGTCATCGAGACGCTAGCGCTCCGATTGCCGAAAGAGTGGGTTTGGAGTCCGCAAACGCGAGACCATGCACGTGGTGCGACGGCGGTTCCGGCTTTCGAGGTACTCTGGTGCGGAATTTTCTCGGGAGATCCGAAGCTCTCGATCACGGAATCGAGTTGCTGAGAGGTCACGACGCCGGGTACCCGACCACTCCGGAGGCCAAGGTTCGAAGCAGTCAGACTTTGATCCGTGCTCGGGAGGCCCTGACGAGCCTCCAACGACCAGCGACGGAGGATCTCCTCCTGCAATTCGTCAGGCTCCTCCTCTTCGACGCATGGATCGGAAACGGCGACCGACACGGCACGAACTGGGGTGTCATAAGATCGCCGGACTCCCTTAGGCTTGCACCCGTGTACGATCCAGCGGCATGCTTGGGAGTCGAGCTACTCGACCGCACGATCACAAAGATCCTCGCCCAAGGCAGCGAAGCAATAAGGAAGTATGCGCTACGGTGTCCCTCGGGATTTGGCAACGGAGCGAGGCTCGTGAAAATGCCCGAGGTTCTTGCGGAGCTGATGACTTGGCCGCTCACGGGTCCCGAGTGTCAGCGTATGATTCGTGTTTTCGAGCAATTGCTCGAAACCGTGGTCGGGCCGTGGCTCGACCCGGTGCCTGTGGAATGGTTGTCGGAGCAGCGGAAGGATTTCGTGTTCAAGTTGTTGGCGTTCGCCTGGGTCTCATGAAGGAGCTGCAAAGTGGTTGATCGACTATTTGTGTTGTGGCGCGGCCCGCACGATGAACCAGCCCGGGGGCGGCGTCACGTCATCGGCCGGGTCTGGAGGGATGACGCGTTCCATTTTGGCTACGTGAGGTTCGGCTCCCATTGGGAGGAAGCAGAGAAGCTCGGCTTCAGACTCTTGCAAGAGTTTCCCGAACCGAGAGACGTGGAGCATCCTTATTCGGCCCCCGGGCTGTTCGCGACGTTCGCGAGACGAATTCCATCGCCCCGCCGCCCGGACCTCGCTTCCATGCTCCGCCCGTGGGGACTGACCGGGTCTGATGACCCATTTGAGATTTTGTCGAAGACCGGGGGAATGTTACTTACGGACCGGCTCGAGCTCGCCGAATGGAGGTCCCTCGATGATCCTCTGACGGTTCCGTTGTTTTTTCGGATTGCGCGGAATAGATATGTTTCCGCGGAGGAGTTGGATGAGTCCGCGGTAGTGGAATCAGGGCCGGTACACTTCGAATGGGAGCCCTCGAATGTAGCGGATCCGCACGCTGTCCGTGTGTACTCGGCTGGACAATGGCTTGGGTTTGTACCTCGTCAATACAGCGAGCTGTTCGCGAGAAACCTACGGGATGGGCGAGCCCTCGAAGGCACGGTTTTTCGGCGATTGAACCTGCCTCCCGATTATCCTCGTTGGATCATTCGGGCCGCCGCGAGCGGAACAGCGACTCCGGACGAAGCGGCTTCTCCGGTCGAAGCGACCCGCCGGTGACGATGCGCCGAGGGGTAACCGAATTCGTTGGTAGTGAGTGCCGGCGCGGAATTCTTGCGCAGCTCATGCGATACGTACGCACGAGGTTCGATCGGGGACCGTCGCGTGCGGGGAGCGCGACGGGACCGAGCTCGCACTCACTCTGACTGCTTTGGTTCGGCGTGGGCGTGGCTCGAGGGTCGGGAAGGACGACTCGTTCGATCTGTCACTCGAAGGCGATGCCTCTGATTTTTGGGAAACCTCCGGCGCTGCCACGAGGCCAGGGTAGACTGGCGACCGTGAACGAGCTCCGCACCAAATACGCAACCGAACCTGGCTGCGCCATGTCACGCGCGATGGCTCTGATGCAGCTCGGCGTAACTCTCAACAAGAAGGGCTCGATTCAGGCGGCTGACGAAGGCGTCCGCTTGCTCGAGGAGGCACTCAGGACCCTGGGTCCCTTCGCCGGCAAACATGGTAGCTTTGGTGGAGTCCTCGGGCAGATTCAGTACAACCTCGCGACGTGTCTTGGCGGGCATCACCACGGAGAGGTCGCGTCGAAGCTGCGCCGCGCAGTCGAGTTACTCGAGGCCGCGGAGAGCGACCCAGACCGTCAGAAAGGAAAGCCTCGCCGCCTGACTCTGCATCAGCTCGGGGTGACTTGGCGCAAAATCAGCCGCATGACGTCACAACCGCTCGAGCAGCGTGAGAGTTTCGACAAGGCCCGAGAGTATGCGCGACACACTCTCGCGGAACCGTCGCTATTTGCATCCGAAGGGCAAGCGGTGCTTCTCGTGGCCGATGGTCTGGAGCGCGATGCGAGCACCGACGAATACCGCAGACGAGAGTGCTGCACTCGACGCGCTGCATCGGCTTACCGATCACTTTGCCACGCCGAAATCCAGCCGTCCCAAGCGTCCCGTCGCTCCGGAACGCCTTCTCGAGCTCGCGCTGCGAATCGAGGTTGGCCAGTCCGAGCTGGCCCGCGCGAGCAAAAGCCTCGCGGCGGTCGGTGACTACGGCTGCTGGTTTGGAGGGTTGGATCGGCGCGACCGTTTCGGCATCGAGCTCCAGCGCACGATCAAGGACACGTACACGCGAGGGTTGAAAGTGAAGGCGCACCCGCTCTACCTCGTGCCACAGCTTCGACTGAGGCTTCGCGCGGACGCGGTGGAGAGTCCGACGCTGCGGGACGACCTCGGTCCTCCCGACGCGGCGCTGCTCGAGGTCCCGGCGGCGGGCAAGTCGGGAGGGTTGCACGCGGCGCACGTGTATGTACGCAAGCTGAGCAGTCTGACACGCGGCGATCTCGTCACCGGCGAGTGGGCACGTCCTGGCCTGCGCGTAATCGACGCCTTGTGAGTAACGCCGACGTCCCCTCACATCCTCGTCACGCCATGAAGCGGCAGGCACCAGGTCAGGGAACGGCACGCGACAGGGCGACGGGGTGTTTCGGCAGGTCCCGGCACGTGACGTGACAGGGCGACGGGGTGTTTCGGCGTGTGCTGGGACGCCACGAAGCAGGGTGCAAGGGTGGTTGGCCGAGTCCTCGGACGTGGTTCCCCAGGTTGCAGCCGCTCGGGGCCATATCGAGGAACACGAAGCGCCCCATTGGGCGGTGAGAGCACCTCGGACCCGCTGCGAACATACGGCGTCTCTGCCCCGGGAGGCACTCGCAACTTCGGTCTCCGACCTACTGCCTAGAGTCCACGGTTCGCGCAGCTGCGCCAAGATACAGCTCCTCGAACTCCCGAACCATTCGGTCCAGCCCGAACCGAGCTCGCACTCGCTCCCGAGCCCGTGCGCCGAGCTCGGCCCTTCGCGCAGGAGCCTCCAACAGCTCGATCAGGGACCGAGTGAGTTGGCCCACCGAGTTTGCGGGGACCAAGACTCCGGTCTCTTCGTGGGTGAGTACCTCCGGAATCCCGCCCACGGCGGTCGACAAGATCGCCGCGCCCACCGACATGGCCTCCAAGGTGACTCGAGGAACGCCTTCGCTCCGCGAGGGCTGAAGGACCACGGCGCTCGCGGCCATGAGCGGCAAGGGATCGTCGACGAACCCGGTCAGGCGGATGTTCCTCCGGGCGGAGCTGCCTTCGAGCAGCCGCGGAATCTCCCCGCGACTCAGGTCGGCGCCAGCGAGCACGAAGACGACGCTCGGGTCCCGCTTCGTCACCTCCTGGGCGATCTCCACGAGGCGGTCGTGACCCTTGAGGACCCGAAGATTGCCGACGACCGCGACGATCTTGTCCGTCGCGCGCAACCCATGCCGCTCTAGAAAGGCACGCTGCGCCTCCGCGCCGATCGTGACCTCGTCCACGCCTGGATAGATCACGCGGATCCGATCTCGCGGGATGCCGAGTCTTTCGATCCCGACGTCCGCCCGAGCTCTCGAGTCCGCCCAGTAGGCCGCCGCGAGCTTGCCGATTCCGCGGTACGCATACCTCCGAACCGTACCGTGCTCGAGATCTGGGTTGGCCACGGTGTCGACCGCGGGCGCGTGAGGCACCGCCGCCAAAGTCAGGCCGCGAGCGAACAGGCCGGACGCGTGGACGACCGAAGGGAGCTCCCTGCGCAAATCACTTCGCAGCCTGGCCAACTCGACCAGAGATCGGTCGTACCAAACCGCGCGATCAGGGAGCTCTGCCAGAACCCATTCCGCGAAGGTTCCGCGAGCGCCCACCAGCCGCACCGACGCGACCAAACGGGTCGGGTCCAAGCGACGCGCCAAATGATAGACTAGTCGCTCGAGCCCGCCGATGGCCACGCCGCTCGACAATATGAGCTCGAGCCGAGGCACCCGCCCCCGAGCGCTCTTTCGAAACAGCCGCACTTCTCGAGGGCCTCGGAGTTATCGTGTGTACAACTCACCCGTTCTTCATGAAGACGGTGTAGGTCGTGCACGAGCCGGGGCTGCCTGGGTCCCTGAAGACTTTGATGACGTAGTCGGTGCTGTCGTCTGGGCCGGTACTGCCGTCTTCGTGGAAGGCGCGGTTTCCGGGGCAAGTCTCGCCGTCGAAGTAACAGTTGTTGTCGTGGTCTCCCGTGCCGTGGCGGTAAATACACATGCGGATCCCAGGATCGGAGCTCTGGAGTGTGATTTCGACGTCGTAGTCGTCGCTGAACAATTGTGAGTCGTCTCGGCCGAAGAACCGGATCAGGTCGATGTCTTCGCTGGTCGGGGCCACTCCGGTGAACTGCGCGCGGTCTCCCTCGTCGCTCAGGGCGCCGACGAAGATGCTCTCGTTGCAGAACGCGCCAGGATCGTTTCCGACCTCGGCGCACTCACAACCCGTGCTCGCCTGTCCGTCGGCGTCGTAAAAGCCGAGGTTGCACTCACCAACGCTGCAGACGCCACCCGCGCAGGAAGGCGTCCCATTTGCGATCGGACACCCCGCATCACACGACGCGCCCGCCGCGTGGAGTGTCACTTCCATGAAAGGCGTGTTCGGGTCGTTACTCTCGATGCCCAAGGTGGCGTTGAAGCTAGCTTCCGTCTCGGATCTGAATTCGACCTCGAAGCCGGTGCGCTCACCGTGGCTCAGCCGAATGGGAACTTGCGGCACCGTCTTGAAATTGAAGAGGTCGCTGCTACCCAATACGAAGCTCACGTTTTGCACGACGAGCTCCCCATAGCCCGCGTTCTGAATCTCCAGAGCCTTACTCTGCACCCACCCGCGCGGTACTGCGCCGAAGTCCGCCGAAGGCGGACTCACTTCGATCACCGGCTGAGTGATCAGCCCGACGATGGGGAGCTCGAACACGTTGCCGGTGGCCGCGTTCGAGGTCACTCGGAGCCGAGAGTCGATGGCTCCTCGCATCTGAGCGTCGAGCTCCACGGTGAGCTCGTAATTCTCGAGTGGGTCGAGCACGGCGATGGCGTTCGGAGCGGTCGTGTCGGTTCGAATTCTCGGGAGCATGAGCGTGAGCGCGCCGCCGAGGTCGTTGGTGAGCTCGATCGCGCTGATCTCCAGCCTACCTGCGCCCTGATTGACCAACTCGACCGGCCCGCTCGCCGTCGCCCCCACCGCGATCTCTCCAAAGTCCACCCCGGCCTCGGGCCGCGCAGCGAGGGAAGGGTAGGGGATCGAAGTGCCGCGCACCCGAACGATCGCCGGCGCCGCCTCTGGGTCCGCCGAGCGAACGGTGACTGTCGCGTCCGTGAAACGTTCGTCGATCGGCGCATAGACGACCGACAAGTCATGACTCTCCCCGGGGAGCAGCGCGTCGTCGGGCAGGTCCGTCACCGTCAGCTCCTCCTCGCTGGCAATCGCTTCCACGAGCACCAGGCCGACGTTGCCAAACCCCGAATTCCGCACCGAGAGAGGTAGACGCGCGGAGGTGGTCGTCGAGACCGCCCCGAAGATCAGGAGCTCCGGAGTCACCTCCATCGCGGGCTCCCCAACGAGCCTTCGAACGAGCGGGATCTCGAGCTCACCGGCCTGAATTCGATCCGTCGCCGACTCGGACGCCGAGGCGTCGGTGAAAGTCACCAAGAGCTTGACGTCGCCGAGCCTCGGGTCCCCGTTCGGCTGAAATCGAACGTCCACCGTGAACTCTTCGCGAGCCTTGAGCACGAACGGAGGTTCCTTGGAAACCTCGAACGTGAAGTCCGTTCGCTCGTCGTCCGACATCACGACTCGCTTGATGGCGATGTCTCGGTCTCCGACGACCCTCACCGCCGCGGTCAGCGACTCGTCGCAGCCTGGTTCCACACACCGAAAAGTCAGCCAACGCGGATTCGCCGCCAACCCGGGCTTCGGAGGCTCCAACACCTTCGAAGGCTCGGAGCCACACGTCAGCGCCGTCAAGGCGACCCCAAGACTCATCCATCGACCCATCATCGCACCGTGAAGACGCCACCCGAACGAATCAGGTCGAGCGCGTAGACCGTGTCACCCTTGTTGTTCAAACGCATCGACTTCTCGGCCACCGTGGTCCCGTTCAAGTACACGGTCACCGTCGCGCTCGAACCGTCGTGGTCGAAGCACACGTCGTCTATCGCGTTGCTCACGTCATCCCCGCCCACGCCGATCGAGCCGCCCAGCAAAGCGTTGATCAGAATGTCCACGGAGATGCCCAGAATCGAGGCCAGCAACCCCGACGGGATGAATGAGCAATCTTCGTTGTACGTGAGCAACACCCGATACGTTCCGTCCTGTTGGGCGTCGGGCAACACGATTCGTTGAGGCTCGCCCACGACGCCAAACGCGACGTAGGATGGCGTTCCGAACGCACCCCAGTTGGTCGGGTTCGGCGTCTGTCGGTTACAAATCAGCCCGAACGGATTTTCCAAAGTCATCTGAATGTCCCGCAGATCGTCGTCGAAAGCGGAGTCATCGCCGTTCTCCCAGGTCATGTCGATCTTGACGACCTGTTGACCCACCACGTCCTGGCCCGTGGCCGAAATCGGAATCGTGATCGATGGGCGATTCGGATCGTTCGACTCGAGAATCAAGAGGCCACCGATGCTCCCTGGCGCCGTAGCGGTCACGAGAACCTGAATTTCCGTGTACTCACCCGGCTCCACGGAGGGCACGATCGCCGGCAACGCTGAAAAGTCGGTCGTGAACGCGCTCCCGCCGAACCGATAAGTCACGTCGAGCGGCGAGCCGCCTTCATTGTTGATGGTCACGATTTGCGCCACCGATTGACCAAGCGGGACCGGGCCGAAATCGATCTGCTCCGGCGACACCGTGATCTTGGGTGGAGTCTCCGAGGTTCCGGCGAGCGGTACATGCAGCACGCCATTTCTCGGCATGTTCGTTCGAACGAGAAGCTCCGCGCCATGTCGCCCAATCTCCCGCGGATGGTACTTCACGGTGATCGAGTGGATCGCTTCGTTGTCGAGCCGGACAGGGACCAGCGACACGTCTTCCGTGTGCTCCGGCGCGTACGAGAACGAAGTGGTGCCGGTCGGGACGATTTCGATCCCCTTGATGACGAGCGGCGCAGTGCCATCGCCGTGATTCGAGATCTGAATCGTCTTTTGGACCGTTCGACCCACGGGCACGTAGCCAAACTCGAGCTCCGCCGGAATCACCCGTCCGTCCGGCACGCCGTCGTAACGGGCCCGGACCGTCACCGGGATCTCGCTGTACTCTTCGTCGTCTGAGAGGATCTTCAGCTTGTCACGAAACTCCCCGACGGCGCCTGTCGGCGGCGTGAACGAGAGCTCGAGCTCCGTGTCCCGCAGTGGGAAGAGCTCGATCGGGAAGTGGTTCGGCGTACACGCGGCGCACACGAACGGAGACTCCTCCTCGAGCTCGAAGCCCGCTTCGAACAGCGTGAGCGTACAGTTTCCGATGTTGCGGAGCGTGAGCGTCTCGAACGAAGTCGCCGGCCCGACTTGGCCAAACTCCACCAACACCGGGCCCGGCTGCAAGATCGCCTCGCCGCCCGGGACCGACGAACAAGAGACCGCATCCTTCGGCACACATGCACCGTCGAAGTCGCAGATCTCGCCCGGGCCACACTCGGCGTCGAGGCCGCACCGAGCGATCATGAGCACATCGGGCTCGTCGCTACACGCACCCACGGGCAGGGCGAAGAGGAGAGGAACGAGCGCGCTTCGGCGTCCCACGGGCCGAGGATACCTCAAACCGAGGCCTACGGGCACGGTTTCGGTAGGATCTTGTGGGAGATGTGCGTGTCTGTCCTAGTGAAAACGATCTCTAGCTCGACGTCCCAATCGGAAGGCGGGTGGTTGAAGGCAGCACTCCGGCGTGACTTGCCTGCGAATTTGTCGTCATCCGGTCGGAGTGAACCGCGGCGAGCGCGGCGAGCCTGCGCCGATGAACCGGCAGGTTGGCTTCGCTCGCAGCAATTGCCAGCCCGACTCCCTCTGTGCACGGTTCCCGCATGTACTCGCCCCGACTTTTCCGGGACGGCGATCTCGCCTCCATTCTTGCTTTCGTCGAGCGGTATCCGTTCGCGACGCTCATCGCTCCTTCGCCTGACGGCTGGCCGGAGATCACGCACGTGCCTTGTTACGTGGACGAGACGAAGACTCACCTTTGGTTCCACGTCGCCCGTGCCAACGCGATCGCGGACCTTCCGCTCGGTTCGCCCGTCGCCGCGGTGTTTCAGGGACCGCACGCCTACGTGTCGCCGCGCTGGTATCGAGCTCCGAACGAACAAGTGCCAACTTGGAATTACTCGGTGGCCCATGTCCGAGGCCGCACGACCGGGCCAGCGAGCCCCGCGCGCTTGGCCGAAATCCTCGACGAGCTCACTCGACGGCATGAAGGGCCGGAGGGTTGGCGTCCGAGTTGGATCTCCGAAGAGCTTCGCGCCGGACTCATGAGTTCGATCGTCGGCATGGGGCTCTCGATCGAGAAGTGGGAAGGCAAGCACAAGCTCTCTCAGAACCGCTCACTCGAAGATCAACGGAGGGTCGCCGCGGCCTTCGAGCAAGGCGGGACTGACGCAGGGCGCGAGCTCGCCGAGGGGATGAGACGAAACCTGGAGAACCGAGCCGGTTGAAGGCTCACCGGGCTCGCCTTCGCACTCGTACTCATCCCGGTATTGACACTCGTTCCAAACCTTGGTCTGAGTGCCTTCGTGCCGCACGTCATCGAACCGGCCAAGACAGGCCGCGCATCCTGCCGAACCTGCAAGAAGCCCATCACCAAAGGCGAGCTTCGACTCGGAGAAGAAGTGCCGAACGCCTTTGCCGACGGCGCTCCGACCCACGTCTGGCACCATCTGGCGTGCGGCGCGGCGAAGCGACCCGAGGCCCTCGAATCGGCCTTGTCTACCTACGACGGAGACGTGCCCGACAAGGAAGCCCTGCTCGCCTCCGCCAAGGAGGCGCTGAGTAAGCAGAAGCCGAAGGTTCCCTTCGCCGAGCGGGCCTCCACCGGGCGCTCGAAGTGTATGTCGTGCGAGGAGTCGATCGCCAAGGGTGACCTTCGAATCGCCGTCGAGCGCGAGGTCGACACGGGATCCTTCGTCACGAAGTCTGCGGGCTTTTTGCACCTCAGCTGTGCTTCGATGTTCGTCGGGGACCCCGACCTCCTCGACGACGTCAAGGCCCACTCACGCGGACTCTCCGCGGAGGATGTCGCCGAAATCGAAGAAGCGCTCGCCGCAGAGTGATGCCCTGCCCGGGACCGCAGGCATCTTGTCTGCCGATCCATCGAAATATTCACGAACAAATTTCGTGCGGTTCGACGTCCAACGATTGACGCATCCGAGCCAGTGCAGAAGACATTGGGCTTTCTGAGGTCACGCCCCGGGCGACTTGCCAGCCACGTCGATTCGGCTTAGGGCTTCGGCCGCGAGAGCACGAGGCATGGCCGACTTTCTGACACTCATCACGAGCTTCCCGACGGTCGTGTATTCCGTCGGGCTGTGTGCGGCCCTGATTTACTGGCTCTTCGTGATCGTCGGAGCGGCCGACATCGAGCTCCTCGACGGAGACGCCGCAGCGCATGCCATCGGCCACGGGGCCGGCGAAGCCGCAGCGCACGGGGCCGCGCATGCGCTCGGCGACGGGATCGCCGAGGCCGCCGCCCACTCATCTCAGGCAGCGCTGGAGGGCGGGGGAGACGCTGGCGTCGATGCGGTCGCCCACGGTCATGCCGAAGCTGGAGGAACTCACCTCCCGGGTCTGCTCCACGCGCTCCGCCTGAGGCAGGCTCCGGTGACCGTCGTGCTCAGCTTCATTTTTTTGTTCGGGTTCATCGTATCGAGCCTCGCGACCTCCGCGCTCCCTTCGTTCCCTGGAATCCTCGATCTCGTCCTCGACGTCGCCGTCTTCCTCGGCGCGTTCGTCGCCGCCGTGCCTCTGACCTCCTTGGCCGTCCGACCCTTCTCTGGTCTCTTCGTGGTGGCGGAGGCAGTGGGAAAGGCAACTCTCGTCGGGCGCACCTGCCTCATCACCTCGAGCCGCGTCGATGCCAAGTTTGGTCAGGCCGAGGTCGCTCCGGACGCGGGAGCCGGAGTGCTCGTCGACGTTCGCTCCGATAAACCCAATAAGCTCGCAAAAGGCGACGAGGCGTTGCTCGTGGACTACGACCCCGCGCGCGACGTCTTTCTCGTCGAGCCTCTCGATCTCGCGAGTGAGCTCCAATCAGCTCGCTCGACCCACTCCAACCGATCGGCCCAACTCACGGGCTCCGTGAAACAGGAGAATTAGTGCGATGAATCTCTGGCTGATGATCACATTTGGCGTCGCGGCAGTCGCGATCCTTCTCGGCGTCGGTACGATGGTCGCGAAGTTCTTCATGAAGGTCGAGCAAGGCAAGGCCCTGCTCATCAACAAGCTCAAGGACGAGCCCGAGGTGACTTTCACCGGCGGCCTCGTGTTTCCGGTCATTCATCGCGCCGAAGTCATGGACATCTCCGTCAAGACCATCACGATCGACCGGCGCGGCAAGGACGGGTTGATTTGCTCGGACAACATTCGAGCGGACATCACCGTGACTTTTTTCGTCCGCGTCAACAAGACGCGTGAGGACGTCTTGAAAGTCGCCCAAATGGTCGGTTGCACACGCGCCTCCGATCAGAAGACGGTCGAAGACCTGTTCCTTGCCAAGTTCGCCGAGGCCCTGAAGACCGTCGGAAAGCAGCTCGAGTTCGAGTCTCTTTACAAGGAGCGGGATCACTTCAAGGACAAGATGCTCGAAATCATCGGCAAGGACTTGAATGGGTACGTGCTCGACGACGCAGCCATCGACTACCTCGAGCAGACTCCCATCGAGATGCTCGACAAGGACAACATCCTCGACGCTCGGGGCATTCGCAAGATCACCGAGCTCACCGTCGAGCAGAACGTGAAGACCAACGAGCTTCGTAACTCCGAGAAGAAGGAGATGAAGGCGCAGAACGTGTCCGCTCAGGAAGCCATTCTCGAGCTGGACCGGCGCCAATCCGACGCAGAGGCCAAGCAGAAGCGGGAGATCGCCACGATTCGGGCACGTGAGGAGGCGATGACCAAGAGTGTGCAGGCCGAGGAGATGCAGAAGTCGGAGCTCTCTCGAGTGAAGGCCGAAGAAGAGATCGCGATCGCCGACGAAGCTCGGAATCGTCAGGTCGCGGTTGCTCGGAAGAACCGAGAGCGCATCGTCGCCATCGAAACGGAGCGAGTCGAGAAGGACCGCATGCTCGAAGTCATCAATCGGGAGCGCGAGACCGAGCTCATGAAGATCTCCAAGGAGAAGGAAGTCGAGGCTCAGAAGAAAGAGATCGCGGACATCATCCGGTCGCGCATCGCGGTCGACAAGACGGTAGCCGAGGAGGAGGAGCGCATCAAAGACACTCGGGCGATCGCCGAAGCCAAGCGGCAGAAGGAGGTCGTGGTCACGACCGCGGAAGCAGAGGCGCGGGAGCATCTCATCAAGGAGGTCGTAGCTGCGGAGGCCGCGCAGGAAGTGGCTAAGTTCAGGGCCAAGGAGCGCCTGACTTTGGCCGAGGCGGAGCTCGAGGCGTCCGACAAGACCGCCAAGGCCAAGATTCGCCTCGCCGAGGGCGTCCAGGCGGAGACGGCGGCCTCCGGCCTGGCCAAGGTCCGCGTGCGAGAGGCCGATGCGGTGGCGTTCGAGAAGGAGGGTCAGGCTCAGGCCCGCGTGAAGCTGGGGCTGCTCCAGACCGAGGCTCAAGGTATCGAGCAGCATGGGTTGGCGCAGGCGCGCGCCGACGAAGCCAAAGCGGTCGCGCTCGAGAAGCTAGGACTGGCGGACGCTGTCGTCGTGCGAGAGAAGCTCCTGGCGGAGGCCAAGGGTGAAGAGGAAAAAGGTTTGGTGCACGCCAGAGTTACTGAGGCCGATGCGGCCGCCCGCGCCAAGGTGGGCGAAGCCGAAGCCTTCGCGAGAGAGAAGCTCGGGCTGGCCGAGGCCGTGGCGATCCGAGAACGCATGATGGCGGAGGCCGCTGGTCTCGTTGAGAAGGCCAACGCGCTCAACGCGCTCGAAGGCGAGGCTCGCGTTCACGAGGAGTTCCGAATTCGGCTGGAAAAGGACAAGACGGTCCAACTCGCCGAAGTGGACGCTCGCAAGAGCATGGCCAAGGACCAAGCCGAAGTCATGCGGAACGCGTTCGAGCACGCCAAGATCAACATCGTGGGAGGAGACGGGCAATTCTTCGAGCGCTTCGTGAATGCCGTCTCGCTCGGTAAGGCGATCGACGGCGCGATGGACTCGAGCGAGTCACTCTCCACCGCGTTCAAGGACTACGCGACCGGCAAAGCCAGCCTCGCCGCCGATCTCAAACAAATCCTTTCTCGACCTGCGTTGGGAGCTGACACGCTTCGCGACCTCTCGGTCTCCGCCGTCCTCTCCCAACTGGCCGTCGGAGCCGACGGAGTGAACAAGTCCAAGTTGAAGGCTCTCCTCGAAAGAGCCAAGGAGCTCGGGTTGACCGAGCCTTCCGAGAAGTGATCGGGCAGCGTCGTGCGCGTCGCGGTCGCTGGCCGCGGCGCGCGCGACACCGAGAGTGAGAGATGGCCGACGACAAGACTCAGACGAGCCCACAAGCGCCTCCCGAGGGCGGGAGTTACGACGTCATCCGGGCCCGACTGGCCAAGCAGGCCGACGAGCTCCGGAAACGCGTCGACGCGCTCAACGCTCGTCGGAAGACGACGTTTGGCGGCGCCGAGCTGAGTCTGCTCGCCACCGAGCGCATCCGCACGGAGAACAACTGCGTCCCCCGCGACATCGTCAACGTCGAGGGACGGCTTCTCTTCGCGTACAACGTCTTCTTGGGCCTCAAGCCGCAGACTCAGCTCGACGACGTCTTCAGTCTTCACGAGTTCAAGCAGGGGTCGACCGATGGAGACGCGACCTTCGAATTTCAGTCGATCCCGCTGGCCGACACCTTCCTCGCAGACTCTCAGTTTGGCCGCGATTTCAGGGAGCTCTACCAGTACTACAAGGACGCGAAGCTCCAGGAGGCTTGGATCACCGACGGGAAGCTCCTGGCGGTGTTCCAGACCGGGCTCCGCACTCAGGACGTCCGCGTCCTGCGGTTCGCACTCTCTTCCTCGGGTGCGCCCAAATACGTGGACAACCGGGGCGAGCGAGACCACGTCTACCCTCGGGGCCATGACTTCGAGTGGAAACGTACCACCAGAGACAATCATGTCTTGGGCCGGCACCCCCACGTCAACATCCTCGACGAAATCTTCGTAGAGACGGTCGGAGGAGATCTCACCGTCAAGGTAGAAGACAATACCGAGGACGGGCTCGGCATTTATCGGGAGCCCGTCGAAGACGCGCACCAGACGCTCGACGACGCCGAGATTCACTTCGCGAAGCTCGGCGCCCTCATTCTCCTCAAAGTCCTCCCGTATCGCGAACAGAAGTGGCGTTACCTAGTGTTCAACGCCCGGACCAAGTCCGTGAGTCGGGTGGACGCCATCGGCGTCGCTTGTATCGAGCTCCCGGAGAGTCACGGCATCATCTTCCCCGGTGGGTTTCTGCTCCAGACCGGCGAAACCAAAGTCTTCGACGGCGCCCATGCCGATCTCGAGTTCAAGCGCGCGGTTCGCAGCCCGAACGGAGAAGACGTCCTGTACGTCTTCCATCACAAAGCCGACGGTCGCACTCTGCTGTTGCCCTACAACCTGATTCGCAAGGAGGTTCAGACACCCATCCATTGTCACGGCTTCACACTCTTCGACGACGGAAAGCTCGTGCTGTTCCGCGCGGTCTCCGAGGAGCCCACCCGGGTGCATCCAATGCAGATATGGAAGACGCCGTTCACGAGCGACGAGTTCGCCGCGCGGGCGCCCACCGACGGATCCTTCCTCGCCAAGATCGGTAACGTGGACCTCGTCCGCGCCATCTCGGACGCCTATTCCATCGAGCGTGGCCTCCGCTCGAGCTCCCCCACGCGTGAGCTGTACGAAGACCTGATCGCCACGACTACGCGAGCGCTGGACACCTATTATTGGCTCGGACACCACGAAGCCGAGAACCTTCGGGAGACGCTCGAGACCATCAAACGAACCGCCGAGCTCGTCATCGACGAGTTCGAGAAGGTCGTCGCGGTCAAGCGTCGAGCCTTCGAGGCGCTCGAAGAAGCGAAGACGGCGCAGGTGGCGCTGCTCCGGGACCTTCGCCCCGAGGACGGCAAACGCATTCAAGACTTCACGGGCGCGATGAGCGCGCTTCGACGCCAGCGCGGGCGTCTCATCTCACTGCGCGAGATCAAGGCGATCGACCTCGCCGCGGTCGACGACCTCGAGAAGGCCGTGATCACCGCGTTCGAGCGGGTGAGTCACGGCTGCGTACAATTTCTGCTCGGCGCCGACGCCCTCGAGCCGCTCTTCGTCGAGCTCGAGCGAGTCGTCGCGCTCTTGCCGGAGGCGACGAAAGCCAAGGACCTCGAGCCCGTGGCCAAGGATCTGGAGGCGCTCTCGGAAGGATTGACGCTGTTGTCCGAGACCGTGGCTGGCCTCGAGGTCGACGATCCGACTTCACGGACTCGGATCCTCGAGTCGATCTCTGAGGTGTTTGCTCAAACGAATCGAGCCCGAGCGCTGTTGGCCAACCGCAGAAAACAACTCCTCGGGCAGGAGGGCCGCGCCGAGTTCGCTGCCCAGTTCAAGCTCTTCGGCCAGACCGTGGACAGCGCGCTCTCGTTGGCGACCTCGCCGGAGGCCTGCGACGAGCAACTCTCGCGGCTCATGGTTCAGTTGGAGGAGCTGGAAGGTCGATTCTCCGAGTTCGACGAATTCATCGAGCAACTCACGAGGAGACGTGAAGAGGTCTACGAGGCGATCGGCGCCAAGAAGCAGGAGCTCCTCGAGGCGCGCCAGCGCCGCGCTCAGAACCTCATGTCCGCGGCCGAACGCATTCTCGCGGGTATCAAACGTCGCGCCCAGTCCGCCACGGAGCTCGACGAGCTGAACGCTTTTTTCGCCTCCGACCCGATGGTTCACAAGCTGCGCCAGATCTCGGAGCAACTGCTCGAGCTGAAGGACAGCGTCAAGGCCGACGAGCTCGCGAGCCGGCTCAAGGCGACTCAGCAAGACGGCCTGAGGAATCTGCGCGACAAGCGCGATCTGTTCGACGGGGGCGAATCGGTCATCAAGCTCGGGAAACACCGATTCAACGTTCATACTCAGCCCTTCGAGCTCACGATCGTACCCCGAGGGGACGGCATGGCCTTCCATCTCACCGGCACCGACTATCACGACGAGATCGACGACGCCGAATTCAACACTCTGAGGCCCTACTGGACGCAGCAGCTCGTCTCGGAGACGCCTGAAGTGTACCGAGGTGAGTACCTCGCTTACTCGATCCTGCGGGCGGCCAAGTCGACCCAGGCTGAGCTCGACCCCAAGAAGCTCGAGCAAGCGGCCCTTGGGGGTGAGTCAGAGATCCTCGGGCTCGTGCGTAAGTTTGCCGCGAATCGCTACGACGAAGGCTACGAGCGCGGGCTTCACGACGTAGATGCGGCGCGAATCCTCGAGCGGCTCGTCACCCTCGTGTCCTCCGCGGGGCTGCTGCGCTTCGCGCCGGCTCCTCGCGCGATGGCGTGTCTCTTCTGGGCTTTCGGAGGCCGAGACGCCGAGAAGGAGCGTTGGCACCGGCGCGCCATGAGCCTCGGCCGACTGCGCTCGGTCTTGGCTCACACGCCCGCGATCGGGGCGCTCGCCCAAGAGCTCTCCCTGGCGATCCTCGAACATCAAAAATCCCTCGGCCGCTCACCGAGCGGCGTCGAGATATCTCTTGCGGGTGAGTACCTCGTCGAGGAGCTCACTCGAGACGAAGTGCGCTTCCGGACAGGCGGCGAGGCCCTCACGCTGAGTGAAGGCTTCCTCGACTACCTCAACCTCGAGGCGCTGCGAATACGCTTCGACGAAGACCTGCGCGCCCTAGAAGGCCGAGCCGCCGATCAGCTCGACCTCGCCGAGGCTTGGATCCGCGGCTTTCTCGCCAGCAACAAACGAGACGGCATGCAGACGCTCGAGGTCGCCGCGCTGGAGGCCGCGACCATCCTCGTGACCGGTCGAGTCCTGCTCCGCGAGCCCACCACCGCACTGACCGCGACCGTCGTGGATGGGTTGCTCGGACAGCACCCTCGAATCATCGAGGGTAGGATGGATCTTCGGCTCGACGAGCTGTTGCTGCGGCTCGAAAAGTTTTCCGACGAGAGAGTCCCTGGCTTTCAGAAGTTCAGGGTGACCCGGACTCGGCTCGTGGATCGCGAGCGCGCCCGACTCAGGCTCCACGAGCTCCTCCCGAGGGTCCTGACCTCATTCGTACGCAATCGATTGATCGACGAGGTCTACCTCCCGCTGATCGGCGACAACCTCGCCAAACAGATCGGCGCGGTAGGAGCGAAGAAACGTACCGATCTCATGGGTATGCTCCTGCTCGTGTCGCCGCCGGGTTATGGGAAGACGACACTCATGGAGTACGTCGCGAGTCGCGTCGGCATGGTGTTCATGAAAGTGAACGGTCCTGCGCTCGGCCACGGTGTCGTCTCGATCGACCCCGCCGAAGCGCCCAACGCCACCGCGCGCCAGGAGGTCGAGAAGATCAACCTCGCCTTCGAGATGGGCAACAACGTGATGTTGTATCTCGACGACATTCAGCACACGAACCCGGAGCTCCTGCAGAAATTCATCTCCCTTTGCGACGCTCAACGGAAGATCGAAGGCGTCTGGAGGGACCGGACGAAGACCTACGATCTGCGCGGAAAGAAGTTCTGCGTCGTCATGGCCGGCAACCCATACACCGAGTCGGGAGAGAAGTTTCGGATCCCGGACATGTTGGCGAACCGAGCGGACACCTACAATCTCGGCGACATCCTCGGCGGCAAGGAGGACATCTTCGCGCTCTCCTATATCGAGAACGCGGTCACCTCGAACGCGACCCTTGCTCCGCTCGCCGCTCGAACTCAGCAGGACCTTCACAAGTTGGCTCGAATGGCGCGAGGCGAGGATGTCCCGCGCACCGAGCTCGAGCACGATTACTCCCGAGCGGAGGTGGACGAGATTCTGTCGGTCTTGCGTCACCTCTTCGCCGCGCAGAAGGTCGTGTTGAGAGTCAATCAACAGTATATCGCCTCTGCCGCCACCGACGATCGGTTCCGAAGCGAGCCCGCTTTCAAGCTTCAAGGCTCGTACCGCAACATGAATAAGCTCGCTGAGAAGATCGTGAGTGTCATGAACGAAGCGGAGCTCGACCAGGTGCTGAGCGACCACTACACGAGCGAGGCGCAGACACTCACCACGGGCGCGGAGCACAACTTGCTGAAGCTCGCGGAGATGCGCGACAAGCTGACTCCAGAAGCGCGAGCGAGGTGGGAAGACATCAAGGCAGGGTTCAAGAGAGTGCAGCTCCAAGGGGAGGGAGGAGACGATCCGGCCGCGAGGGTCGCGGCGACGCTCGCCGGCCTCGCTCAGGAGCTGGACCGCATCGCGAGGGCCGTCGACCGCGGAGCGGAGAAGGCCAGCGCCAAGGACGTGGGCACGTGGCTGCGCCCGCAGCTCGAGAAGCTCGACCAAGCGCTCACCGCCTTGTCGACACCCAAGCTGGATGTACGCGTCGAGAGTCCAACCGATCCAGCGCTGGTCGCGTTGGTGAAGAAACAAGCCGAGCAACTAGAAGGCGCGCTCGCGCCGCTCGCTCGGTCCTCGAGCCTGAGTATGGATGCGATCAGAGCGCTCGGCCCGCCGCTCATCGAGCTCGTCGAGCTGCTGAGGCTCGAGGCCCTCCGCGCCCGAGCCGGTCGAACACTCGAAGTCAGCGCGGGCGTCGTGGGCCCTGCGCCGCGTCAGCACGGGCCGGTTCACCCCGAGGAGAGGCCCGCCGCGGCGGCAAGAGTCGCAGGCGCTCAAACTCCGCACGCTGCTCCGCCGTTTGCGGCAGACGGAGCCGCGCAAGCAACTCACCCGACGTTTCAGAGCCCCGCGGGACTGCCAAGAGCGGAACGATCCGCGATGCCGACAGCGCCCGGACGAGGACCCATGCGGGGCCCGCCGCCCGCGCGAGCAGCCGCGCAAGGACGACCACCGATCGACCCAAGACGAGCCCCGCCCGCACGCAAGCCGACCTCGGACGACGATCCCACCGGTTCCGCCGAACCTGCCGAGTAGCCCGCGCAGCCACAGCGTCAGCGTCGTCTGCGTCAGATCGTCTGCGTCAGATCGTCTGCGTCGGATCGTCAGCGTCAGCGTCAGCGTCAGATCGTCTG
>CAYXDO010000193.1:0-19278 GCA_964463485.1 uncultured Myxococcales bacterium | reverse complement strand
ACGATGGAGATTGTCGTCTCGCGACGACTCTCCGAGGGCGTCGTCACTCCGGGGGTGAAGCGCGACAGGTTCGGTACAGACTCGCCTCCGCCACTGCCCGAGGTGCTCGATGCGCTGAGCGGCTCGCTCCGCTTTTGGAGGGCTCCGAGTGCTCGAAGGGGGACGCGGGGAGACATCGAACCGGGCGGGGTCGAAAACCGGGGATCGAACCGGGGATGCGGAGCCGACCGTTCGGGAGGAGGTGTCTAAGTCCGCTAAATTTCTATAGGCGCTAGTGGCTTTGAACCACTGACCTCTACCGTGTCAAGGTAGCGCTCTACCCCTGAGCTAAGCGCCTGTCGCGCGCGTTTTTGCCAGCATCCTCGTTCTACGTCAAGCCCGTCGTTCTCGTTCTGGCGTTTCTCTCGGCACGCCAGCGGGTTCCCCGCTCACAGGCCGGTTCCGCACAGCCGCCGCACGAATCCGAACGATGACTCCTCGCCCGGATGCAGCCCGGCCGCACGCCCGCGCTGGCTCGGGAGTTGGCACGAGGGCTGCTTTGCTCCGCTCCGTCACTCACTCGAAGGAGAAAGTCATGAATAGCCAGTCGATCGCCCTCCCCCTCCCCCGTATCCAAGTCCCCGCCTACGAACCCAAGACAGTACTCATGGACGTACGACCTCACGTCCACCGCCGTGAGAGTTACCTCGTTCACGAAGTCCGAATCAAAGTCATCGCTCTCTTCCAACTGCTCAGCATCACCAACGTCCCCTCCGGGATCCTTCGCATCGTCTCTGGACTCACTTCAAACGACCTCTCGTCGACCATTTCCGGGATCCTCACGCTCGCCTTCGGTGTGGTCTTGGTCTGGAGCGGGCTCCTCCTTTGGCGCCTCGAGCGACGCGGAGCCATGATGGCGTCGATCTTGTCGACTCTTTCCCTGCTCGTCTTCCCCCTGGGTACTGTCGTTGGCGCCTACATCCTCTGGGTGTTCCATTCGAAGAAGGGCCGCGTCGTGTTGAGCCCGGAATATCAAAAGGTCGTCGAGCTGACTCCGCATTTGAGCTCCACCCGCCCTGCAGTGATTCGGGTGGCCGCGTTCCTCGGCTTCTTCGGCACCCTCGCCTTGATTGGCCTCGCCGCGATGCTTCGGGCCTAGAACCTCACCGTGATTCTGGCCGTCGCGTTGATACTCTCGCCGATCCGACTTATGTCCCCGTCCCTGAACTGCCCGTCCACTCCTACCCCGATATTCACGTTCTTCGAGGGGTTCAGGTCGAGCGCCACGCCGAGCGAGCTCACCGGAACGAATCGGCCGTCGATCGACTCACCTCTCGCCAACACTCCGAAGCTGACCAACCCAGACGCCGGCGTGACCGTCAGCAGCGCTCGGTGATTTCCGGTCGCCGTCACTTGCGGGTCGAGCGGCGTCGCGAGGTACTGAGTTCCACCGGCCTCGAACCTCGTCGTGATTCCGCCGGAGCTCTTGTGCGTCAATGCCACCGCAAAGTCCGTTGCCAGCGCGTCCTTTCCGAGCGACCTGGCGCTCGAGCCCTCGGACGTCATGAGCTCGTGCGCGACTTTGATCGCGTCGAGGTCGTACCTTGCTCGCAACGCCCAATCGAGGCTCAAATCGCTCCGCAGTCTTTCGTGCCCGAAGAGCGTGCCCTCAGCCCCTAGCGTCGCGTTCGAAAAATCCGGCACCGCTCCCCAAACGATCGGATCGGCGCCCGGACCGGTGGCCAGCGGCAGCCCGAACATGAGGTCTCCATCGAGCCCCCACTTCGCCTTCAGATGCTCACCAATCAACGCGTGCGGCTTTCCGTCCACTCGGCCGTCGACCTGGATGCCGAGCACGTAAGTTCGATAGGCCGCTCGGTCCTTCTCGCCACGAAGCCCAGTGTACCGACTCGCCTCGAACCCGCTCGAATACATGCCCCCGGCGACTCGCACGTAGCCGCTCTTGTCGAGCGTCTCGAAGTCGTTGTGATAGTTGATCTTGACCCCACCGTCGATCCCGCTCCCGGCCGCACTCTCGTCGATGGCTCCGGTGACCGCTAGTTTGGGGGTGATGAATCCGGTGACGGTGGCTCCGGTGGCGCGTCCTTCGAGCCTCACCTCACCAGCCTTGCCGACTCCCGGGTCGGCCCGGAAGAAGTTCCTCGCGGCGGCAGCTCCCGCCGTGTGAAGCTCGGACACGACGGGCTTCGAATCCCAACCGGTGATTCGGTAGGTATGGTACCCAGACATGTATCCCGGGAGCGCCTGGAAGGCCTCGGGCGACGTCCTGGCCTGCAAATCATAGTGCTTGCCGTACTCGAGCGCGTTCCAGCGACCCGTGCCAGGATCTCGATAGGTCATATACGCGTGATACTCTGTCGGGTTGGCGAAGCCGAGAGTCTGTACATTCGACTCCTGACCCGTCGGCGACCCGGGAACCCACTTGCCACCCTGCTGGTGGGCGTTCATCAGCGACGCCAAGATCGCGCTCAGCGCGGTGTGAATGTCGCGACACACGCCAGAGCGCGTCGACAGAGTATGGTTCGGAGACTGAGTGGTCGCGTCGCTCGAGCCCGCCCTCGGCGTGTCGTATTTGATTCCGGTCGAGGTGTCGCCGATCCAGAGCAGGTTCGAAATGATCGCGCGACGATTCTCGGCCGAGTTGGACGCGGTGAACGGTCCGTAGAGCTCCGCGAGCTTGGCGGCCACGACCTCGGCGGTCTTCGGCGCGCCCACGCGGTTGAGCACGAGGTCGCGGACCTCCGCCGAGGTGACCGCCGGGTTGTTTCGGAGCAGGACGGAGTCCGGATCGGGCAGACCGTTGTCGGTCCCGATCGGTCGCTCTCGATCGTTGCCGACGGACGAAGGCCTGAGAACATCGAACAGCCCGCGCCCGCTCGCGTGGCTGCTGCCCTTCTCGTTCAAGGGGGAGTCATTTGGCGTGACGCGGAGCGTGTCGTTCGCGCCGCCAAACAACAAATCCCGCGCGAGCTCGTCGGAGACCCGTTCCGTCGTTGGCGGCGCCTCGGTCGTGGGCTGTACGGGCGTGGCTGCCTGGGCCGCTTGCGGCGCAACCAATCCGCCGATCGCCGAAGCGCCCGTGAGCACCGCGGCGACGGCGCGATCGTGCTGCCGAAAGAGCGCCATGGTGCGCTGAACGAATCCGACGGGCTTGGATGGGTCGGGGCCCGCCGCGGGCGCCTTCAACGACCTCGGAAGCTGCGCAACTTCCTCGGGCGCCGAAAACGGCCGCGCAACCGAAGTCGAGGCCGGCTCAGTCGACGACGGCGCGGAAACGAGACTTCTCGAGGAAGCTTGACGAATGGAAGTCATTACATACCTCGGCCCGACGGCCGCTCCCCAGAACCTAGATCAGTCGACCGGAATGCGCGACCAAAACTTCTCGAACCCTCGAGCTTCGGACAGCTCGAAAGCCACGACTGCACCCAGGCACCCGCGCGTCGCGACCGTGGTCTGGTATTCCGCCGTCTGGATGGCCTGTTCGCTTTGCCCTGATTCTCAAGTCAAAACCACCGTGGTCGCGCCGTCGCAAGGGTCAGAACTGAATCGTTCTCTCCGCTTGGCCCGCGTCCCGGTAGTGCTGGCGGCTCGAATAGAAATCCTTCCACGCTCGTACGTACTCAGCGGTGAGCTTCTCCGGTGAGTACGCCTTCGGCTGGAAGACGACGTTCGCGTCGTTGAACCGCGCCCAGTCCGAGGTGATGATCCGGTCCTCCTTCACCATCCGCTCCCAGGACGGAGTGCCCGGGTACGGCGTAAACACGGCGAACTCTGCCTTTCTCACTCCGGCCTTTGCGGAGAGCTCCAACATGCGATCGACGGAGCGCCCGTCGTCGTCGTCACCTCCGATGAGAAACGACGTGTAGGGCTCGATCCCCAGATCGAGCGCCTTCTTCACCGCGTCCACGAAGCGGGCACTGGCTCTCGAGTCTCCGGACCCGAACGCGCCGTTCGTGACGGGGTCGAAGCCGGTCACGAGATAGAACATGTCGATGCCCGCGGTTTTGGCTCGACTCAGGATACTCGCAGGGGTCGAGAGGATCATCGGAATCGAGATGCCGACGTAACTCACGAGCGCGCGGCGACCGTCCAGAATCAGCCGATCGAGGAGCTTCGTGAGTGCCGTGCGCGCGGAGCCCGTGGGGAACCAGCTGGTGTCCTCGGTCAGCGCTGCTCTCTTGTTGGCTGCGGCCAGCTTGTCGAGCTGCGCGATCACGTGATCCGTGGGCAAGACTCGAAGGCGCGAAGTCATGGAGACGGGCAGAATGCAGGCCGTGCAGCGCAGCGGGCACCCTCGCGAGATTTGGACCGGGTAGTCGTCCGGCTTTCGCTCGGGGTCCTCCGCATCGAAATACATCTCGAGCCTTGGCACCGGGATGGTGGTGGGATCGACGTCGGCCTCGGCTCGGTAGATCTTCGCGAGTGGCTGGCGACGGACAAAATCGTCGAGGAGCCGAGGGAACGACGCCTCGGCCTCACCCACGACCACTGCGTCGACGTGGGGCACGACGACCTCGGGCATCGCGGTCGGAAAGATTCCGCCGGCGATCACCGTCTTTCCGCGGGCGCGAAAAAATCCGGCGAGCTCCAGCGCTCGCGTGGCTGCAGGTGTGAAGAAGGAGAGTGCGACAATATCGGCGTCCGTCTCGCGGTCGGCCGGCCGCACTCGATCGTCGCGGAGCTCCACTTCGACGCCGGGAGGGAGCAGCGCGGCGACCTGGGCCATACCCAGAGACGGCGAGCCGAGGTACTCATTCATGGGTACGTGCTCCCGAAGCTCCGGGTGATGGTCCGCGTGCCGAGCGAACCTGGGATAAACAAACAGAACCTTCATGAGTCCCTCTCCACGAGCGCGTCCACGATCGAGGCCGCCAGATCGCCCGAATTCCGCGCGGACATGGTCTCTCGAACGCCCGCACCAAGCCGCTCGAGCATGTAATTCGTAAGTGACGTGATATTCTTTCGATCGCGCTCCCCGCGCGCGGTCGCGTCGAAATTCGTGGCCCTCAAATCCATGGCCTCGATCAAGTCGCGAGCGATGGCCAGCGAACCAAGGCGGTGCAGAGCCCTCGCATCTCCGAGCAACCGGACGCCCCGCGACTTCACGAGGTCGTCGCGGTAGGCATCGAGCGCCTCGCAGAGCTCGACAGCGGAGCCCCCGGCGGGCTTCCAACTCTTGCCCTCCATCGCCCAGACCGCCCCGGCCTTTTGAAGCAGCACGTCGTTGGCTCCCTCGAAGATGCGAGTCACTCGCGCATCCCGCGCGAGGATCGCTACTCCAATATCCTCGATGAATCCCGAGCCCCCGAAGAGTTGAATCGCCCGATCACAGACTCGGCCGCAAGCTTCGCTGGCGTACACCTTGGCGCTGAGCGACCTCCGCTCGAGCTGCTGATCAGGCCGCTCGAGCCGATCTGGGTCGGCGTGAGCCGCCCAGCTCACGATGGCTTCGATCGCGAAGACCTCGCTCGCCATCTCGGCGAGTTGGTCTTTGACGACGTCGAGAGAGAGCAATACGCGTCCGAATTGACGGCGGGTCTGAGTATGCTCGAGGGCGCGATGGAGCGCGGCTCGGGCCGCACCTTCACAACCTGCCGACATCAAGGTGCGTCCGAAGGCGAGGATCTCCTGGGCGAGGGTCATGCCGGTGCCTGGGGCGCCAAGGACTCGGTCAGGGGACAGACTCACGTCGAAGCGAATCGGGGTGGTGGAGGACGCCCGGAGCCCGAGCTTGTGTTCCTCCGCGCCGACGTCGACTCCCGAATCGGTTCGCTCGACGACGACGAGCGAGTGCCCTCGCTGAGCGCCTCCGAGGCCGGGGCTCTTGGCCAGCACGGTGAAGATGCCGGCGAAGCCTCCGTTGGTGACGTAGGCCTTTTCGCCTCGCAGGGTGAGTTGGTCGTTCGACGAAGCGAGCGTCGTCGTGATGGCGGCCAAGTCGGAGCCCGCGTTCGGCTCGGTCGCGGCGAAGGACGCAATGCTCTTTCCAGACGCGAGGTCCGGAAGCCACCGCTCTCGTTGAGTATCAGTGCCAAAGCCCACCAGGCCCCTCGTCCCGAGGCCGAGGTGGAGCCCGACGGTGGTGGCCACGCTTCGATCGTGGCGGGCGAGCTCGGCCACGGCACGAGTCGCCCCGCGAAGCCCGAAGGCGGAGCCTCCATACTCAGCCGGGAGATTGAGCCCGAAGACGCCGAGCTCCGCGAGCTCGGAGCGAAGCTGTAGCGAGAGGACGCCCGCGCGCTCGAGCTTGGTGTCTCGGATCCGCTCCTCGGCAAATCTCCGGATGGTGGAGAGCGCAGCGTCGAGGTCCGGGTCGCTGGACGTCACGACGGTCTCGCACTCGGGCCGCCCAAGTGCCTCTCCGCCAAGGCGACGACGTCGCCGACAGTTCGGGCAGCCATGGCTTCTTCCATTTCGACGTCGAGCCTGAGTCGCTCGGCGAGGGTCGACAGCAGCTCCATCGAGGTCACCGAGTCCATGCCGAGGTCCTCACGAAGGCGGTCCTCCGATCGGAGCCGCTGAGGCTGAATCGCGCATACCTGCGAGATACTTTCGAGCACGGAGGCCCGGATGGAAGCGTTGAGTTGCGTCATGGTGAGCTCGTTCGGGTCTGGGCTGAAGGTGGCAGGATCGACATCCGACGAGCCCATTCGTCGAACGCATCCAGAGTCTCGGAGAGAGTTCGGTATCGGAGCCCGAGCGTACTCTCCGCGCGGGTGCCGGTCATGCGGACGCCGTAGACGGTGAGCTCGGCGATCTCGAGGGAGAGTCGGGGTCGCACCTTTTCCCGGGCCGCGCGCAATTCCTCTGCGTGGGCCAAGGCCAAGGCCTCGGCGTTCGACAAGGGCTCCGAGGGGAGCGCAGTCTGGTATCGGTGTGCGAGCTCGACGAGGAACGAGTGGAGCTTTCTCGAGCCCGCGGACAAGATCAGCCGTTTGGGGGCTGAAGGAGCCACGCAGAGCTCCGCGAGGGACGCACCCACATCTCGGGCGTCGACCCAACTCACCCAGCCCTCCGGGTGCGGTGGGTTCATCGAGCGTGCAGTTGCCACGATCAGAGCTGAGGTTCCCACGCGCAGATCCCACGGCCCCAGGCACGCAGACGGGCACGCGACGCGAACTTCGAAGCGATTCTCACGAAGGGCGAGATCCTCGAGGTGCCACTTGAGGTCGTGATACACTCCAAAACCAGGGGGCTCTGCGAATACATCGGACTCGTCCGAGCACCCTGTTCTCGATTCCGCGACGGTAGCGGTGCTCGAGACGAAGACCACCCGTCGCACCGAAGAGCGGGCGACGGCGTCAAACACGACCTCGAGCTCCTCGCGACCCTTCCGAAGAGTTGCGTCTCGATCGAGGGAGAGCTTTGGGTAGTGGGCGGCGGCGTGGACCAGCACATCGATCCCCGCGAGGGCCGAGTCGAGCGTCCTAGGGTCGGAGGCGTCGGCGAGGACGAGCTCGCACTTTCGCGAGCGCAGCGGGATGACGTTCGAGCGAGCGCGACGTCCGGCGAGGGCGGAGATCCCGCGCGCGCCCAGCGCGTCGATGGTGTTCAGGCCGATGAATCCACTGGCGCCGAGTACGAGGACTCTGGGTGCGGTCGCTCCGGTACTCATGCCAGGCTCGCCTCGTCGAGCGCTTCCAGACAAGCGCGGCGACGAATCTTGCCGCTCGTCGTGCGAGGGAGAGCTCCTGGAGCCACGAAGCGAATCACGTCGGCCCGCACGTCGAGCGCCGTCAAGAGCGTCGAGCGAACGAGGTCCTCGTAAGACTCGTCTCGTCGCTTGAGCTCCACAGCCACTGCGAGGTCCTCGGTTCCCTTCGCCGAGTTGGGAATTCCAAAGACAGCGACTCCGGTGGACTGACCGTTGAAGAGATTGCGCACGCAGAGCTCGAGCTCTTCGGCGTGATACTTGCGGCCCGCCTTGATCACGACGTCCTTCTCGCGCCCGGTCACGTAGAGCTGTCCGTTCGAGGACGTCCCGAGGTCTCCGGTGTGAAGCCACCCGTCGCGAATCGTGCGATGGGTTGCCTCTTTGTCACCGAAGTAACCGCTCATTACGGTCGGGCCACGGACGCAGATCTCACCTTCGGTTCCTTCGGGCGCGGGCCTCCCGTTCGCGTCGCGGAGCTCGACGTCGGTGTTGGCCAAGGGCGTGCCGACCGAGGGGATGGGCGCGCGGCCGGGCCGCGTGAGATCGGGCCGGAATGAGTCGCGATCGGCAAAACAGACGCCCAGGGTCGACTCAGCCAAACCGTAGACCGGGACGATCGTTCCTCTCCGAATTCCGCTGGGCGCGAACCGACTCTCGAAGGCGTCGATGGTCGACCGGAGCACTGGTTCGGAGCCGGAGAGTGCCATTCGGAGCGAAGAAAGGTCGAGGCCCTCGGGTTCCGCGCGCCGCGCCACCAACTCATAGGCGAAGTTGGGACCTACCGTGATGGTGGCCCTCGAGAGCGAGACGAGCTCGAGCCAGCGGCGGGGTCGAAAGAGGAACTCGGCGGGAGAGGACACGTGAAGAGTGAATCGGCGAACGAGGGAGCAGAACAGCGCGCCGACGAGACCCATGTCATGAAAAAAAGGCAGCCAAGAGACTCCGATGTCGGCAGGTCCCAGCCCGAGCTTTTCACCCATGAGGAACGCGGACTCAGCGGCCGCGTTTTCCGAGATCACGGCGCCGCGAGGGTTGCTGGTGGTCCCGGAGGTAAATTGGATGAAGGCGGGTGCCTCGGGCTTGGTGGGTCCGACGATCGAGATCCGCGGACTCTCGATGGGCTCGACGACCGTCGGCAGCGCAGCGACGCCAGCATAACGTGCAGACGTGACTAAGGCGGTGGGAGCAGCGACATGAATGAGTGGCCTGAGCTGCGCGCGCACCTCATCGAGTGTCCTCATCGAGAAAGGCCAGGGCGTGGGCACGGGGACCGCACCCAGAAAGGAAGCTCCAAAAAATGCGCCCAGAAACGAGGCTTCGTTCGGGAGCATCACGAGCACCCGGTCGCCCGGTCGGACGCCGGCCTTCTCGAGCGCGGTGGACCAGGCGCTCGCCAACGTCACGATGTCGAAGGGCGTGTACGCAAGCTGCTCCACACCCTTATGGAAGACGACCCAGGGTCGGGAGGCTCCGCCGGAAATCAGCGCGTCACGCAAGGTTCGATGGGTAGGGTTCGAGGGCGATCGAGCTTCCACCAGGACTCCGGTGACGTGCGTGCCAACAGGCCGCCCCGGAGTCAACTTGATCATCGGCGTAACGTGTTGAATTTCATAGATTTTGCTTTCGGACAAATTCTTTTTTGTCCGAGGTGCGTCCTGGAGTTCCAAACGATCGATTGCGCGCGACGCAGAAGACTCACGGGGATTTCTCCAGGGTCACTCCTTCGTGGCGCGAGGCGACTTCGCTCGTGACAGCGCCCGTCCGCCGTGATGAATCGATCAGATGTCCGTCGCGGAGGCCACGACGTTGCGGGCGCTGTACAAGGCGCTGGTCGAGTCGGGAGACGTGGCGATCGCGAGTCTTTCCATCGAGGCGCTCGCCGCGACTCCAGACGACCGGCGGTTCCTCGAGCGCTATCGTGCGAAGACCGCGGACCGAACGATCGGACACCTGTTGCTTTTCGGCGAGGAGCTCATGAACGCTCCGAATCTGAGGGGCTTTCGGGGGCGCGCACTTCGGCTGGTCAAGGATTTGTGCCAGGAGCGGCGGAGCTTCGAAGGGAAGAGGCTGATCGCGCTGGCCAAGAGCGGCGGCGTGGGTGAGTTGCTGCTGCGGACGCCGAGGGACTTGGTAGGTTGGAGCAACCTTCGGTCCGACGAGATGCACTCGCTGTCGGTCACACAGACCGGTGCTTTCCTGTCGTCCGGGGCGCATCAGGTCACTCGAGAGCGAAGGATCGAGCTCGAGAGGCAAATTCGCGAGGTGATCGAGCGCGAGATCGAGAGGCGACGAGCTGCGGAGGCCTTGGAGGCCTCCGAGGGCCTCGAGAGCGCGCCGCTTCCGCCCGAGCCGGAGCTCTCCGAAGCCGTGGGCGCCTTGCGCGCGGTTCGGCGGGAGCTTCGAAAATCACTTCGCCCAACTCAGGCCGCAGCTTCGTCGATTCGGTTGGTGGAGTCTCCTCGATTGCGTGCAGAGGTCGCGGTCGCGACTTTCACACTCAAGATGCCCCTCGAGCCGACGACTGCTCCGAGCTGTGACTGCGGCGCTCGACCCTGTGATCACTTGCTTGCGGCCGTGGACGGAGTTCTGCGGGCGCTGGGCAACCCAGCCGATCCCTTTCGTTCGAAGTTATCGAGCGCGCTGCGCATGCCGGCGTGGGAGCGCCGTCTGGAGGAGCTCGCGAAGTCGCTCCCGGTGACGCAGGCTCCGGACGAAGTCAGCAAGTTGTTCTGGAGCATTTCGGTTTCGGGGCCCGTGCTCGAGCTCGTGCCGATGGTGCAGCGGGTCGGAGTGAGGGGCGTGGCGCTCAAGCTTCGGCGCGTAGCGTGGAACGAGCTACTCGGGCTGGCTGGGTCCTTTCGACACCCTTCCGACCAAACCATCGCGTTGGTGGGTTTGGGCTTGTCGGACGCCGGTCGCACGATGGGTTCGTCGTCTCCGCAGTTTCCAACTCGGCTGGCGGCGTTGCTCGACGGCCACCCGGGCGTAATCTCGAACGGTGACGTCGAGCGGCCGCTTCGGGTGAGTCGCCGCAATTTGGAGGTGCTGTTCGCGAAGACGCCCAGAGGCCTCGAGGTGCAGCCATCGTTGGATGGGCAGGCCGTGGAGCTTCCGCCGAATTCGCTGCAGCTCGGCCTCTTTCCGCTGCTCGATGAGGCCGGTGGCACGTGTTTCATCGTCTCCGTTTCAGACGGCGTTCGCGCGTTGCTCGGCGCCGCGGCAGAGAGTGAGATCGTGATTCCGGAAGAGGATCTGGGTCGGTTCACGGCGGTCGCGCCGAAGCTCTCCGAGCGGGCGAGCGTACGGTTCGCCGAGCAGATCGTGAGGACGGTCGTTCCAGGCGAGACTCGACCGCTCGTGAGGCTCGAGCTCGTGGGAGCTACTCTGGCTGCGCGCGTGAAAGTTCGTATTCATCCCGACTATCCGCCGGTGACTCCCGGACATGGGTTGGCGCGCGTGGTGGTGGCGGACAGCGCCATGGCGTTGGTCGCGGTCGATCGGAATCTCGACCAAGAGCGCGAGGTCGCCTTCTCCGCGTTGGGACCGGTGCTGGGTCTGTCCCGAGGCTCATGGTCGGTGGAGTGTGAAGATCGAGACGATGCGCTCGATCTCCTGATGGCGCTGGAGCAGGCGGGTGTGGTTTGTGAGTGGGGTGAGTCGAAAGTGCGCGCTCGAAAGGCGCGCGGGCTGAAGATCGCGGTTTCGGATCGGCGCGATTGGTTCGGGGTGGATGGGTCGGTGTTGGTGGGCGACGACCGAGTGGCGCTCGCGCTGGCGCTCGACGCGGTTCGTGCCGGCCGGCGGTACTTCGAGGTGGCGCCGAACGAGTTCGTGTTGATCGAGTCCGATCTTCGCGACAAGCTCAAGAGTCTCGAGCCGCACATTCATCGGTCTCGCGGGGAGCTGGAGATCGGACCGACCGGCGCGGAGGCCCTGCGGGGCTTGGGCGACGACGAGTTGCTGCTGGAGAGTCTCCGATTCAGGCGGACGCTGGAGCGGATCGACGAGGTCCGGACGTTCGACCCGAGCCCGCCGGCTGGGTTGACCGTGGAGCTTCGGCCCTATCAGGTTGCTGGATTCAAGTGGCTGCGCCGCTTGGCCGAGCTCGGGCTGGGTGCGTGTTTGGCGGACGACATGGGCCTCGGAAAGACGCTGCAGGCGATCTCGATGTTGCTCGATCGCGCCGAGGGAGGACCGGCGCTGGTAGTGGTGCCAACCTCGGTAGGTTTCAATTGGGTGCGCGAGGTGGAGCGCTTCGCGCCGGCGCTTCGGCCCAAGCTTTACTTGGGTGCGTCGCGCGGTGAGAGCCTCGATGGGTTGGGGCCGTTCGACGTGCTCGTCGTGAGTTATGGGCTGATCGTGCGGGAGATCGAGGATTTTCGAACGAGAGCGTTCCATACGTTGGTGCTCGACGAGGCACACGCCGTCAAAAACCCGGCCACCCAGCGATCGATCGCGGTGCGACAAATCCGTGCTGACTGGAGGTTCGGGCTCACCGGCACGCCGCTCGAAAATCACCTGGATGAGTTGTGGTCGCTGTTTCGCGTGGTGGAGCCCGGGTTGCTCGGCAGCTGGGATTGGTTTCGGGAGCGCTTTGCCGTCCCCATCGAGCGAGGGCGGGACATGGAGTCGCGGAGGAGTCTCGCGGTCGTACTCATGCCCCACGTGCTCCGCCGCAAGCGCTCGGAGGTCTTGACGGAGCTTCCGCCGAAGACGGAGGTTCGGGTGGACGTCGCCCTCGCAGAGGATCACCGGCAGGTGTACGAAAACGCCAGAATCGCCGCGATCACGAAGATGGGCGACACCAAGATGCGCCCGCAAGGTGAGCAGAGGTTCATCGTGCTGGCCGCCCTGACGCTGCTTCGGCAGATTTGTTGTGACCCAAGGCTCGACGATCCCGAGAGCCAAGCGCGTCCGTCGAAGATCGAGCGACTCATGGAGCTGATTTCGGAGCTCAGCGAGGAGGGCCAGCACACCCTGGTCTTCAGCCAATTCACGAGGCTCCTCGACCTGGTGAGACGCGCCCTCGAGGCGGCTGGGATCAGATACGTGTACCTCGACGGGTCGACGCGGCCAGCGGATCGAGAGCGCGCGGTGGATGAGTTTCAGTCCGGGGCGGTTCCGGTTTTCTTGATTTCTCTCAAGGCCGGCGGGTTGGGATTGAATCTGACCGCAGCGGAGAACGTGATTCATCTCGATCCGTGGTGGAATCCGGCGACGGAGGACCAGGCTACGGGGCGCGCGCATCGGATGGGTCAGACCAAGCCGGTGACGGTCTATCGGTTGGTTACGAAGGGGACGATCGAGGAGCAGATTCTGGAGCTCCACGGCAGGAAGAGGGAGCTCTTCGCGATGGTGCTGGAGGGCACGGAGTCCGCGGGTTCGTTGAGCACCGAGGAGCTGATGGATCTGATTCGCCTCGGGCCTTCGGTTTCAGGGGTGAGTGAGGCCGATGAATTGGAGACGGACACCGGAGTCGTCACTTCGGACGCTCCTGTCACGAGGTCAACACGGGCGGAGCCAGAGGTGGCTTCGGTTCGGCGCGAGGACGCGACGTCGGTCGTGGCGCCGGTGGCGACGGTGGCGACAGTGGCGACGGCGGCACCTCCGCTGCCCCAGGGTTCGGTGCTCGCTCACTTCACGCGTGAGAACTTGGATCGGTTTCGGAGACGGCTCGAGGAGGAGGTTGCGGGTCGCCGGCTTTCGCCGGGATCGCTTCCGGTTTACACGAGGGCGGTCGAGCGAGTCGCCGAGTTGGGACCGTGGGTTTCGGAGGTTCGCGGCCTGACCTCGTTTCTGGAGCTCCAGCATGCGATCACCCGGATCGCGGGAACTCACGGGTTCCCGGCGAGCGATGCGAAAGGCGCGCGTGCGCCCATTCGGAAGTTCGAGGAGCTCGTCCTCGGTGAAAGGACCGAATGAGTAGGACTCAGGGCTGAGCTTCCGAGTAGGTCGGCTCGACAAAATACCGAACCGCGTCTCGAAACTCGTCCAGGTGGGCCCTCAGCCATGCCGGGGTGAGTCGGTGTCGGTCGCCGTAGCGTTCGAAGATTTCGAGCTCCGGGGCGAGCAACTCTCCGACGCCGCGGCGAATCGTATTGCCGCTCTCTTCGAGGAGTGTGGTGGAGACTTGGTACCGAGCGAGCTCGGGGAGCTTGGGTCGGACCCAGTACGGCGCGAGCTCCTCGGGAAGCGTGAGAGGGACACGTAGACCGAGCCCTCCTTGAGTTGCTCGGCTCGTCGAAGTGATGAACGCGGCGACCTCGGTCGTGCCGAAGAACCTTGAGACCTCGACTCGGAAACCGGAGTCAGCCCGAGCGAACTCACCGGCCGTCAGGTCGAGCGCGGTGTCCCACGGCGCGTATGCGAGGCGCGCGGAGGCCGTGGCGTACCATCGCGTCCACGCGTCGGGGACGACGCCGAGCCGACCCACGATCCCGCGGAGCTCGAGCGCTCCGTCGAGGAGGGAGCTTGCGGCTTCGAGAGAAGCTCCAAAGGCGTAATCATCGAATTTGCCGGCCGTGAGCTGCACCAGGGTGAGGGGTTCGAGGGGAATGCGGACAGTTTGGGCCAGGCTGAGTCGCTCGAGCTCCACGTCCCCGAGCGGGCCGAGCCGCTGGGTCGTTTGATAGGCCGGAAGACGCAGGCGCGCGTCGAATCGAAGCCCAGGGGTGAGGGTCATGGTGGCCTCGGGCACCACAGTGAGTCGGTAGTCCAGAGCGGAGTCTTCGGTCAGCGCCAAGAGCTCGACCCGCGGCCAAGCGGTCAGATCGAGGTGAAAGGCCGAACCATTCGCTCGTTCGCTGATCCAGGTCATGCCGGTCGGTCGCTCGGTGTTCGAAGAGATCGTGGCGAGGTCGGCGAAGAGCTCAGGAGGTATGCGACCACTCAAAAAATCGAGGAGCTCCGCCCGAGGCGAAGTGAGTGCCAAGACTGCGACATTCGACTGCCGAAGCACGACGGTGATCGTGGAGGCGCGGGTCGGAGCGAGCAAGGCGCACTCGGCGACGGCTACGGCGAAGCCGTCGAGCTTGTTACGGTTGAAGCGCCGGTTTTCGACCTCGGCGAACAACCGATCGTTCGAGAGCGCGACGAGTACGTTTTCGAAGCCACGCGCCTCGAGGCGTTCGAGGAGCGCGGGGCCGTCGGACGAGGTCGCGACATATCGATGGCTCTCGCGCGCACGTCGCTGCGCCTCGAATTTGGCCTCGCCGAGCTCGTAGGCCAGGCCGAGCTGAAAGGCCGCTCCGCTCTCACGTGTGTAGGCGAGCTCGAGGCTCGGGCGAGGGAGCCCATAAACTTCGAGGAACCGAGGCATGGGAAAGAGGCGAAGCCCAACGCCGGGATCTTTGGAGTCCCACTCTGCGACAAAGGAAACAAACGACCAGGGCGTCACCTCCAGGCCCGCAAAGAACCCTTCGAGGTAACTCGGACCCGAGCCGACCCCGATCGTGGTGCGGGCCAGGTCGAGCCAGGTCTTGCTCAAGACCGCGTACACACTCTGAAAGTGCACGGCTGATCCGCCGACGTCAGTGACTCCGACGGCGAGCGCTGGCCACGCCGACCCCTCATCGAGGAGTAGCGCGTGGAGGTTCGCAGATCCGTCTCGAAGCGTAGGCTCCGCGACGGCTCCACGACCGCTCAACGTGAGAAAGGACGTCACACCAAAACCCGCCGCGAACGTCCACTGACCCGGTTCCGTTTCAGGAAAGGCTTCGATGTCGCGCTTGTCGTGGAAATCGAGATGGAGCTTCCCGCTGGGGAGCGCGTCGGCGACGGGCACGTCGAGAACTCCCGGAACCCCTTGAAGATTCAAGGAAGTACGGTCGCGGACCAGGGAAGTCGTCGACGAGGTTCGCGAGGAGGCGAGGATCGCCCCGGAAAACTCGGCACACGAGCAGAGGAGAGCGAGGCTGAGGAGAAAAAACCGCTCGAAGTCGCGGGGGAGTCGCGAGGGAGGAGGAAAACGAGCGACGACGAGCGGAACGCGAATGGTTCAGGCGGAGCGGCGACGACGGAAGAACAAGAGCGCCGGGGCGAGAAGCAACGCCAGGGCCGACGACGAGGTCGGGCTCACGCAGCGACAGCCGGTGCCAGTGAAGCCGGTCAGTCCGGGGGTCACCACGCTGGCCAGGTCGCTGATCAGCTTGGGCGTTCCAATGATGCTCGAGACCAGAGCGCCGCTGCACGGATCGAGCGCGGCGATGACACCTTGGTCGCCACCCGAGGGAGACCAAGTGGTCCAAGCGCGGGGTCGACCGCCGTTGACCGCGGGATCCGAGTTGAAGTCGAAACCGAGCCCTTGCGGCTGGCGCGATCCAAACGCAGTGATAGCCCCGGTGACTTCGACGACCGCGAGGTTGCACTCAGCGGTGAGGTCGCAGGTGTTGATCTCGGAGGCCGGGACGACCCAAACCTTCGGATTCGCGACGTTCTGAATCACGAACATCGAGCCGGCGGGGATCAGGAAATCATCGGCCGGATCAGCGGTGGGGCCTGGGCACATGATGTCCAGAGGATTGAACTCTTGATCGCCGCCCGCGCCGGTGTTGAGCGGGCTGCCGCCGAGCGTGAGGACGCCGTAGGTCGAGGAGACGCCGGTGTTGGTGTCGATCACCTGGATCGGTCGACCTGCGATGTTTTGGGCGACGCCAAAGAGGCGCGGATCGGGGGACGTGGCGGACTGCCTCATGCCGAGGCGCCCGGCAAGCTGCGGGTTACCCGCAGGAGTGCCGCCGAGAGGAACCTCTTCCTGGCAGTTGAGCGGATTGGCCACGCAGTCCTCGGTCCCGCCGTTGAGCGTCGACTGAGAAGGATCGAACACGGCTACGCGGGCGTTATTCAAGGCTTCCGTGAAGAAGACCCGACCATCACGCGGATCGCGCGCTGCGGCGTTGCTGACCCAGCCCTGGGCATTCGACGAAATCTGTACGATGTTGCCAGAAGCGATGTCCGGTCCAGAGACATCGATCTGGAAGATTTCGCGGGTTCCGTCGGATTTGATTCCGTAGAGCTTGCCATCATTGGCGCTAGCGGTCGAAAGCTGGCCGAGCAAGAGGAATCCAGTCCCCACAGCGGCGAGATTAATACGCATCCTTTTCCTCCCTGAGCTGATTCGGCTACCGGCCGACGGTGCATTCAGGCCACGTCCCAAACCGTGAGTCAAGCTCCTGTTCTCACAGCGCTCTGTTCGTGTGGCACGGGCGGAGGTTCGCGAAAGCACGGAGGGAATGGGGCCTCTTCGATTTGCGGAGTCGCGATTCGGCGGGGCCGCGCCGGCGAAGTACGGCGCTCAATCTGGCGCTTTTCCCTTCAAACGAATAAGGGCGTCGACTACGGCGGACGGGCTTGCGTCGAGCTTCTCGACGACTCGGCCGTAGATCATCACCGAAGACACGGGCCGGTCGCCGAATTCCGCTTTGAGCTCGTGGAGGGTAAGCAGGATCATCCGTTCGAGCCGCGTGAGGCCGTCGCGAACGTCAGGAAGGACGTCCAGCGGATCCGCAACGTCCCCGCCAGCGAGGGCTGGGCTTTGTGTCGGCTGGGCTTCGGAGCGGGTCGAAGTGGGCTTGGGCGACCTTGCCCGTCGCGATGGTCGGTCGTCGTTCACTCGGTGGGAGGGACGGAGCGAATGAAGAGCTCCTCGAGCTGCGGAGCTTGAACGGGCGTGGGTGCGCCTGTCATGAGGTCGGTGCCCTTCTGGGTTTTGGGGAAGGGAATCACGTCACGCAACGACTGCGCGCCCGTGAGCAGCATGGCGACGCGATCGAGCCCAGCGGCGATCCCCGCATGGGGAGGCGCGCCAAATCCAAGAGCGTCGAGAAGGAAGCCGAACTTGGCGCGTTTTTCTTCGTCGGAGATTCCGAGAACGGAAAAAACCTTAGCCTGCACTTCGGGGTCGTGGATTCGTACAGAACCGCCCGCAATCTCGTTGCCGTTGAGGACGAGGTCGTACGCGCGAGCGCGGACGCGCCCTGGATCGGTCGAAAGGAGCTCGACGTCCTCGATGCGCGGGGAGGTGAACGGGTGGTGGGCGGCGACGAGCCCACCCGTCTTGTCGTCTCGCTCGAAGAGCGGGAAGTCGGTGACCCACAAGATCTTCCACTCGTCGCGTTTGACGAGTCCGAGCTTGTTTCCGAGCTGGAGGCGAAGGTGGCTCATCACGGTGTGCACGACCTTGGCCGGGCCGAACTGGAAGAGGATGACGTCGCCTTCCTTGGCACCGACCGCATCGTTGATGGCGAGACGCGCAGCGTCCGTGATCTGTTTGGCGAAGGGCGACTGGGTCCACGAACCGTCCGCGGCGACGCGAGCACGGCCGAGACCTTTGGCGCCGACGCCCTTGGCTTCGGCCTCGAGCTTGTCGGTCTCCGTGCGACTCGGAGCGTGCTCGGCCGGGATGCGCATCGCCTTGACGATCCCGCCGGACGCCACGGCGTCCTTGAACAGCGGGACTCCGCAGCCGTCGTGGGCTTGGACGACGTCGGTGAGCATCGTGTGGTGAAGATCGAAGCGAAGGTCGGGCTTGTCGCTTCCGTAGAGCGTCATCGCCTCGTCATAGCCCATCACGGGAAACGGGCTCGGGAGCTCCACGTCGATCACTTCCTTGAAGAGCGCGCGAATCACGCGCTCCATGACGGCGTGGACGTCTGGCATGTCGGCGAAGGACATCTCGACGTCGATCTGAGTGAACTCGGGCTGTCGGTCGAGGCGTAGATCTTCGTCGCGAAAACACTTCGTGATTTGAAAATAGCGGTCGAAGCCCGCGACCATGAAGAGTTGTTTGAAGATCTGAGGGCTCTCGGCGAGCGCATAAAAGGAGCCCGGGTTGAGGCGCGACGGGACGAGGAAGTTGCGAGCACCGCCCGGCGTGTACTTCACCATGAACGGCGTCTCGAGCTCGAGGAATCCCATGTCCGAGAAGGTCTTGCGGACGATCTGATTCATCTTCGAACGCATGATGAAGTTGCGCTGGATGATGGGACGCCGGAGATCGAGGAAGCGATAGCGCAGCCGCTTGTCCTCGGCCGTGTCGACATCGTCCTCGATGGCAAAGGGAGGCGTCTCGGCGCGGTTGAACACCTGGATGTAAGAGCCGACGACCTCGATCTCTCCAGTCGCGAGGTTGGGATTCACGTTTGTCCCGCGGGACCGAACCTTGCCGACGACACCGACGACCCACTCCGAGCGGAGCTTGTCGGCGATGTCGTGCGCTTCGCGGCCGTCCGAAGCGTCGAAGACGATCTGGGAGAGGCCGGTGCGATCGCGAAGGTCGATGAACACGGCGCCGCCGAGATCGCGATAGGACTGCACCCAGCCCATCAGCACGACCTCCTGGCCGATGTGCTCCTTCCGAAGCTCGCCGCACAGATGCGAACGCGTAAGTTCCGTGACGAGGCGAGGGCCATCCATCGCGAGAGGGTTCATAGCGGCAAGGCGGTTAGCGTCCGCGCAGGACAGGGTCAACATGCGTCGTGACTCCAGAGCGGCATTTTTCGGCTACCTCTGAGCGTCTGCGTAGGATCGTGTGCGTAGGATCGTCTGCGTCTGATCGTCTGCGCCTGCGTAGGATCGTCTGCGTCTGCGTCAGATCGTCTGCGTCAGATCGTCTGCGTCAGCGTCAG
>CAYXDO010000192.1:0-19357 GCA_964463485.1 uncultured Myxococcales bacterium | reverse complement strand
TTCGACCAACTTCCCCGCAGCGCACTCAGATCCAGGCCCGGCTGCACCCAAATCAAGCGACGAGAGAAGCCGCTCCGCCCGCCTACTCCGCCCGCCGCGCATACTCGATCCGGTACTGGCGTTCTCCGAACGAAATCACCGCCCCGTCGACCAGCCGCTCCGCACTCACCTTCCGCCCGTCCACGAGCACCCCGTTCGCGGAACCGTAATCCTCCACGAACCAAGCTCCGTCCTGAGCCACCAGCGCGGCGTGCTGCCTCGAAACCTGCGAGCTCGGAATGTGCAAATCGCAGGTTCGACTCCGCCCGACCACGTGCCGAGTACGGGATCCGAGCGAGTATCGATCGCCGCTGCTCGGTTCGATCAACGCAGCCACCGGCGCCGGCCCCCGCGCGGCGGCCTCGAACGGCGTGGTCACCCCCGCTCCGGCCCCGAGGTCTCCGCCCACCTCCAGTCGCTGCCCGCGTCGAAACGCGCGAAGCGCAAGCTCGTCGGGACACTGCTCGAAGAGCGCCACGTCGTCGATGAGTTGCTCGTGGAGCTCGGCGAGGTTGGACCCATCGTTGGCGACGAACTCAGGTGCGGCCCGGATCGTCTCGAGGGTCGCCCGGAGCAACGAGGCGGCGTCGGGGCTCCGCCCGCTCTCGACGAGCGCCATCGCGTCCTGACGGTCGCGCTCGGCCTTGGCTAGAATCACCGCTCGCGCGACCTTCGCGATCAGCGGACCCGGGTCCTTTTGCACCTCGACCTTCGCCGACTCGGCGACCACCCTCCTGCGGCCGGTCGCGGCGTCCGAGTAGGCGAGCCTGAGTCCGAGCACCGAGCATGCCCCGAGGGCGCGCGGCCTCACTCGCACCCGGATGGTCACTCGCAACACGCCGTCGGCCGACAGATCGGGGAGCCGAGTCTGCTCGATGCCGAACCCCAAGATCCCCTTGATTCGATGCGTGAAGCTGCCGGCATCGACCTCTGCCCCCAACACGTCGAGCAGCTCCACGCCCTCGGCGGGCTCGAGGTCGAGCGTCACCGATTGCCCCACGACGTCCGCGGCCGCGCCCAAGGCCGCCGCGAGCTCGCCCTTGCAGAGGGCGGCGTCCCGGATGAACCCATACCTTCCGGAGCCCGCCGTCGCGATCGCCACCAGAGATCGCTCGTCGTGATGCTCACCAAAGCCCAAGGTCGACACACTCACGTGCGGGCGCATCCTGAGCGCGAGTCGCCCGAGACCCTCCGGCTCGCACACTCCGCGATTGGGCTGCCCATCGGACAACAGGATCACCAGCCCGCGCTTCAACAGCCGCCCAGCGACGGTGAGCCCAGCCTCGAGGTTCGTCGACCCTCCCTCCGTACTCATCCTGCGAAGCACGTCCACCAACCGGCGCCGATTGAGACCAGTGACCGGGACGGGATCGGCGAGCACCAGGGCCTTGTCCGCGAAGCTCACCACGCCCACGGAGTCACCGGGCCCGAGCAGCTCGAGGAGCTTCTCGGCGGACCGAACCACCTGACGGAGCGGCTCCCCCGACATCGACGGGGACACGTCCAGCGCCAGCACCACGCACATCGGCGGCCTCGGACCCTCGACCTTCTCGGTCCTCACCTCAGCCAGCACGTGCAGGATGGAGGCCTCGTTTTTGATGATTTCGAAGTCCGTCGAGAGTTTCATCGAGATGGTCATGAAATGGCTCCTTTCAATCTTCAGTCGGGTTCGGGTCTCGGCCGCAAACTCATTGAGCCACGAACGACTGGGTTCGAGATCGCCGGCGTCGATGCCGTCCGGACGGCAACCTGGCGGAAGAGACGGCAACGTTGCCGACAACGCCTGGACGCGATAGATCTTCGCCACGCCTCGGGCGTTTGAAGAGCCAGCATGCGATTTGTCGAGCTGCCCAAGGACCCGAGGCTCTTTCAAATCGCCGTGTTGGGCTCATTGCTGCTGTACGGGGTCCTCGAGCTCTCGTTCACTCTCCCGCCGATCGCGCTCTTGGCAACTCCCCTGTTCGCATGTGTGGTGGAGCGACTCACCTTTCGCTTCCGCGCGCCTCCAGGCAAATCTCGCCCCCCATACGAGAGCTCGATCATCGCGAGCCTCTCCACCATGCTGCTCCTCCGCTCCACCGAGGCATGGGTCTACGCAGTGTCGGTGAGCTTCGCCGTCGCCACGAAAGCGTTCATCCGCGTGCGAGGCCGGCACTTCTTGAACCCGACGAACGCGGGCGTGCTCTTCGCCGCCTCCTTCCTCCCGGGCTGGGTCGCCTCGGGTCAGTGGGGTCACAACCTCGTGCTCGTGTTTGCGCTCCTGAGCGGAGGGCTCCTCGTACTCTCCCGTGCCGGCCGGCTCGACAGCGCCTTCGCCTTTCTCCTGGGGCTCGTGGCCGCTCAGCTGACGAGAATTTGGGTCTTTGGATATCGACCCGCGACCCTGACCCATCTCTTCGAGAACGGCGCGGTTTGGCTGTTTGCGCTGTACATGATCACCGATCCGCGCACGACCCCGTCGGCCCGTTCGGCCCGGGTCGTCCACGCGATCTTCGTCGCCTTCTTGGCGCTCGGGATGGTTCAGTTCTTCTACAAACGCGACGCCATTCTCTGGGCGTTACTCATGTCAGCCCCCCTCATTCCAATCTTCGACTTCGTCACTCAGAAGCTGGCCGAGCCGAGCTCGTCAAAAGGAGACTCTTCGAATGCCTCATCAGCCCCCGTTCATGCCTGACCCCAAAGCCCTCCGGCACAAGGCGGTCGTTGGCCTCCTAGCAGGATCGACGGTGCTCGCGCCGAGCGCAGCCTCCGCCTTCTGCGGCTTCTTCGTCGCCGCCGCGGACGCGCAGCTCTTCAACAACGCCTCCCAGGTCGTCATCGTTCACGACGAGGGCAACACGGTCCTCACCATGGTCAATAACTACCGCGGAGAGCCGCGATCTTTCGCGCTCGTCGTCCCCGTGCCGGTGATCCTCGAGAAGGAGATGGTCCGAGTCACCGACATCAAAGCCGTCGATCACCTCGACGCCTTCAGCGCGCCGCGCCTCGCTGAGTACTTCGACCCCGACCCGTGTGCACGAAACGAGTACCGCGCCAAGCGCAAGAGCGCGGCGGCGCCTTCCGCCGTGATGGAAGCCGACGAGGCTCCAAGGGACAGAGCAAGCCTCGGCGTCACCGTCGAAGCGACCTATACCGTCGGTGAGTACGATATCGTGATTCTCTCGGCGAAACAGTCCGACGGGCTCGAGGTGTGGCTGCGACAAGAAAAATACAACATCCCGGCGGGCGCTTCGCGCGCGCTCAACCCCTACGTGAAGTCGGGCATGAAGTTCTTCGTGGCCAAGGTGAATCTGGAGGAACAGGCCAAGGCCGGATTCAAAACTCTCCGACCGCTCCAGTTTGCCTATCCAGACGAACGATTCATGCTCCCTGTGCGGCTCGGCATGCTGAACGCGGACGGAGACCAAGACATCCTCGCCTACGTGATCACGCCGGAGTATCGCGCCGAGACGGTGAACTACAAGAACCCGAAGCTCCCGACCGACCTCGACGTCCCGACCTTCATCAAACAGGACTTCAAACGGTTCTATCGCGACCTCTTCACCAAACAAGTCCGAAACGAGAGCGGAAAGGCCGTGTTCACCGAGTACGCGTGGAACATGAGTTGGTGCGACCCCTGCGCCTCCGAGCCACTGTCGGCCGACGAGCTCGAGAAGCTCGGGGTCTGGTGGCTCCGACCCCAGCGAGCGGAGCGAACGCGAACGCCAGCGCCGACCAGCTTGCAGCAACTCAAGGTCGCCACGCTCAACCGAATCAAGGCGCTCCGCGAAACCAACGCCGATCTGGCCCAGCGACTCCTGGCCCAATACGCGGAGTCCGCGACCACCGACGACCTCCGCGCGCTGACCCGGATTTACGACGAGGCAGAGGCAGACGCAGCCTCCGCACCCCCGCCTCCCCCGCCCGGACCAGTCCGCGCGTTCGTGACGCGCCTGCACGCGCGGTACAACGCGAACACGTTTCCCGAGGATCTCATGCTCAAAGTCACCAAGGACAACACGAACTTTCAGGCGAGGTACGTGATGCGCCACCCGTTCCTATCGGGAGAGTCTTGCGAAGCGACGGAAGGTTACCTGAAGTCCGTCGGGGAGCGCCAGGAGCGCGAGATCGACAACCTCGTCACGCTGACCGGTTGGTCGCGACCAGACATTCAACCGAAGATGCAGCAACTGCCAGGCAAGAAAGCTCCCGCCGATCCGACCTGGAGGAACAAAATCAAGAACCTCTTCCGAGAGTAGCTCCCCGCTACTGCCCGCTACTGCCCGCTACTGCCCGCTACTGCCCGATAGCCAAGTGACGCCAATTCCTATCTCATCTTCCGATGTCAGGCCTGACCCCGTGGAGGCTCCGGCACGCGAGGCCCTCTCCCCCAGCGCTTCGGTTCACTCCGGCGCTGCTCGCGCTCACCCTCACCGCGTGCTCGAGTGATGATCCAACCTCCTCGTGCGCCGGAGACTCCGACTGCAAATCGGGCGCGCTTTGCCAGTCCGGGACGTGTCTGGCGGCGACCGCGCTCGCCTGCGTGGACACGGACACCTCGCGAACGCCCGCGATCTCCGTCCAACCCACCACCCTGGAATTCGGCGACGTCGGCACGACCCAAGTCACCCGAAGCGTCGAGGTAAGGAACGTGGGCGCCTGCACGCTCCGAATCGGCTCCTGGGTCCTCGAGGCGAGGGCGGAGAGTCGGTTCCGCTGTCTCACGTGCGAGTCGGTGACGCCGCCCGTCGAGGTTCCGCCGGGTCGAGCCTGGGTCGTCGAGCTCGCCGCACTCCCGGGAGCTCCAGGGAACTTCGTGGACACGTTGACGCTGCGGAGCTCCGACCCAACCCATGAGTACACGACCGTCGCGCTAAGTATGAGATCGCTGGGTGAGCCGGAGCTTCTGGCTTCACCCGAACTGCTGGACTTTGGGTTCGTCTCCGGCGGATCGGCGAGCAGCCGCACCCTGACCCTGCTCAACAACGGCGGCGTGGCGCTCGAAGTCACTCGAGTGCGCCTCGAGGGCTCCGATGCGTCCGACTTCGACCTTCCGAGCCTGGCTCTGCCGACGACCCTGCAGTCTGCACGGCTCGATCCGTCTGCCAAGCTCGAGATCGCGATCGGCTACTCACCTGTCGTCACCGGCGCCCACAGCGCCCAACTGAGTGTCGAAGCCAGGGACCTGCCGACCCTCACTGTCCCACTCTCCAGCCACTCGGAGCCGCCCGAGGTCGACGTCGCAACTCAGTCGGTGGATTTCGGCAGGGTGCGAGTCGGACGCGAGGCCTTGCGCTCCTTCGCCGTCCAAAACACCGGCCGAACGGCGCTCGCCCTTGGCGTGGCCCTGCTCGCCTCGGCCTCGAGGGACCTCTCGGCGAGCCCGGTCGAAGCCACCGTGGCCCCAGGAAGCTTCACCGAAATTCGGCTGCGATACGCTCCCACGACAGCCGGAGGCGCTTCCGGAGAGCTCGTCATCACGACCAACGACCCAGACGAGCGCGAGCTCCGTGTCGCGCTCACCGGCGTCGGTGAGGCACCGCCCCCTGGCGACGAAGTCGTCACCCTCGATCTCACCTTCAGGACGGACTCCAACTCCCTCCTCGATACCGATCTGCGCGACGTCGACCTGCTGCTCGACAGCCCGCTCGGCAGAGTCTGTTCGGAGAGCGAGCGCAGCCCCGACTGGGGACCGGAAGGCCAGCCACGATGGACGGGGTCGAGCGCCGCGGGCTCTGAGCGCATCGTGCTCGCGGGTGCAACTCAGGATGGCGAGTACACCATCAGCGCGCAGTACATCGAGGACTGCTCGTCCCTGCCGACTCAGCTCGCCGCGAGGCTGCTCGGCATTGGCAGCCACGAGCTCACCGAATACTTCTCCGACGGGGACGTCACGCTCGACGCGAACCGAGTCGCCGGCGTGGTATCCAGCCTGTGCGTCAATCGAAGCGCGGGCTCCGGTACTCTCGACGTCCGCATCAACGGCGCCCTAAACACATTCCCACTGTCGCTGCCGGCCAAAGGCTCGACCGACTCGGTCCGACTGATTCGGGCCGACGGAAGGTTCCGAGTCACCAGGTGACCGCTTTGAGCACCAAGAGCTCGTCGATCCCGCTGCACCGAGTTATCGCGCCCGAAGGCGATGATCACACCCCTCCGTGGTTTCTCTTCGCTCGTCGGAGCGCCAGTCCGCGGTCAAGGCTGCTCGAAGGCTCTCGCCTTACTCGCTGAGAGCCTCTAACCGCGCTTCGCTCCCGGACACGAGGACTCTGCCGTCGAACGCGTCCACCGAGAGTAGCCCGCGCTCCTCATCCTCGTCTTCCGACCTGATCATACTCACACAGCGGTCCGCGAGCCGAATCTCCAGCCCGACCGGACAGGCCTCCAGCGCCGCGTACAGGTGGTCGCCTTCGAGACTCATCGTTCGAACCGCCGGAAAAATGCTCCGCTCGTTGCAGTGGCTGCGTTTCACACACCGAGCGTCCGCGAACGCTGGGGGCAGATGCAAGTCGAACGGAGTCCACCCGGCCTCCTCGAGCTTGAAAATGCCGCTCCGAAACGTACCCACGAATCGACCATGACCTGCCGCGGACACGATCGACACGACCCCCGCGTCCTGGCTCACCTGCGCCTCCTCGATTGGGTCGCTGCCCCTCGGATCGAAGCGGCTGGTGTACACGTAGCCCGGTCCGGACGCGGCCATGAATCGCGGAGGGCTCTCTTCCGTCACGCCAGCGGTCTCGAACTGATAACCCACGATCTTTCTCTCGCGGAATTCGGCGTCTGGATTCTCCGCCAGCAGTACGTTCCCGAACTGTCGTCCAGTGACGAACACGGTCCCGTCGGACGCAAACACGACGTCAGAAGCAAGATCGCTCCAAATGGTGGCGGTGCGAACGTAACGAATGCGGTCGGGCGTCACCTCGAGTTGTACGACCGCCGAACGCCGCCGAGCTGGATCGGGGACTTGAAAAAGTGCCATCGCGGTCACCGGACGATCGGTAGGTCTGAACACCTCGAACCGCTCCAAGACGGAGGCGCCACCGAGCTCCAGAGTCAGATCGGCCTGGGAGAATCTCGTCGCTTCGGTGTCCTCGAAGGCGCGGTCGCCTCTCAGGAGGACGAGGCCTCCATCGGTCGCCGCGAGCACGGCCTCCGCCGAGATGAAACGGGCTCGCCGAAATCGGGGCGTAGCACCCACGGGCACGCCGTACAGAGTGTCGTCCGCGTCGATCTGCATTCGTTCGCCGAACGACACCGAGCGCCGCCGCTCGCAACCCTCTTCCCGAAGCGGAACCTCGACCCAAATCGGCTCCGAAATCTCCGCCCCGCGAAGGAACCGTCCGGACTCATCCAGTTGATAGCCGGTCAACGGCGTGCGGATCCTGAGCGTCGCGCGATTGCCCAAATCGGACCACTGCCCGGCCGGACAGCCGGGCACGGCATGACTCACCCGAGCCTCGGCCAGTCGAGCCGGGTCCACGAGCGGTGACGCGGACATCAGATCAAAGGCGTGAATCGGAACCCAAGTCACCTGAACCGCCCGCTCCAAGTCGACCCGAAGCGGAGCGTCGGCGGCGAGTGACTCGACCTGGCCCTCGGTCAGCGCGGCCATCAAGATCGCTTCGGGTTCGGGCCAGGCGACCTCGATCGCCTCCTCGGCTCCGGACATGCACGCGCTCAGCCCCATGAGGAGCGTCGGCGCTCGCAGAGGAAGTCGCGAGTGGGTGGCGCGCGTGAGAATGGTCTACGCCGCCCTCGACTCACTCGAAGCTGATCGTGAGACTGTAATTTCCAGAATCGTTCGTGCCGACCCGCCATGCGTCCACGACCAGAAAGAGTTGCTCGCCGGACGCGCCAGCGTTCGCATACGTGAGCTCCTCCGGGTTGCCGTCATCCTGTCCAGCGACGCAGGTCGTAGCCGCCTGAGCACAGTCGCGCACGAGGTAAAGGGACGAGTCCCACGAGGTGTTCAGGGAGGCGCGAAGCGTTTTTCCGGCGGGCACACTCACTTGGTAAATAGCGTCGGCTCCAGCCTGCTCCCAGTTGGTGCAGCTACCAGTGCGAGTCGTGGTCCCCACGTCAGCAGCGTACGCCGTCGTCGATCCGAGGAACGTGCCCCCGGCCGCGGGGACTTTGTAGGCCGCGTCGCACGAATCTCCGGTCACGATGTGCGCCTCCAGGGTACCCGACCCCGTCACGCTGCCGTACCCATCGAGCACCAGGTCATACATGCCGCTCGTCTGGACGACCGCGGCGAGCGACTCGGCGCCGCCCACCTCGGCTGCATCCGCTCCCTGAACACAGCTCCCTGTAATGTCGGCGCAGCTCGAAACCAAATACATCGATGGGTCGTAATCGGGAGTCTCCGGGGTGAGTATCACCTGGAGCTGTTCGCCAGCGAACAAATAGATCTCATACACGCGATCCCCACCCGCGGCGGTAAATCCGGTGCAGCCGCCCGAGTTCGGAGAGTAGTCGTTGGCCGCTCCGTTCGTCGAAAACCACTCCGGACCGGCGTCGAACAAAAGCGGCGCAGCGTCCCCGCAAGTCTCTGCCAAATAGCGATTGATCGTGAGATCGTGGCCTCCCGCCCAGCTCGAGACGGCCGAGTCGACCACGAAGTAATGCGGCCGCGCCCCCCGCGATACATACCGCAAGAACTCACTCTCGCCGTCGAACCCAACATCTACGCCCACGCACGAAGCGAGATTGCATTGATCGAGCACGTAAAGCGCTCCGTCCAGCGTGGAGTCGAACGAGGCGATGGCCTCCACCACTTCGCCCTCCACGAGGTCGGCGCGATACACTTGGTCTGGCCCCGGAGCTCCGCTCCCCGTACACGTCGGGGCCGGGTCATAGTCGCTGCTTCGCCCCACTGTGGTGGACTGGAACGAACCACCCGCCGACGGGACCACGACGGCGTCCTGGCACGTCTCCCCGCCGGTCACCGGCGGAGAGATCCCCACCGTGAGGTCGAAGGATCCCGCCGCCGACTCGTACCCATCGACGATCAGGAAGTACGTGCCGGCAGCCGGAGCCACGAAGTCGAGAGTCTCTGGGTTGCCCCGATCCGATCCGGCTCCGCAGCTCGTGTCGATGGCCCCGCAGTTGGAGACCACGTAGAGGGCTCCGTCCCAGGCGGCATCGAGCGAAGCGACCAGGCGCTCCCCAGTCGCCATCGCGACCGAATATGTCACGTCCTTTCCACGCTCCAGAAAGCCCGTGCAGCCCGTCAGAGACGCCGGAGTGTAGTCACCCGTCGCCGGAGAAGTGTCGCCGCTGAAGGTACCTCCCGCGGTTACGTCGATGGCATTCTCACACCGGTCGTTCGCCACGGGCGCCGTGCTGATGTCGATCACCAACTCATAAGGCCCGCCCGCTCCGTTGTACCCGTCGGCGATCAGGAAGTAGTCCCCCGCCGCCGCGGCCGTGTAGTCGACGACCTCCGGGTTGCCATTGTCCTCACCCGCGACGCAGCTGGACGAAATATCCCCGCAGGACGTCACGAGGTAGATCGAAGTGTCCCAGCTCGGCGTGCCCGACGGGGACAGCGTCGCCACGAGGCGGTCGGCAGCCTGCAGATGTACGCGATAGACGATGTCCGGCCCCGTTTGATCGAACCGAGCGCACACGCGGGCGGCCGAGTAATCGTTGACCGCGGTGAGTGTGTTTCCGGTGAAGGTGCCGCTCTGCGTCACTTCGATCGCCGAAGAGCACTGGTCTCCGGAGGTCGACTGCACGGTGACGGTGACTTGCGCGGTCGCTGTCCCCCCGGGACCCTCTGCGACGAGCGTATAGGTCGTGGTCACGGTCGGATTCACCGTCACCGAGCCCATCGTGGGCTTCTCACCGATCCCGCGGTCGATGGTGACTCTGGTCGCCTGCGTGGCGCTCCACTCGAGCGTGGCGGCCCCGCTCGGAGCTACCTGAGGAGGCGTCGAGCGAAAATATTCGACCGTCGGGGCACCGACCTGAGTCACGGTCACTGTCACTTGCGCGATCGCCGTTCCTCCGGCCCCCGTCGCCGTGAGCTTGTACTGAGTGGTCGCGCTCGGAGTCACGGTGACGGAGCCGTTCGCTGGCTTCGCGCCGACCCCATTGTCGATCTCCACGCCATCCGCGTTCCGAGTCGACCACTCGAGCGTGGCGGACTGCCCGGCGTTCAGCGAGGCGGGAGACGCCTCGAATCGAACGACCTCGGGGGGCGGCGCCCCCACCGTCACCGTGAGTTGCTGAGTGACTTCGCCCCCCGCTCCGCGCGCGGTGAGTGTGTACGTCGTCGTGGCACCGGGCGTCGCTTGAACGGACCCGTTGGACGGCAGGCTCGATCCGAGCCCAGGCTCGATCTGCACCGAGGTCGCGTTCTGGGTGGTCCACGCCAACGTAGTGCTCGCTCCGGCCAGGATCGCCTGAGGCGTCGCCGAGAAGCTCGTAATCACTGGATCGTCAGGCGCTGCCACGTTGACCGTGACCTGCGCGGTCGCCTCACCCGAGTCGCCGATCGCTCGAAGCACGTAAGTCGCCGTCTGGGTGGGTCTGACTTGGACGGTCCCTTTGGCCATCTGAGTTCCAACACCGTTGTCGATCACGACTTCCCGCGCGTTGTCCGTATTCCAACTCAGCTCCGAATAGCCTCCCGAAGCGATCGTGTCCGGAGTTGCCAGGAAGAAGAGAATCTTCGGAGCGGCCGCCGCGACGACCGTGACCGTGACCGACGCGCGAGACGCTCCGCCCGGACCCACTGCGTCGAGGGTGAAGACGCTGGTCGCGGCCGGCGTCACTTCGACCGAGCCGCTCGGGCCAAACTGTCCAGGAACGCCGCTGATGGTCACGTTGGTCGTGTTGCGCGTCTGCCACGCGAGCGTCGCGCGACCGCCTGGAGAGATCGTCTGCGGCGCAGCCGTGAACGACTCGATCACGGGTTGATTGCCGCTGACGACGCGAATGGTCACCTCAGCGGTCGCAGTGCCGTCGGCCCCCGTCGCCGAAAGGACGTAAGTCGTGTCGGCGGTCGGAGACACCTCCGTGCTGCCCGTCGACGGAACCGTCCCCACGTCAGGGCTGATCGAGGCCATGTCCGCGTTCGACGTCGCCCACTCGAGCCTCGAACGCTCGCCGGCCATGATCGAACGTGGCGTCGCCGTAAACGCGTCCACTCGCGGCGGGCCGCCTTCCACCTCGACAGTCACCCGGCTCTCGAGGTTCTCACCGCCGGTGACGATCACCACCAACGCGTACGTCGTCGTGACGAGCGGTCGAACCTCGATCTCGCCGGTCGGAGGTTTGATGCCGATTCCCGGCTCGATCGCGACGCCATTGGTACCGCTCGTTTCCCAAGACAGCGTCGCAGCCTGACCCGCGCGCACTTTCTGTGGATTCGCGGCAAACTTCAGAATGCGAGGCCCCTTCTTCGGGCCCGTCTCCTCGTCGCCTCCGCACGAAACCGTGGCAACGAGGGCCGTGAGCCCGAGGGCAGTCTTCCAGCGCATGGTGCGGCCCATAGTACAGGGGACCGCCTGATTCAAAGCGAAACCTTGAAGACTCCGATCCTGAGCGGAGGCGCGCTCTTCACTCACTTCGGTCGATGAACCCTCCCGTCCTCCAGACGAATCACCCGCTTGGGATGGCGGTCCATGAGCGCGAAGTCATGCGTCGCCACGACCACGGTCGTCCCACGTGCGTTTGCATGATCGAGCAGCCGAAATACGTCCTCGGTCATCTCTGGGTCGAGGTTTCCGGTCGGTTCGTCGGCCAACAGAACCAGCGGGTCGTTCACCAGCGCTCGGGCGATCGCGACCCGCTGCTGCTCGCCCCCCGACAGCTTCTGCGGGAGCACAGCCTGCTTGTGCGCGAGGCCTACCTGCTCCAGAACGCGCGCGACCCTGCGCCGCGCCCGCAGCTCGTTCATTCCGATCACACGCAACGCGTAGGCCACGTTCTCGAACACCGTGCGATTCGGCACGAGCTTGAAGTCTTGAAAGACGACCCCCACCTGTCGGCGAAGCATCGGGATCTGCTTGCGCGACAGGAGCGCCACGTTCTGCCCGTTCACCAGCACCTGCCCGCTCGTCGGCGGCTCGGCAGCAAACAGGAGCTTCAAAAGAGTCGACTTTCCGGCTCCCGACGGACCCGTCAGAAACACGAACTCACCCTTCTCCACGTTGAGTGAGACATCGGTCAGCGCCGGTCGGTCGCCTCGCTCGTAGACCTTGGTGAGGTGATAGACCTCGATCATCGGGCTCGAATTCGCTTGGGTGACGCCGCAGCAAACTCTCGTCGATCGATACTCATCCGCCGTAGATCAAGTCGAAGGCCGCAACGACCGGAGTCGTGATCCCCGCTTTCACCTCGAAATCGTTGATCGGCAGGGTGACCGGGTCGCCCGAATCAGGCTCCTCGCTGACCTCCCCATTTCCGTCGACGTCGAAAAATCCGAGGAACATGTACTTCGCCGGAGGGACCTCCACGGTGGTGTGAAGCACCTCGGTGACTGCGTCCTTGATCGTGAGATCGACGTTCGTCGCAAGCACCGAGTCGACGCTCTCCGCGCCGTCGACCGGCCCGGTTACGGTCACTTGATCGGCACGATAGACTGCGCCGTGAATCGTCCCTCGCAGAGCGTCCATGAGGTTTCGATCTCGACGTGCGGTGTTCGAGACGGAGAAGCGAAGCTCCGCTTTGCCGGTCGTCGGGGCCTCCGGAGGGTCACTCCCGCACGCCATCACCAACGAAACCAAGGGCGCAAAAGCACGCACGAAACGCTTATAGCAGAGGCCGGGCAGGGAGTTGCGCCTTCCTCGTACGTCCGCCCAACCGGAGGTGGCTGACAACACCACTTTTGGGCACAATCCGGTCCCCATGGCAGGCACTCGATTGTGCCCCCTGTGCGATCGGCACATGGAGGAAAGCGTTTGTCCGGTCCACGGCGTGCCCACGCTGATGTCGTCGGTCTTTCAGCCTTCCGACGAGCGCGTAACCATCGGAAGCATCCTCGGCGAAAGGTACCGGATCGAAAAGGAGCTCGGCTCGGGCTCCATCGGCTCCGTGTTCGTAGCGACCCAGAGCGGTCTCGGCCGGCGCGTGGCGGTGAAGATCCTCAAGGACATCATGAAGCCGGGCACCCACGTGCGACGCTTCTATCAAGAGGCGCAGGCCGTGAGCCTCTTGTCCCATCCGAGCCTCGTCGGCGTGCTGGATTTCGGCGTCGACCTTCGAACCCACTTTCCGTACCTCGTCATGGAGCTCGTGGAGGGGCGCACGCTCCGCAAGGTGCTCGACGCAGAAGAGCGCATGCCCGAGCGACGCGCACTTTCGCTCGTCACCCAGGTCGCCCGCGGCCTCGCTGAAGCGCACGCCAAGAACGTCGTTCACCGGGATCTCAAGCCCGAGAACATCATGGTCGCGACGCTCGCCGACGGGCGCGAGCTCGTGAAGATCCTCGACTTCGGCATGGCCACCGTTTTGACGTCGGACGGAGAACGCGCGCAGCGCATCACGGCCACGGGAACGACCGTCGGCACGCCGCTCTACATGAGCCCCGAGCAAGTTCGCAGCAGCCTCGTCGACTTCAGATCCGACCTCTACAGCCTCGGGTGCATCCTCTTCGAGCTCCTCGCGGGCAACCCACCCTTTGTCTCGGACCGCGTCGTCGAGGTCATGACGATGCACTTGAAGAACCCGCCCCCGTCGCTTCCGTCACTGCTCGCGGACGGCAAGGCCCCCACGCCGGAGCTCACGGATCTCTTGAAGTGGTTGTTGGAGAAGCAACGCGACAAGCGCCCCAAGACCACCACCGAGGTCGCAGACATCCTCGATCGCCTCGCCAACGCGAGCGAGACGGAACGTCGGAGCCTTCCGATCCCCGAGGCCTCAACGGAGATCGCCACGCCAAGCGGCCCGCACGCGCGGCCGCCCGTCGATTCGGCCGCCGTTCTCGACAGCGAGAAGCCCACGATCCTCAAGCCGCAAGACTACGACGCCAAGGATGCGCCCGACGACGCGACCGGCCCACAGCCGGTCGTCAGCATCGGGACCTCGAGCCCACCCGCCGTCCCTGATCCGGCCGGCGCCACACTTCCAAACCCGACGCAGGAGCCCCCGCGCGACCTCTTCCCCGACCCCGCACCCGAGGAAGGGAGCACGTCCAAATCTCGATCCCTCGCGTGGATCCTCGGCGGAGTTGCGATCCTCGCAGTCGGCATCGCGCTCTCCGCCCCGAAGTCGGACGTTGAACAGCTGCCCTCTCGACCTACGGCCCCAACGGTTTCCAAACCCATCTCGGACGACGAGCTGCTCGCCACGGCCACACAGATCCGAGGCCTGTGGCCCGGCCTGGGCTCCGAAATCGATCGGCGCCTCGAAGCGGTGAAGAACGCCTCGACGACCGAGGCCAAGGAACGCGCGGTACGCGCCGTACGAGAGCTCGCTCGAATCCGCGTGGACTCTGATCCGACAGGCGCGCGCGTCTACGACGGTTTGACCGAGCTCGGGCAGTGTCCCCTCGAGATTCCACGCCCAACCGGCACCCGCGTGCTGCGACTGGTCGCAGAAGGACGAACCGGCGCATCGCTCAACGTCGACGAGAACACGCCGAGCCCCGTCGTCGTGACTCTGCAGTAGGAAGCGCCACGGTCAAGTCCCAGGGCCCCAGGCCGGTCGCCGATTGACGACATCCACCGTCGAGGAGATGATGAGCCAATGGCACGACCGAGGAAGGATCGGCGGGCCCCATGAGATTCAGCGAAATCGTCGACACGGTCTCCGAGCACGTCGACATGGTGCGCGACGCCGCCCGCACCCGAAACCCGCGAGTCTTGCGAAGTCTGCTATCGCCCGCCGTTCGTGGATTCATCCTCCGACAAGGCCGCTCCGACGTCGTCGACATGCCCCTTCGGTTCAACGCCCACTTCGATTTCCAATACAAACGAGATCGCGCCGACCTCGGCAAGCTGTACACCGCCGCGAAGCGCGACCAGTGGGATGCCGACAAGCTCGCCTGGAACACTCATGTCGATCCGGACAACGCCGAAACACCGCTGATCGGCGAGGAGCTCTTTCCGCTCGCCGGTTGGGGCCCGTACGACTCGCTGAGCGCGCGCGAAAAACGCGTCCAAATCCACGCCATGCTCTCGTGGCTGTTGTCGCAGTTCCTCCACGGGGAACAGGGCGCGCTGTTCGCGTCCGCTCAGGTCACCGAGGCCGTTCCGTGGACCGACGGCATGTTGTACGGCGCCACCCAGGTCGTCGACGAAGCGCGCCACGTCGAAGTCTTTCATCGCTACGTGACCGAGAAGCTCGAGAAGCTCTACCAAATCGACGACAACCTCTTCGTCGTCATCGACTCACTCATGCGCGATAGCCGCTGGGACATGAAGTTTCTCGGGATGCAAATCATGGTCGAAGGACTGGCCCTCGGCGCGTTCGGCGCGATCCGTCAGTCCACCACCGAGCCCTTGCTGCGCGAGCTCCTTCGCTTCGTGATCACCGACGAGGCTCGCCATGTTCACTACGGAGTCCTCGCGCTCGAAGGACCGTATCGAGAGCTATCGGAGCCCGAACGCCGAGAACGCGAGGATTGGGCCTTCGAAGTCTCGCTCCTCTTGCGAAATCGCTTCCTCGCCCACGAGCTCCGAGACGAGTTCTGGGGCCACGCCATCAGCCGCTCCGAATGGAATCGACGCGTGCTCGGCTCCGAGCTCATGCGCCGATTCAGAAGCAAGATGTTCCGCCGAATCGTCCCCAACCTGAACAGGATCGGACTGCTCACCCCGCGCGTGAGACCGTTCTACGAAGCCGCTGGCTTGCTCGAATTCGCTTCCGACAAGGCCTCGCCGGACATCTCCGTAACCGAGCTCCTCGGAGACACACCGACCCCGACCTGAACCAGCGGGTCCTGAAAACTCCGAAACTCATGCCGTGCCCGTGCCCGTCCGTGCCCGTGCCCCTGCCCGCGCCCGATTCACCGGCAAGCGATGGAATTTGCGAGTTCGGCTCTGTACTCTCTGTGATTCTCGCGTGGTCACCCATCTGCCGGGGCCGTACGAAGTACAGGTCACCGCAAATTTCGTGATCATTGGACCGTTAGTGCTGACTCGACGCGCGAGCTCGCCGCTCTGCTCGCCGCCGCCACCAGAACACCGCGCCTGCTACGCACAACAGGGCCATCACGCCCCAGTAGACCTCGAAGACCTCCTGCAAGAGCGGCCAGTTGTTTCCGAGCGCGATCCCCGCCCCGAGCAACACCACGCTCCACGCGACGTGTGAGATCATCCCGCACAGAAGCGTCGGGAGCGGACGCAACGCGCTCGCGCCCGCCATCAACAGCGCGACCGTTCGAAGCCCAGGAATCATTCGGTTGAACACGAGCATCCACATCCCGTGCTTTCGAAAGCCTTCGATGAACTTGCGCGCCGATCCCGTGCCGGCGAGACGTTCGATGATCGGCGCTCCTCGCAAAGAGCCATTCTCATCGCGCAACAGATGCCCGAGCCCATACTGAATCGACGCCCCGAGAGCGCCTCCCACGCCTACGGCGAGTAGGACGATCTCGAAGGGCCATACGCCCGCGACTACGAGCAAGCCACCCGCGAGGACCATCGTGTCTCCAGGAATCGGCGGAAAAACGTACTCGATCGCCGCGGCTGCGAACAAAACCCAGAGCTGCCAGGTGCCTTGAGCAGCCCTGAGGTACTCGAGAATCGAATCCACTGTCGTGCTCTTTAGTCCGCGCTGCCTAACTAAAGCAGGTCGGAAAACCCGGGCGAATCACTATTGGCCAGGGCCAAAGATCAATTGCAGGAACTTCAAGCAGCCGTAAGCGATCGCCGCACTGAGCGGGAGCGTCAGAATCCACGCCACGACGATGTTCCCCGCGACCGTCCAACGCACCGCGGAGAGCCGCTTGCTGGTCCCAACGCCCATGATGCACGCGTTGATCACGTGCGTCGTCGAAACGGGGATGCCTAGGCTGCTCGCCCCCAAAATCGTTGCAGCTCCAGCGGTCTCCGCCGTGAAGCCCTGCAACGGCGTGATCCGAATGATCTTGGTTCCCATCGTCTTGATGATGCGCTGCCCGCCAGCCATGGTTCCCAACGCGATCGCTGCCGCGCAGGAGACGATCACCCAGAAAGGAATCTTGTCCGGTGTTGGAGGCAACACCCACGCCGGCAATCCCACGGTTCCGGTGGCCATCCAAGCCACCAACGCCAGTGTGATGATGCCCATCGACTTTTGGGCATCGTTCGAGCCGTGCGAAAAAGCCATGGCCGCCGCGCTCACGAGCTGCAGGCGCCTCGATAGTCTGTTCACCGTGGCCGAACGGAACGTTCGTAACATCCACAACAGCGCGATGCTCAAGACCAAGGCCACGACGAACCCGATCGTTGGAGAAGCAACGAGAGGGACCAGTACCTTGTCCAACAGCGCGTTCCAGCGAAAGGCATCCACGCCCGCGTGAGCCACGACCGAGCCTGCCAGGCCGCCGATGAGCGCATGGGACGAGCTCGACGGAATTCCGTACCACCACGTGATCAGGTTCCACACCGAGGCCCCGAGCAGCGCTGCCAGCACGACGGTCTGAGTCACGATCGCAGTGTCCGCAAAGCCCGACGAGATCGTCTTTGCCACAGCTGTTCCCATCATCGCGCCGACGAAGTTCAAAACTCCGGCAATGAGGACCGCGGTACGAACCGGGAGCACACCCGTCGAAACGACCGTCGCGATGGCGTTCGCCGCGTCGTGAAATCCGTTGATATAGTCGAAGACGAGCGCGGCGATGATCACCGCGACGAGCAAGCTAACCATGCTTCACCGCGATGTTGGTCAAGGTTCCGGCGATTCGATCGCAGCGATCGATCGCCGCTTCTATGTCACCGAGGATCTCCTTCTCTCGAAGGAACGCCTTCGCGTCGACGGCCGGATCTCGAAACAGCTCACTCACCGCTTTGCGAAAGACGGTGTCCCCCTCCTTCTCGAGCTTTCGGAGCGTTCGAGCGTCTTCGATGATCGCAATGTACTCGTGCTTTCGAAGGTGCGGCAGCGTGGCTTTGATGATCTCCGTGCACGACATCAGCACCTTCGCCAGGTCCTTCATCGGCTGCGTAGGCGCACCGAGCCCGTACAGCGTACATGCGCGAATCGCGAGGTTGACGAAGTCGATCACGTCGTCGAGCTCGATAGCGAGCCGGTGAATGTCCTCACGATCGAGCGGCGTCACGAACTTTCGCGCGAGGGCGTCCTCGAGCCGGTGCACGATTGCGTCTCCGTCGTGCTCCAGCGCCTGAACGGAGTCGCGCACTTCATCCGCCTGCTTCGATTCGCCTTCGGTGAACCGCAGGAACGCGGTCGACGCGTCGTGCCCAACCCGGCCCTGCTCCTCGAGCATCCCAAAGAACTCATCCTCACTCGGCAAGAACCAGCGAATCACGTCTTGGACGGCCATGCCGCGGATCGAGCCTGCGCCGCGCCGGAGGTCAAGCGGCAAACCGGGCTCGGAAGTTCCTAGACCGACGACATTGAGGCAGATTGCGAGATCAGATAAGCCGAGCCATGCTTCGAGTCGACCCATACGCTGCAATCCACAAAGTCCTTCGGCACCTCATGGGCAGAACGACCTACGAGCTGGGACGGACCAGCCTGGGCTCTGGCATCGAGAGTGTCGGAGCGATCGAACAGTTGATTGAGACCCTCGAGCTCATGCACGAGCACGCGGAGGTCGAAGAGAGATCGTTCCACCCCACACTCATCACGCGAGCCAGAGACGTCGTCGAACGCCTCGAAAAAGACCACGAGACCATCGATCCTCGAATCACTGCCTTCCTCGAGCGCGCTCGGCAATTCGCCGAGACCCCCGACGGCCCGGAGCGAGCCGCGGCCGGGCATCGGCTGTACCTCGATTTCACCGCGCTCGCCGCGACCTACGACACTCACCTGTACCGCGAGGAGACCGAAGGGACGCCAGCCTTCCAGGCCGCCTTCACCGACGCCGAGCTGCTCGAAATGCAAGCCAAGATGCGAGCCTCGATGGCTCCCGAAAAAATGGCCAGGTGGGCGACGCACATGATGGCGCCGCTCAGCCACGCCGAGCGCCTCGGAATGCTCCGAGGCCTCAAAGCCACAGCCCCCGCGCCCATCCTGCAAGGAATGCTCGCCTTGGCTGCAAAATCGCTACCCAAACCCGACTTCGAGAGATTGGAGAAGGAACTCAGGTGAGTGCGACATCGATTCGGACGCGCCCGAGCCGTCCGAGTCTGAGCGAGTCTGAGCGCGACGAGCGCTCGATTCTCTGCGTCTGCGTCAGATCGTCTGCGTCAGATCGTCTGCGTCAGATCGTCTGCGT
>CAYXDO010000191.1:0-19540 GCA_964463485.1 uncultured Myxococcales bacterium | reverse complement strand
AACCCGGTCAGGTGATGGGCTCGGGGCGGTCGTTCAAACCTCGACCGCCCCGAACTTTCCGTCATCGTCGCGCGCCCCTTGGACGAACCTCTTGGACATGAGAGGCCGAGGAGAGCTTACCTCTCCAAAACCAAGTTCCGATGCGCTCTCCTCCACTCGCTCACGATCGGCTCTCCGAGCTCGAGGACGGAGCCATCGCGCCCAAGCTCAAGAGCCCAGCAGGTCCGGCGCCACCCACGCGGTGCTCGAACCGCTCGCGCTCCTGCGCCGGCTTGGCTGGCTCGTGCCCCCCCGTTTCGCAACCAAACCGCATACTGCTTGCGTCTCGAGCGCTCGCGCACAAGCCGACGAAGTGTGATTCCGATGGTCACGGCCGACCGAGCGATACGCAGACCTCGGCAATCGACTCAGCCGGACAGAGTCTACCCATCCATTTTCCCTCGCTGCGGTACCTTCGGTCTGCCGAGGTCATTCCTTGCAGCTGAGTATCCAGGCGCTCCTTGAGGGAGGTCTCGAATCTGGATACTTCGTCTTCGTCAAAGCCATCGTCCTCGAGCCGCTCCCGCACCTCATCGAGGAGCTTGTCCTGGATTTCATCGACGTCGGAGATGAGGCGTCGATATTCCTTTTCGCCGCTATCCGATTCTCGTTGCCAGGCCTCGGCATCACCGCGTTCGAGGGCAGCTGCCGCGCGATCGTAGCCGCCGGCCAAGGAAGCCGTCGCTTCCGCCAGCGCCTTGGCCTGTACGCTCGCGACGGGACCCACACCGTCCAATGCGGCGAGATCCGAAAGGCCCTTGGAAAGAGAAGTTCCGTAGGAAGCTCCTTCCCTGCTGAGTGACACGGCCCGACCCTTCTCATTGGTGTCCATGCACTTGAGCACGGCGAGTTCAAAAAATCATCGAGGCACCGGGCCCTCAGGAATGACAAAGAGAGGTTTTCGTAGTGTTGACCGAAGCTCTGGCGCTCTGGCGAGGCGTGATTGTCGGTTTGGTGAGCTTCTTGTAGAGCACCCTCGCACCAAAAGCGGTACCAGGACGCACCTGAGCTCGCAGAGCGGCGACGACGTCCGGACTCACAGGCGCACCCTCCGAGTCCACCGCGTCCAAGAACGGCGGAATCGGACAGGGCTCTCCCTCAAACAAGAGCTGCGGGTTGGCTCGCGAGGGTGTGGAGCATGCGGAGCAACTCCCTTCACGAGGCTCTCGTTCGAGGGAGGCAGGAAAGTGCGCGACCTCCCCTGACCCAGCCGGCCGCTTCGGGTGTCCGATCCAGAAGTCGGATCCGTCGAGGCCGAACAGCGCCGCCTCGGAGTCCTCCGCGTCCCAACCTTTCACCTTCTCGGCTCGAGAGCAATCGACACAGCCACGCCCAGCGACGCCGGTCGCGAGCAGAGCACGCACGAACAGCGTCGGGCCGATGGTTGGGGTGGGGTCCTTCAGCGTGTATACTGCGAAAGTGCCTGCGTCCCCGCCCATCGGATGCGCGCGGAGAGGCGCAAGCGCCTGGATACTGATCGCCCTCCCCGCTTGTTTCGACCCGTCCGTCGCGCCGCCTATCGAGCTCGTAGCGGGTGACTTGCTGATATTCGCCAGCGAGGACCAAGTATCTCTGCTCCAACCCGGACAGCAGGCGTCCGTCTTGGCTTCGGGTGGATCGATCCTCAGGATCCCAGGAAGGGCTTTCGTCGACGAAGCGGGCCTGCCCCTGTCGAGCGAGCGACTGGCCTCCGCGAGGGTCGTCCGGGAACCGACCCGCGGCGTCGGTGAGTGCGGTCGATGCCTCGGCTCCGCTCGGAGCCATCCGGTCGTCGTCCACGACGGCGATTTTTGTGCCTTGCCCAAAGTCACCGAGCTCGTCGAAGGCCCTGACGTGCGGTCCGAGCTCTCGATGGCCTGGCCGGGATCGTGTGACTGCGACATTCCACACCCGGCCGGGCGCGCGGGCCGTTTGCGCTGGCAATACGCAATGAGCCCAGACGGCTACGAGCCTCCACGTCATGTCGCGATCGGGCCGGCGGGCGAAGTGGCTTCCATGGGTACGAACGAGCTGCGCGTATTCCGTGGGGACGGGACACTCTCGACTCACGTGCGCCGTCTGAACGAGCCCCTCTCGTGTGACGACGAGCCGTCCGGCGAAGGCTTCGAGAACTATTTCGGGGTCGGCGTGTTGAGCCCCGAGCGGGTCCTGTTGGTGAGGCGCGATGCGCCGGGAGACGTCGCGCTCGAGCTCTGGAGGGCGGATCCCGCTGATGTGGCGAGGCTCGCGCGACTCCCCCTGGCCCGCACACCCACCGGGATCGTCCCCCTATCCGCGAGCCGAGCGCTGCTCTCCTACGAACGAGTCGAGCCGAATCAGTTTTCCTACGACGAGTGTTCACTTCTGGGCGACGCCGTCGCGTGCCATTCCGTGGAAGACTCAGCCCTGACACAGGCCCTGTCGAGTCCTCTGAAACGCGGGGATGAGCTCTACGCGGTGAAGCTCGATGCCCCACAATCGCAAGGGATCGTCGCTGCGCGAAGGGCCCAAGACGGAAGCTGGGAGGTCGTGGCGCGATCGGTCGGGGGCACCGAGTTGGCCCTGGAGATGGAGTTGCACACGGTAGGGTTGGGTCGAACCTCCGGCGGTTTGTTTCTCTACCTCTGTGCCGAAGACGGGGATCGAACCCATTTTCTGCGCACTTTGGCCCCCGGCCGTGGCACGAGCCTCAGCTGGCTTCAGAGTGCGACATTCGAGCTCTTCCACGAAAAGCCAGGCACGGAGTGCCTCGGCTTCCTCAGCAGCGAAACCGGTCCGGCGCTGGCCGCGCTGGGTGACGGTTGGCTCTCCCTCGGAGAGACCGTAGAGCGGTTGGACAAGGTCCCAGGGACCGACGCGCCGGCTTTTTTGACCGTGGGGAGCGTCGATCGGGCGCTCGTATATTCGGCGGCCGGCCATATCTACGTCCGCAACTCGAGCAGCGCGCTCTCCAAGATCGCCGGGCCGAATTCACCCGTTGGCCGCGCCTTCGACGACGATTTTTCGGCCTCGGCGGTCCGCGACGGAGAGGTCTGGCTCTTTGCGAAGGTAGAGGCCCGAGTCGTCAAGCCGGACCCACTCACCCTCCGAACGGTTCCGCTCGATTGGGGCGGGCCTCCCTTCGGCCGCGTGCGGGCCGCGAGATACCTCCCCGCTCGAGATCGTTTTCTCCTGGCCGGCGGGGACACCGCGACGGTTCCACGCTCGGGTTGGGCTGCTCTCCTCGGCTCGGACGGCGTGGTCAGTGACGTGACTCGGATCGCGGGCGCCGCCGTGCTGGACGCGGTGCAGATACTCGACGACCGATTCGTCCTCGTCGTCGACGACGGGCGGCTCTTGGAGTGGAATGGCGCCGAGCTCACTTCGCCCGAGGTCGAGTGGGACGATCCCGCGACCCCTTCCGTCGAAGATCCACCTCCCGTGGTTGCGCCGGACTGTGAGTCTCGCCGGCCAGGCGATCGAGAGTCACCGTTGAAGGCGACTCACTCGAGCCGAGGAACCGCCTGGATTTCGGGCTGTGGAGGGCTCCTGGCCAGGGCCCATCCGGGCTTCGTCGAGAGAGTCGCCGTCAAAGACGGAAGTGATTTTACGAGCGTTCAGGCCCTGTGCCCCGATGTCGGGCTCGTCGGCGCCCGCAGCTCCGAGCGTGGATCGTTCGCCGTCGTGCGCGCGCTCGCTTCTCCGTTGGACAGATTGGAGGCGCTTCAAGACGTCGCGGGGACCTCGCCCAATCGGTTCTCAGACTCGCCGATCGAGACCTTCGCGCACCAAGGCACCTTCGCCGCGCTGTTCGTGAACAGTCTGCAACTCACCGGGCTGACTTCGAGAGTAACGACGCCCAACCTTCTCTTGACCGCACAGTCCTCCGAGGACCGAATCGTGGTGGGCGGAAAGTCCGGCGTCCTCCTCGTCGTTCGTGAGTGTCCATGACTTCCATTGGGAGAGCGGGAGCCAGTCGCGTCGAGCCCGACCGCGCCCCTCGGCCCGGTCCAGTGACGGATGGGTCCGACCCGAGGTCGCGTGTTAGCTTCGGGGGATGAGGATCTTCGCGCGTGCCCCGTATGCCGCTGTGCTCGGTCTATTCTGCGCTTGTGACTCCTCGGAGGAAGCCGAGCACGCGTCGGTCCCGGAGGCGGACCTCCCACTGACGCAATCGCTCGAGGTTGGTCCGGCCGGCGAGGGACTATTCGAGCAGCCGGCGATCGCAGGATTCGAACGGACCGAAGGCAAGCTGGATTCAGGCGAAATTCAGCTCGAGAGCGGAGCCTCCAGGGTGAGTGTTTGGGTGCGCGCGGAATCGGGTGCGCCGCAGCTCTGGGTCCAGGCGGGCTGGAGTAACGGCCAGACCGGACCGTGGGTCCAACTTGGCGAGGTCTGGTCGGAAGGAAAGCACCGAGTGCTCGCGGCGGGCCTCGACACCGTGGCTACCCGAGTCCGATTCAGGATCGACGAAACCTCGGCACCCTCGATCCAGCGCCTGTGGTGGACCGCGAATATCCCGCTCGATCCTTCGCTCCGCGCGTCCGAGCTCGCCGAAAGCGAAGCCCCGCTCCCCGAGGGCACTCACCCGCGATCCGAGTGGCTCGCCCGAAAGTCCGTCTGCGGATCCGACGTCTCGAATCCGTCGCGGGTACGCTTGACTCGAATTCCGGCTCCGTTTGCAGGCGACGCGACCGACGTCTACTTGCGGGCGCTCCAGGCGATGGGCGTGCTGGGTCAACAGGGGTGCGATCTCGGGCCGACCTACCTCGTCGGAGAGCCCGGGCTCTACGAGGGACGCGGCGACCGAGCGAGTCCGCGCGACTCCCCGAGCGACGCCCAAGGTCGATTCGACGTCGCCATCCTCGGTTGCACGTCGAGCGACGGCCTCGAGCGAGCCGTCGCCGCCGGGCTCACTGCGATCGCGGAAAGACACCCCGGGCTCGGACCCGACGAAATCTCGATCCGAGCCTCCCGCCTCTGTGCCACCTCCGAGTGGCTCGACGACACTCTCTCGCGCTGGCCGCCCGAGCAGCCTCCGCCCCCACCCATGACCGAGGTCGTGAACGGATTCGTATGGGATCAAAGCACCGGCTCCGAGGCCAACGGCTCACCCCTGTCGGGCGTCGACGTCACGTGCTCCTGCGGAGCGCTCACCACGTCCGGGCCGACCGGAGCCTGGTCTCTGAGTCTGCCGACAGGTACTCACACGATCACACTTTCAAAGGCCGGATTCACTCCGGTTTCGTTGCCGGTCGTCCTCGATGGCGTCGACACCACGAGGGTGACCGCAGGAATGGACCCGACCGTCGCTCCGCCGACGCAGGGCTCGCTAGATGGGTTCGTCTTCGACAGGTCCACGGGTGACGCGACGACGGGTGCTGCAGTACCCGCCGCGAGCGTGCTTTGCTCTTGCGGGCCACAGACCACCTCGGACGCCAATGGTCGATTTGGCCTGACTCTCCCGCTCGGAACCCATACCCTCACGGTCTCCAAGGCAGACTACCAGACCTCCGTCACCTCGGTGTCGGTCGTCGCCGGCACGCAAAACGTCTCGCTAGGTATCGACCCTTCCGAACCCATGAGCCCCGGAGTGAGTGTCATCGACCACAGCTTTCTCATCCAGAGATTTGGGGGAGTAGACGCCGACCCCACGCCCTTTCCGGAGACCGAGGAAGGGTTTCAGCAGTATCTCGACGCCGTCGGAGTCACTTATTTTGCCGCGTGGGAGTACGTCGAACCGCACAATCCAGCCGCCGCCGCCGACTGCGGCTACACGCTGCTGCTGCCCGATCGAAGCATGTGGCGGAAAGCCGCGGCGCTCGGGTTGCTCGCGGACCAATTGAGATCGCTCGTCGGTGAGCCGGTCACGCTCCGAAACTGGTGGAGACCGCCGTGTTACAACGAGGCAGTTGGGGGCGAGCCCGGAGGTGACCATCCCGACGCAGACGCGCTCGACCTCGACTTTCGCAGCAATTCGAGCCGCGCGGCCGCGCAGCGCTATTTGTGTGAGAATTACTGGAGCCAGGACCTGCTCGCTCCTGACGAGATCGCTCCCGGGAGCAACCTGAATCCGCGCCTCAACCTGAGTGTGGGTCTGGGCGGAGTGACGATTCACCTCGGCCTCTTGTCGAGGAACGGACGTCGCTTCTGGAAGTATGCGTCCTATACCGACGAGGCCAACTCAGGAAATTGCTGGTGAGTCTGGGTCGGTCATCGGTCGTCCATCACCGTGACGTCTGCGTGGGTGGGGTAAAGCAAGTGCACTGACTCGTCAACCTGATGCGGGTAGCAACCTCTTCCAAGCCGAGAGCCTCGCAAGGAGAGTATGCGCCTCCCTCCGAATTCCCAAGAACCAATGGGACATCGGGAACACGAGGAGGGACCGCTCCCGACCTTGATCGTCGGTGAATCGCGTCTCGAGCGGAACCGTGCCGAGCAGCGCCGGGGTCCAGGTCGACGCTCGCTCGGTCCGAGCTACTGAGAGCATGGAACCCACTGGCACGACGAACGACGTCGAGTCTCCTCGAAAGTGCAGCTTCTCGTCCCGAATCAGCAGCAAACCCACGTCGTCGAGGGGCGTCGAGCGTCCCCACGCACTCAGGCCAGGGTCGGCGATTCCGACGATGTGCCCCTCCGCGAGCTCTGCCTCAGTTGCACCCAGCGTCAACATCCGCAGGCGCAACGCACGACGCAAGACGAGCTCCGTTGGATAGACGACGAGGTGGAACAAGGACACGAGCAACACGCTCCCAACCAGCCGACCCAGTCCTGCGTCGATCGGCAGGCCCAGCGCCCTCAGCTCCTGGATGAGATACGCGACGTAAGGCATCAGCGGGACCGTCATGACGACCATCGAGCCCCACAGCACGATGACCTTGTTCCGAATTTGGAGCCTCGGGAAAACGGGCCGATCATAACTGACGATGAAACCGCGGGCGCGAGTGTACAGCGCGAAAGTGACCGCCGTGAGCACCGCTAGAATCAGAGTCGCCGGAAACAGGAACCGGAAGCTCCACGGAACGGGCGGATCCACGGTACCTCGGATCGCGAACCTCCCCAACACGAGCGGAACCCCGAGCGCCCCGAGGAAGATCAGCAGAGTGTGGATTCTTTGCTTTCTCATTCGAGCTCCTCCTCATTCCCTTCGCCCTCCTCGAGCACGTCGGGCAGGGAGATTTCGACGTCGAGCGGTTCCTGGCCGACGAGAATGTCGCGCCGAAACACCTTGGAGCCTCCGTGCCCGAGTACGCGGACCCGTACCGTGTACTCCCCGGGCGCAACCGCCGGAGCGATCCACGCGCCTCTACTATCCTCACGCAGCCTGAGCTCATTGCCTTTCGCTATGAGGGTGACCAGAAGACTTCCGTACACGATGGGGTCGGTGACACGAACCGAGACGGGTGGACCAGCCACCGGTTTGAGCGAGATCGTCCCGAGGTCGACCTCTCGGGACGGCGGGATGTCGAGGTCGTGTGGAGCGAGCGGTCGCCTTGCCTCGGCCGTACTCAGCCCGAGCGTGCAACGGCCGGAGGGCGCATTCCGAATGGTGAGTTGTCCCTCTCGCACCAACCCGAGCGCGCGCCCCCCTTTGCAACTCAGCTCGGCCGTGGCCGACTCGACGAGCGCCCCGATTTCCGTGCGGACCTCGGCTCGCACCAACGATCCCCGTTTGAGCTCGATGCGTTGACCGTCTACACACGAAAGCGGGATCGACAGCCGGGCGAAGTCACGCGCTTGAACAGTCGCGGTACCTTCGACACACGCGGCGATGGTGAAGCGACCCGCACCGTCCGTCACTCCCGCCCCTGAAACGAGGCCCGAGCTGACGAAGGCGTTCGAGACCCCTGCACCAGACTGATCGACGACGAGCCCGGATACCGGCCGGCCACGCTCGAGCCGGATAGCTCCCAGGTCGAGCTCGGCGGCGTCCGTCTCCGGGACCGGGACTCGCAGAGTCGCGAAGCCTTCGGCGTGAATCGAAATCCTTCGCTGAGCTCGCGGGAGCTCCAACCGAAACGTGCCCGACTCGATTCGCTCGCCCTCGACGATAGCCGCTTGGACCGGACCAGCATCCGAGCTCAGCCTCCCGGTGAGCGTGACCTTCGAAGGGAGCGTGATGACGAGTCCCGGTCCCGGCACCACGCGCACGGACTCGGATAGGGCGCTCCGAGCCGACCCCTCCGCAGGGGACGTGATGTACAGTCCGTGCGGCGCTCGCACGGCGAAGCCGAGATCGAACTCACCGTCGGCGGTCGTCTCGGTGCTTCGAGACGCCGCCTCACCCTGCTCGTTGCGCAGAAAAGCCGAGATCGTGGCGCGAACGGGCCGGCCGCGCTCATCCACGAGCCTGCCGGTGAGTTTCGCCACGCCGAGTTGCTTCGGGGAGGGCTCCTTCCGGATGAGCTCGAGCTCGTGGGTACCCTCTGGTTCGATTCGAGCCTCGACCCGGCTCAGACCCTCGAACGCAGCGTAGTCTCCGGCGGGAACGTGCAGAAATTCGAAACGGCCGCTCTCGTCGGTGAACGTTTCCATCGAGGAACCGTCACGATGCACCAGCCGCACGATCGCTTCCTTTTCCGCGTGCACACCATCTCCGTAGCGAACGAGGCCGGACACCTTCGCCCTGCCTCGGATCACGAGCCGAACGTCCTTGGCCGGCGCCGTGATGCGCGTGACCGGTTGAGGTCCACGGGACGGGAAGGTCGCGTCGTACTCACCCGGCTCGAGCTCGACGTCGAAGCCGCCAGCTTCGTCGGTGAACGCATACTGCTCGTATTTCTCTTCCCCTTCGGTGGGTTTGACGCCTGCCTGCGTCTTCCTCAGCGTGAGGTGTGCCAAAGCAGCAGGCGCGCCGGCTTCGAACGCCAGAGTACCAGAGAGGTGCACGGGCTTCTCGAGAACGACGGGCAGAGTCACTTCCTGACCCGGCTTCAACTCGACGCGTCGGACCGCCCGGCCATACCCATCGGCCGAGACTTGAATTCGGTGCTTGCCCGCAGGCACCAAGCCCGACGATCCCTGCTCAAACAAGTGCTCGACCTTTGCGGCAGGGAGCGGTTTGCCCGACGAATCGGTCACGACCACGACGAGCTTCGCGGCAGATACGAGGGTGAGGTCTCGGAGTCCAGGTTCGTCGAGGTTTGTCAGGAAGAGCATGCCCATCCTGAGGCCTACTGCGTCCTCGGCTCGAATCGCCGCAGGCTCACCGCGCGTCTTGAAGCGTATGGCGAAGGTCCCATCGTTTCCTGACGTACCCTCGCCGCGTTCGGCGCCAGACCCGGCGGTGACGAGGACGCCGCTCACCGGCGTCCCTTCGAAGACGACGCGCCCTCGCGCGACGGCTTCGCGGAGCTCTCGTTGAGGCAACGCCGCTCGGGCCACCCCGGAGTCTTCGCCCTTGAACAAGCTCTGGAGAGCCCACTCCGCTCCGTCGGACGCTCGTGAGCCCAAGACGAAGACGACGAACAGGGCAGCCAGAGTCAGCGCGCCGGAGAGTGCGAAGGCCACGCCAAGCACGAGGGCCTCAGTCCAAAGCCTCTTGCTCGAGAGGCCCGCAGAAGCCACTGCGGGCCCGCCGGCCTGAGGTGCGGACAACATGCCCGATTCTCGCGGAACGACAGCCAGGCCCCCGGCCGGCACGTCCCCGGCCCGCAAGCCCGAGGCCCATGCGCGGCAGACTTCGTCGAACTCGGAACGAATGTCTGGCTGAACCTCGAGTCGCCGCGCCCGCCGTCCCATCAGAATCAAGAACGGGAGGGGCAAGAGCGGGAGCGCCACCCAAAAGAATTCCGACGCGTCCAAGCTCCCGGCCCGGTAGCCAGCAAAGAAAATCGCAGTACTCAGCAACGCCAGGATGCCCATGCTGCGGCTTGCTCGCACTTGGCGCCGCGCCATCAAACGAAACCGCTCGAGCTCCTCGCGGCTCGCCAGCCGTGTATTGGATCTGAGATAGGCCGCCAGCGCGATCATCGCCCCCACCGCGATGAGGAGTTGCGCCATGCCCGCAGCGAAAAGATAGCCTGTGATGAGGAGGCCGTTGACCCCGTACATTGATTAATTGCCCTCCCTTCGGTCGTTCCACCCTCTTCTACGCGCAATGCGCGCCGCCCGCAATCGTCGGCCGCTCGCAAAATGAACACGAGGGTCCCATCGGAATCTGGTCAATCTCGAAACCGTCGAGGCACTCACGATCGCGATGGAGCTGAGCCGACGAACCTCGGTCCCTCTCCGCGCTCGGTCGCTGCGAGCGGCTTCGATAGGGTGCTCTTAGCCTCGTGAGCGGTGACTGAGCTCATCCCCCACGCTCCGTCTTCGTGACGTTCATGTCCTCCGTCAAGATGATCCTGGCCGCGCGTTGTTTGGTGAAGTACGCCCAAGCCCACTCGCTCATCACGAGCAGCCGGTTTCGGAAACCGATCAAATAGAGAATATGGATGAATAGCCAGGCGAGCCACGCGATGAAGCCGCCGAGGTGAACTTTGCCGAGCACCGCCACGGCTCGTTTGCGCCCGATCGTGGCCATCGTGCCCTTGTCCCAGAAGCGAAAATTCGGTCGCTCGGTGCTCCCTCTGGCCAGACCTGCGACCAAAGCTGCGACGAACACACCCATCTGGACGGCGGCCGGACAGGTCCCCGGTACCAACTCACCCGCCTGCTCGACGTGGGCGAGGTCCCCGACCACGAAAACCTCGGGGTGCCCTGGGACCGAGAGGTCCGGCGCGACCACGACTCGACCGACCTTGTCGAGGGGAGCTCCCAGCGTTCGGCCGAGCGGCGAGGCCTTTACGCCCGCCGCCCACAGCACGAGCTTTGCGCGAAGGAGTTGCTCACCCACGGTCACTCCGACCTCGTCGATGGAGGAGACCTTGGCGCCCGTTCGAACCTCGACCCCAAGACCCGTAAGTTGCTCCTCCGCGCTCCGACTGACTTCCTCCGGCATGGCTCCGAGAATTCGCGGTCCGGCTTCGAGCAGAATCACGCGCGCCTCACGAGGGTCGAAACGACGGAAGTCTCCCCTCAGGGTATGGACGGCGATCTCCTTCAGCGCGCCCGCGAGCTCCACGCCCGTTGGACCGGCACCCACCACGACGAAGGTCAGGAGCTCCTTCCGCTTCATCGGATCGGACTCTTGCTCGGCGGACTCGTACGCCAGCAGAATTCGATGACGAATCCGAAAGGCGTCCTCGATCGTCTTGAGGCCCGGCGCCACCTCCGCCCAGGCGTCGTTTCCAAAATACGCGTGAGTCGCTCCGGTCGCGACGATGAGAAAGTCGTAACCGAGCTCGCCGCGCGTGTGCACGACCACCTTCCGTTCGACGTCGATGCGAGTGGCTTCGGTGAGCAGCACCGTTACGTTGCGCTGCCGATGCAGAATCTTCCGGATGGGCGCGGCGATGTTCGGCGCGGTGAGCGCGCACGTCGCCACTTGATACAACAATGGCTGGAAGACGTGGTGATTTCGTCGGTCGAGGATCGTGACGTCGACGGGCGCCCGACGCAGAGAACGGGCCGCGTACAATCCCGCGAAGCCTCCACCCAAAATGACGACCCTTGGTCGATTCGACGGATCGCGCGTCTCGCTTGGGCCACTCACTGGTATCGAGAACTCAGATCTCCAGGGACTTGACCAAGTGCTCTTCGTCCGGAGTGTCCTTCGGTAGGTAGTAGACGATGGCCTTTTCGAACGGAGGAACGATGATCGAGTCTTTCATCGTGGCTCCCGCCGGAAGCCGAACGGGCTTGTGGACGCGGCCGTCCTTGGCGTCGATACGAAATACGAGCGGCGCTCCGTCCTTGTCTCTGCCGAGCCCAAGGCTCATCCCCTTGCCGACCCCTTGAGAATCCACACGCTCCAGCCGCACGACCTCATCGGGGAGCTCGATCGCACGCAGCATCGCGAGGGACTCGTCGTAGAGTCTGAGCGCAGGAGGGTCCTCCACGGTCTGGAGCACATGCCAACCTTTCGAAAGATCACCGCCGAAATAGATCGGGGGGTCACGCAGGAACTCCAGCCGCCCCGCACCAACGGCTCCTGGATCGAGCGCGACCTTCTCGAGCGTCTTGCCGGTGCTGTCGTCGACGAGTCTGAGCTCGCTCTCCGATCGCTCGATGGAGCGGGGTGAGATCGAATCTCCGCGCTGGCGGATCGCTCGCACGTCTGCCGCGGGTGTCGAGCGCAGGACCTCAGCGTCCTTGCCGAGCCCGATCAAGAGCTGAGTACCCCCCTTTTGATCACTCAGGGTGATTCGTGCGACCTCGTGAGTGACGAACTCGAGGTGGGCCACCTTGCCCGATCCTTTTGGCGCGGGGATCTTGTGAAGCTGGACCTCGTCGAGGTCCTTTCTACGGAACCACAGCTCGCCGTCCGGATCGCGGAACACGGCGGAGCCGAGCCAGGTGCGCCCGCGGGCGGTGCGCGGGTATACTTCCGGACACGCCGCGAAGAATGACTCCCAGCGCCATTCCTCGGCCGAGGCTGACGGCATTTGCTGGGCCTGAGGTCGCTGCGATTTGGGCATCACGGGAACCGGCTTGAAACCGCGCCAGAGCTTCTCGATCAGCTTCTTGAGCCCGGCTTGAGGCCCGGACTCATCGAGCGGCTCGAGCCCCGTGCCCTTCGTCTGGACCGCCTGCAGCGCCCCGAGCAACATCAACCCACGGGTGAGTTGGATCGCCTCGGGCTCCACGTTCTCGAGCCGCTGGTCGAAGTTCACCGGCCGACCGTCTCGCAGCAGCACGAAGCTCTTGTGGCCGAGCACGTACTCAGTGGTTCGACCGAGCGCGCCAGGCACGTGCTTCTTGCATGCGTCCCGAATCTCCTCGGACGGCACTTCCGCTTCCGCTGACGACGCCGACGCCACGATCGCTCCCGGAGGTAGCTTCTCGATGTCGGACAGAGTGATCGATCGATGTCCGGTGGCGCCCACCAACACACGGGTCGTCGAAGCCACAGTCGCCAAGTCGGTGACTACGGAAAACCCATCTTCTCGGGCTCTCGCGAAATTCTGCTTGCCCCGTTCGGAGTGAGTCTTTTCGACGACCGTCAAGTCGAAGCCGAGAGATCGCAGCAGCAAGGCCATCTCGCGTCCGATGGTCCCGTACCCGGTGAGTGTGAGCTTCATGCCTCTGGGATCATGAATACTCAGCCCGCGGAGCTCGGTCATCAGCGCTCGACACACCGTCCGCGCGATGTGAACGGCCTCGAGCTTCTTGCCGGAAGACTCGGCGACATTCACCACGGGCCAGTCGAGGTCCACTCTCTTGGCCTCAGTGATCCCTCGCGTCGTTTGCTCCACGAAGCGGAAGAGGTGAGCAAACTCGCGGTACTCCTTGGCTACGACCGACGAGACGAGTCCACCATCATCGAGCACCATCACCTTCTTGCCAGAGTATTCCGCGTCGCCGATCAACGAACCGAGGACCTCCCGGATGTCCTTTTCGCGATGTTCGTGGAAGCCGCCGCGGCCGTAGTTCTGATCACCCTGAAAAACGTCGTACCCTCGTTGGGCAAAGGCGCGCTTCATCAACGGACAAGTCGAATACGGCACCCCGAGAAGGTGAATATCCTCGGCTTTCATTCCGAGCTCCTCGAAAGCCGAGAGCATCGGCGCCTGAGTTGCCAACAGGTGCTGAACGCCGAGCAGCACGAAGCCTTCGAACGGCTTTCCTTTGGCTTGACTCTTCACGAAATCGACCGCGGGAAGTGACGTCGGAATCTGATGAATCCCGCCGATGACTTCTCGGTCGATCGAAGGAACGCTCTTGGACAGGAGCTCGATGACCGCATCGAGCACGTGGAAGTCGAGGCTTTGGCCAAACGGATCCTCACGAGCAGGCGCCGCGCGCGCGAGCCCGGTGAGGACGGCCCCAGCGGAGTCTGGGTACTTCGCGACGAATCCTCTCTCGTCGAATCGGCCCGACTCATCGACGAACTCGAGGAGGAGCTTCGTCAGGAGCGCGCGAGTGATCAGCAGGTCCGGGTGAACGGCGACGGTGGTGTCGGACGCGAGCCGATGAGCGAGGCTCGATGGGCCGGTGAGCTCTTGCGCCTTGGCCTCGTCGAAGAGCGCCCGCTCGAGGCTCGTTGCCGGCGCGCGGCCGCGGGGGCCATAGCCGACGGCAAGTCCGAGCTCTCGGGGAGACGAGCCTTGAACCATACTCAGAAGAGCCCAAATCCGGGTGGGTCGGTCGGGCACCTTCGTGGAGCTCTCGCGAAGCCGCACTGTATCGAAGACCGGCGAGAGAATCGGGAGGTTCCCACTGGCCTGCAGCGACGCCGAGCGGAGCGGCGGAGACTCGGCTTCATAGCCCGACCTCGTTCGATCGAGGGCCTCGAGCACGCGGGCCTTGAAGTCGGCGCGAACCGGAGCCTCGGCGCGCTGGGCGGGCTCAGTTTCGCGTGAGCCGCGCGCGGGGCCGAGGCCAGCCATCGCGCGATGATGCACGGGTGGACGACCAGTGACCAGTGAAACGTGGTGCGACCAGTGCGACCGGCACCGCTGGCGCGACCTACAGGCCTCCACGAGCAACTCACACCGGCCGCCGGATCGAGCACGACCCAGCTCGAAGTCCGGGCACGCGACGTGAGCACCGACACGCGGCGACGATTCCAGGACTGCGGGCACCGCGGCCTGGCGCGCAAGGAGGCGAATATCTCGGCCCGTCGCTGCCCATCGAGTCCGAGAGCCCGTATGATGGGGCATGTCATCTGGCCGGAACACTCCGCTCGGAGCCCTCTCCTTGATTCTCGCGTCCTGCTCCACGCACCTCGATCCTTTGGACCCCAACGAAGTGAGCTCCGACTCCGGAGTGACCGAGTCATCGGACTCTGGATCGATGGACGCCGCGCTCGCCGACGCGGCGGCCGAGGATTCCGGTGCGCCCCAAGGCCCCGCGGTTGGACTCACTCCCGAGTCCTTCGCCTCGAGCGTCGACGAGATCTCCGACCACGGCATGATCGCGAGCTCACTTGCGTCGATCATCGCCGAGATCGCGTCGGAGCCCGTGGTGAGCGCCGCGCTGAGCCTGCGCCAGGTGCCGCGCGGAGACGTCGCAGATCGCGCAGAAATCGAAGAGCGCGCGGAAAACCTCCCCGATTGCGCTGGAGGAACGAATCACGTCGACCAATGCCCCGCGGTGATCGAGTGCGGTCGACGGACCTTCGTCTCGTTCGGCGAGGGTTGCCTGACTCCCTCTGGAAAGCGGCTGACCGGCACGGTGCTGATTACGCAGCCCTTGGTAGGATCACAACCTTGGCGTTGGGACCTCGCGCTCGCCCTCGATTCGGGCGACGAGGGGAGAGTCGGCTTTCTCGGTGCGATCCAGATGACTCGGGCCGCCGGCTCGCTGCTGTTCAACCAGAGGTCCGACGCAATCCGCGTGTCGATGCCGAGGCAGCAGGACCGACGCGCCGACCGCACCTTCACGCTCCTGTTGTCGGACATCAGCGTCGCGCAGGGCGCCTCCGGTGAGTTTCAAGTTCGCGGGCCGGACACCTACACCATCGCGGTTCCGGTCACCTGCGGAGGCTCGAGCAGCTCGGCGACCTTCGAGATCGAAAACTGCGGACAGTGGACGTTTCCGGTTCCGCTGACGAGCTGCCTCTGCCCGATCTCCGGGAACCTCCGCCTCATCGGACCGCTGATGGATCCGTGCGATCCCAGCGAGCGACAGACCCTCGATCTCGAATTCATACCCATCGATCCCCAGCACGAGTGTGGTCAAAACATGCAGGCCAAGGCCTATTTCCCGGATACTCAGTGCCAGCGCAGTTGCGGTCCGTGCGACGACGGAACTTGCCTGCCCCGAACTAGCCTGTGCACCAACTCCATCGACGTTTCGAGTGTAGTGAGTGGCATGGTCGGGTGGGTTTGTGAGCTCCCATCGAGCGTGTGCAGCACGATCTTCGATGGAGGCGCTTGCCCGAGCTACGACGGGAGCATTCCGGATGGGAGTGATCGAGATGGCGGATCTCAGGCGCTCGATGGCGGAGTGGGTGACGCGAATGCTGACGGATCACTCGCACCGCGGGATGCAGAGGTCGACGCCGGGTTCCGAGACGCGAACCTTCCGCTGGCCGACTCAGGATCTTTCGCCGACGCGCAGCCGACGGATGCCGACACGCAGCCGACGGACGCCGACCCACCCCACCCTGACGCCGCGGCCCTCGACGCCAACACCAACAACTCGGACGCCGCACAACCCGATGCCACTGAACCTGACGCGACTCAGCCTGACGCCACGCACCCCGACGCCGAGGTCGTCGCTGATGCAGCTCGACCGGACGCCAACGACTCGAGTCGCGATGCCGACGTAATCGTCCCGGACGCCGGCCAAATCACGACGACGATCAGCGGCCGCGTGTTCAATCGGGACAACGGCCAAGGACTGGGCCTGAGCCTCGTACGGGCCCACAGCGGCGCGACGATGGTGACTCCTCTCAACGGCAATTACACGCTGGCCGTGCCCGCCCAAGGGGTCGAGGATGTGACCGCGACGCACGTCAACTTCCTAGGTGCGCGCCGCTATTTCACACTCACGGGCGGGCCCTTGACCAACGCCGACCTCGGCTTGTTCTCGAACACCACCGCCGACGCCATCTTCACTAGCCTCGGAATAGCTCGCGAGGAAGGCAAAGGCCACGTTCAGGTCGACGTCCGACCCTCCCCGACCGTCCGATCCCAGACCGCTCAAATCAGCGCCGCCGCGGGCTTGGCTTTCGTTCCGAGCCCTACGGGCACCTACGCCCCGGGATCGACGGTGGCCGGAAACGTCTCCAACGCTTTCGTCTTCTTTGCGAACGTCACACCCGGGATGATTTCGGCCGAAGTCTTCGGTGACGCGGGTCCGTGTACCTCGCCCGATCCGAGCGGAGCCATCGAAGTCTCCGCGAACATCGTCACGACCGTCACGTTCCTGTGTCCGTGAGCGTTCCTCAGCCGGTGATCGAGAAGGCCACGACGCTGTAGGCGACCGCAACCCTGCCCGTCGGATTCCGATAGCCGTGCTTCTGGTCTCCGCGGAAGACGACCAGGTCGCCGGGGCCGAGCGTGTAGGACTCACCAGACACAGAGAGCCCGACCGTCCCGGACTCACACATGAGGTACTCGCGGGTACCCGGTGTGTGCGGAATACCGGTCATCGACCCCTGCGCGGGAAACTCGAGGCGTTCGATCTCGAGACCCGGGATCGGATCGGGGAGGAGCTTCCGAATCGAGACCGCTCCGCGCTTCCGGACCGGGATTTCGTTTTTTCGATAAAACCGCGCGGCCGTCCGCCGAGGGCCGATCAACTCCTCGACGCTCACCGCCAACGCCGCGGCGACTCGAGTCAGCACGCCAAGCGTCGGATTGGCCGCTCCCGATTCGATCAACGCCCAAGTCGAGCGAGGGAGCTCGGCGATCTCCGCAATCTGGGCCTGAGTCGTCCCGCGGGCCCGGCGAAGAGTCCGCACGTTGTCTCCGAGGTTGGAGGCGATTTGCTCGAGCACCGATTCGTCCGTCATGAACACCCAAATGGCATTCGGCCAATACTTTGGCAACTTGAATACACGGCCGGCAAAGCGGGCGTAGACGTTCCGGTAGCTGCTCAGAAAGCAAAGAGGAGAACGTATGAAGCTCGACGGAGCGACTGTATTGGTCACAGGTGGTAGCAGGGGTCTCGGACGAGCGCTGGCGTTGGCGCTCGCCGAGGAGAGGGCCCGAATCGTCTTGGTGGCCCGAGGTCAGCCAGGCCTCGCCTCGGTGTGTTCGGAGATTCGTGAGTTGGGTGGGGAGCCCATCGCCATCGTCGCCGACCTGGCCGACCCCACCGCGGCCCTTCGAGTGGCCGAGGAGGCGCAGGCGCTGGCCGGCCACATCGACGTCGTCATACACAACGCCAGCACCCTGGGCCCGGTCCCCCTCAGGCTGGTCGTGGACACCTCGACCGATGACTTCCGGTCCGCGTTCGAGGTCAACGTGCTGAGCCCGTTCGTGCTGACTCGCGCGCTCGCTGGCCCAATGGTGTTGCGAGGCCGAGGGTTGGTCGTGGCGATCTCATCGGATGCGGCCACGACGCCGTACGAAAAGTGGGGCGCGTACGGTGCGTCCAAGGCGGCCCTCGATCAACTCATGGCAACTCTCGGGCGCGAGCTCTGTGAGTCTGGCGTTCGGTTCTTTTCCGTGGACCCCGGAGAGATGGACACGGTCATGCATCGGGACGCGGTGCCGGGTGCAGACCCGGCCACGCTCCGGAGCCCAGGCCAGGTCGCGAGAGCGATCGTGTCATTGATGGAGGACGAAGCGCGCGCGCCGACGGGCGCCCGAGTCCCGGTCGAGATCCCAGGAGGGTCCCCATGAACGCCCGCAAGGTCGCTCCGGCTCAACGCGATCAGGTTCGCATGATGGTCGCTCATGCGACGCGTGGAACCGTGAGCCTCTCGCACGCGACGCCGCATGACTTGGGGACCTGGATTCGCCGCGGCGACGCGCTGGTCGTCAACGACGCAGCCACCTTGCCGGCGTCGATCGTCGGTCGCGCACCCTCGGGCCGAAACATCGAGCTGCGATTGTTTTCGAGGGGACCTGGTCGATGGTCAGCAGTCACGTTCGGGTCGGGAACGTGGCGGACGCCGACGGAGCGCCGCGGCCTGCCCGAGACCCTCAGTCCAGGAGACTCAGTCACTCTCTCCAAGGCGCCAGGGTCCGTCGGAGCCCAGTCCCTCGAGCTCACGATCGCCTCGGTCCATGACCACTCTTCGAGGCTGGTGGACCTCGAGCTTCGCGACGAGACCGAGCTCGTTCGATTCTTGTATGAGTACGGGCGGCCGATTCAATACTCCTATCTGACGGAAGAGCTCCCCATCGAAGCCTTTCAAACCGCCTTTGCTGACCGTCCGTGGGCCTCGGAGATGCCTTCCGCCGGCCGCCCTCTCACTCACGAAATCCTGGCTGGCCTGCGGCGCGCCGGGGTTCGAATCGCAAGGCTGACGCACGCAGCGGGCCTCAGCTCCACCGGCGATTTGGACCTCGATCGACGACTTCCGCTGCCCGAGCGATACGAAATCCCGGAAGACACCGTACGCGCGATTCAAGCGACCAGAGGTGAAGGTGGCCGAGTCTTCGCGGTGGGAACGACCGTGGTGAGAGCGCTCGAAGGTGCGTTTCGAACTCACGGTGAGTTACGCGCGGGGATGGGGGTGACCGACCTTCGTATCGAGGCTGGCTTCGAGCCCAAGGTGGTGGACGCGATCCTGACGGGAATGCATGCGCGCGAGGACAGCCACTACGCGCTCCTGGCGGGATTCGCCAGTGAAGCCGTGCTCGACGCCGCGTGGGACCGAGGCGTTCGAGACGGATACGAACGTCACGAGTTGGGCGACGTGCTCTTGGTTCACTGACTCGCTGCGTCGTCGTCGACGCCGGAGCCATCGGGGGACAAGCCGTGCGTGCGGCGGACTCTCCATCTTCTCGCCTCTCAGCACTCATGTCGGGAGTCCGCGTCTACATCAGATCGTCTGCGTCAGATCGTCTGCGTCAGATCGTCTGCGTCAGATCGTCTG
>CAYXDO010000190.1:0-19955 GCA_964463485.1 uncultured Myxococcales bacterium | reverse complement strand
GGCGGAGCGATCGCGGGGGCCGCGGAGGCGGTGCTGGGCGCAGGCGGAGCGATCACGGGAGCCGCGGAGGGGGTGCTGGGCGCGGGGGGAGCGATCGCAGGGGCCGCGGAGGCGGTGATAGGCGCGGGGGGAGCGATCACAGGGTCCGCGGCAGGCTGTTTCGTGCTCGCGGACGGCGTGGCGACCGCTGGCGCGGGGGTGACCTCGCGGGGCCGCGGGGGTGGCGCCCGAACGGGCAGCGGAGGCGGCCGAGGGAGGCCAGCCCGCGCTTGGGAGGGAAGGGGCGCCTCGGGCGCGGCCAGCGCGAAGAGCTCGTCAAACGCGAAACCGCGAGGTTCGACTGCCGAGTCCTGAGGCTCCTCCGGTTCGATGTCCACGTCGCTCCACGCGTCGACATCGTTCGGCCGAACGGTCTTGGCCTCCTCGATCAACGAAGCGAAGGGCGTCGAGGTTGGCTCGGTGGGCACAGGAGGTGGCGGGGCGACGACGGGCGGCTGCGACCGTGGAGGGGCAAAAGGAGCAGGCGCCGACGGCGCTGGGGGGGCGAGGACCGGAGGCGGGGGTGCCACCTCAAACGTAGCCATTGGCGGGGCAGCGAAGGGCGGCGCAGGGGGCATGGCCGCCGCGGGAGGCGGGCCCGCGGGAAACGCTGGCGGTACTTGCCCCAGAGGCATGGGCGCGACGCTGTCTCTGCCTGGATTCAGGCGAGACTCGAGCGCGTCGAGCCGAGCGAGCAATCGGCGGCCATCGACTGGTGGAGGCGGCGGAACGCTCTTCATCGGCGGGACGCTCTTGGCCGCCGGGGGGACGCTTTTCACCGGAGGGACGCTCTTTCGGAGAGCGGACGTTTGCTCCGGCGCCGGCGCGTATACCGCCGGATCGAGGATGGGTCGATCGGAGGCGGTCTCTACGGGCCTGTTCGCGGGCGGCTCCAGGACTCGACTCTCGGGTTCGTTCGCCAAGGGCTGAGTCTCGGGTCGCTCCCCAGCAGGAGGAATCTCGGTCGGGCGCTCGAAAATCAGGGGATCACGCTGAGGAGTCAACCCGCCACGCTCATGGAGCGTCGGGGCGTCGAACACACTGATTTCGACCGGCGCGAGGGCAGGCGACCCTGCCCACGCGTCCAACGGGGCTGGTGGCGTAGGAATGGCACCCGCGAGCTCGACCTGAGGTTCTGCGACAGGTGCCACCTCTATGGAAGGGGCGAGGTCGGGAACTTCGATTCGGGGGGTCTCGGGGAGGGAGCCGTCCAAGATCGCTTCAAACTCGGGTTTTGGAGCGTAACGATCGAGACTGGGCGGGGCTCGGGGCGGAACCGGCCTCGGCTCGAAAGGAGGGAGATCGGGAGTGCGTTTGCCGGCCAGCGGCAGCGCTGTTGGGATCTCGATCGAGGGCGCAGAAGCGGGCCGGGGCTCCACACGAGGGCCAGGCGCCGCAGGGATAGGTTCTGTTGCCGTGGGCCGCGAGTCCCGCATCCAGGCTGGAGTTGGGGCAAGGTCCATTAGATCGTCGACGAGGTTCTTGGCGCCCGCAGCCCGAGGTGGCTGAAGCGCTTGGAAGCTCTGAGCGGGCGGCTGGATCGCCAAAGCGGGCGGCTGGATCGCCAAAGCGGGCGGCTGGATCGCCAAAGTGGCCAAAGGTGGCGGCTGGATCGCCAGAGTGGGTGGCTGGATCACCACAGTGGGTGGCTGGATCGCCGGAGCGGGCTGGATCGCCGGAGCGGGCTGGATCGCCGGAGCGGGCTGGATCGCCAGAGCGGGCTGGATCGCCGGAGCGGGTGCCTGGATCGCCAGAGCGGGCGGCTGGACGGCAGGGGGCATGGGCGCTGGTGCTCCCGAAGGCGGCGCAAACGCGGGGAAGGCGACCGGGCTTGGCATCGGGCTCGCCGGGGCTGCCAACGCCGCTGTGAGCCGAGCTACGGTGTCAGATACCCCATCGGTGTGCGGTTCGCCGAAAGGAAGGGGTACGCTTGGCGCCGTTGGCGCCGGAGGCGCTACGGGCACCGATGCGGGATTACCCGGTGGCGCGCTCGCAAATTGGGGCGCTTGTGCCAGGCCGCTCGGTGCCGCAACGGCGATGGGCCTGCCGCTTGGCGTGGTAGCCGGACCTGGAACTGCAGGGGCTACCGGCACAGGAGGCCCAGGCCGTTGAGGCGCAAAGGTCGGACCTGCAGGTGGAATTGGTCCAGAAGGCGCGGGCGCCCTCGCCGGGAAAAGGGGCGCGGGCGGAAACGGGGCGGCCGCGGGTGGTGCTCCCGAAGCTGGGCGGGGTAGCCCGGACGGAGCATTCGCAAAGGTCGGACCGGCCGCTCGCGCTGGCCCTCTGGCCCCCAAAGGCGGTTGCGCGACCTCGACCCGGCCGGCGGGCGGAAAGGGTTCGGATCGGGGCATGGTTCCGGGAGGTCCCATCGAGGCGCCCATTCCCGGGGGCGGTCCCATCCCTCCGAGGACGCCAGGAGTCGCTGGCGCCAAAGGCGGACCCAAGGGGGCTCGCGCCGGAGGTCCTCGCAAGGCGGGTGGGGGTATTCTACCGACTTCAGGTGTTCTTCCAGGCACGCCCCACGGTGCCCGCGAGGGGTCCGTCGGGACGCCGGGTCCAGGACCGCCGGGTCCCATCGGGCCGCGAGCCGCTGGGAATGGGCTGCGCGCCGGTATCGCCGGCCCCGGGGGCGGACCCGCCTGCTGAGCCCACCACTGCCGCGCTGCTTCGACCGCTGCGCGCGTCTCCGGCGAGGTGTCGAAGAGTACTCCGATGCCTCGAGGGTTCTCGGACACATGCGCGACAGTGCCGCCCGCCGTTCGTCCGGCGAAGTCGATACGCACGCCGACGCGCATCTCGACGGGGCGGTCGGTCCGCAGGAAGACCGAAGTCGGCCGTAGGTCCGTGGCAACGGCGACGAACACATCGCCCCTCTCCGTGGTGACGCGCGCTTCGAACAAGCGCAGGCATCATACCCGAACGCCGCGCTCGCGAAAGCTGGGTATGCGGATCGATTCAACTCAGTCGCACCTTCCCACGCAGACGTCCGGGCCGCTCTTGGACCGGATCCACGAGAGAAAGGCATCGGTTCGGGTGGCGATGTCGATCCCGCGGCAGGTCGCGGAGGTTCCACGCGAGGTCACCGCGACGACGACCTCACGCCCTTCGATGACTTGAACCAATGGGCCTCCCGAGTCTCCGAAGCATGCCCCGCTCGGGCTGACTTCGTAGGCCACTTCCTGCTCCGCGATGCTGTCGAGCTGCACCGTGGCGCGGCGACGGACGCCGCCACCCGGCCCCTGGTGGCTCCCGGTGACCGCCGTGACGCCGTAGCCGATCACTTCTGTAAGCGTGGGCGCAGGCGAGCCCGAGCTGACTGGGATCGGCTCGACGTCGATGGGCTCGTCGAGCTTCAGAATCGCCAGATCATCCCAGGCACCTCGCAGGGGCGCGTAGCTCGTGATCACGTAGCTCGCCGCCACGGAAGAGACGGCGTGACCGTCCAATACGAACCACAACCTCGGCGCGGTGACGCGGCGCTCGCGATCGAAGAGGCAGTGCGCCGCCGTCAACACGGTGCTCGGACCGACCAAGGTTCCCGTGCACACGAGCGCGATACGTCCGCGATGCGTCAAGCCCACCTGACCGACCGCGGCGTGCTCGTGGTCGAGCACGCCCGCGATGATGGGCGCAGCGCTGTCGCTCAGCTCGAGCTCGAGCTCACCACCGCAGCCCGAAAGTCCGATCAAGAAGAGGGTGTTTTGGAGTTTGTTCAGCTTCATGAGGGCCCGCTAGGCAAAGGACGTGCCCGCGACATCTCCGGCGTTGGGGCGCAAGGAGATGCTCGCTGTTCGAAAATCGGATCCGGGTCCGAATTTCATTATCGCGGTTTTCGTTCGTCAGCCTCGATCGCGGCCCCTTCGGCGGGCGGCCCTTCGGCGGGGGCTTTGGACAGGGACCCTCGATCTTCGGCGAGGCTCACCGCGCCTTGGGCCGAGCTCTCGGAGAGCGTGAGCGCTCCGGGTCGCTCGGAGAGACGGCTCTTGATCGCGCGGATCGAACGTTCGATCACCTCGCGAAGCTCGCGCGGAGCGAAGCGGCCTTCGATCGATTTCTTGAGCGGTTCGATCGCGCGATGTGTACCCACGCGCGCGAGGATCTCTGCGGCAGGCCCGCGGACGTCGAGGTCGTCATGGCCGACGAGCTCGATCAGGATGGGCTCGCTCGCTTCGGTAGCGACCGCCGTCAGCGTGAGGAGGAGCGCGCTCAGTGTGTCGGGTGAAGCGACCCGAACGGCGTGCCACACGAGCCGCTCGAGCCCGTCGTGGCGCCAGCCCGAGGGGCTCGACGTGATCACGAGCCCGATCGCTGCGTTGCGCAGAGTGTCGATCTCGAGGGCCCGAGAGATCGCGTTTACGCGGCCTTCGTGAGTGCCGACGTGGACCAGCCAATGGAGCGCGAAGGCTCGCACTTCGAAGGAGCGCCGTTCGTCGACCATCACCGCGGTCAGCGCTCCATGGCCTCGGTCGGCGTCGAACGCCGAGCACAACGTCCGCAGGTCCTGGTCCGAGTCTTCGCGCGTCTGGATCCACTCGGCCGCTCGGCGCGCGGGCTCGGAGTCGGAGAAGCGCAGGACGAGCGTGCGAGCGGCGGCGAAGCGCAGCGAGGGCTCGGAGGTCAGCGTATCGATCAGCGAGGCCGGGCCCGCCGGTCGATCGGTGATTCGGGAGGCCAGCGCGAGCAACTGCTTGGTTCGCGCGACGACCGTCCGCGAGCTTTCGACCAGCGCGGCTTCGCTGATCTCGACGCGGCCCCCGTGGATGAGCACGCCTGCTTCCGTCGCCTCGAGCAAGGCTCTGCGAATCGGCGTGGTCAAGAGCGAGTAGAGCGTGACGTCTTTTCCAAGGACGGTGACCGCCGCGTCGAAGACTTCGTCGCCGGTCCTGAACGGAGCTTCGTTCGTGCGTCGTTTTCGGACGACGAGGTCGAGTGGAATGCGAGCGCGCGAGTCGATCACCCAGACCGTAGACGGGACGGGTCCGCCGTCGGGACCGAATCGGGAGGTTTGAATGACCACACCAAAGCCGCCGATGTCACCAGCCGCCCGCACGACGGTCGGAGCGAGCCGTTCGACGAACAGCCCGAGCTCGTTGGCCGCGCTCTGGAACGCGTCGACGAGGCGGGCTCGTTGGCGCCGTCCCAGCGCGATTCCGAGGATGATGGGTAGAGGCGCGGCGAGCGCTAGGAGCAGAAGGAGCCCCTCCATGGGCTCACTGGAAGATGATGCGGCTTTGAAACGCGTGCGTGATGATCATCTTCATATCGATGCGCACGCCGGATTCGAGCTGAGTGGGCATGCTCATTCGCGAGAGATAGCGGCGTTCGAAGAACAGCGGGAGCACCGTGTTCGGACCGAGGTTCGCGACGTTGTGGAAGCGAGCCAGGAAAGGCTCGGTGAGCCGGATGGGGCTGATTTCGGGGCCCGAGCAACGCATCTCGTGGGTGGGCGAGACGACCCGGACGACGATGCTGTGGCCGCGCCCGTGGCACTGGTCGGGTGCGCCCGCGGGGCACGCGAAGGGCTGAGACCAGGAGAACAAGATCGCGTCGCCGGGGGGATTGGCGACGACGAAGCCCGTGCGGAGCTTATTGACCATCTCGGGGTTGATCGTGAGCTCGTAGGGAATGAGGTGTGACGGGTCCTCGGCGGGAGGGAAAGGAAAGAAGCCGAGTCCGCGGTTGCCGCCGCCGATGGCCCGGACGGTCTTTTCGTCACCGACGATCGTGTACACGAGCAGATCGGGCGGCGGGGTGGGTTCCACGACGTAGTGCATGCCGTCGAAGTGCAGGTTGTAGCCGAGCCCGACGCCTCCGCGGAGGTCGCCTTGGATCGAGATATCGGCGATCGAAATTTCGGTTCGCGGCGCGATTCGTTGGAGCTCAGCGATCTCACACTCCACGTAAGGGTTGCGGTCGCTGTCGTTGATCTCGACGTTCTCTGGCGCGACGCTCGAGTTACGAACGTCCAGGATCTCGGCCGTGATGTCCGATTTTACGGTCGAAGTGAGCATGTCCTCGACGCGAGAGATGGTGATCGTGCCGTAGTGGCTGAACGGGACGTCGATAGGGTCGTCGTCGCCGGTGTCTGTCAGACGGAACACGGATCCATCGATTCGGCCGCCGTCGAGGGGATCTTGGGCCTTTGGCGGTCCGGCGTCGCGGGGGCCGCCGTCGAAGCTCTGAGAGCGCACGCGTTCGCAGATGTTCAGGCGAGGGACGCAAACTTCGTTTTCGGCGCAAGCGGAGCAGAATCCGGCGACGCAACTGGAGCGCACGGGGTCATCACAGTCTCCGTTGGCGGTACACGCTTGTACGTGCTCGGCGCCCGCGTTGCAGCCGCCGACACACGATCCGCGATAGCAGAGGAAGCCGGCGCCGCATTCGACTGCGGAGCTCGGGCGATCGGGATCGCCGCCAGCACCCTGACACTGTTGAGCGGTGCAGCCGGCGGGTGCGAGCAGCATGCCTCCGAGGAGCCCGACCAGCAGCCCGAGGCCGCAGGTGGCCAAGACAGGCGCAGCGCGGCGCGTCTTTTTCGCAGTTGCGTCCATAGTCATTCACTGTCCTTCGAGCGGTCGTCTTCCAGGAACTGCACGGGCGCGATCTCGCGTCCCGAGCCGCGCACGATCACGGCTTGCAAGTCGAACGCGAAGCGAACCTCGGCTCCGAACTGCAGAGTGCTCGCGGTCGATATGCTGCCGAGCGGGAGGGACACCCAGAGCGCCGGCTCGAGCGCGCCGGTGCGCGCGCGAGCGCCGAGGTACGTGAAGATCTCGGTCCGCTGAGGCCCGGCGAGGAAGCTCGTTCCTCGCGCTTCCGCGTAAGCTCCGATCCACTCCCCGAACGGGCGAACGTCCACACCGAGCCCATAACTGAGCGCGGGGAAGCTGAACTGGCTCCGCGATCCCGAGACGGCCAAGAAGTAGTCGAGGTAGGCCTGGGTGGTGAACGTGAACATGTCGAAGCCCCACGCCGCCGAGAAGCCCGCGCCGATGTCGTGTTTCTCGAGCAGGAACGCGTAGGTGTCCGGGAAGTTGGCCTGAAGGCTGAAATCCTCCGCGCCGAGCTCGGTGGGCGGGATCGAGTGGAGCGGCGAGATCGGCATCGCGTAGCGAATACGCACCGCGATGGCGGCGCGACGGCCTCCGATCTCCGGCAAGTGGAGACGATACTTCGCGGCCAAGAGCGGGTTGCCGAGGTACGCCTGGGTCTGCGTCCGAGCGACGTCGACGGAAATGAGGTTCATGGGCACGGTGAGCTCGAAGCCCACGTCCCGCGTGAGGCCGAGCTGACCGAAAAAGAAGAACGCCGGAGCGACGGCGCTCTCGAGCGCGGAGATCTCCGCGTAGTTCACGCGCACGCCGAGCGTGTGGGCGATGTTCGGGTCGTCCAACACGAGCGGGCGCGGAAAGAACGGGATCGGCGTCTCTCGCTTGCGTTCGAAAGTGTCCTCGATCCGCGTGGGCTCGGGCTCCTTCTTCTCGACCACCACGGGCTTGTCGTCAGGACGAGTCGGGTCCGGGGGCTTCTCGGTGTCCTCCTTCTCGTCGAGGGGGACGAGCTCCTCCGTGCCATCGGCGCGTTTGATCGTCTTCGGCTTGTCTTTGACCGTGACCTTGGCGTCCTTGGGCTCTTCCTTCACCAACGTCAGATCGGGGAGGTCTTTGAGCTGCTCGTCGGGGACGTTCAAGCTCGACTGGAGCTTCTTGGCGGATGCGCCGATGGCGCGATCCGGCAAGATGACGGCGACGCGGAGGTGCCGCTCGGCGACCCACATGCGGCGTCGCCACACGTCGAACTCGAGCGCCTGCGCATAGACATCGGAGGTCGCTTTGAGCAGGGGCGGGAGCTTTCCGTCTTCGGTCAGCGTCACAGGGACCCCGTTCTTGGCGAGCTCGGATCGTCGCCCCACGGCGAGCCGCGCATAAATTCGATAACCCACGAAGTCCGCCGCCAGATCGGTCGCGGTGGGTTTGGTGGCGACGATCTTCACGTTCTGAAACAGCGTGGGTGACGACGCCACCTCGTTTCCGATCCCTTGGCGCTCGACGAGGGACAGCTGGAACTTGACCAGGCCGCCTTTGCCGGTGCCTGGCGTGACCCACAGCGCGTAGCGAAACGAAATCTCGGTCTGTGCGCCCATTCGGGAGAGGCGGAACTCGTCGACGCGCGGGTCTACGTTCACTCCTGGAGGCCCGTGAAAGGACGTGACGAACCCTTCGTACGCGCCCTCTTCCTTCGGCAGGGAGCTAGACGGAACGCGAAGTCGGTGCACCACGAAGATCGTGTCGCCGTCGGCAATCTCCACGTCTTTGGCGAAGTTGATCACGCGAGCCAGTCGCTCACCGATGACACGCTTCTCGGCGGGCGTGAGCTCGCGGCCGATCTGCGCGTCGGCGGACGCGGATCCTAGAAGGGTGAACAATAGCGCGACGAGCGGCGTTCTCATTGTCGTTCTTCACCCAAGGACCGAGTGCTCCACGTTCCGTCGGTGTCCTGATCGGGGTTCAGTGTCACGGCGGCCTTCGGCGTATCATACCCGCGTCCGACGCGAGAGGGCACGTCTGGAACACGTCGGTTGTGAAAGCCCGGTGCCGATGATAGCGCGGCAGGGCGCATGAAGTTGCTTCTGTATACGAACGAGCTTTCGGATGCGCCCGCGGACTTGCTCGCGGTGGGTGTGTTTTCCGACGAGCCCGATCGAGGCCTGGCTTTTTCGAAGCTCAATCGCGCGCTCGGCGGAGTCTTGGAGCAAGCCTGCCGAGACGAGGACTTCAAGGGGCGCCCCGGCCAGTCGCTGGTGTTCAACGTGGCTTCTGGGTTGAAAGCGCGTCGTATTTTGGTGTTTGGGTTCGGCACGCGCGATGCCTACGACCCCGAGGTCGCTAGGCGGTTTGCGGGCACGGCGTCACGGACGGCGGTGCGGGTCCGGGCGGCGTCGCTCGCGTTGGTGTTGACGGTTCCCGACGTGCCCGCCCCCGAGGAGCGCGTGCTCGCGTTCGTCGCGGCCCTGGCCGAAGGTGCGGTGCTGGGCGGGTATGCGTTCGATACACATCGCACGCGGGACGTACCTGAACGGGCCTTTGCCGAGGTCCGGATCGCGTTTGCGGCCGAGGACGTGGAAGGCGTACGGGGAGCTGCGCTTCGAACGGCGGTGGAGCGTGGGCAAGTCGTGGCAGAGGCCGTCCTTCTGGCCCGGGATTTGGTGAACGAGCCGGCCAACGTGTTGACGCCGACGTCGTTCGCCGAACGCGCCAAACGGATCGCCAAGGCGTCTGGGCTCCGCGCCGAAGTTCTTGGGCCGCGCGACTTGGAAAAGCGTGGCATGGGCCTCTTGCTCGGCGTGGCGCAGGGCAGTCACGAAGAAGCGCGGCTCGTGCACCTGACCTACGCGCCCGACAGGCCGCAGAAAGACGCACCGACGATCGTGTTCGTCGGCAAGGGCCTGACCTTCGACTCCGGCGGTCTCTCGCTCAAGGACGGCGAATCCATGCTCGGGATGAAGACCGACATGGGCGGCGCGGCGGCCGTCATCGCCGCCCTCGGCGCGATCGCGACCCTTCGACCTAGCTGCACGGTGCATGGCGTAGTCGCGCTTGCCGAGAACATGCCCGACGGTCGCGCGATCCGCCCAGGCGACGTGCTCAAGTCGAAGCGAGGGCTCACCGTGGAGGTCGTCAACACCGACGCCGAAGGGCGCTTGGTGCTCGCCGACGCGATCTCCTATGGGCTCGAGCTGGCTCCGACCGATCTCATCGACGTCGCGACGCTCACGGGCGCGTGCGTCGTCGCGCTCGGTCGTCACACCGCAGGAGCGTTCACCAACGACGAGTCGATGGCTCAGGAATTGGCAACGGCCTGGTCCGCGAGCGGTGAAGCCTTCTGGCGCATGCCGCTCGACGTAGACCTCAGGGAGCAGCTCAAGAGCGACGTCGCGGACTTGAAGAACCTGGGCGACCGCTTCGGCGGCGCCATCACCGCGGCGTTGTTCTTGCGCGAGTTCGTGGAAGGACCGATTGCACCACGCTGGGCTCACCTCGACATCGCTGGGCCCGTCGTCGCCCGCGAGGACTCAGGCTACTCCCCCAAGGGCGCCACCGGGTTCGGCGTGCGAACGCTGGTCGCCTTCACCCTCGAACGGGCCAAGACGCAGAAGCCCGGCTCCTGACTCAAATCAGCGGGTCGCCAGATCAGCGGGTCGCCAGATCAGCGGGTCGCCAAATCAGCGGGTCGCCAACCACAACGCGGAGAGCGAGACGACGCCGCTCAAGAAACCAATGCCGAGGCCCATCAGATAAGCCGACTTCTTCGACTCGCGTCCCTCGCGCTCGAGCTCGCCCATCTTCTCCGAGAGCACCTCGTGACTTCGACGGGCCGCGTCCAGCTCGGCTCTGTTCTTGGTCTGAAGCTCCTCGCTCCGTCGCTCGAGCTCCTCGGCCTTGGCGCGAAGCTCCTCACCCTTCACACGAAGCTCTTCACTCACCGCCAAGAGCTCCTGGCTCTTCGCGCGGTGCTCGTCCCTCTCGACCTCGGCCTTCCTCGCAGCTTCCTTGGCTGCCGCGAGCTCCAAGACCACCGCTGGATCGGGCCGGACCTCCACGGGAGCATCGATCGGCACGTCCGCCGATCGGATCTCCGCTGACCGAAACTCCGCCCTGCGATCGAGCGGAGAGATGATCCGGTCCGGCGAAGACGTCTCAGGCGGCGACTCGATCGAGCGCGGGCTCCCGTCGAGCGACTTGGGCGCCTTCGCCGAAAGCTTGGCGCGCCTCGATCGCGCAATCACACTCTTGGCGAGCGGGTCGTCTGCGTCGAGCGGCTCGAGCTGAGTCGCCGCGAAGGTCCCCGAGTTGTTCGGCCGACTCTCGCTGCGCGCCCACGAAGGCGTCCCGAGCGGAGACTCCATGCCGTTCGGCGCAGTCGAACGCCTCAATAACGGCGGCGGCGAAGGGGTCGGACGACTCGCTCCACTTGGAATATGAAGCCCGTCCTGCGAGTCGATCAGGTTCAGCGACGGGAGCGACGGGAGGAGCGGGAAGGGCGTGAACCCGTTCGACCCAAGCACCTCCTCGATCGGGCCCTTCATGATCGCGTTCATCAGGAGCTCTTCGCCGTTGGGTCCCGACAACGCGAGCTCGGGGATCGGAGTCTTGGCGTCGAACGGATCCATGTCGTCGAGCTCGTCGAGCTCCGTGGCGAGCTCCGGCGGCAAGCTGAAGATCTCGTGTGAGCTGGAATTCTCTCCGCTCGCGCCGAGCAAACGATCGAGCTCCGACAGCGTCTGCTCGAGATCGGGCGCCCGAAACGCCACCTTCGGAATGGCCGTCTTCTCGATCGCCGCGTCGAGCGTCGGGTCCGCTTCGGGAAGGTCAGGCGCGTCGTGAAACGCCTTCCGAACCACGAAGCCGATGTGCGAAGGCGGCATCGGACCGCCGATCTTCGAGAGCTCCGCGCTCGCCTCCGCGAACATCTCCTCCGCGGTTCGAAACCGGTCCTGAGGGTCCTTGGCCAGCGAACGCCCCAGAAGCTCGATGAACCCAGCGGTGACGTGCGGGAACTCTCGCGAGAGCTCGGGCAGCTCGTTCCTCGCTACTGCGGCAAGCGTTTCATCGACACTCGGCCTCGCGAAGAGGGCCTTGGCGGCGAGCATCTCGTACAAAACGACCCCGACCCCGTAGATGTCCGCCCGGTTGTTCACGCGGCGCCCCGCCAAAACCTCCGGCGACACGTAACGCGGCTTGCCTTTCAGCACGCCCTTCCTGCGACCGCCGTCGCGCGACGTCACGTACGCGATGCCAAAGTCCGTGATCTTCACCTCGCCGAAGAACGACACCATGATGTTGCTCGGCGTGATGTCTTGGTGAACCACGCCCAACGCCGTGCCGTCTTCGTCCTTCAACCGATGAACGAACGCCAGGCCACGCAAGACCTCGCAGACCACCGTCAGACAGAATTGAGGCATCAACCGCTCGCCCGACTTTTTCAGGCGACGAATCAGCTGATCGAGGTTGCGACCCCGCAGGTACGCCATCGCGAGGTACTGCACCCCGCCCACAACGGGCTGGTCGAAGACCTGCACGATGTTCGGATGCTCGATGCGGCTCATGAGCTCCGCCTCGACGTCGAACATCTGTCGGTGGTCCTCGCGCTCCGCGTCGGCGCGCAAACGCTTCAAGATCACGAGCTTTTCGAAGCCCTTGGTCCCGCGGACGCGGGCGAGCGCGATCTCGCCCATGCCACCGCGGTTGACGACCCGGAGGATCTCGTACTTATCCCGCGGCCCGTTCTGCGCCTGGATGTCTTGCACCCACGCCCATCTTGCAGAGGATCGCGCGCGCCTGGAAGGGCAGGAAGCCCCAGCTTCAGCCGGTGCTGCGTTCATGCACGGATCTGCAACGAATCGCCGCTCTCCCACACTTCCGACCCTGTGGGCTTGCTCCTCGGCTTCGATCGAGCCCCAATGCCAGCCCGTGGACTTCGTCCATGAGCACCGCGCGGCCTGGGCCAAGAAGCCCGCGCTCCGCGATGCCTACCGCGAGCTGTTCGACCGCATTCGCGGCGCCTGCACACCCGAGGCACCGACCGTGGAGCTCGGCTCCGGCCCCGGTTTCTTCAAGGAAGCACATCCGGACATCGTCGCCACCGACGTCTTTGCCCACCCTCACGCGGAGCTCGTGGCTGACGCGGAGGCTCTGCCGTTCGCCGACGCCTCGATCGCGAACCTCGTCATGTTGGACGTGTTCCACCACCTGCCAAAGCCGACCCGCTTTCTCGCGGAGGCCGCCCGGGTTCTGAAGCCCAAAGGACGGCTCGTCATGATCGAGCCGTGGCTGAGCCTCTCCGGCTACACGTTCTATCGGTTCCTTCACCACGAAGACTGTGATCCGAGCTCACCACCGTTCGATCCGTTCACGGGCCTCAAAGATCCGATGGAGGGCAACGCAGCGCTGCCCTACGTCTACTTCCGCTCGGACGGCGTGTTTTTTGGCCTCGGCCTGCCGCTTCGGATCGTGCGTCGCGAGCCCTTCTCCGGTCTCCCGTGGCTTCTGACGGGCGGATTCTCTGGCCCGTCGCTCACCCCGCTCCTGCCCGTGGCGCGCGTGCTCGAGCCCTACCTGTGCCGCTTTCCGCGCCTCTTCAGCACGCGGTGTCTGATTGTGCTCGAGCGCTCGACCTAACCGACTTCGGCCTTTCGACTCACCAACGTCCGAAAGCCTCGCCCGATCCGAAGCGCGAGCACGAGCCACACTCCGAGCAATCCGAGCACCACGAAGCCGACCACCTCGCCGAGCTCTCGGGCCATCAAGCCCAGCACCACGAGCGAAGTGGCGCCCTTGGCCACGCGGTAGCCGAAGATGTCGATGATCGCCTTGCCCCTCGTCTTCTCCGTGTAGTCGAGCGGGATGTAGAACAGCTCCTTGGCCGCGCGGAAGATCGAATAGTCGAAGATCTTCCCGGCCGCCTTCGCCACCGCCACCGCCGCGAGCCCCGGTGTCACCGCGAACAGCCCAATCGGAAGCGACATCAGGATCGGAATGGTCAGCACCGTGATCGGCGCGCCGAGGAGCTTCAACACGGGCCCCGCCAGGAGCTGCAACAGCGCGGCTCCGAGCTCGATCGCCGAGTACACCTGACCGCCGATCGCCGTCCGCGCGTCCGTGTCCGAGTAGGTCGCCTCGAGCGTCGTGTTGTACGCGTAGTCGATCAGCGTCGTCGCCACCTGGGCCGTCGCCACCATCAAGAACATCGCGCCGAGATATTTGCTGGCCCGAAGCGCCGCGATCCCTTCGTCCCACGACGCCGAGCTCTCGCGCCGAACCGCCTCCTTGGGAGCGAATCGTCGGAGCACAAACAAAACGTACAGCGAAAACGCCGCGTAGAGCGGGACGAGGATCCAGAGCGCGCGCAGCGTCCCGTAACGCCTGGCGATCGGGCCCACCAACCAGCCCGCGCTCGCCCCCCCCAACGATCCCAACAGCATATAGAGCCCGTAGACCCAGCGCGCCGCCGATAAACGATGTACGACGTTCGAGAGGCTCCAGAACGCTTCGATCAGCACGACGATGTAGACGTCCTTGAGCACATACAACACGAAGACGGATGCGGGCACGCCGAGCCCCACGAGCGCGAGCATCAGCGCGAACGCTCCGGCCGTGATCGCCGAGCAGATCCCGAAGAGCAGGCCGAGGTCGAGCCTCGCCGCGAGCCGCTGATACACGCCGACCACGATCGTCACGGTCACCGCCACCGCGAGCCAGACCCACGGCAAAGATCGGCTCCCATGCGCCGACAGAAACAGAGACTCGGCGGCGGGACGCGCGATCTCGTAGCCGAAGTTGATCACGTACGCGGAGGAGGCGAGCGCGAGCGTTCGCGGGAGGTCCGCACGGATCGATCGTTTGAAATCCAACGATCAGCCCGACGAGAGGACGATCCGAGTGATTTCTGCGGGCGCGAGCAAACGCATCGGCGGGCCCCAGTAACCCGTTCCTTTGCTCACGTAAATTTGCGTGGACTGGGTGTGCCGATGGAGCCCCACGACGTAAGGCTGCGTGAGCCCTACGAGCGCGCCCCACGGAAAAATCTGCCCACCGTGGGTGTGCCCAGACAACACGAGCCCCACGTCGTGCTCGGAGGCCTCTTGAACCGCCTTTGGCTGATGTGCGAGCAGCACGACCTCGCGCTCTGCTTGGCGCCCGTTGAGCGCGCGCTTCAAGTCCGCTCCGTGGCCGACCCCCATCCGCGCGGCGCTCGCGTCATCGACCCCCGCGAGCTCGAGCTTCGCCGAATCCCCGAGCGTCACGCGCTCGTTTCTCAACACGCGAATGCCCAAGCGCTGCAGCGCCTCGACCCACCGAGTCGCTCCTGAGTAATACTCGTGGTTGCCCGTGACGAAATACACGCCGTAGCGCGCCGACAACCGCGACAACGGCGCGACGTGCTCGAACAGCTCCTCCACGGATCCGTCGACGAGGTCCCCGGTGATCACGACGGCGTCGGGTCGGGCGCGGTTCGCCTTCTCGACCATGCCTTCGATGAACTTCTTCCCGATCGTGGGACCGACGTGGACGTCCGTGAGCTGCACGATCGACAGCCCATCGAGCTCCTTCGGGAGCTTCTCGAGCTTCACGTTCACTTCCTCGACGGAGAGCTCCCCGAGCGCAGACCGCGCGGCCACGATCGACAACGCCCCGGACGCCGCCGTCGCCGCTCCCGCGATCCCACGCGCCATCACCTCGCGCCGCATCAGCCCGTCCACGTCGGAGCCCGCCGGAGGCGAGCTCTTGAGATACGCGATCGCCGCCGCTCCGAGCCCCGACAACAGCCGAATCAGATCGCTGAACGCGAGGATCGCAAAGAACAAGAAGGCAGTCCCCATCCACACGAACGCGGCCAGCGAGACGACGCGCCCGTATCGCTGGTCCAGGACCCGGCCGGCGAACAGCCCGAGCGGCAGCAACACCGCGAGCAGCACGATCAGGACCGTTCCCACGCGGTCGAACGGAGGGGGCCAGGCCGGATCCCGCACGAGCCGCACCCAAAAGTAGAAGTGAAGAGCCCCGTCGATGAGGGACAGCGTCACGAAGAAGGCGAGGAACGACCACAGTCGAGGCACGCCAGACCAAGATGCGTCGAGGTCCCGTCGCCGTCGAGCCGATTCCGGAAACGTTTTATTCCAGCGAGACCTTCGCGTCCTCGGACTGCTTCCGGAGATCCGCGGAGGTGCGCCAACCCTTCTTCGACGCGAGCTCCACGGCGATTCGAGGAGCCACCGAAGCGGCCTCCGATCCTCGCACCGCGAAGTGCGCCTCTTCCCTTCCTCCGGTGGCCGCGTAGAGGATCGTGTCCGCTCGAAGTCCCTTGTCGTCCTTCTGACAAACGACGTGGAGCGACGCGACCCCCGACTGAACCTCCTGGCTCCGGTCGAGCTCGATGTCCGACACGCCTACGAGCGCGCTCTCCATCGCGCTTCGAAGCGCGCTCGTCTCGGGCTCCGCACAGCCAGCCGCGTCCGCCGGCCGCACGGCCAACGACAGGCGCTCGGCCTGCGTTCGATCGCCCGCGAGATAGCCGATCGACGACGCCACGATGACGACCAAGGCACCGGTCGCCACACGCTGCGTCGTCTTCGAACGCAATCGGCGCGACCACCCCAGCTTCCAGGCGCCGGCAGAGGCCTTGCCCGCGCTCGCCGTACGCAACGCCTCCGCGAAGCTCGCCGCGGTCTGCCAACGGTTGGCGGACACCTTCTCGAGCCCCTTCAAGACGACCTCGTCGATGGAGGTCACACCAAGCGGAGGGGGCGGGACCATGCTGACCACCCGCACGATCGTCTCTTCGAATCGCTCCGCACGAAACGGCTGCTGTCCCGCCAACGCCTCGTACAGAACCACCGCCGTCGCATAGACGTCCGTGCGCTCCGTGACCTCGTCGCCGAGGACTTGCTCGGGCGCCATGTACGCAGGCGTCCCGATCATCGAGCCCTCGACGGTCAGCGTCTTGGCGTCGAGCACGTTCGCGGCCCCGAAATCCAAGAGCTTCACGTGCGTCTTTCCGCTCGCGTCCTTCGACAAGAAGATGTTCTCTGGCTTCACGTCGCGGTGAACGACCCCCTGGGCGTGCGCGGCCGCGAGCACATCGCAGACCTCGGCCGCGATCTGGCAGGCGTCGTTGGGCGGCAGCTTGCCTTCGGCCTTGAGCCGCTCACGAAGCTCCGCGCCCTCGAGGAGCTCCATCACGGCGAAGGCGCGACCGTCCGGCGCAGTCTCGAACCCGAACATCTGCACGATCCCGCGATGGCCGATCTTCTGCGAGGCCTCCACCTCGCGGCGAAGGCGTTCCTTGATACGAGCGTCCTTCGCGACGTTGGCGTTCAACACCTTGAGCGCCACTCGTTTGCGGTCGGACGCGCGCTCCGCCTCGTAGACCGTGCCCATGCCCCCCACCGCGATCTCGCGCTGCAGCCGATAGGCGGGCCCGAGCATCCTCGGATCCAAAGACTCCTGTCCGGCCTTCCGCCGAGTCTCCCTGATTTCGATGGGCCGACTGGGGCCAGACTTGGGCGGCCCCCCCAGGATCGGCGCGTCCCGGCCCTTCGGTGGCCCCATGATGAACGGCGCCTCTTGCCGGCCCTTCGGTGGCCCCACGATCACAGGCGCTTCCTCGGCCTGTCCGCCGCTCGGGGGACCGAAGACGAGCGGCGGATCGTCATCGATGGGTGCCTTGGTCTGCTCGGCCTGCCTGGGCGCTGCCTTGGCGACCGGCGCGTCGTCCGCGTCGTCGATCGTCTTGGCTTGCGGGAGCTCTTTGGGCACGGACACCACAGGTTTCAGTGCGGCCGCGCGGCGAAGCTCCGGAGGGATGATCAACGAGCCCGGAGCGATCGTCTTGGCCTCACCGGATTCGTCGCTCCAGTTCGAATCCGTCGGCCCGATCACGATCCCGCGCTTGGACCCGACGACCTCAGGCACGACCGTGGCGGCGGTAGAGGATTCTCTGCGCTTGGCGGGCGTCTGCTTGTCGTCGTCTTTGAGCGTGTCGACCGTGGGCGTTGACGCAGATTCGGTCATGGCCGGGTCGTTGAAGTCGATCTGGGTCACCTCGTCGGGCGCTTCCCATCGAGGTGGCTTGATGCCCTCAGGGAGCTCGGGCTCGTCGATGCTCGGTCTATCTTCGATCTCCGTCTCCCGACGGGAAGACGACGGGATGCGCCGCGAAGACAGCGCCCCGCTGCGCTCGGTCGGAGGCATCACTTCGAACGGCAGCGACTCACCTGGTTCCGACGCGGCTCCCCATGACGACTCCGCAGGGTCGCCGATTTGACGCTTCTTGCCGGACATGCCGGAGCAGGAAGTCTAGCGCGTTCTCGAAGCCGAGGCGAAGGAGACACGAAGCCTTCTCCGAAGCCCGAGCAAGATGGCCAAGATCACAACCCCTTGGCCTCGCCCAGAGGATTCGTCGAACGGTCCCGTGCGGCAGCTACAACTATCGGCTGCCCGCGGCGCACCCGCGTCGATCCCGTCCCCCGCGTCCGCAGCGGCGGTCGCGTCTGGGGCATTGGATATCGCGTCCGGTGCTCCGACTTCTGCGGCCTCGGTGGTGTCCGGGACCTGGGCGTCCGAGACTTGGGCGCCCGCGTCGGGCGCGCCGCAGACGGACGTCGTGGCGCCGCCACACGACTCCAGGCAGTCGCAGTCGTCGTCGATCGAGTTGCAGTCGACCTCGGTGTTCTCGGGAAAGCGGCGAGCGTCGTGATCGTCGCAGTCACCCACGGCCGGTGAACCGTCCGCGTCGTCATCGACGGGCGGCGGCGGGCAGGCGTTGGCACCGCCCAAGCAGTCTTCGTCGATCGTGTTTCCGCACACCTCGACCGCACCGGGGTTGACGTCCGGGTCGAGGTCGTCGCAGTCCCTCGACCTCGGAAAACCGTCGGCGTCACCGTCCGGGTCACCCATTTGGCTGCATGGGTCGGGGCCGGGTCGGCTGAGGGTCACTTCGTCCATGACTCCGGCACCACCACGCGGGCTGATGGCGCTCCTGATCGCGGTGAGGTGGAGGGTCGTGCTGGCCACACTGACTTTGATGAAGTGATAGTTGGCCAACCGGATCTCGCTGCCCGTCGCTGGCTGCAAGGCGTGCTCGATGAGTACGTTCAGGAATGACCCGGCGCCGCCGCTGGTCACGTAGAGGCGGCCGTCGTTCGGTCCGGTTCCGAACTGGGCGACCTCGGTACCCTCGTCGGGATGGCTTCCGTCGTACCGAAGAGGCCGGAAACGCTCGTACATGTGATTGTGGCCTTGCACGACGACGTCGATCCCGGCGCGGTCGAACGCCGGCCCGTAGTGCGGGTTCTGGCCCATCTCGTTCGGCGGATGGCTGGCGATCGAGTTCGTCGTGAACACCGGGTGATGGAAAAAAGCGAGCTTCCACTTTCCAGGGTGCTGGGCGGCGACGGACTCGAGCCATCCCGACTGCGCGGCGAAGTCATCGAAGGTTTGAGTGCTCAGCGAGAAAATCACGAGGTTGTCGTAGACGATATACCAATAGTCTTCCGTGCCCGTGACCGAGTTCGGCGGCAGCATGAACAGTCGGTTGTAGTTCGCGCTGTTGCCGTCACCCGGCCCGTCGTCGTGATTGCCGATCGCTGGCAGCATCGGGATCGTTGGGTTGGCCGACTCGGAAGCTACGAGCCACGCGGCCCACTGATCGATCATGGCGCCATCCTTCACGAGGTCTCCGGTGTTCAAGACGAACCGCGGGTTGAGCGGTTTGATCTCTTCGTGAATGGGTTGCCAGTTGGGCGACGGACCTTGCTCGGCCTGCGAGCGAGCGTCCCCGAGCACCACGAACGAATAAGGCGTGCAGCCCCCGTTGGGTGCGGTCTGAAAGGTGTACTCGCTCGACCAATCGCCGTCCGTACCGACTCGGTACTTGTAGACCGTATTGGGCGACAGCCCGGTCAGCTCGACCTCGTGCACGTACCCGACGCCCTGAAGAAGAGCCGCCGCTCCCGTCTTCTCGCGCTCCGCCACGCTCGCGACGCCGTATTGAACGACCGACGCCACGTCCCCGGGCGTAACCCACGAGATGCCCATCGAGGAGCTCGCGTCGGCGCTCACCCACGAGAGCTTGACGCCCGAAGGCGCCGCGAACGTGGGTTTGGCGCAGAGCAGGAGACCTACAACGAGAGCACGCCGCATCCGGCCCTCTTACACGAAACCGGGTCGCTTTTGCCATCCTCCGTCGAGGCGCGACGCCGAGCACGGACAGCACCGAGACGGCGAACAGTGCAAGCTTGACCGGCTTCTACGGTTTGCGAAACAGGTCTTGCCCCAGCCAGAGGGTCGCTGGACGGTTTGCGAACGGGTCCTGCGCCAGCTCGAGGGTCGCGGGACGGTTTGCGAAACGGGTCCTGC
>CAYXDO010000189.1:0-20108 GCA_964463485.1 uncultured Myxococcales bacterium | reverse complement strand
TCACCAGTGCCCTAGTCACCAGTGCCCTAGTCACCAGTGCCCTAGTCACCAGTGCCCTAGTCACCAGTGAGCGGTGCGGGAGCCGACCTTCAGGCTCGTACCCGACGTCGTGGGTTTGCAGGAACGCGTCGCGCGAGCAACTCTGCTCTCCACGACCCTCGCGGTGGGATCAGTCACGGAGAGTCACTCGCTCTCCGTCCCGCTCGGCGCGGTGATCTCGCAGAGCCCGGCGGCTGGGCAGAGTGTCCTCGAGAGTTCGGAGGTCGCGCTCGGAATCTCGACCGGCCCGGTGCTCATCGAGCTCCGAAAATCGTTTCGTTCGACGAAGCACGAAGCCCCGATCGCGATCGCCGTCTCAGATTACGCGCGGTTGCGCGGTGGCCGGCGTTTTCGCCGAGGCCTGAGCGAAAGCGTCCTCCGCGCGGTGAGGGCTCCGCGTGGAGCTCGAGCTTCGTGCGAAGCCGGCTCCGCGCGCAGATCGAGCTCTTCAGGGGATGGGCTCTGCGCGATGTCGGCTCAGCGCTCGAAGTCGTGATTCCGCGAAGAGCAGCCCGCCCTCGTAACAGCTGAGTTGGTTCGTTATCGGAGTCCGGCCCCGTTGGATCGACGACCTTCCTTCTATCGACCGCCCGCCCAGCGGCGGGGCTCGTCCCGGTTGCGGTCGGGAGGCGCGGCGGGCCTCAGGCCGTTCGGAGCTCGAGCGAGCTACGTCGCGATGAGTCCCTGTCTCACATACGTCGTTGGCGGGGAGCTCCCGGGAAAATTCCACGGACATCTTGCCGGCCCTGAACGCCGCGTAAGCGAACGCGTGGAGCGCTCGGAAGGCCCGAACCTGCTCGAGGTCCTGAACCAGCGCTTGTTCGTAGAAGCGTGGCGGGAAACATGGGCCAGACCTGGGCGAGACGAATACAGCGTCGCCTCAGAACCAACGAGTGGCCATGAGCTCAGTGATCAGCTGGCGAGAATGAGATCCGAGACCTTCTCGGCGATCATGATGATCGCGGCGTTCGGGTTCGCGGAGACGATTTGCGGCATGACGGAGGCGTCGATGACGCGCAGCCCCTCGGTGCCGTAGACCTTGCACGACGGATCGACGACGGAGAGCTCGTCTCGGCCCATCTTGCACGTACCCACGGGGTGCCAAATCGTCGCGCAATTCTCTTTGATGAAGCCTCGCAGGGCCTCACCTTCGACGTTTGGACCAGGGAAGATCTCGCCGCCGTTCAGGTGCTCCATGGCCTTGGTGCCCGCGAGCTTCCTCGCGAGCCCGAGGCCCGCTTGGAAGGCGTCGAGGTCGGCGACCGCACCGAGATAATTCGGCTGAATGATGGCCGGCGAGGCCGCGTTGGTGTCACGCAACGCAACGTACCCGCGGCTCAGGGGGCGCGCCAGGATCGTCACGATCCCCCACCACGGACCCACCTCTGGCGGAAGCAACCCCGGCGTACCCGAGGAACAGATGAACTGAAGGTCGGGCGCGGCGGCATCCATGCCGGGCCGGGACCGCACGAACAAGCCACACTCACCGATGAACAACGGTCGCCCGATTTCGATCTTCGGCCGGAACGGGATCATACAAAGCACGTGGTCGTGCAGGTTCTGACCCACGCCCGCGGAGTCTTGAACCACGTCGAGACCTTTGGCCTTCAGTTGTGCAGCAGGGCCTACGCCCGACAACATCAACAGCTTCGGGGAGTCGAACGCGCCGGCCGCGAGGAGGACTTCCTTGTTGGCCTTGACGGTGACTTTGGACCCGTCCTTCTGCGTGTACTCGACGCCCGTGGCGCGCCTGCCGTCGAACGTGACTTTGTTGGTCATCGCCCACGTCTTCACCGTGAGATTCGATCGGGCCATCACCGGTTTCAGGTACGCCACCGCGCCGCTCGCGCGTTTGTGCTCGTCGGTGATCGTATACTGATAATAAGCCGCGGTGTTCTCGTGGTGCGGGTCGTTCATGTCACCATGCGCCCGATACCCGAGCTCACCGGCGGCGGCATGGAACGACTGAGCAACGATCGTGGGCGCGGGTGACTTCTTCACGGGCATCGGTCCGCCCTTGCCGCGATACTCGGTCATGGGGCCGTCCCAATCCTCGAGCTTCTTGAAGTAGGGCAGGCAGTCCGCGTAAGACCAGCCGTCGCAGCCGAGCTGATTCCACGTATCGAAGTCACGGGCGTTCCCGCGCACGTGCATCATCGCGTGAAGGGAGCTCGATCCGCCGAGCACCTTGCCGCGCGAGATTCGGACTTTCCGGCCACCCACGCCCGGCATGGCTTCGGTCTCGTAGTTGTAGTCGACCTCGGAACCCCACGTCGCGAGCACGCCCTCGAGGCTGTGGATTTCGGGCTTCTCGTCCGGGCCGCCGGCTTCGAGCAGGAGCACCGAACGCTTCGGGTCGGCGCTCAGCCGGTTGGCCAACACGGTCCCCGCGGTGCCCGCACCCACGATGATGTAGTCGAACGCTTGATGAGTCATGTGTATCTCCCAGTCTCACGAAATCAATCGTGATACCCCTCGCTGATTTCGATGATGTTGCCTTCGGGGTCGCTCACCCAGGCGGTCTTCCATCCCTTGATGAAGTCATCGAAGGCCATGGGCCCGAGGGTGACGGGAGCGACTCCCTTCAGCTCAGCCAGCTTCGCGTCGAGGTTGTCGACCTGGAAAGCGATGTGGCGCAAGCCCGCCCAGGTGGGTCCGTCGGCGACGAACGGCGCAAACGGCGCCTTCTGCTCCTCCTTGAACAGCTCGAAGTAGACGCCGTGGTCGTTCTTCACGAACACGATCTCTTTGTCCGCGCCGAGCTGAATGCGGCGGGTGACCTTGAAGCCGAAGTACTTGTCGTAGAAGTCGATGATCGTCTGCATGTTCTTGCAGTTGATCGCGACGTGCACAAAACGCGTACTCATATGAGTCAGCCTCTCTCGTTGAGAATGTCGATGATCTTGCGAGCGAACAAATGCGCGTGGCCGCCGCTGCGCCCGGTGACCAGGTCACCGTCGACGACGACGTCCTCGTTCACGTAGATCGCACCCATGTTGACGGCGTCGCCGTGCAGATTGTTGTGCGTCGTGAGACGCCGGCCGCGAACGAGCTCGGGGGCAGGCGCGACGAGCCACAGTCCGTGGCAGATGATGCCCTTGAGAATGTTCGGGTTCGCGAAGGCGCGCTTCAGGAATTCGGTGGCCGGAGAGAGTTTGTTGACGTCGTCGGTGTATCGAAGTCGATCGGACACGAACCCAGCAGGCACGATCACCGCCGCGTAGCTCGCGAGCTGCTCGTCGGTCATGCCCTCGAAGGTCTTGTCGACCCACATCGTGTTGCCGTGATTTTCGTTCCCCTTGAACGAAATGCCCGACTGGCCCCAGAGCCTGGACATGAAATGGAGCTCCGCACCTTCCTCCTTGAAGCGGAAATTGTAATAATTGATCTCCGGCTCGTAAAAGCCGCTCTCGATCAAGATGGCGATCTTTTTTCCCCGAATCCCCATCGATTCCTCCACTCGGTCCCGAACCGGGATCGACGAAAAGAACGTCTCGGAGGGCCGGGCGCGTTGGCCTGACCCTCCGAGACGCAAAATTATTGACCGCAGTGCACGCCGATCAAATCAGGACGAACATCCCCTTCCACGACGACGTCGCAGAGAAATGGGCCCTTGTGGTCCAACATCTGCGCGACGGCCGCCGGAATCGCTTCCGGCCGCTCGACGCGAACCGAAGGCACACCCATCGATTTCGCCATCTCATCGAAGCGGAGCGGAGGCCAGGAGAGGTCGAACGGCAGCGGATAGCCGTGAGGCGTGACCGACTGCTCCTTCCACCACTGCTGAATGTTCGCCTGCAGGAGCCGATATGATCGGTTGTTGCAGACGACGAACTTCGCATCCACGTCATGACGGACGGCAGACCAGAGCGCTTGGATGGTGTACATCGACCCGCCGTCGCCGGAAAAACCGACCACGGTCTTGTCGGGCCGCGCCACCTTCGCCCCGATCGCTCCCGGAATGCCGACTCCGAGTGACCCTCCCCGAGTCAGAAAGTACTGACCTCGCTCGCGCGTGGGTCGGTACCGCTGAATGGGCGGTGAGTTGGTCAACGCTTCGTCGAACAAGATCGCGTCCGTCGGAAGCCTCGCCGCGAGCTCCTTGGCAAACGTGTGGAACTGCATCGGTGTGTTGCCCGCCGATTGCGCGTCCTTTTCGAGCTGCTGCGCCAAGGCCCGAGACTTCATCTCCGCCGCTTCGCCGTACCGCCGCTTCGCCGCGTCTTTCGATCCGCTCGAGTGCGCCTTGCCGAGGGCACTCACGAGCTTCTCGAGCGAGAGCTTCGGGTCAGCCACCATCCCGAGCTCGACGGGGTGATTCTTGGCAATCTCCCACGAGTCGAGATCGATATGGAACACGCGCGCGTCCCGCGCAAAGACGTCTCCGAGCTCCGGGAACACTTCGGGCACTACGTACGTCCCCACCACCAAGACGACGTCCGCTCTGGACAAGATCGGCTTGCTGTAAGAACCGAACATGTGACCCGTCGATCCCGTGAACAACGGGTGGTCGCTCGGCATGAGCCACTCCCCGTTGTCGACCTCGTAGACCTCCGCGCCGACCGACTCCGCGATCTGCTGAAGCTCCGATTCGGCGCCCGCGTAGGCCACGCCGTTGCCGGCCAAAATCACCGGCCTCTTCGCGCCGACCAACGCCCTGGCGATGGTCTCGATCGTGTCCTCGTCGGGCGCGACCCGCGTGCTGACTTTGGAGGTCGGTCTGACTTCCTCGTTGTTAGGCTCGTCCAACATGTCCTGAGGCAGGCAAACGTAGACCGGACCCATCGGCGGCGTGACCGCGACTTTGTAGGCCCGCCGCAACACCCGCAGAAGAGACGACGGATGCTGCACCATCGTCGCCCACTTCGTCACCGGCTGCGCCATACCCACCAAGTCAGCGGCCATCTGCGCGTCCATCGCGCCGTAGCGAACGCCAGCGTCACCGGCGATCACGACAAGCGGAGAATGGCCCCGCTTGGCTTGATAGAGCGCTCCAATCCCGTTCCCCAAGCCTGGGGAGCTATGAAGCTGAACCAACGCGGGCCGTCGCGCTGCCCGCGCATACCCATCGGCGACCAATACTGCCACGGACTCCTGCAGAGTCAGGAAGTACTTCATCGACGGATAGTCGGACAGAACGTCCAGGAACCCCTGCTCGACCGTGCCCGGGTTCCCGAACATGTGCGTGAAGCCATCTGCGAGCAGCTGCTCGATGACGGCTACGCGGCCTGGCTTACCACCCATAACGCCGGAGCCCCTTGTCCAGCACCTCGACGAACTTCTCTCCCGCCTCGTACGAGCACTGGTTCGATCGGGCCGTGATGAACGGATAGTCCACGATCACCGACGTGCGCTTGCCGAAGTTGCCGTGGTACTGGCCGTCCGGGCCGACGGTGTCGCGCAAGATGTACTCGAGCGAGTAGGGGGGCGGACCCATGTTGAGGTCGGTGCCCAGGAAGCCCGTGCCGTCATGGTAGTCGTACTCGATCGTGTGACCGGTGACGTGGCGACCGAACAGGATGCTCTTCCTGATGTTGATGTCGCGCGCGAACACGAACGGCGCCACGCCGTAGCACACGCCGCACATCGGCTTGTCCATCTTGTAGAATCCGAGGATCACGTCGTGCAGCCGCTGGTTGTTCACCATGTCGACGATCGGCCCGCTGCCACCGACGATCAGCAGGCCGGCGTACTGCGACAGGCTCTTCTGAGCCTCGGCCAACGCGCCCCAGTATTTTTCGTACTCGCGAAGGAAATTCTGCGACGAGAAATAGGGTCGCTCCGGGAAGTAAGCCTTGAGGCTCTTGGGGTTGTCGAGCTTCGTAGACGCGTCGAGCGCGCGGACCTTCGCCGCGGTCTCCTCACTCGTCACCGGCCCGCCGAGCGGCGGGTCGAAGTAAGAAGCGTCCATGCTCGGCGGCAACGCATGCGCGCGCTTGCCGTTCGGCGTGAAAACATCGAGCGCGTAGCCCGCCGCCTCGAGCCGCTCCAACGGCCCGAGGAGCTCCTCGCCCCAGTAGCCGTACTCCGAAAGTACTGTCAGGATCTTCTTCGACATGTTCTCCTCCTACTCTCCGTCGAGTCGTCTCCGACTTTGCGACGCCCGGCGGCGTACCAGGAGGAGGAGGTCGAGTCAACGCGCGCCCCGGCGCAAATTCTCGGGTCGAATCGACCACCGCGGACAGAGGACGACGCGTCGGCATCGACCGCGGGAGCACACGAGCGACCTCGATCGCTCCTTTGGGCGACGGGTCGCAAATCAACCCACATTTCGAGGCGACCCATTGCGCCAACAAACCCTCGAATTCCGAAGAGAGTGGCCTAGCTGCCAGCCTCCAGCCAGAAAATCGGGCCAAGGCGTGGGTCGCCGAGGGTCAACACTTCGCTCGATTCACGGACGTGCTTGCTCGACCGGCGACGTCGTGGAATGTCTTGGCGCGTCGGAGCTCCCATGCGGCGAATCAAATGGCGCGACCTCGGCCCTCGGCCACGCATCTCGAACCGCGAGCTGGAGGACGCTTCCCAAACGTTGTGCGCAAAGTTTGGCGATGTGGGTCAGCTCGCTCCGGCGGGCGTGGGCCGAGGTTATCTGGTCTCGTCACACGGTCGCCTGTTTTGCCTGGGCGACGAGAAACTTCCTCCGCGAGAAATCAAGCTCACGCAAGGTGCGACATTTCGCGTCACCATCGACGCCAAAACGACCCGCCACCTCGCCGATGTCGTGATGGCGCGGGCCTTCCTCGAGCGCCCGGCCAAAGAGTCCGTGCTGATTCACGTGGACGGAGACCCGATCAATCATCGTCTGGACAATCTTCGATGGGGTTCCGAGGCAGAATACCGGGATCGACTTCGTCGAGCTCGACAGCGCGTGCTCGCCAAGCGAAAGCACCGCGCCCTCGCCGACGTGCTCGCCGATATCCACCGCACCTATCCGGAGGCCTCGTCCTTGCTGTGTTGGGAGAGATCGCCAACCTACTTCGAAGACGCGCTCGGGCGCCTCTACAGCGTCCGCAAGTCGACGGTTCGCGCCGTCCTGTTTCCCAGGGTCTTCAGGCCCGCTTCGGCCAAGGCGTGGGTGCGCGCGGCCGCTGCGGTCACACCCCCTTCGAAGCGTTCCGAGACCAGGAGCTTCGAGCTGAGCGCAGACGAGCTGTTTCGTGAAGTGCGTGCCCAAAATTCGAGCGCCGCCGAGCTCTGCTACCTGGAGGCGCGACCCGGCGCGCTGTTCGATGCCGTCGGCAACGTGTACTCCTGCAAGGCTCCCTATGGGTTGATGTCGCCGTCCATCGACCGAAAAGCTCTGGCCGAGGGGCGATTTCCAAGCGCCGGTGAGTTCAGACCCATCGACGGTTCCGATCGCTACTGGGTCAGCGAAAAAGGTGCCGTCGTGTCCTTCTCGAGCGAGATCGAACCCTCGGAGCTCAAGAAACGGCTCACCGCGGCCGGAGAGTCGTACGTCGTCATCACAGGTCGGACCCGCTATGTCGCCGACCTGATCGAGTCGGCGTTCGGTGGGTCGTCCGTAGGTTCTCCGCGCCCACCTCAACGCCCACCCCGGCTTGGCCGAGGGATCCACGTGCAGTTCGGATCGCGCACCCCCGCGTGGCTCCTGGGTACGCGCGTGGCCTTGGGGCTGATGAGTCATCGCAGGGATGGGGTTCGTGTGCTCCGCGCTTTTCCGGACGTGCGGAAGCTCGCCGTCGTCCCTGGATTTAGGGCTGTGTTCGCGAGCGACGACGGTCGGGTGTTTTCGTTCAGGTTCGGCTCGCCGGTCGAGCTCCTTCCCAGCACGTCGAACGGGCGGGTCAGCGTGTATGCCGAAGGTCGGCTACGGTCGGCGGCTCGGTTGGTGGCCTCGGCGTTCCACCACCGGCCGGCCGGGCGACACCTCGTGATCCGCTTTCTCGATGGCAATTCGGCGCACTGCTGGCCGAGCAACCTCGAGTGGGTGACCAAAGCAGCCGCCGTCGAAAGGTCCTTCGCCGGCGCGGCACGCGAGCTCGAGGCTCTCGGGCTCGAGGGTTGGATCCAAATCGTCAGGCGCTCGTTTCCGGGCGCGGGCGAGTTACGGGGCGTCGAGGGCGGGATCGGATTGCTCGCGAGCCGGGATGGGTACCTCTACCGCGTGTCGAGCCGGGGTCTGCAAAAACGTTCCGTGCGAGCGAAGGTAGTCAAGAGCGGAACCGTGGTGCAGGGCGGGCGCCTGGTATCCATTTCGCGCGCGCGAGCGGTGGCGGAGGCTTTCGTTGGCAGGCGTCCCGCACAATACGCCCGGCTCGTGCATCGCGACGGCGACCCGACGAACTGTAGGGCGGAAAACTTGGCCTGGATCCGGCCCGCGAAGACCGAGTGAATCGGGCCGGGGCACGGCATGAGTTTCGGAGCTTTCTTCAGAGGCCCCGCTCGAGGCTTGTCCTTTTGCCGCGGCCCTTCTAAGTTGCTCGAGGTGGACCTGGAGTTCGAAGAGGAAGCACTGACTCGACCGGCGACGGGCGCACTCTGCGGGTACTGCCGTGCGGAGCTTAGGAACGAGTCCGAGCTCGAAGAGCACGAGGCGACCTGTGAACAACGGCGCTGGTGGTTCGAGAACTTCGAGCTCAAGGAGCAGCCGAAGGTGGAGGCAGCTCCCGAGGCTGCGGAGATGGGCGTGTGCCGCTTCTGCGGCGGGCGGTTCGAGGTCCGCGAGCTGAGGACTCACTGGTTCGGGTGCAGCCAGCGTCAGTGGCAAACTCAGAACTTCGAAAACGCACGACGTCCGAAGGTCGAGCGTCCCCCGCCGCTCTCGATGCCCGAGCCGGTCGTGAGCGGTATCAAGGGGCTCGCGAAGAAGCTCATCACGGGGCTCCGCCCGGACACTCGGGCACGGCGACTGAGAGCGGCGGTAGAGCGAACCAACCTGATTCGAGACGATGAGACCTTCGCCATCTGTCGGGGTTCGCTGTCGTCGGTGATCGAGGTCTTTCTTGGACTCGAGCGGTCTGAGGTCTCGCGCGCGTCTGAGTCTGTCGTTCCGTTGATGTTGGGCACCGCCGAGTTGCTGGTGGGCACCGCGGAGCAAATGGAGTCACTGAGGGACGAGCTCTTCGAGCTCGCGCCGATGTCGATTCGGCGGGAGCTCGAGCGCTTGGCGTTGGCGATGGAGCGTGACGCGGACGTGGTGGCTAAAGAGGCCGAGCTCGCGAGGAAGCTCCGGCGTTGTGAGGGCCTGGAGAAGCAGGTCGCTCTCTTGCGAACGAAGCTCCTCGAGGCCAGCGCGAAGCTGAGCTCCTTGACTTCAGTGGCGCGTCCGGAGGCGAGCCCTGAAGAGAGTCAGGAAGATCTGGCGAGCCTCGAGTCTGGGTTCGAGGATGTGACGGGGCGCCTGACCTCACACCCACAGGGTCCGGCCGGCCCGCGACATCCACCTCCGTTCGCGCTCCCGGCCGCGAGCCTGGACCGCTTGAAGGCCAAGCACCACGCCTTCACCAGCTCGGCTCGAATCGGTCGCTACGAGGTCCTCGGGCTCTTGGGTGCGGGCGGGATGGGAGTCGTCTACGACGCTCGTTCTCCAGCCGGGAAATATGTCGCACTCAAGACGATCCGCTTCGACCGTTCCACGAGCGAGGTCGTCGAGTCGCGGTTTCGAAGGGAGTGCCTGATTCTTCAGAAAGTGCGACATCCCAACTGCGCGGCGTTGCTGGACATGGGGGAGCACGGCGACGAGCTCTACATCGTGCTCGACCAAGTGGATGGAGCGCCGCTGTCGGCGCTCCTGTCGGAGCGCAGACTGGCTTTGCAGGAGGTCGTGGGGCTAGGCCTCGAGCTCGCCGATGCGTTGGCCTATCTCCATGAGGTCGGCGTCGTTCATCGTGACATCAAGCCGTCCAACATCCTTATTGGTGGGGACGGGCACGCGGTGATTACGGACTTTGGGATCTCGAAATTGGCCGGGGCGACGCTTTTGACGGAGCCTTCGGATGTCCTCGGCACGCCCGGATACGTGGCTCCGGAGCTCACGCACGGCGGGCCCGCCACCGCGTTCGCGGACCAGTGGTCGTTGGGGCGGCTCTTGCTCGCATGCGCGGTGGGAGAGGCAAAGGTCCCGGACGGCACGGCGCGGCGCATGATTGCGGCAGGTACACGCGTGGATTGGGCTGAATTTCCTGCCACGCGCGAGTGGATTCCGCTCCGGGGAACTCTCGAAAAGATGCTGGCTTCGGAACCAGCAAATCGGTTCAGCGATCTGCGCGCCGTCGAGGACGCTCTGAGTTGAGAACGCCACGAGACAACTCGACGCCGACGTGGCAGACTTCGGGCGTCCCGTGGTGAAGGTTGGTCCCAGCGTCCGGCGTCTTGCGCTCGACACGGCGGGCGCACTCCCAAGAGCGCCCACCGCAAGAGCGCCGTCTGCCAAGCCGCGCGAGCCGGAGCTTCCTCGAGTCTCTCGCGCCGGGTCGTCTCTGCCGAAGGCGATTCCGACGACGCTGGTGGGTCGCGTGAACCATTGGTTCCGGGAGCACAAGGCGCCGGTGGCGGCCGTTCTGCTCGGAGCGAGCGGGTTGCCTGCGTTGGTAGGGTGCTCGTCGAATCGACCGGTCCCTACTCCGGCAGAGAGATCGGACGGAACGCTCGGGTTCGATCAATTCAGAGCTCGCGCCGAGGTCTTGAACGCCAAACGCGGCTCGGTCCCCGACTCAGAGCTCGCCGCGGAGCGCGCCGAGCTCTGGCGCACCTTCGCGAGCGCCCATGACGCCAGCCAAGATGTAGATGCGGACGCAGACGGGCTGAGCCTGGCGCGCGAGATCTTGTGGGGCACCAGCGACACGCAAGTCGATACCGACGCGGACGGCCTCGGTGACGGCCCAGAGGTCGAGCAAGGGCGCGATCCCGCGGTTGCCCAGCCGCCAGAGGTCGCCGCTCGGTTCCACGATGTGGCCTTGTCGGCGGCGTTCCCCGATGCCGCCGAGGCCCCGGTGGGCCCAGGCGCCACTGGACCTCGAGTCACGGCCGTTCAGTACGCGCTCGGCCGGCTTGGGCACCTCCATGAGTTGGCTGACGGCGTCTTTGGCAACAAGACCGTCGCGGCGGTGCGGGCCTTCCAGGCCCAGGCTGGGTTGGCCGTCGACGGCGTGGTCGGCGAGACGACCTTGGCCGCCATGGACACGCGCCTGGCGGACCTCGAACACGGCACACCCGCGTCGCGAGCCGCGAACCCTCTGGCCTTCCTGTCGAGCTTCCATTCCTTCGATCTGTCGATGGTGACTTTGACGACGCCCGGGACGGTGAATTGGAGTCACCCCCAGGTGCGCGAAGCGTACGGACGGTTCGTGGGTGAGTACTGGGATGTTTTGAAGGCAAATGGAGTCGAAGCGGACTGCAAGACCTTGGCTTTGTTTTTCATGGACCAATTCCGCGCCAAGATGCTCGAAGACACCGGCTTCCAGCTCCCGCGACCGTCCACCGCCCTGGGTTCCATTCCAAATCGAACCTGGATCGCTGCGACGACGGAGCGTCCGGTGGGTTTCTTCACGAATTTTGCAGCCCTCGAGACCGTTCGTCCCGGTTACGAGTCTGCGCAAGCGATCGAGCGCCTCGATCCGAGCCACTCGATGCTCACCGGCGTCAACTTGCGGTACGCCGACGTGAGCGCGCCGCAGGTCGCGCGCGCCGCCAGCGTGAGGTTCGCGTGGGATCCCGCGATGGACAACCACGGAAATCAGGGCCAGGCAGAGATACCCATCGATTCTCTCGAAGCAGGCGACATCGTCTTCATCGACCACACCGGCGACGGGACCTACGACCACACGGTCAACGTCATCGAAGTCACCAAAGACTCGGACGGAAGAGTCCGCGCCCTTCGCCTCGCCGTCGGGTCGTTCGACGACATGAAGGACGGTTCGGCGGAGACCGCGCCGGGCGGCTTGGGCGAAGTGAACAACTATACCGAGGAAGTGGTGATTCGGTTTTCCAGAGAAGGTCGAATCACCGGCTCCGCGGTGACTTGGTCGTCCGAACCCAGCTACGTGGTTCCGAGTCGCTATGCCGCACGAAACACGCTGATGGAGCTCAAGCCCGGAGGCACCCTCTTGGTGAGTCGCTGGGGCTGAGTTGACTCAGCGCCAAGGCTGAGTGCGGGCGGCCCACTCTTCGAACGTCGCCGGCTTGATTTTGTAGTCCGCGGGAAGGCTCCGGATCGGGGCGTCATACCCATGAGCGTCGAACCACCGGCACATCTTCGCGAAGTCCTCGCTCGCCTTCTCGATGAGCTCGATCGGGGTCGGGGCGGCCACGAACTTCTTCCCGGACAGACGCGTGAGCACGTCGGCGGCCTGGCCCATGGTGAGCTCGTCGCCACCGATGTCGATGGCGCGCCCGTTCATGAGCTCGGGCTGTTCGAGCGCGAGCGCGCCGAAGCGGCCGACGTCGTCGACGTCGATCATCTGAAGGCGGGTCTCGGGCTTGATGGACAGGGTGAGCTGTCCTTCCTTGAAAGCGGCTCCGAACCAACCTCCGACGAAGTTTTGCATGAAGAACACCGCGCGAAGGATCGTGAACGAAGGGAAGCCGGCCTGCCGAACCGCGCGCTCGACGCGGTATTTGTTGTCGAAGTGAGGGATGCCGGTGTTGCGGTTCGCGCTGCCGACCGACGTGTAGACGAAGTGGGAGACGCCGGCCTTCTTGGCCACGGCGGCGGTGAGCTTGCCCTGTTCCTCCTCCTTGACGACGCCGGCTTCCCAGGTGTTTTGGACCGCGAACACGGCGTAGGCGCCCGTCATGGCAGCTTCCATCGAGCTCGCGTCGTCGAAATCGGCCTGAACGACCTGAGCGCCCTGCTTCGCGAGGGCCAGCGCCTTGTCGCCCGTGGGTTTGCGCGTGACCGCGCGGACCTTGTGGCCGCGAGCGAGCAACTCACGCGCGACGCATGATCCTTGAGCTCCGGTCGCACCCATGACGACCACCGTATCGATTCCCGTTTTCATGTTCTCAACCTCCACCGCCCCAGTAGGGCGAATTTTCCGGCCAGGCAATGGCCCGTCGTGGAACAGTGCGTGTCGCGAGCAAAAGGGATGGACCGGGTTGGACGGGGTCGGACGGGCTTGGACGAGACTTCGTTGCTCCGATGCGGGGTGCGGCTGCGAAGGGTCTGCGGCCATGAGCACGATTTGCGGTCGCGGAGCGACGATTCGCCCTCGTTGACGCTGAGCGACCCTGGGCCGACGATCCCAGCATGACTTGGCAGGCTTTGGTTCTCGCTCCGCTCTTCACCGTGGCCGTTCCGGCTGCGCCGGTGCCTCCTTGTCCGTCCAGCGAGGAGAAACCGGACCTGGTGGCGCTCCTGAATCGCACCGAGCAGCTCCTCGAGGGCCGCTCGACGCGCAGCACGCTCACGATGACGATCTCGACGTCGGCATGGAGCCGCGCGCTCAAGCTGAAGATCCTCACCCGTGGCCGAGACCTTGCATTGATTCGGGTCGTCGAAGGAGCTCCTCGCGAGACCGGCATGATGACCTTGAAAAGAGGCGAGCAGCTCTGGAATTACCTTCCGCAGGCGGCGAGGGTCATGAAGCTGCCGTCTGGGATGCTCGGAGACTCCTGGATGGGGAGCGATTTCACCAACGATGACTTGGTCAAGGGCTCGTCGATCGTGGATGACTTTGCCGCTCGCCACCTGGGCTTGGTCGAAAAGGACGGGCGCTCCGCGTGGGCCATCGAGATGACGCCAAAGGCCGGAGCCAAGGTCGTTTGGGAGCGCGTCGAGATGGTGCTGGATCGGGAGAGTTGTGTCCCGCTCGAGGAGCGATTCTTCGATGACGAGAACAAACTCGCGAGGCGGATCGAATTTTCCGATATTCGGCAGGTCGGCTGGCGCAAATTTCCAGCCAAGCTCACGGTCGTGCCCACCGAGGCGGGACGAAAGACTTCGCTTCAGTACGACGACCTCGAGTTCGATGTCGAAATTCCCGACGAGACTTTCAGTCTCAAACAACTCGAGCGAGGTCGATAGCCGATGATGTCCCTGGCGTGGAGGAACCTCTGGCGAAATCCGCGCCGCACTTGGCTCACCGTCGTCGCGCTGGCGCTCGGCGTCACCGCAATCGTTTTCTTACACAGCTATCGCGAATCTTCCTACGGTGAGTTGATTCGATCGATTACGCGAGGCCACATCGGTCATTTGCAGGTCCATGGGTTTGGGTACCAAAAATCACCGGCGATCGAGGTGCTCGTGACCGATCCGGCGTCGATCGAGGCCAAGATCACCTCGACCATCCCCGGAGCGTCGACCGAGCGACGTGTCCTCGGCGCGGGCCTGGCCGGCTCGAAGGAGCTCTCCGCTCCCGTGATGGTGGTCGGCATTCAGCCGGCGAGCGCTCCGGAGCTCTACTCGGTCCAGAGAGGGGTCGACCTCGGCGCCAAGGCGGAGCGCCTCATACTCGTGGGCGTCGACCTCGCCGCCGAGCTCGAGATCGGGCCGAAGGACGAGCTCGTGCTGCTCGCCCAAGCCGCGGATGGGTCCGTGGCCAACGATCGCTTCGTCGTGGGAGGGCTCGTCGACTCCAGCTCGGCGGAGATGAACGCGGCCGCGGTTTTCCTTCACGTCGCAGACGCTCAGAGTTTCTTCGGGCTAGAATCCGGCGTGCACCAACTCATCGTCAGAGTCCCGGGGGATGGCGAGGATCTGACAACGCCGCTGTCCGCGCTGAGAGGGGCGCTCGATCTCCGGACGCTCGAGGCGATGTCTTGGGCAGAAATTCTGCCCGAGCTGAAGAGCACGATGGTGACCAAGCGCAAGAATCAGCATCTCATCGACATCATCGTGTTGATGATCGTCGCGCTCGGCGTGCTCAACGCGATGAGTATGTCCACGTTCGAGCGCATTCGTGAGTTTGGAGTGATGTCTTCGTTGGGCACCAGACCGAGCCAGATCCTCCGGCTCGTGTTGATCGAAGCGTTGATTCAGGGCGCCCTCGGATTCTTGATTGGCATGGGTGTCTCGTTTGGCCTGCTCTACGGGATCGGTTCCATCGATCTATCGAACGTGATGCAAGGCGACATGATGGGCGCGAGGATGCCGTCGCGAATCATTCTGACTCCGCACGTGATCGCGATTCAGAGCGCGGCGATGACGGCGTTTGGCACGGTGTTGCTCGGTGGGCTCATTCCCGCGCTTCGCGCGGCGCGGCTTCGACCGGCCGAAGCGCTGAGGCACGTGTGATGGGTGGGATTCTCGCGTTGGCCTGGCGCAGTATTTGGCGAAATCGGCGCCGCACACTCATCTCGATGTGTGCCATCGGCATAGGGCTGATGCTCGTGCTGGTTTACGGCGGCCTCATGGCCGGAATCCTGGGAGACGCCGCCGCCCAGCTCGACAATTCGGGCATGGGTCACGTGGAAATCTATCGGACCGGCTGGCGACCCAAGCACACGACGACGAGGGTCATCGAAGCACCCGAGGTCGTGTTGAAGAAGTTGGCGGTTCCGCCCGGATCGGAGCTCGGGGCGCGGGTGGTGTCGAAGGGGCTGGCCACGTCGGCGCACGGGAGTGACGGTGTGGAGATTCTCGGAGTCGACTTCGGCGTGGAGAAGCACCTCTCTGCTCACGTTCGGGACGTCGTGGCTGGGGCGGTGCCGGGTGCGGATGATTTGCACGGAATTCTCATCGGCGAGCGGCTGGCGGAGCGACTGCGGGTGAGTGTGGGCGGGAAGGTTCGGCTGATGGTGCAGCGCGCGGACGGGGACGTCGGGGTCGAGCTTTATCGAGTGCGAGGCGTCTTTCACTCGATCGCGGCGAGCCTTTCGAAGCGGCAGGTCTTCGTGACGAGCCAGAGTGCGCGGGAGCTCGTGGGTGTAGAGGGGGCGCACCGTCTGATCGTCCAGCTCCAGCTGGCTACGGACGCGGTGGCGGTGGCCGAAGCCGCTCGAGCGGCGCTCGGTCCCGAGTATGAAGTGGTGACTTACGGGCAGCTCGTGCCGATTTTGGAGAAGATGGAGGCCTTGACGAACAACGTCGTATTGGTCGCCGCGCTGTTCGTCTACGCGCTCGTCGGATTGGGGATTTTGAATACGGCGATCATGTCGATCTTCGAGCGCACGCGGGAGTTCGGGGTGATGCTCGCGCTCGGTACTCGGCCGAGGCGCTTGGTGATGTTGGTGTTTGCGGAGTCGTTTTGGATCGCGACGCTCAGTGTGGCGTTGGGTCTGGGGCTCGGTTTGTCGCTGACCTGGTATGGATCGACCCATGTTTTGTTCGACATGTCGGGCGCCGGAGAGGCCTTCGAGCTCGGCGGAGCGGCGATGAAGACGGCGATGCACACTCGTTTCAACTTGAAGGATTCCTTCGTTTCGGCGGCGTTGGTTTACGTGATGGCTTTGATCGTAGGCCTCTACCCGGCCTATCAGGTGTCTCGGCTTCTGCCGGCCGAGGCGTTGCGTCGAGGGTGATGAGATGGTGGTGCGAGTCGACGGAGTCGTGAAGACGTATGAAGAGCGGGGCCAACCCAAGGCGACGGCGCTGGCGGGCGTCGATTTGACCGTCGAGAGGGGTGAGTTCATGGCGTTGGCGGGTCCGAGCGGTTCGGGCAAGACGACGCTCTTGAATCTGATCGGCGGGCTTGATGCGGTGAGCTCGGGTCGAATCGAGGTCGAGGGCAAGCGTTTGGCAGACCTCTCGGCTGGCGCGTTGGCGGACCTTCGGCGCGATCGAATCGGGTTCGTGTTTCAGGCTTATAATCTCATCCCGGTCCTCACGGCGGCCGAGAACGCGGGATACGTGTTGGAGCTCCAGGGCGTGAAGAGGGGAGAGCGGCGTAGGCGAGTGTCGGCGCTCTTCGAGAGGATGGGTTTGGCGGAGCTCCTGGATGCGCGGCCGTTGAAGATGAGCGGCGGTCAGCAACAGCGAGTTGCCGTGGCGCGAGCCATCGTGTCCGAGCCGGCGGTGGTATTGGCGGACGAACCGACCGCGAACCTCGACCAGAAGACTGGTCGTGCGTTGGTGGAGATGATGCGTGAGCTCAATCGAGAGCGGAGAGTGACTTTCATCTTCTCTACCCACGATCCGATGGTGTTGGAGCACGCCGACCGGGTCGTGAGGCTGGTGGACGGCAAGGTCGTGTCCGACGAGCGGAGGCCCGGAGTGACTGCTTGAAGCTCGTCGACCTCGAGTGTGGCTTCGCGCGTCGGGGTCGCGAGCGCTTGGTTCGGGTGAGTATTGTCCTTCTCTTGATGCTCTCGTTCCACTCTCGCTCGTCCGGGGCGGCGGAGCTCACGCTCTCGAATGGGTGGGTGCTCGAGGGACGAGTGTTTTACAAAACTCAGGCGCAGTGGCTGACTTCTTCGCGTGGGTTGGTCGAAGGGACGTCGTCGCTCGAAGTCGTGTTGGACGAGGTGCGGGCGTCGGCCCCTGCCTTGGGCAATCTGATCCCCGACGGAATCGCGGTGCCGCGCCATGCGCTTCTTTCCGTTCACACGGCCCGCGGAACGGGCCGCTGGATCATGGGGGAGTCGCTCGAGCTGTCGGCCGCGCTCGAGCTCGGCGCCCTCGTGGCGTCCGCTCCCGCCTTCACGAGCGGCGGGGGCTTCGCGCTGAGCTTCGCGGGCGGCTCGGAAGTGGTCAGGCGCAGGCTCATAGACTTCGATCACACGATCGTGAGCGCCGTGGGGATGCGCGCAGAGGCGAACTTGGACCAGCTCGCACTCAGGATCGTGGTCCCTTTCGGAGACCTGATCGTCGGGCGACAGGTGCTCTCGTTTGGAACGGGCCGCTTCTGGAATCCCACCGACCTCTTGAGCCCGTTCGCGCCCACGGACTTAGACCGCGAAGTGCGTCACGGGATCGACGCAGTCCGAGTTTCCGTGGATCTCGATGAGCTCACTCAGATCGAGGCGTTGTGGCTTCCGCTCGCAGAGGTGGAGGACATGGGCGGCGTGGTCCGATTCCGGACGAACCTGTTCGACTTCGACGGGTCGCTCACGATCGGAAAATACGTACGCGACCTGGTGATCGGCGCCGATTTCGCGGGCGACGTCGGTCCCATCGGCGTTCACGGCGAGGCCGCGTGGACTCTAGAGCTCGAGGGGCTCGACGAAGGCGCCGAGAGCTTCGGAAGGAAGTTCATACGAGCCGTAGGTGGGTTCGAGGCGAGACCGTTCGAGGAGCTCGTGGTGATGGCGGAGTATCAATACAATGGGTTTGGAGGCACCGACGCGTCCGAGTATCTCGGGATACTGAAAAGCGCGCGGGCCCTTCGGGGAGAGGTCTTCAGCGCCGGACGGCACGAGCTCGGGGTCGTGGCCGGCTGGCAGATTTCAGACTTGGCGAGTGGGCAGTTGGTCGTCTTGCTCAACCCACTCGATCCGAGCGCGGTGATCGAGCCAGCGCTCGAGTACTGGTTCGAGCAATCGGTGATCGTGCGGGCCGGGGCGATCGTGCCGATCGGAGCAGCCCCGGACCCCGCAGCGCTGGCCAGGCTCACAGCCGCAGACGTGATCGACGGATCGCCGCGCTTCCAGAACGCGGTCCGAACGCTGGGGATCCGGAGCGAATACGGGAGCTCACCGATAGGTGCCTTCGTACAAATCGGGTTATACTCGCGATGAGTCTGCGTCCGCGTCACACGGCGCCTGGCGCCTGAGGTCCACGCGGAGCCCTCACCGCGCGGAGGACGATCTCGCTCAAACCCCTCTGAAAACGTCGAGCGCCGCGTAACCACGCGAAACGCGAGAAGGCGATCGCGATGGGGCCTCGTGCTTCGTCGAAAGGAGCGATTTGGGAGCTCGAAGGTTACGAGCTCACGGGGCGCGGAACGCCACCGTGACTTTCTCCATCGACTCGGTTCCGGCGATCGCGATCCACTCGTCCAGGAGGCCCTCATCCTGCTGGGCCTCGAGCACCTCCCGCAGATCCTGGGGCATGGGCCCGAAACGGCGCTCGTACAAGCGCACGATCGCCCGCCGGGCGCCCTCTCGACGACCCTCTCGACGACCCTCTCGACGGCCATCCTGACGACCGATCTCGATGTGCTTGCGTTTGAACTCCTCGACCAACTCGTTCGTTGCCATGATCAACTCCGCGTCTTCCTCCGATGATACCTGACCTGTCGTCTCGATCGTCAACCGCTGTTGCACGAACAGCTCCAGGGCCAGGTCGCGCTCCCATTGGCCTTGGTCCAGCTTCCGCAGCTCTCCGAGCGCCGTCTTCAGCGCTCGGCCCGACCCGAACAGACGCATGAACAGCGTATCCCGACCCTTGGGCAGCTCGTTCGCCACCACCGCTCGCACATGGGCACCCGGCACGAGGTCATAGACGCCCCTGGGCCAGCCCGCGATTCGCCGGGCCCGAAACTGCTCGAGCACCTGGTCCGGACGACCGGACGACACCACCCAGAGCAGCCTCGGCTTGTCAGGGACCCTCTCGCCCGACGTCGTGGCTTCTCGCTCCATGAGAAGCGCATGCGCCAGCTGCTTCCGCACGCAGCCCAGCACGACCATCCGGCCCGGCGGCCGATGGAAGACTTCGATGAAACACGATTCCAAAGTCATCCGTCCCAGCAGGCCGAGCCGTTCTCGGTCCGCGCTTCGCGCTGGGTCCGGCTCGAAGGCGAAGTCTATCCGCGCCATCCCCGACGTGGCGATCTCATACTCTTTCTCAGCTTGGCGTCCCAACGGTCCAAGCGAGGCCAAAAGGAGCTCCTTGGAAATGAGATCGAACCTTGGGCGAAGAACGTCGTGCTCCTTCTTCGTCGACTCGGCCATGACTCGACCGAGAAGCTCGTCGGAGACTCGAAGGCAAGCCGAAGGTGTGGCACTGTGACATATTTCGTCTCACCGCGAGGGCGCCCGCGCAACCCTGTTCGAGTCGATCCTCTCCCTGAAATACTCGGCCACACCCAACGCATCATGGGTTGAACGTAGGTTGCGAGCTCACGGGGCGCGGAACGCCACCGTGACTTTCTCCATCGACTCGGTTCCGGCGATCGCGATCCACTCGTCCAGGAGGCCCTCATCCTGCTGGGCCTCGAGCACCTCCCGCAGATCCTGGGGCATGGGCCCGAAACGGCGCTCGTACAAGCGCACGATCGCCCGCCGGGCGCCCT
>CAYXDO010000188.1:0-20336 GCA_964463485.1 uncultured Myxococcales bacterium | reverse complement strand
GAACGGCAACGCGTCGCACACCGATCGATCGCCGCAAGTCCTCGTTCTATCTATTCTTTTTTCGACCAACTTCCCCGCAGCGCACTCAGATCCAGGCCCGGCTGCACCCGAATCAAAACAACCCTTGACTTCCAAGCCAGGAAACATAACTCCGCACTTCGGCTTCGAGGCGGGCAATCGCGTCCGCCGCTCTCCGCTCACCCAACTCCTGGTAGGCGCGCCGCCGTTCGGCATAATCGGTGATCGCCTGGATTCGGCGGAACTCGGCCTCTGAGTCGTCCGCCCACTGTCCGAACAGAAACCGACGGTCAAACTGGCTGATGACCGCCACGTGCACAGGCAAGCTCTCGAGTCGTCGCGCCTCGACCAGCGAGAGCTTCAGCGGATCGATCGACTGAGTCTGGCGATAGATCACAGCCACCGCGCGTCGAAAAGCTTCCCACGTCCTCAGCCGCGCGAATGCGGAACGAACCTTTGATGGCCGATCTGGCGTTCCATCGAAATCAGCTGCCCTCGGCACGACCGAAAACTCCTCCCGCAATCGGGCTCGCTCGGCCTCCGGCATCCAGCTGGCTTGCGCGAGGTACGCGGCGTAGTCATCGGCTGTGGACTGCTCAGTCATGCCCGCTGTTTCGAAGTCCTCCGGATCTCTCCAGGAAAGCGCCGCATCGTGGTCGAGATTGGCCCAGGTCGCCCAAATGTATCCGACCCTCTTTCGCTCGTCGAAACCGGACGCGACAAAGCGGACGTCCCCGATCTCGATGCGATACTCGCTCTCCAATTCGAACCCCGCGCCCGCGAAGACCTTCTCGATCGCCCGGCGGGCAAGCTCGTCGGGGATGTAAGATGGCGCACCCGTTCCGAACGGAGAGCTCGCGAAGGGCAGCCCTGAATGACGCAGCTTGAACGGGTTCTCGGACGGAGTTGGCGGTTCCGCCACGCTCAGCGCCGACGAGTCGCTGGGTTCAATCTCAGAAATCCTGACGTCGGAGAAATCAACGATCGTCTTGCGGGGTCGACGCTCGACGGCATCGCTCTCGGTCGAACTCCGGAGGGCCTTCGCACCCCCGGGATCGAGCTTGGGCTCGGGCATGCACGAGACGAGGCCCACGCCCGCCAACGCGGAGAGGAGCTCTCGTCGAAACGGAAAGCCATGCGGGCCATCGATCTCACAAGGGAGCGGATCGGCGAAAGACGGGTACCGCGGCTTCGTGTACGTTCGGACGGGGCGAACCTCGAGCCGGCGCGGAGCTCTCATGAGTCCCTCACGATCATGTCCTCCAAAAAGCCAAGGACCGGAAATGCCGAGTCGTAGAACTTATCGATGAATCGCCGGTTGCGCTTGTCCCAGAGCTCGTTGGCTATCCCGTCCGCCACGGGAATCAGCGACCGCTCGTGCGCACAGACCAATGGGCTCGCGCGATCGATCCGGCCTGTGGATTGCCAATTCACACAAGCGCACCAACTCGAACAACGCGGCTTCAATACACATCCAGCGCACTCGTCCTTCTCGGCTTCGACGCAACTCAGGAGTTGCTCGCGCTTCCTATCATCGAAGCCCGAGAACACGTCCCCAAGAACGAAGGTCGGATCGTCATCCCCGCACGAACTGAACGCACGGGTAGAGCTTCCGGACGGTGCGATGGAAAACTGCCTCACTCCAAGCAGACACCGCTCCATCGCGCTCGGCGAGCCTCGCGTCCAGCTACGAATCCGCTCGTCGAAACACGACAAATACAACTTCCTGCCCGCCGACATCTTGCCGACGTACCACCGGGAAAGTCGACGGTACGCAGCATCCAAGTCGGTGAGCGAAGATTCGGTCCAGACTGCTCCGTGATCGAGCGCAGTCGATATGTACCGAAACCCGGCGTCATACAGCCACTCGACCGACTCGTCCAGCCTACACGCCGACGAAGGTGTGATGACACAAGTGACATTCGTGCACGGATTCGCCTCCAGCAACTTTGGGATGATTCGTTCGATCCGGCCCGACGTACCCATGCCGCGGGCGTCTATTCGCTGGGTATCTTGGGTCTCCGGTCGGCCGTCGATGCTCACCGAAATGAACACTCGCCGCCGAATCAACTCGGCGAGCAACTCGTCGTCGAGCAACAGACCGTTCGTGCTCATCTTGAAGCTGGTCTCGAGGCCGCCCCTTTGCGCGATGACCTGGTCCATGATTCCTACGAGTAAGTCGCGTTTGAGGAGTGGCTCGCCCCCGAAGAATACGACCTCCAGAAGCGTCGACTTGGACCTGCGGGCCTCCGACAGCGCGAAATCCACAGCCCTTCCGGCCGTCTCCGTACTCATCCCGGCGCCGAGCTTGTCTCCCGTGTAACAATAAACGCAGCGCAGGTTACAATTGTGAGTCAGGTGAAAAGTCGCCGAAAGAGCATGACCGTGTGGAGCCATGAGCCGAACGGACACGTCCCGAGTGTACACGAATATTCCCCTCGATCACAGCGCGGCCCCGGACCGCCGGACCGCCAGACCGCAGGACCTCGCCTCCCTTCGCGCACGTCGAAGTCAGAAGGGAATATCGTCGTCGTGACCCCAGAGCACCGGAAAGGGGGCGATCGGGGTCCCCGCCTCGACCTCGTCGGCGACGCTGTGCAGAGTTTGAACGACCCACTCCCGCGTCTCGTCGGTGACCTCCCGACGAATGAACACGGACTCGAGGTCGTCGGTCAGGTTGGAGAGGAAGCAGATCAAGTCCATGAGCACCACGGTCGAATCGGGCGGGGCCCACGAATGCGGCAGGGGACTCTTTTGTGGACGCGCCGTCTCGAGCTCGAAATCCCAACCCAGCTCGTCGTCCTCGAACGCTGTCGAAGCCGCCTTCGGCGACTTGGCGTCTCCGAAGCGTTTTCGATAGCATTCCTCGATGAATTGGGGGACCGGTGCCTTCCACTGTTGGGACCGCGATGGTCGTAGCCCAGGGAGGTTTCTCGGATTCATCCCGAGCTGCTTCGCCATCTGAATATGCCGGGCGCTGAGCCGACAGAGCTTCTTGGCCTCGGCCCAGGCCTTCTCGTTCTTCCCGCGCTTCGCCATTAGCTTCCGGCTAGCCTCGCTCTCCCCGGAGGAGCGTCAGGTCCCCGAAACCAAAGTGAGCCCGCCGAGGTAGTCCCGCTTCCCGAGCTCGACGCCGTTGTGCCGTAGAATCGAATACGTCGTGACCACGTGAAAGTAAAAATTCGGCAGCGCATACTCGCGAAGGTACTCCTCCGACTTCATGCTGCGCCCACCCATCCAGGTGTGGGAGCACAGACGATCCTCGGCCCCTGCGAAGGCCTCGGGCGAGATCGTCGCGAGGTAGTCACGACAGGTCTTGATGCGGGCCCGAAGCTCCGCGATCGTCTGCTCGGTGTCCGGGTGCACCGGCGGCGGTGTCCCGCTCAGCTTCGCCACGGCGAACTTCGCCACGTCACACGCGGATTGGATCTGACGACGAAACTCGAACTGGTCAGGCGCGAGCCTCGCGACCACGTAAATCTCCGGGTCGAACTTCTTGACGTCGGCATGAGCCAACGCCTTCTCGATCCACTTGTCGATGTTCTTGAGTCCCTTGCTGAAGGCGGGTACCGACTCGGTGTACAAATTCATGGGCAGCCACTAACAAGCCAATCCCAAGAAGCCAATCTTGGTTCACCCTCAGAACACTCGAAGTCGACATGCGACGTTCTCTCACCTGACGACGCCGTCGTCTCTGTCCTCGGTGCTTGCTCGTCTTCGTACGCTGAGCTCTGAGTCCAACCGCTAACGAAGCCACTGCTGCGTCGCCCAGGCCGAAGCAAGGCCACGGACGCGCGCTACGGCTTCTTCGAGCGAACCGCTGGTGATCGTCTTCGATTCCAGAGTTCGGCCGGACCCCGCGTCGATGACTTGGCTCTCGAGAGCGTACTCATCGCTCGACATCTTGCACGTGGTTCGTAAAACGAGGTCAGCGTCGTGGCCCGGACGTTCCACGGATCTCACTCGATCGAGGTCCGCGAGCGCAAATACCAGCGCCGCGTCGAGCCTCGCCTTGACCAAGGGCCCGCAACTCACATCCACCGAGGGCTCGAGCCCGATCACCACTCCTCGATGTCGCTCGAGCGCCATTCCGCCGAGGAACGCGCCGGCGATCAGCGCCACGCCCGCGATCACCTGAGTAAGGCGGTCGGGAGGTTTGACCATCGTGGAAACGGGGATGGGTTGGGTGATCGAAACGGGCTTGGTGACGGACACTCCGCGCTTCGGCAGGGGCCGAACGATCTCCGTGACCGCCCGTTGCTTCGAGACCGGCACCGCTGCCTTGAGGGCGTCTGCAAACTCGCCGACCGACTTCCAGCGCTTGTCAGGACTCTTCTCGAGCGCCTTGAGTATGACGAGATCCAAGTCCACGGTCGAACCGCTGACCCCGACCTCACTCAGCGGCTTGGGCGCGAGGGAGCATATCTTTCCAAGGACCTCCTCGAACCGCATGGACAAAAATGGCTGCTTTCCAGAGAGCGCCTCGTAGATGACGAGGCCGGCGCCGTACACGTCCGTTCGCTCGGATACGACCTCACCGAGTATCTGCTCGGGTGCCATATATGCGGGCGTACCGATCATCGAACCCTCGACGGTGAGCTTCTGGGCGTCCCTCACGCGCGCCGTGCCGAAGTCGAGGAGCTTCACACGCTCGAGCCCGTCGGCGCCTCGCGCGATGAACACGTTGGAAGGCTTGAGGTCGCGGTGAATCACGCCGTTGGCGTGCGCGGCACCAAGAGCGCGCAAGAGTTGTTCCGCAAAGCGAAGCCCGATGGGGATTGGAATGCGTTGCTGCCGCGCCAGCCGAGTAGCCAAGTCTTCTCCGTGAAGGAGCTCCATCACGATGTAAGGACGGCCGTCCGGCGTCGTGTCGAAGTCGAAGACCTCGATGACACCTTCGTGATGCATACTCGCCAGGGCCTCCGCTTCGCGCCGGATCCGCTCCTCCATGCGGTCGTTGCCCACCACGTTCAACACCTTGATGGCCACGGGGCGCTTGAGCGACGTCTGAGTTGCCTCGTACACCGTCGCCATGCCTCCAGAGCCGAGCTCCCGGTCGAGCCGGTACTTGGGACTCAGATCGGGTTGGCCAAACTGGCGCACCTGATTGGCCTCGCTCGAGTCACTCAGCACCCGGAGGAGCGCGTGGGCTGTCGTCATACCCTCCGGCAACTCCACGTTGGAGTCGTTCCCCGCGGAAATCGAAACCTCGTCGCTGTCCGCGAGTGTATGGGCGGGCGCGCTCGACCGAGCCGACGGAACATCGACACCTTGCCCCTCGCCCCGGCTGAAAGGCAGGCTCTCCTCGGGCATGTCCAGGTCGGTCGCCTCGTCCTCGATCGGCACCTTGCTGCCAGCCGCGGAGAAATCGACCGCCGTGTCCCCGCTCCCCTCCTTCAGCTCCTTGCGGGCCTCCGGTGGGAGCTCGTCGGACGGAAACCGAACGCCACGAACGAGATCTTCCTCGTCGCTCTTTGTTACCTCATAGGGCAGGCCCGACTCGGCGTTTGGAGTGGACAACGCGGAGATTGTAGCCGATCCGCTTCCCGGGCAAGGCCAGTCATTATCCGATTCATCCGCCCACCCGAATCACTGACATGCCGCGCCTTGGATTCGAGTCCGCTTGCCCCAACTCGGCCGCATCACCAAGAGAATGACGAGTACGGAGAAGGACAGGTGACCGCCTTGACCTCGGTGGGTCTCGCAACCGCACCCCCCGTCCTCGAGCTCCCTGGGCGCAGGCGCTACGTAGGTCGCCCGGTCGTCCACCATCGCGGCGGAGTCTCGATCGAAACCCGCGTCCGGCTGGTCACCCACGTCGACCACGCCTCCATCCATCGGTGCCAAGCCGATGTCAGGCGCGCCCGCATCAGCTCCTTCGACCGGCGCGCATTGTGCTCCGGCCGCTCCCTCCAGACACTCGAGGCCCTCGGCCCGACAGAGCCGACGCGTCGTGACGCCGGTCGTGCAACTCACCAACGCACCGCCCACGCAGCGTCCCACCATGTCGTCGGTCCGGCATCGCGGGGTGTCTGTGCAGTAGTAGCCCGTGCTCTGACTGACCCAAGCGCAAGTCTCTCCATGTACGGCACAGTCGAAGACCGTGAGTTGTCCCGAGTCGCAATACTCTGACTTGGTCCCGTCGCAGCGACCGAGATAATCGAGCGCCCCACAGCCACAATGCGCACCCGCGTGCGCGGTCGCCGCCTCACAAGAGCTCCCCATCGCCGCACAATCGTCTCGCAAGATCTGACCGGACTCACAGCGCTCGAAGACTTCGCCGACGCAACGCCCTGCGCTTCCGAGCTGCGCACACGGATCGGTCGGCACGCCGCCCAGAAGAACAGGCCCGATGAAGTCATCGAACAGGGGGTCGAGGCGCACCATGGTGTCTCGGTCGACACAAGACGAGTCTCCGTGAGACTCGACCGCCACGACCACCGGATGCCCAGAGTCATCGAGGTCGAGCAGCGGGCCGCCCGAGTCGCCGTAACAAATCCCTTGCTGACCTCGCCCGTCGACGACGACCTCGCTCGGGGAGACTTCAGCGAGATGCACCCGCGCAAACCACCGCCCGTCACGCCGAGGGTCTCGGGTGTCTCCATAGCCGGCTGCGTCGAGGGCCTTGCCGACGTCCGAGCGTGAGATGGACGCCGTGTTGACCTGGATGGGTGCGACATTGGGTATCGCTCCCGGCTCGAGCACCATCGCGGCGACGTCGACCCCTGGGTGCTCGAAGACCTCGGAGATGAGAAAGGTTTCGTCCGGATTCGACGGGTCGGTTCCGACGCCGAATCCGAGGTGTCCGGCTACCGCGCCGCTAACGCAGTGGAGCGCAGTGACCGCGACGGTCGGAGAGATCAGGGTCGCCGTGCAGAATGGATCGTTGACCAGCTCGACGACGTGCAGCCAACCGACCGCCCGAACCTGCTCGGGGGTGAGCGGGACGACCTGAGGATCACGCGTGCCGTTGACGATGCCGCGTCGATCGGACCCAAACGAGTCAGCCAAGTCCTGCGCGCAAGAAGTGAGTAGGAGGGCGGATAGGAGCCCACGAGAATTCGAGCTCATCTCGTCAGTGAGCGCCTGCGGCCCGAACTCCGGCAAGCGTCGGACGTCCGAGTTCTTTTTCCCGGGGCTCACTCGAGACGCGAATCGTGCGTCACGCAATTTTCGCAGAGAATCACTTCACGATCCACTCCGGTGGCGCCACGAAGACGGCCTCGTGGGCTCGGCCAGACGGCGCGAGGCTCGGCGCGGCCGCGTGAAGCTTTCCTGCGAGCGTAGGGCTCGCAGAGAACCCGAAGGAGACGAGCTTCCCGGGCTCTCGGGGCGGGACGACCACCGCGACCTTCCCGTCCTCTACTCGGAACGAAGAAATCTCCCCAGAGGAGACCAGAGTCTCGAGCGAGGCTTCGTCTGCGCTCACCGCCGCAGGAAGGGGGATCTCGACGTCGAGCGCCACATCGGCGGGCGCGGTGGCGAGCACGTCGATCCTGGCCTTGGTGCCGACCGAGGCCGCGCCGACCGAGACCTTCAGCTCGAGACCTCCTTTTCGGGCGTCGGACGTCCACGGAACGTAGACCTCGACCGAGAGCGAAAAGCCGAGCCCCGGGACGGGCGGCTCCGCCCGCACGGTCCACCCGTGCTTGCCTGCCGACCTTGGAGGCGTCCCAGTGAGTTTGAGGACCTCCCGAAGAGCCTGCCCCGAGAGAGTACCGCGCGTCACCTCGACGCCCCCCTGCTCGAGGATGATTGCGACATTCTCGGGGATCGGCTCCTTGAAGAGCTCGAGCACCGCGTACAGGCAAGTCAGGTTGGCGCGACCGTCGCCCCACCCCATCGATGGTCGGTAGGAGGACAACAACGCCGACCCGAGGTCCATCGCGAGCAGCTTGTCGGCATTCTGCGACAAGAGCGCGAGGGCCGCGTGGGCGGTCGCCTCCACCTCACTCGGCGCGACGCCGTCCGAACGAACCACGCCCTCGGGCACGGGTAGCACTTTGGACCCGTCCTCCCTGGTTACGATCGCCTTGGTCACTCTCTCGAGCAGAGTATTGGCCATCGATCCCGACACCGCGCCGCTCGAGAGAATGACCGCCGCAGTAAATGGGTCGTCGACCTGGCCAAGGTACCGTTCGAACGCGCCCCTCGCGCGAAGGCGCGCACCCTGGGCCCGGTTCTTTGCGATGGCCGTCTTCGTATGAGCTCCAACCGCGCGGGCGCCTTCCGCGGTGATGACGAGCAGCCGCTGCAAGGTGTAGCCCGTTTGACCTCCAAACGTCCCGTCAGGCCGTTGGGCCACAAGGATCGTACTCACCAGTCGATCGCCAAGCCGCTCGAGCACCGCGTCGCCCGGATGGGCGAGCGCAGCGCCCGCGAGCAACACGGCCGCATCGAGCTCCGGCGCGCGGGCGTGACGAAGCGCCCGCTGCATCGCCACGATCTTCATGGTACGCAAGGTCTCCGCGTCGACTTCGGCTCCGAGCGCTTTCAGCAGCTCCGACGCGCGCCCAGCCAAGAGCAGTGAGTACCCGTCGTTGGCGACACCTCCGCGCAACCCGCTCGCCACGAGCTCACTCTTCAAGAGCGCAAGCGCTCCGGGAAGCACCGTGAGCACAGCCTTGGCCCCCTCGCGCTCGGCATCGGGCGGCGCTTCGAGCTCGAACGATCGAGGCGCAGCGAGGGTACCGGACCTCTCGAGCCTCACCGGTCGCCCACTCGGCTCCACGTTGAAGGTCCGTTCGATCGAGTCGGCGGCTCCGAGTGAGGCCTTCAGCAACACCATCCCCGCTCGGTCCGCGCGCAACGAGACGAGCTCGAGCGCGCTGCCGCGCGGCGGGAGCTTGATCGGCGCGCGCAGCGGGCGACTCACAGCTCCTTGAACCGAGACCACCAGCACCTTGGCGACGGGTGAGTCCGTCGTATTCACGACTTGGATCGGAAGTCGCACCTCGTCCCCGGCGGTCAGAAAAGCTGGCACCACGGGATCGACGTACACGGGGAGCGTACCCAGGAACCGAGCCTCCGCAGCCGCCAGCGACCCTGCGCGGCTGTGCCCCAACGCGAGAATCCGCCACGTCGTGAGTCGGTCGGGGATCTTGGCGCTGAGTTGCCCGCGGCCCTCGGTGTCCGTCACCAGCAGCGGCGCCCACACGAAAGTCTCAGGAAACCAGGCCCGAGGCGCCTTCGGCGGCTCGGCCTCGCCGCCGATCCCGCCAATCAACCCACCCAGAGACCCAGCCCCAATAGTAACCTCTGAGGCCATCGAAAGCTCCGAGCTCTTCGCGAGCTCGTTCGCCATCTGGCGCTTCGGGCGGTCCATCGCCATATCGGCCTCGGCCGGAGGCGCGGCCGCCGGAGAGGCAGGGGCGCGGCTTCGTCCGAGCCCCTCAGCCTTCATCGCGAGCATGCCATCCGAGTTCGCCTCTTTGGCTCCCACGGCCATTGTCGCCTCAGCCGTGTCCTTGTTGGAACAGCCGCCAAGGACGAGGCCAGATGTCGCACCCACCAGCAGGATCCGAAACACTCCGTCGCTCATGGCCTGTTCTTCCTTACCCACGCCTGCCAATCTTCGACGTCTTCGGGCAGCCGGGTCCCCTTCACCACCACCGCCCGCGGGTCGGTCAGTGAGAGCAGGTCGGGAGGCAGCATCGACAGCGTCAGGTCCCGCCCGAAGGCGTCGTGGACGGACTCTCCCCGCTTCCGCGCTCTCGTGAGCGCTTCCTTCCACATGCCCGCCATCTTCGGGGGTCTCATCTGGTCTTTCTCCGGCGCGGAGCGCTCCCACTCGCGAACGACCGCGTGGAGCTCCGAGAGGACCTGATAGAAGTGATCGGTGAGGGGCTCGATCGGATCGAACTCACCCTGAGTCTGCGCCGACACCCAGATATCCTGATCCGCCAACGAAGGGAGCGCAGTGACCCGAAGAACCGTCGCCGCGGCAGCGTTGGCCCCGCGAACTCTCCCGAGCGCCAGCGCCGCGCCATCCAACACGTCAAAGGCCTTCTGCGCCGTCGTGACGGTGGGTCGCACGCGATCCCACTCATCGACACCCGCGAGCCTCGCGAGCTGCTCCAAGCTCGAATCGACGCCGAACAAACCCACCGCGGCCGACGTCCCTACTCCACCGGCCGTCGTCTGGATCGAGACCTGCGCCACGTCGCCGGGCGCGTACCTGTCCTTGTCCGGAGCCAAGCTCACCGAGAGCTCGTCGTCCGAGCGCACGTACACGAGCGCGCGCGCGCCCAGGTACTCGACGCGCCACCAACCCTTGGCGCTCGAGGGAAGCTCGAAGGTCGCCTTCCGAGTCTCCGGATCGAGCTTCGCCTCCACACTCTGTCCAGCGATCGAACCCATCCAGAGCTTCTCCGGTAGAGCTCCCGGAAAGCCAGGCCCCCGAATCAGCTCTAGCTCGAGCTTGTCTCCCCCTTTGGCCAGCACCGAGCTGAGCCTCAGGCGAACCGGAGGAATCGAACCCGGCGGGACGAAGATCTTCGTAGACCCAAGCTGCTCGGCTTTCTCCGACTTCTCTGACTGCGTAGCGGGCACGCTGGTCGCGGAGACGAGGAGCTCATAGCCGATCATCGTGGTGGGTTGCGGCTTGTGGGCCTGGGAACGCGGGCTGGCGTGAGCCATCAGTCTCACCACACCCAGGCCCGCCTCCTTGATCGGCTCAGTGAGCTCGACATCACGGACTCTCGCCTCGACACACCCCAACACCTGGGGAGAAACGTTGGAGAACTCGATTTGTCTTGGATCGTCCGTCCAAGTCAGACTCACCCGCGATAAGTCAGGAAGGACCGACCAGGTGAGCAACCGCGGCCACGCGCCTTCTGTCGCCGACTCAGGAAGGCAAGCTCGGGCGTCGAGGAGCTGCCGCTCGAGCTCCCCCCGAAATGGGGGCTCCGAAGGATCACCTTCGACGGACTCGACATCGATCCGAGGCGTATCAGGGGCGCTGACGGTATAGGCGACTCGTAGCAGGCGCTCGGGCCCGGCTGGGAGTCTCTTCGACCTCAACACGTCCGCGAGACAACGGGTCGCCGGGAGCTCGGCGTGCCCGACGAAAGTCACTTTGCCTGAGGGCTCCACCCGAAGCGCGACCTGCGCCTCCTGAGTGCCTTCGGCGACGAATCGACAGCACGGATGCAGCTCGGGGACGAGGAGGTCGAGCTGGGCTTGGTCCTCCAGCCGGGCTTCGTCCTGCGCGAGCAAGTCGGTCGCCTCTCCGCGCTCCACAGGCGGCGTAGCTCGTGGCAAACGCACCGGCATCGGCGGCACCACGACGTTGACCGGCGGCCCTGGGTCGAGCTGAAAAGCGGCCACTCCATCCTCATCGGTCACGCCCCGAATGCCTTTGTCCGAAGGCTCCCAGGCCCGCTTCACCAGGAGCTCTACCCCCGAAATCACCGCGCCCGCTGGCGTCGTCGCGCGAAGATAAACGCGGTTGTTGAACCCTTCCACGATCCCCGACTCGAGCTCACTCACCGCGGAGACTTGGAGCTCGTCCTCGGCAAAGAGCACACTGCCGGCGCCTACGACTTGGTCCCCGGTTTGGTCGTGCGCGGTGATACTCACGCTTACCGGCACGAGGCCCCGCACATCAGCGGGAACGGCCGGGAGCACGAGCTCGAAATGGCCCAGCGGATCGGCCGTCGCGACCCGCGGCAGCAACCCATCGAGCCACTCGGTAGGCAAGGGCCAAGGCGAATGGCTACGCCAATCCAGCTCCAGGCTCGCGCCCGCCACCGGCGCCCCCGAAGAGTAAGTCACCCTCCCAAGAAGCTTCGGAACGTCTCCAGCGGTATAGAAGCTCCTTCCCGCCTCCGCCTCGATCCGAAAGCGCGGCAGCGTAAACGGCTCGACCTCGAACGAAGCGCTCCCGATAGCGTCCCCAGAAGCCCACTCGACGATCCAGGTGCCCGACTCAGCTTCGTCGTCGAGCGGAAAGGAGCTCTCGACGACGCCGAAAGGACCCGCCAGAGCGCGCTCCTCGAGCACGATCTCACCGGTCCGATCCTTGACGATGAAACGCCCGGGCCGGCCGTCGAGCGGCGTCAGATCCCGCGCTCGCAACGCGACCGCGCGAAATCGAACCACGTTGCCCGGCTCGTAGAGCGGGCGATCGGTGAGCACGTGTACGATCGCTGGCGCATACAACGGGAGCTTCAACTCACCGGTGACCTTGCCGAGCGAAGTCTCCGATGCCACCTTCAAAGTATAATCGCCGTCGGCCAACTCTCGATCCAGAGTGACGAAGAGCTGAACACTCGGACCGACGCGCCGCGTACGCTTGGTCTCGATACTCAGCTTCGCAGGCTCGCCAGACGGTCCGAAGAGCGAAAGCGCCGGCTCGTCGAGCCTTCCAATCGACGTCCGCAGGGAACGATCGGCCGGCCCAGTCGTATAGTGCGCGAAGGCCTGAACGTTCACGGTCCCCTGGGTGCCGCGCCGAAGCCCGCTCGCGTTCGCCCACAGCACGGGGCGCATCTCTCCATCGGGACACTTTCCGACTCTCACTCCGAACTGAACCCAGGCCGGCACACACACGAAGAGTTGCGCAATTCCGACCGGGAGAACGAGGAGCGACAGCAACATCCACGGCCAGAGCCGCCGTTTGGGCTTGACGTCATTCATGGAACGAGACCCTCCGAATGAACGTGAGTAGGTCGTCCCCGTCTTTGTAAAAATCCGCGATTCGAGAGCTGAGCAGGTAACCGGCGCGATCGTAGAAGCGCTGCGCCGACCCGTACAGCTCGGTGGAAGAAGTCTCGATGCGGACGATCTTCCCACCCCGATTTCGGAGCACCGCGACCATCGCTTCGTGTAAGGCCTGACCGACCCCCCGGCCTTGGGTGTCGCGACGGACGACGATCCAATAGAGGTCGTAGGTATGAGCCGTCATCGGCGTGCGACCGAAACAAACATAGCCGAGCAGGCGTCCGTCGGCCTCTGCCACAAGGCTCTCGTACCCACTCGCGTCCGAATCGGAGATTGAGTGATCGACCAGCTCGAGCGCGACCTCGATCTCCTCGCCTTGAAAATGCGCGTCGCTCTCGAGCATCGAGGCGATGGGTTCCCGGTCGGAGGCGGAAATCGTACGAACTGAAATCATCTCTTCCTGTCCTTGTCCGCGAAGCTCACCAGACCCCCGATGAGCTGCTCGTAGCTGAGGCCTCGATAGCCGGCGGCGACGGTGAATCCGGCCTCCGGGTGGAGATCGGGGTTCGGGTTCACGTCGATGACCCGAGGGTCCCCTAGGCTGTCCAGGCGCAAATCGACGCGTCCCAATCCCTTGAGCCCCAAGACGTCGAACGCACGCCGCGCCACGCGCTCGGCCTTCGCGACGACGTCCTCGGGCAGGAGGGTCTCGGCGCGGACCGAGCGAATCGTGTACTCGGGAGATCCTTCGATCCACTTCGCGGCGTAAGTCACGACGGGCAACAGGCCCGATGGGAGCGACGAAAAGTCGATGGTGGTCGGAAAGGTCTTGCGACCCTCGATCGTGTCGAGCACCGCGACGTTGATTTCGGCGCCGGGCAGGTACTCTTCGACGAGCGCCGGTCCCGAGATCGCTGAAGTCAGAGCATCCACGCGGGCGGATAGCTGGGCGAGATCAAATACGACCGAGGTTTGATCGATCCCAATCGATCCGTCTTCTTCGGCGGGCTTCACGAAGAGCGGAAATCGCACACCGGGAGCCATCCGAAGGTCTTCTCCAGGGCGCACCACGAACCCAACCGGCACCGGCACCTGCGCCTCGACCAGCAGTCGTTTGGCGAGCGGCTTGTCGTGTGCGTTTCGAATCCCGAGGACGCCACAGCCGGTGAACGGTATTCCCATCGCCGCGAGAAGCTCCGGGATCTCTGGCTCACGTGCGCTCGAGCCACCGAGCGACTCGACGAGGTTGAACACGAGGTCCGGATCGAGACCTCGAAGCCGCCGCTCGAGGTCGCTGACGTCGCTGGTCACCGAAACCACGGTCGTCCGGTGTCCTCGAGCGTCGAGGACCATCGCCACGTGTCGAGCGACCTCGGCCACCTCCGCGTTGGCCTTTTGTGCGAGGCTTTGCAGCGAGTCTTCGGCGAGAAAGTCGTCGTTGTAGACGACCGCGACAAACGGGGCCACGAACCGAGGACTCTAGCAGACCCCAGCCGGAAAACGAGCCTCGGCCTCGTACGGCTGCGACGACGTCATCAGTCTCCCGAGCCCTCTGTGGTTTCAGCCTGCTCCCGAGCTTCCGGAGGTCGAACATAGGCTCAGGATATTCGGGAAAACCACGGACAGGCTCGACAGCGCGCGATTGCTCAGGTAGGTCCGCCGCGTGTCGAAAGTCTACGCCTCGCCCGACCTGTACGAGCTCGCGTTCTCGTACCGCGACTACCGGGCGGAGTGCGATCGGCTGGAGCAGTGGTATCGAGAAGTTTCAGCTCCTACCAACTCACTTGGAGCCCGAACGAATTGCGGTGAGCGAAGCGAACCTGCCGGTCGGTCGGATTCACTGCGACCGGGTGCCGACAATTCACTTCGCGTGCTGGAGCTCGCGGCGGGTCCTTCCGACCACGCGCTCGAGCTCGCGCGACGCGGCCATCGCGCGGCGGCGCTCGATCTGAGCGCCTCCATGTGCGAGTACGCCCGATCGCGGGCGCGAAGGCTGGGCCTCGAGTTGGACGTGTACGCCGCCGATATGAGCAACTTTCAGCTGGATCGGACCTTCGATCTCGTCTTTGTGATGCTCAGCTCGGTCTCTCACTTGATGACCTGGGACTCGCTGGTGAGTCACTTGACTTCGGTGGCACGACACCTTTCGCCGGACGGCCTGTTCCTCATCGAGACGACTCATCCTGCCGATTTTTTGGGGAGGGGATCCCGATCGACGGGCGTGGGCAGCCCGTGGGTCATGAAATCAGGCGCGAGGACATTGAAGGTCAAATGGGGCTCGCCCGACGACCCTTACGACGTCCTGAAACAGGTCTTCGACGCCCACGTCCGGCTCGAGCTCGAGGAAGACGGCGCGGTCTCGGTATTCGAGGATCATTTTCCGATGCGTGATTTCACACTCTCGGAGCTTTCGACGGCGGCGCGGGAGGCTGGACTCACCATGGTCCGGACCGCGGGTGACTTCGAACGCGATCTGCCGCTCGACCATGGAGAGGCATGGCGAATGATCCTCATGTTCCAGAAGGCTCGAGTCTAGCCAACCCATACGCTCCAACGCCGAGCAAGGCGACGCCGGCAATCAGGAGCGCCCAGCGATTCTCGTCGCTCTCCAAACCTGGAGCGAGGGTCACGATGGTGTTGTTGACCACATGAGCCACCATACTCGGCACGATCGTCCGCTCCCGAACCGCTACGATACCGAGCAGCGCTCCCATCCCCGCGGCCGCGAGAGCGTGGACGGGGTCGAGGTGCATGATCCCGAAGAGCACCGAGCTGACGGCGATGGCGACCGGATCGCTCCACGTTCGCCGCAGACGTTCGAGGATCAAGCCTCTGAAGAAGAGCTCCTCGCACACGCCGGCCATCCAGCCAATCACGGGAACGAGCGCGAGGCGGCCCCACGGCCCAGCGCTGTCGAAGACCAATCTCATCTCGTCGAGACTGGCTGACTCGTAGCCAAGGAGTCCGATCGAGGTCGAGAGTATCATCGACAATCCAAACATCGCGGCCGAGACAGCCACGAGAGTCCTGGGTCGAGCGGAGCCAAGCGGAATCCTCCATCGCCGGTCGACTCGATCGAAAAACGAGTACCATCCGAGCACGAGCATGAGGGCGAGCGAGCTCGCGCTCACCGCCAAGGCCATCCCGACGGCGTCCCCCCCTAACTGTCCGGAGACTACGAATTCCGCCGCGCTCAAAGCGGGCAGGGTTCCGGTCGAAGCCAGCACCCGGAGGTAGGCGAGACCCACCGCGATGGGTACGGAGACAAGGAGACCCAACAGGGTCGCGAAGAGAGCGCTGGACAGAGCAGAGAGCCGAGACCGGCCGGAGCTACTCATCGGGATCCGGGACGCTCCACGCTCACGCGGTCCACGCGGAGACCCTTGGCCAGCAAAGCCTTCGCGAGCCGCTCGCTCTGTTCGAGCAACAGCCGGTGACTCTCCAGGTCCGCGGCGACAAAGGTCGCCGACACCACTCCAGCGCGAATCGAGACGCGCACCTCTGCTCCGCCGAGGAACTCATCACTCAGCTCGACCCGAATCTCCGTGGCGCCGTCGGAACCCTCCCCGAAGAGTACACCGTCAGCCATGTCCTCGAGCATGGGCTCCACCCGACGCGGCCTGGCGGGCGGTCTGCGCGGGAAGAAAGTGGGATCAGAGCTCGGACGGATCAACTCCGCGGCCGCTTGCTTCGACTCTGGAGGCTTCAGCGCCAGCAGCCGATCGAGAGGGCTCCCTTCGGGCGGAGCCAGCCGAGACGGAAAGCGAGACTCTGCTCGAGGCGCGGAGAACCGACGGGCCCCCTTCGCACCGCTGAGCTCGCTAGGGTCGACTGTCGGCGACTCCGGCGAGGGCGCCGCCGTGACGGCTGCATCGGGCGACGAACCATGGCTCTCGTGGCTCAACGATCGGCGTCCGCTTTCTTGGGCGTGGAGGACTCGACCAACTCCCTCATCGAGCCGACGTCCACTTTGCCGGTCTTGAGATCCGCGCTCATTTTGAGGTCGTCGGCGTGGTCGGGAGCGACGTCGATCTCGGCCTCGATCTCCTCGCCATCGATCTCGAGCGCTTCGGGCTCCTTGCGCGGTTCTGGGTTGTCCGCCCACAGCAAGATCGTACCTTCGGCGAAGACGTCCTTTTGCGGAAAGGCACGATGAATGCCCTGGAGGACTTCGTCGACCGTGCGATAGCGTTCGTCGAGAGAGTCGCGAGTCATTCGATCGAACACGTCGTCGAACGCCGCGGGCACTTCTTTTCTGGCCTGAGAAGGCAGCGGGGAACGGCGTCCGGGGAGCCTCCCCGTCAACATCTCATAGGTGAGTATGCCGATCGAGTAGATATCCGCGGCGGCGCCGAGGTCGCGCGTCGTAGCGTCCGGCTGCAGACGCTCGGGCGCGAGATATCCAACGGTCCCCGAGCTCACGAGGATGGGTCCGGAACCAGCCTCCTCGCCCCGCTCGAACACGCCGAAGAAGCCGAAGTCGGAGACCTTCACGTTGCCGAGGTGGTCGAAGAGAATATTCTCGGGCTTGAGTCCCAAGTGAAGCACCGCTCGAGAGTGCGCGAAACGCACGGCATGACAAAGCTGGAGGAGCACTCGGACGGCCAGCTTCAGCTCGACTCGATGCTCGGGGTGAGCGCTCAATCGCTGGCGCAAATTGCCGCACGCAGCGTGCTCCATGACCAAATACGGGTGCTCTCGCTCATGATTTTGGTCGAAGACCTGCACGATGTTCGGGTGGATCAAAGACGCGTTCTTCTGGACCACCGCCTTGAGGCGCCGAACGATCTCGTCTCGCTTCAAATAACTCGCGGCTTGAAAGACACCTTTGGCCTCCTTGACCGCCATGGTCCGGCCCAAGCCGAGATGGACTGCCTCGTGAACCGAACCCACCGGGCCCGACCCGATGAGCGTCGTCCGCCGATATCGTCGATCGATGACTTCTTCCTGCTGCGGCTCCGGAGCCCGCACCTGCGGTCGCTCGATCCGCGAGGTCTGAGACGCGACCGGGCGATCGCTCTGTCGGATCATCTCCGTTCCGAGCTCGCGCGCGAAGTGGCGCGTCACGCGTAACACGAACTCCGGGTCTTCGCCCCGCGCCGCGACGGCTCGGCCCGCGTCGCTCACTTCGACGACGTTTGCCGCGGGGTCCACTCGAACGTATCCGAACTTGCCGAGGAAGCTCACGTAGTCTCCGAAGCTCACCGACAAAGCGGCGCTTCCGAGCACGCGTTCGGCCTCCGAGTACCTCACGCGGCTCCCGAAGAGGTCGTCTCGCAGCAGCTTCTGGAGAATGAAACGGGATTCCTCGACCAAGACGTCTGGGCTCGCTCCTGATTCCGTCTGCGCCGATCCGGGCCTTCTCATGCGTCGAATCCTCCCTAGAACCCGCGTCGATGTCGAGAGCCGGCCGACCGACCCTCCGCGACATTTCAAGTCTGAAGGCGAATCCCCTGCAGTCGGACGGACTCAGCGGCCGCTCAAGGACGCACCAGCGACCGAGCGTGGCGCCGGACGCCTTCCTCGAGCTCCACCCTGGGTTGCCAGCCTACAGCCGCAGCCTTCCTGACGTCCAGCACCACGCGGCGAACATCGAACGGACGCGGCGGCAAGAACTCGACCTTCAGCGATAGACCGAGCGCTGACTCGACAACGGGCCGGAGTGAGTTGAACGAGTGACCGACGCCCGAGCCCACGTTGAATATACCGCCAAATCTCTCGCAGACTGCCAGTGACGCAAACTCCACCAAATCATCGACGTAGACGTAGTCACGAACGACCGACCCGTCCCCCCAAATCTGGATCGGCTGCCTCTCGAGCCCTCGCCTCAACATAGTACCGATCAGGCCCTGAATTCCAGCCTTGGCCTGACCCGGGCCATACACATTCGAAACTCTCAGGACGACCGACTCGAGGCCCTCGAGCTCGCGATACATGTGCAGATAGTGCTCGATCGCGGCCTTCACGACCCCGTACGAGCTGATGGGGTAGAGGGGCTGAGTCTCGGGCGTCGGGTCGACGGCAGGGTTGCCATAGACGGCTCCGCCGGACGAAAAGAAGATGATGCGACGCGACCCCTGCTCCACCATCGCATCCAAGAGTCGCACCGTCCCGATCAGGTTCGCCTGAATGTCCCCCGGAATGTCGGCGTTCGAAGTGCCGGGCACCGTCGTGCTGGCCAAGTGAATCACGACCTCCACGTCCGACAACGCGTGCCGAATCGTCGCCGGATCGAGGAAGCTGCCGAGTTGAAACTCAAACCGAGCTCCGCCCGATGGGGCCCAGACATCGAGGCCGCGCACCTGGTGAGAGTCTCGAACGAGGCGATCGACGAGATGAGTACCAACGAACCCGGAGGACCCGATCACCAGGATTCGCATCGAGCGGCGGGGTAGCACGAGCAGCGACGCCGAGTCCAGCCCTCGCCACAAGGAAGCGCAGGCCCAGTGGTCCAGATACTTTCGCTGGTACAACGAGCACCGACCGCACGAGAGTCTCGCAGGCAAAACGCCCAACAAGGTCTACCGTGGCGTCGAATCGGCAAACGAGGCGCCACGATTCGAGCCGCGAGCACGTTGCCCCTCGAGCGCCCCCTGTGCACGTCCCCAGGCAGCGCCGAGGCCCGGGCCGGCGCCAAGGCGGCTCGATCTGCACGCGCGCTTCCTCGACGACGAACGTACTCTCCCGGCCGTCGAGCTGAAGCAAGCGGCGTAGGTCTCGGGGAGCGAGACCAAACTGATATTCGGGCCTGGCGCTCGAAGGCCGAAGTATGCCTGAGCTCCGAAGGGCCGGCGGAATTCCGCCGAGCGAGCCCGATCTCGACTGCTGAAGCACCTGCGAACTCATCCCGACCCGACTCATCCGAACTCTCGAAATACCACGTTTTCATGAATACCGAAGTCGCTGGACCCCTACCGCACGGCCTGAATTTGGGGGGGCGTCGAGCTGAAGCAAGCGGCGTAGGTCTCGGGCACCGAGACCAAACTGATATTCGGGCCTGGCGCTCGAAGGCCGAGGTACGCGCTAGCCCCGAGGGGCCGACGGAATTCCTCGATCGCGATCGGGGCTTCGTGCTTCGTCGAACGGAACGATTTTCGGAGCTCGATGACCGCGCTAGACTGGGGCCCAAGGAATCGGAGCGATTTGCGGAGCACAAACGATTGCGCTTCCACGACCGTTCGTGTTTGCACACCTCGTGCGACCGATCCGACAAAACACCCCCGATAAATTCTGGTTCGTGACCTCCAGGACTTTGGAGTCCCGCTTCTTCTTGAAGCCAGACCCTCAGGCCGTCGAGATCGTCGGCTTCTTCCTCGCGCGTGCGCTGCGTAGGTTTCCGTCGATCCGACTTGCGGCCTTTGTTTGTCTTTCGAACCATTGGCATATGGTCCTGCAGGACCAAGGCGGCGACCTCTCCGCGTTCCTCGAGTATTTCATCGGAAATCTCGCCCGCGAGATCAACGTACTCAGGGGACGCTCCGGAACCGTGTTCCCGCGACGATTCTCCGCCGAAGAGATCCTCGATGACGAAGCGTTCGCAGGCCGCATCCGCTACACGCTCTTGAATCCCGCGGACGCCAGGTTGGTGGCGGAATATCGCGATTGGCCTGGACTCGTCGCCTGGCCGCTCCTCAACGCTGGACGCGAGTTCAAGC
>CAYXDO010000187.1:0-20384 GCA_964463485.1 uncultured Myxococcales bacterium | reverse complement strand
ATGGAATATCAATGAGTTGCTAGTCGCTTGAAGGTGAACCGGATCGAGTGGGCGTCGCGTCGCCGTCCGTCGGTGGAACCTGGTCGTGGACGTGGACGATCCGGAATGAAATAGGCGCAGATCCGCCTGGCTATGAGTCCGAACGGCAACGCGTCGCACACCGATCGATCGCCGCAAGTCATCGTTATATCTGCTCTTTTTTCGACCAACTTTCCCGCAGCGCACTCAGATCCAGGCCCGGCTGCACCCAGAAGCGGCTCGAAGTGCTGGAGGATGACGTCGCCAAGATCAAGAAAAAGGTAGCGTAGCAGGTCTCCGAAAGGGCTCCGAAACTCATGCCGTGCCCCGGGTTACAGACTCAAAACAGCGAGACGTAATGTTGTCGGGTGAATCGGAGCTCGAGGCACCCGTTCGGGAGCTCCGCGGCCGCGAAACGAGTGTGCCAGATGCCCTGGAACTCTAGCCCCGTTGCGACCGCCAGCGGAGTCAGCATGGGTTCGTCGATGTGGAGAAGCCCGTCGGTCGAGTCCACGACGCACTCCGTGAACGTGGCCCGCGGAACGTGATGGTTGATGCGGATGAGTGTGGTGACTCGAGCGCCCGCGACGGGCGTCCAGCGAACGTCGACGGAGACGGGAGCGTCATACGTGCCGCGGAGGGTTCCGCTCACATCGGCCAATTCTCTGGGCACTTCTAGCGCGCTCGTCGTGACCAGCAGGTCCGGACCGGTGAGCTCGAGCGAGAGGGCTTGGTCGGGGAGCATGATTTGCCCACTCGCCAGTCCGTTCGAATCTGCCTCGAAACGCTGCTCCGAGGCGCCGCCGATCACTCTCACGACCAGCCCGGACACTGGCGCGGGCGCGCGAGCGCACTCACCCAGGTAATCGCAATACCCGGTCTGAGTGCAGCCACACTCGACCGCGTCATGGAACCTGCAGTCTTCCGTGCTCAAAGCGGGCGGGCCCAGCATCGGATCCGGCGCGTCGGTCACCGCGGCGTTCAGGTAACGCGCGCCGAAGGAGTCGCTGATCTCGACGACGCCCAGCCGGCGTGAAGGCTCGCATCGGACGTCGACGACGGCGACGTGGTTCGAGGCTCCACCGTCGATCGTCACGTCGGGGAGATCGGCGTCCGCGAATCCTCGGTCGGGGGTCGGCACGTCGCTGGGACCGGAATCATAACTCACACCAGAGTCCGTCGGCGTCTCGCTGTCGCCCACGCCGGCGTCCTCCGCGCCGGCGTCCACGCTCGCGTCTCGTGTCGGCATCGCGTCAGGCAACCGCCGAGCTTCGTTGGCGCAGGACGTGATGAGCGCGGCGAGCATGCAGGCTTTGGGGGATCGGCACATCGTCGAATTCTACGGCGTTTCGACGGCAATGCCCGACGGTCTACGCGCCCCGGCGTGACGCCACGCATCGCGCCTTGCCTATCTCCCTGTATCCGGATACACATCAGGATATGGATCTCGAGAAGAAAGCAACAATTCTGTTCCCCCCACGTCTGTACGAGCACCTCGGAGCTCTGGCCCGCCAGCGCGGCGTGAGCGTCGGACAGCTCGTTCGTGACGCTTGTGTCGCCCAATACGGGTCCGCGTCGCGAGACGCTCGGACCGAGGCCGCGCGGGCCCTCGCGGAGCTCTCGCTCCCGGTCGGACCCGTCGAACAGCTCGTGCTCGAATCCACGTCACCGGCCGAGGATCTTCCGTGATCCTCGTAGACAGCAACGTACTCATGTATGCGGCGGGGGCGCCCCATCCGCACAAGGAGCCCTGCGCGAACCTCATGCGGCGAATCGCCAGCGGCGAGGTCGAGGCCGTCGTGGACACGGAAGCGTTGCAGGAAATCCTCCACCGCTACCGTTCGATCCGCCGGTGGGACGACGGTCGCAGAGTCTACTCACTCACCCGAGCTCTGTTCCCGCGGAGCGCATCGATCAGCGAGTCGACCTTGGATCGCGCGAGAGACTTCATGGACCGACACAAAGGATTGACCGCCCGAGACGCGATTCATGCGGCCGTAGCGTTCGAGATAGGCGCACGAGCGATCTGCAGCTACGACCGTGACTTCGACGTCGTGCCGGAAATCAGGCGCATCGAACCCAGCCAAGCCTGAGCGCCGCGTCCGCAAGTCATCGCGCGTCCGAATTCTTGGTCGGATCTGTTGAGTAGAAACTCAAAGGAACGAAGCGCGGCGGCCTGAATTCAGAGCCATGGCGTCCACGGCGATAGGCGACTCTGTCGAGCAAGGCAAGATTTGCACGACGCTCCTAGGTCCTAGCGTCGTCGACAGCTCGATCGACGACTCTTTTCCTATCGCCCGATTTCGAAATTCGTACGATGCTGGCGCACGGTGAATCGGCCCGCCCTTCTCGCACATCCCGCGGTCGGCGAGCTCGCGCGTAATGAGCCGAGGCTCGAGTCCTTGATTGACCGCATCGGACCGGACGTCGTCCCGCTCCTCGGTGCAATTCAGGAGGCTTTCGGCTTTCTGCCAAGCGACATACTCGAGCTGGCCTCGAGGCGCGCCAAGATCCCCCTCGCGCGCCTTTACGGCGTGGCGACCTTCTACCCGAGCTTGTCTCTGTTTCCGCGCGGCCGGCGCTCAATCGAAGTTTGTCACGGCACGGCCTGCCACGTGCGGGGCGCCGAGCGAATCTCGGACGCGCTGGCGAAGCATCTCGAGCTAGGGCCGGGCGACACGACGACCTCGGACGGCGAGTTTTCAGTTCGGACTGTCGCCTGCGTCGGGTGCTGCTCGCTCGCTCCTGTGCTGCGGGTCGGTGAGCAGACCTTCGGGCGACTGGACGCCCGAGGAGTGTCGCGGGTGATTGATGCCCTCCCGGAGCCCGGAGCGAAAGCGTCGCCGCGCTCTGTCCGTAGCAATGCACCGAGCGCGAACCGCGTGGCCGTCGGCCTCGGAAGCTGCGGGATCGCCGCTGGCGGCAGGCAGGTCTTCGAAGCGCTCCGACTTGGGCTCGCGGACCTCGGCATCGACGCTCACCTCCTCGTCACAGGTTGCCTCGGCCTGTGCTACCGCGAGGTGCTCGTTGATATCTCCTCACCTCGGCTCGGCCGCTGCCTCTACGGAGAGATTACGCCGGCGCAAGTGCCCGAGTTGTTGAGGGCGCACTTTTGGGAGCAACGGATCCTCGCGCCCCGACTCATCGCTCGCGGCGACCACCCTTGCGGCAATCGGCTGGAACGCGACGCGAACGGCGACGCGAACGGCGACGCGAACGGCGACGCGAACGACGACGCGAGCCACGACACGAACCAAGACACGAACCAAGACACGAACCAAGACACGAACCCGGACGAATGGGGTCGCTTCGTCCACGCCGAAGACGAGCGTTTCGTGCGTGGCCAGACCCGGATCGTACTCAGAAATTGCGGTCGGCTCGATCCGGAGTCGATCGACGACTATCGGGCTCGAGGTGGGTACGAATCCCTCCGCCGCGCGCTCGTCGAGATGAGCCCTGAGACACTCATCGAGGCGATCTCGGCTTCCGGACTCCGGGGTAGGGGCGGGGCGGGCTTCAGCACAGGTCGCAAGTGGTCACTCGCGAGGGCCTCGAGCGGCTCCAAGAAGTTCGTCGTGTGTAACGCAGACGAAGGCGACCCCGGCGCGTTCATGGACCGCAGCGTGCTCGAGGGCGACCCCTTCAGCGTTCTCGAGGGCTTGACACTCGCTGGCTACGCGGTCGGCGCAGCCGAGGGCATCATTTACGTTCGAGATGAGTATCCGATCGCTGTCGAGCGCCTTCAAATCGCCGTCGCGGCCGCCTTGGAGCGCGGTTTTCTCGGCGAGTCGGTGGCTGGCTCCGACTTTGGCTTGCGCGGCCGCAACTTTGGCTTTCGGGTTCGCATCGTACGCGGAGCAGGTGCCTTCGTGTGCGGCGAGGAGACGGCGCTGATTGCCTCGCTCGAGGGGGAGCGAGGCACACCCAGACGCCGGCCGCCCTTTCCCGTGCAGCGTGGTTATCTCGACGAGCCGACTTGTATCAACAACGTCGAGACGCTCGCCAACGTGCCTTGGATTTTGAGCCAAGGCGCAGAGGCCTACCGGCGTCTCGGCGTGGGTCAGAGCCGCGGGACCAAAGTGTTCTCTCTCGCTGGAGACTTGCGGCACAGCGGCTTGGTCGAGGTCCCGATGGGGATGACGATCCGGAAGATCGTCGAGGACCTCGGCGGCGGCAGCCCACGCGACCGCGCGATCAAGGCGATTCAGATCGGCGGACCCTCTGGGGGCTGCGTCCCGGCTTCCCTTTTCGATACGCCGGTCGATTTCGAGTCGCTCGAAGGGACCGGCGCCATCATGGGTTCGGGCGGGCTCATCGCGATGGACGAGACCTCGTGTATGGTGGACATCGCGCGGTATTTCTTGTCGTTCACTCAGACTGAGTCGTGCGGGAAGTGCGTCTTTTGTCGTCTGGGTACCAAGCGCATGCTCGAGATCCTAGAAAACCTCTGCGCCGGTCGCGCGCGGTCCGGGGATCTCGAGCGGCTGGAGAGTCTCGCCCAACAGGTGAAGACGAGCTCGCTGTGCGGCTTGGGCAAGAGTGCCCCGAATCCCGTGCTGACTACGCTCCGGTATTTCAGAGGCGAGTATGAGGCGCACCTCGTCGGCGTGTGCCCCGCGAAGAAGTGCAAGGCGCTGCTCAGCTACCGTATCGATCCTTACGTCTGCGATAGCTGCGCGCGGTGCTTCGCTCAATGCGCCGCAAACGCGATCTCTCTGCCCACCACCGAGTTGCCGTTGTCCATCGACGTGGACCTATGTACGCGGTGCGGAGGCTGTACGGACGCCTGCCGGTTCGGCGCCGTCCTCTCACTCGACAAGCCGCGCAACCTCGAAGCCAGGGGCTCCGTTCGGGGTGAAAGATGACGGAAGTCAGCCTGACCATCGATGGCCGGCAGGCCTTCGCCTCACCCGACCGTACGATTCTCTCGGTCGCCACGGAGCTGGGGATCGAGATCCCGACCCTGTGCCACGATCCGCGGATCAAGCCGGAAGTTTCCTGCTGGGTCTGCGTCGTGGAAGTTCAGACGAATGAGGGAACTTGGCGCATCGAGCCTGCCTGCGCGACGCGCGCCGCGTCGAAGCTCGCCGTTCGCACGGACTCCGCGACGATCCGGGCGTCCCGCCGGGCAGCGCTCGAGCTGATCCTCTCTGACCACTTCGCCGACTGCGTCGCGCCGTGTGTCCTCGCGTGCCCGACGAGAGTCGACGTGCCTCGCTACGTGAAGGCAGTATCGCTCGGCCGCCACGCCGAGGCGGTGCGCATCGTGCGCGAGACCAACTCTCTGCCTGGCGTGTGTAGTCGGGTCTGCCCACATCCCTGCGAGCAGGCGTGCAGTCGCCGGCTGGTCGACGCGCCTGTGGCCATCAACGCGATCAAACGACTGGCCACGGAGCTCGCGCCAAGAAGCTCAGCGCCCGCTGAGTTGCCTCCGGACACCGGCAAACGGATCGCCATCATCGGAGCCGGTCCAGCCGGCCTTTCCGCAGCCCATGAGTTGCGGCTTTTTGGCCACCGAGTCTCCGTGCTCGACAGCCGTGAGCAGCCGGGAGGCATGCTTCGCTACGTGATCCCAACCTACCGACTTCCGCGGGACGTGCTCGACGCCGACATCCGAGCGCTCGTGGAGCTGGGGGTCGAGTTCCGCCTAGGCGCAACACTCGGCCCTGATTTCAAGCTCAGCGAGATCATCGGAGACCAAGCCTCGGATCGGCACGACGCGGTGTTCCTCGCGACGGGAGCGTGGAGGCAACGTCGCCTCGGGATCAAGAACGAGGACGCGGAGGGGGTCCTCGGTGCCCTGGAGCTACTCAGATGGGTTCAAGAAGGGCAGCTATCGTCCCTCGAGGGTGAGGTCGCCGTCCTCGGCGGCGGAAATAGCGCCGTCGACGCGGCGCGCACCGCGCGCAGGCTCGGCGCCAAGAGAGTCACGATCTTCTACCGGCGAGGCAGAGACCAGATGCCCGCGTTTTCTGCCGAGATCGAGGCCGCGATCGAAGAAGGCATCGAGCTCGATTGCCTGGCAGCTCCGGTCGAAATCGAGGTCGCGAATGGCCGCGTGTCCGGGCTTAGGTTGGTCCGCATGAGCCTCCGTGAGTCCAGCGAGGGCAGACCTCAGCCCGTCCCAATCGTCGGCTCCGAATATGCCCGCTCTACGGATTGGGTCGTTTCGGCGGTGGGTCAGCTCGCCGATCCGATCGGGAGTCGCGGGCTCGTGAATCCTAAAACTCAGTCGACGCCGATCGAAGGTCTCTTCGCGGGAGGTGACTTCGTCACCGGTCCGAGCACGGTGGTCGAGGCGATCGCCTCGGGCAGGCGGGCGGCGTTGGCGATCGATTCATACTTAAACCGCAAGCCCGTCGCTTTGGACGGCTCCCAGAGTCGACCTGCTACCCATGCGACTCCGAACCCATTCGACCTCGGCGTCCTCAGCCAGATGTCGGCGCTCCGCCCCCCAGTGGCTGCGGACTTCGCGCACGAGCCTGTGCCGAGTGAACCCATCAAGCCTCGGACCGCGCGCCCGAACCTCCGCGTCGCGGATTTTCGAGAGGTCGAGCTCGGCCTAGGAGAAGAAGAAGGTCGGCAAGAAGCCAGTCGGTGTATGTCGTGCTCCTGCAGCGCCTTCGACACCTGCGCGCTTCGACCCCTGCTGTCCGCCTACGGCGTGTCCCAAGGAGCGTATCGGGGCACGGTGCATACTCAGCCGGCACGAACTCTGCGGCCGGGGCTGCGGCTCGAGATGAACAAGTGCATCCGCTGCAACCGCTGTGTGAGTATCTGCAAAGAGGTCGTTGGCGCTGGCGTCTTGACGCTCGCCTATCGAGGCTTCGAGACGTCCCTCGAATTCGCCTGCTCGGAGACCGAGGCTCGGCAAACCTGCGACCGTTGCCTGGCCACGCGCCCGCTGTGCGTCGATACTTGCCCGACCGCCGCGCTCACAGAAGGCAGTCGAACGTGACTCATCTCATCGTGGAGAGTTGCAACGGATGCACGGCCTGCGCCCGACAGTGTCCGACGCACGCGATCTGGGGTGAGCCGGAGCAACTCCACGGAGTCGACCCAGGCGCGTGCATCGATTGTGGTGTCTGCGGTCAAATCTGCCCGGTCGCGGCGGTGCTCGACGCCCGAGGCGAAACAGCCGTGTGTGTCCCTCGAGACCAGCGCGCCCGCCCCGTGCTCACGCTGGACTTGTGCAACGGCTGTGGGCTCTGCGTCGAATACTGCCCGTTCGAGTGCCTCACTGTCTTGGGTCGCCGATACTTCGGCGTCGCCCACCTCTCACGGCCCCTCGCTTGTGTTTCCTGCGGAGAGTGTGCGGCGGCGTGTATCAAAGGCGCGGTCGTGATGCAGGCAGCGGACCTACGAACCATCGATCCGGGCGCCGAGCTTCGACGGCTTTCCGAGTATCTCGAACGATCCTGAATACCACCCAGTCTGATGACTCAGATATTGAACCACGGAGTCACCCACACGTACTTGACGCTCAGCCCCAGGCGCAGGGCCATCTTCACAGGGATGCCGAGCATCGTCATCAGCAGGAAAGCAACGATGGCGAAACGCGAGAAGCCAAGTGCCACCATGCCCCGGGAGGTCCTCTTTTTCAGATAGTAGAGTCCGGCGATCCCGTACCAGCCGCCGACGGCGACGGCGCCGATGACAAAGGCCAGCGACCCTCCGGCGACGCCGAAGAGGTCCGAGAGGTTTCGGTTCGGAAGACTGCCGGTCTTCGGCACGTCCCAAGCCTCCCAGGGCCAGTACCATAGCCATCCCGGGCCGCGACAGAAGGTGCCGATGAGGATCGGCAGGACCCAGAGACCCAGAAAACCAAAGAGGAAAACGGCGATGGCGAACGGTCGCTCCTGAATCCCATAATAACCAGAGCCACGGGGGTTGACGTCCACGTACGGAATCGCCGCCAGACCGAGGACGATGAGTATGGGAAATGCCACACCCGCAATCCACGGGTCGAAGTACACGAGCAACTCTTGCAGCCCCAGGAAGTACCAAGGAGCCTTCGATGGGTCAGGCGTGAGGGTCGGGTTGGCGGGGGACTCGAGCGGCGCGTCGACGAGGATCGACCAGACCGTCAGAATCACCATTGCCGCAAGAGTCCAGATCAGCTCGATCCGGACGAGGTGAGGCCAAGTGTCGAGTCGGTCAGGGAGGGTCGGATCCACGTCATCAGTCATTTCCGCATCTCCCGGTCGAGCTCGCTCCGCCGACCTTCGCGAATGAGCTCGTCGTTTCGAAGCGCCTGACGCAGCCACACACCGAGCACGAACACGACGAGGACCGCCATACCGGCGATGGGGAGGTTGTCCGGCTTGCTCAGGATCGCGATGAAGTTACTCATCGGTTGGGCCCGAGATCCCGCCATCCTTCCGGATGCGCCAGAAGTGAACGATCATGAGCACGGCGGCGAAGATCGGGATGAAGATACAGTGGAGGACGTAGAATCGAAGCAGAGTCTCTCCGCCGACGTTCGGACCGCCCAGCAAGAGCGCCCGAATATCCGTCCGGTCGGTGACACCCGTCAACTCGGCGCCCGGACCCTGATATCCCAAGAAGGGTGTAGCTGCGGCCATGTTCGTACCCACGGTGACTGCCCACATCGCGAGCTGGTCCCACGGCAAGAGGTATCCGGTGAACGACAGCAGCATCGTGAGGGTCAGGAGCGCCACGCCGATGACCCAGTTGAACTCGCGCGGCTTCTTGTAGGATCCGGAAAGGAATACGCGGAGCATGTGCAGCCAGACGGTGATGACCATTGCGTGAGCGGCCCAGCGATGCATGTTTCGCTGGATCATTCCGAAGGGAATCTCGTGCTCGAGATTCTTCATGTCGAGGTAGGCCAGCGTGTGCGTCGGCCGATAGTAGAACATGAGTATCACGCCCGTCACGACGGTGACGAGGAAAGTCAGGAAGCTCAACCCACCCATTCCCCAGGTATAACGGGCGCGGAGGCCGTGACGACGAACCTGGACCGGATGAAGGTGGAGGAACACGTTGCTGCTGATCTGAAGGAGCCGATTTCTAGGACGGTCATCGAACGAGTGGCGGAAGACCGAACGATAGATTTGGGCGGCCAGACCTTGCGGCTGGGTTGGCTCGGAGCTCGGTCCGACCTGGGTTGAATTCGCGGCGCCCGGCTGGCCTGAGTTTGGCTCGATGCTCATGAGTGCGACTCCTCGCCGATCACCAGGGAGGCTTCCGGGAGGTCGAAGTGGGTAGCGTCGAAGCGCTGCCCGACATCGACGAGGATCTCACCGTCGCTCCGGAGCCAGATTTTGGCGCGAACGAGCGCGGAGGGAGCAGGCCCCTCGAAGTTGATACCTGCGAGAGTGAACCCGGAGCCGTGACACGGACACTTGAACTTGTGGTCGGACGCGTACCAGCGTGGGGTGCAGCCGAGGTGAGTGCACTTCGCAAACAAGGCGAAGAGTCGGTCGCTCTCTCGGACGATGTAGACGCGCCAGGACCGAAGGTAGCGATCGCTGACGGTGCCCGGCAAGTACTCAGCGGGTCGTCCCGCCCGAAACGTCGTGGGCGGATCGATCGGGGCCCGGCGATAGAGCAGGCGCACGAAGGCGACGCTGCCGGTGAAGAGCGCGCCTGCAACGCTCGCCCAACCTGCGAGTGTGAGTACGTCGCGTCGGCCCCAGAGATGGTGCGGTTGATCGGGTGGCATCAGGACCCTCCCTCGAAGCTGCCGTCGACGGGCTGTGGGCCGAGGTTCATGAGATGGTCTACGACGAGCTCTTTCTGGAGAGCGGCCTCGCCTCCGAGCACGTCTGGGTAGCGAGAGGTGCCCGGGGGGAAGAACTGCGGCATGCTGGTTCCGGGCAATAGCGCTCCAGGATCGTCGAGGAAGCCAAGGACCCACGCCGCGTCGAGTCGCTCGCGAGCGAGCCGAAGGTCCGGCGCGAGGTTGCCGTCGTCGGTCCCGGGCGAGCCGTCGACCTTGTGACAGGTGAAGCACTTCAGGCGGGTGAAGAGCTCGACTCCGAGTGCCGCTCGTTCCTTCGTGTACGGCTGAGTATGGCGAAATCGGAAGCTCGGTCTCAGTCCAGCTTCTGCGCTGAAGTGTCGCACGATCGCTCGCGCGTCGCTCTCGGACAATGAAAACGTCGGCATCCGCAACTGGAGCCAGGGCCGCAGGGGCCGTGGAGAGAGGAGAAAGCGGAAGAGCCATTCCGGCTGAACGCGAGCTCCTTCTCCTTTCAGGGTCGGAGGAGCGAGGCGCTGGTCTTGGTAATACCGAGAGATATCGCCAGTGTGCGCGCCCAACGTGTGACAGCCCCCGCAATTGTATGTACTCAGCAGCTCGGCGCCCCTCGAGGGAGGTGGCCGCGCCTGGAAAGAGAGTGCGACCCGATCGGTGGTCAGGGCCCGCAGCGAAACGAGGAGCTCGGTGACTTCCTCGTCCGACAGCCCGAAGTCCGGCATCACCGGCTCGACACTCTTGCCCCGGTAGAATCGAGGCGCCGAGAGTTTGGTGCGTGTGTAACTCTCGTAGCTGCGTTGGGCTCTCGACGGTGGATCGTCTCCGAAATACATCTCGTGAACGGCCTTCTGCCCATAGTCGCTGAGGTCGGGGCCGGGTGCGGAGAGGCCCTCGAAGCCGCGGATCTCGTGACAACCGTTGCAGCCGTATTGTCGGATGAGCGCCTTGCCGCGGGCGACTAGGGCCGGCTTCAGGGGCGGGAGCAACTCGGCCGGGTCGGCCGGAGGGGCTTCGTCGCTGAGCCGGACGAGGAACGCCGCGACGGCCGCCGCCTCGGCCCGGCTCAGTCTGAAGCGTGGCATTGTCGCGCCGGCCCAGTACGATTGAGGGTCATGAATCCACTCGACGAGAAACTCGTAGGTCACTCGCGCCCGTACTCGACCCAGCGCTGGCGCAAAGTCGATCGGCTCTCGCGCCTCGACGCTCGGTGGGTCCTCACCGAAAAAGTCGTCGTCCGAAGCTGCCGGGTCCTCGCCGATGGAGAGGTCATCCGCGTCGTCGAGCCCCAAGGTGTGGCAGCCTCTGCAGCCCACGCCGTCGAAAATACGCCGGCCACGCTCGGCAAGCTCGGCCGTGGGTTCAGGCGGGTCCGCGGTACTCTCGAACGGGTCGGAGTTGGCGAGCAGATACGCGGCGATCGCCAGCGACTCCTCCTCTCTTTGCGGCCCGCCGTCGGGCCAGAACTGCGGCATTCGAACGGTGCGCCGTCGGCGCTCAGGGCTTCGGATCCACTGGAGCATAGCGCCTGGATAGAGCTTCGCTCGGACCCTCATCAGGCTCGGGGCGTGCTTCTTGAACGCCGCCTTGCGCTCCGTGACGTGACACCCGCCGCACCCGAGGCGATCGAAGGTTGCGCGGCCTCGCGTCAGGATCGGGGCACCCTGGAGCGGACCCTCACGATGGCAGCGACCGCACAGGGACTCGACGTAAGGGCCTCGCTCCATCGGGGTCGGCCAAGCCGGGTCGGACTCGCCGTGAGCCGATCCGACCGTGAGCGCGAGCCCCTGGCCCCGATGGCACGAAGTGCAACCAAACTTCTCCGGCGGGTGACGAACCAACAGCGTGTCCAGGCGCGGGTGGGTTCGCAGCGCTGGATCGACTTCCTCTCCGCTCGACTTCGGATCCTCCACGCCCGCATGACACGTCGGGCAGCGGTCGACCAAACCCAGCTCCGGAACGACGATTTGTCGGATTCCCGCGGAACCCTTCCCGGTCTGGGCGACGTAGGCCTCCTGGAACTCTTTCCATGGGCGGCGAAGCCAGACCTCGTCAACGACGGCCCAAGCGGTGACCAGAGCAAAAGCGACGGCGAGAATGAAAAAATGAAGCTCGAAGGAACGCCGCTCGTCGGGTACGTAGCTCATGAGAGTTGTTTGTGATTGGTGAATTCTGCGTTAGGCTCTCGGAACTCTCCATGAACACGAAATCGATCGCCCTTCTCATCCTCTCTCCGCTCGTCCCCGGGCTGTTCGTCCCCGGGCTGGCTCTCGCCTACGCGCCCGTGAAAGTCGAAAGCCCCGGGACGATCCGAGGGACCATTCACTATCTGAAGGCCGTGCCAGAGCCCCGACTGCTCGAGATCAACAAAGACAAGGCTTACTGCGAGAAGCGGGCGCCGACGGACGAGTCCGTGCTGGTCTCGCCCGCAAAGGGGCTCAAGAACGTAGTCGTCTTCATCCAGAAGATCGAGAAAGGCAACGCGGTGACTCCGACCGAGGCCACCCTCGACAACGACGGCTGCAGCTACAAGCCTCACGTGCAGGCGCTCGCGGTGGGTTCGGTGCTCGGGGTGCGGAACTCCGACCCCATCCTCCACAACACTCATGCCCGCGCCAAGAGTGTGGACGTCTTCAACTATGGGCTCCCGAACCAAGGTGAGGTCGTCAAGAAGACCATCTCGCAAAAAGGCATGATCGAGCTGTCGTGCGACGCCGGCCACAAGTGGATGAAAGGTTACATCGCAGTCTTCGATCATCCTTACTTCGCAGTCACCGACGTCGACGGAGGCTTCGTGCTGCAAGGCGTCCCGAGCGGGTCGTACACGCTGGCCTACTGGCACGAGAAACTGGGGCAGCGCACCAAGAAGCTCGAGCTCGGGGCCGGAGAGACCATCGACGGGTCGCTCGACTTTTGATACCGCTACAAACAAATCGCGACCGAAGCGCCTGGGGCCGAGCCTTCGACGACGACCGACTCGCAACTTCCTCCGGCGGGGCAGCTCGAGGTCGAAGTGCCGTCGCAAGTTGCTCGGCAACTCGCTTCGTGGCACAGCAGAGTTCGGCAGTCAGCGTTTTCCGCGCAGGCGCCTCCGACGTCGGCCGCGCCCAGACGCGGGACACCACAAACTGTCTCCCACCCATCTCGCTCCGGATACGGTTGGCAAACTCGGGTCCCTTCGCAGTCACTCGAGGTCGCGCACCGGCGGGCCGCGGAGCAGAGTTTGGTTGCCGAGGGAGTCCCGCCGACCGAGAACCAGACATCCAAGCAGATTTGGTCTCGAGCGCAGCCAAAGCCAGAGCATACGCAGTCGGCATCGACGCCGCAGCCCGCGGTGCAAAGCCCACTCATGCAGAGGCCTGAGCGGCACGTTTCGCTTCTCGTGCAAGACGCCCCCGTGACCGAGCGACCCGTCGGCGCGGTGCAGGTCTTGATGACTTCGTTCCCCTCGAAGGAGACGGACGGAGTGCAGACCGAGTCCGGGTCGCAGTCTCGGTCGGTCACACAGGCCACGAGCTTGTCCGGGTCGCGAACACAGCGCTGACCGCCCCCGACCACGTGAAAGCAACCGAGCATGGGATCGAGCGCCTCGCACTCCGAGTCAGCGGTGCAGGATGCCGCGCAGTACGAGGTGGAGACGCAGGCGTCCAGGCACGCAAGACCAGCCGCGCAATCAGTGGCCCCGCCTTCGCCGCAATTCGATCCCTGAACGCCCGTTCGCAGGCCACAGGCACCCTCGCTCGCTTCGCAGCGACCGCTCACGCAGCAATGAGTTCGGTCCGAGCCTGGCACCTCACACTCGCCGTCGCTGAGACAGGCCAGAGGCGCGCAGGATCCATAGCCATCGCAAGGAACGGCGCAGTGCTGAGAGGCGCACTCTGCGCTGGCCACGCAGGCCGCACCCATCGGCAGACCCGACACCTCGGGTGCGTCGGGTGCGTCGGCTTCACCCACGCCGGCTTCGTTCGCAGAGGAGGCGTCTGACCGGTCGACGGAGCCGGCGTCCGCGGCTTCGACACCAGCGTCGCCCGGCTTCGAGGCGCGTTCTCCAAGACATGCCGTCAACAGAAGGAGTGTGATCGAAGCGGTGATCGAGTTGATCGGGAAGAGAGTCTTCATGGTTGCTGCTCGAGGGACCCGAATAGGTAGTCGAAGATCCCTCGCTCCCGATGGAGCGAGAGAGTGTAAAAAACGAGCGGCCAGCGCTCACCCGCCGAGATGGACAAGGCGAAAGACGGCATTGGCGTGCCGTTCAACCCCGTCATGAAGGTTCGGTAAATCGCTTCCGGCGTCGCGCCGCCCTTGTACACGCCGCTCGTAAAATCATAGGCCTCGATCGGGAGCCCCTCGGAGTCCACCAGCGTGCCCGACGACGGGCCGTCGCCCCGGCCCGTCTCGCCGTGACACTCCCAGCATTTCAACCGTTGGAAGAGTGCCCTCCCCTGCGCGATGAGCTCCTCGGATGCACCGGGCACCTCGGGGATGTCGAGTGCGGCTGGCAGCGGTTGCTTGAAGCGCGGGCAGAATGTCTTTACGTACTGAACGAGGTCTCGACGCATCTGCTCGGGGAGTCGTTTTCGAAACGAGGGCATGGCGGTGCCAGGCGCGCCCTCGTCGATCGTTCGCAACAGATCACGATCGGTGGGCATCTCGCCGGTGGGTGTCGTTCGCCACTTGAACTCACCCCGCACGAGATCTCGCGGGCGCGGCGACAGCCACCGGGCCGACGGCCCGTCTCCTCGGCCGGTGACGCCATGACACGTGACGCAGTGTGAGCGAAAGGCACGCTCTCCTCGGGCGACGGCCGCCGCGATCTCGACCGGGCCGAGAGTCTCGTCCTCGACTTCCTCGAAGAACGACGTGGCCGGGGGAGCCTCGGCTGCCTCCGTCGAAGTCAGCGCAGACTGGGCTGGGAGTGCGAGGAGGATGAGAGTCGCGAGTCCGGCGTCGAGCACTGTTTACCTCAAAAGTAGAAGTGTGCGACGACCGCCAGCTCGTGCAGCCGGGCCAGCTCCGCGCGCGGATCGGCCACCGTGGCCCGGTAAATGATGCTCAGCTCCGAGAAGGGCCATAGATAGGCGTCGAGCCCCCCGCCGATCCGATGGACGGCGTTGCCCGTGAGCGACACGTCTGCATCTAGGAGCTCATAGGTGAGCACGAGGTCGAGGCCCTGAAACGCGAGGAAACCAAGCTCCTGATAGGAGATGAGTTGGCCGACCGCCGCTTCGGCGGTCCGGTCGTCCTGCAGCCAGTAATCAACTTCGCCGAGGTACGTGAAGCGGCCAATGGCCGCGCCCCCGAACACACCGACCCTCAAGTCCTCGATACGAGTGTCGACGCCGCTCGGGTCGTCGGCCTCCGAGCTCCCGGCCACGTTGTAGAACCCAGATAATCCGAGCTCGAGCTTGAGCGGCGCCGTCTTCAAGAGGGCCGAGATCCGAGTCGAGAACCCTTTGGCCGCATTGTCGTCCCACTCCGCGTCCGCCTCCGCGACTCCGTTGAAGGCCGCGACTTGCACCGAGAAAGGGCCTGGGTACAAACCAACCTCGGCCCCGACTTCCTTCGTGCGGATATTGAAGCCCAGGCGCTTTCGCGTGAACGAGGAGTGGTTGGGCAGCTTGATACCGTAAGGAGGTGTGAATCGACCGACCTTGACATAGGCGTCCAGGAACGGCAGCCGCACGAGCCCCATTGCATCGAAGAAGATCGACTCGTTGCCGAAAAAAACGGGGGCAACGTACAGGGTGAGTTGCTTCCAGAGGTCCGCTGCCACGTAAAGGCCCGCCTCCATCAAGTAGAACGAATTGATTCGGGGCTGCGGTGCGTCGGTCTTTCGGAGAAACTGATACAACACTCTCAGATCGGAACCCATCGTCACGGCGTCCGAGAGGCGGCCGATCGGCGGCGCGTCGTCTGGGATAGCCACGAGCTCTAGCGGGAGCGCGATCGCCGCTTGGACTCCGCGACCGTAGTCGTTTCGGAGCCCTCCGCCCGCTGGGTCTACATGACAAGCCACGCACGGCATTCCCGTCCGAATGGCGAAGCGAGGGATGGCGTGAGCCGTCGACGGCAAAGCGAGCAAAAGCAGAGGCCACCATCCTCGCGCGGGGAGACTCCCGATCACCGGACCACCACGACCGCGTCTCGCATCTTCTTTTTGTGGACCGAACAGTAATATACGTACTCTCCGGGCACCTCGAAGGTAAATGAGAAGCTCTGGCCTTGAAAAATTTTCGTCGTGGAAAGAAGGTCGGTCGGAGTTTCTGGAGTACCCGAGAATATCGTGTGCTCCTTCGAGTCTTGGTTCTGCCACGTGACCGTGTCCCCGGCACAAATCTCGAGCCGCGCAGGCACGAACTTGTTCAGAACGAGTAGCACCGTGAACTCCTCGGGCGCCCTGGAACAGGCTTCCATCGGAGTCGGGCTCGAGCTTTCTGGGCCGGCACTCACCGTCGAGGTGGTCACGTTCGTGGGGAACGGGATAGGTTCGGTCTCGGGCTCCCAGGGATGAGTCCCGAGATCGAAGCAACCACCGATCCCGAGGAGCCCCAGGAGCCAAAGGCGCTCGCAGCGGGCCAAACGCCTCGGGCTCACCTGCGTCGCCTCGCTCGCCGTCCTCTCGTTCGCCCCAACAGCAGCCCGCCGAATGCCAGCAGGAGCGCGGGAGCGGCGCTCTGACGACCCGTGTCGCAGCTACAACCGCTGTTGCTCGTATCCAGAGTCACCGTTGGCTCGGGCTCGGGAACCGGCTCAGGCTCGTCATCGACCGGGGCCGGAGGGACGGTGGCTTCGATCCGCTCGTTGCCTATGACGAGGTCGTCCATCATCCAACCTTTTTGCCGAACCAGCTCGAGAAAGGCTCGCCGGTAAATCAGGCTGACGCGAGCCTCGACCGGACCCCCAGACTTCGGGAGCGCGAAGCGGAACTCGAGGACCTCCGACTCACCCGCACGGATCCGCGTGTCCTCGAGGACCTCCGAGGCCCGCCAGAACGGGACGTTCCGCGCACCGAGGCCATCACCCACGACCTTCGCGTAGCCTTTTCCCGGTTTCCCTGCGAGGTCCCGCTCCGAGGTCCCCTCGCCGCCATAGTCCGGGATCGTCGGCCCGCCGGTCTGAGTCAAGAACTGGCCTCCTAACTTGACCTCGACCTGCATGAGTACGTGGCGGAACGGCATGCCTGTAGGTAGGGCGTGGCCCGCGTTCGTGTTCGACACGGTCGTGGTGATCACCAGCTCCCGGTCCTCTTGCCTCATGCCGACCGAAAGCTCGGCGGCTTCCTCTGCAAGCTCGCGCCCGCCTCGAAACACGTGCGGTGACATCGTGTCCCGCCGCCGAAGGTTCGCGTACATGCCCGCCATGTGTTCGTTGTCGAGAATGTACCCAAGCGTCGGATCGGGCGGCGTATAGCTCCCGATCCGCTTCCGCATGTGGCAATCCTGGCAGACCAGAGCGTCCGGGTCCGCGCCCGCCATCTCCGACCACTCCGTGAAAGTGGAAAGGACCTGAACGCCGAGGTCGTTGGTCCACTCGTGGCAGCCAGCGCAGAGACGCGCCTCCTTGATGAGCGGGTTGTAGGACGTAGTCATGGGTTGGCTCGCGGCGTCATCGTAGGGTCCGTATGCGAACAGCGCGGTCCAAGCGGAGGGGCGAATGAGTACGAGCGAACCGTCCACGCCCGGTTTCTGGACGTCTCGGATCTCGCGGATGCTGTGGCACACCGCGCAAAACACGCCGTTCTCAGCGACGCCGGAGACTTCGCTCAATACAGTCTCGCTCGGTGCGTCGATCGCTGCGGCCGGCGCATGGCAGTTGGCGCAGGGTCCCGCCTTGTCTGGGTTCTCGGTCCGATAACTCGGTCCTTGCGTCGACTCATAGAGACTCCGCACCCACGTGTTTTCGGGTGAGGCGGAAATCGCCATCAACGAGTCCTTCCACGCGCGGTACTGCTCCCCGTGGCAGAAGTTGCAGCCCATTCGGCTCGTATCGTCCACCGGAAAGTAGGGCGGCACCCAGTCGTGGTTGGGGTTGTCAATCGGAGTCACCGGCGTCAGCCGGATCCTGCCCAGGTTCACGCCCGCGCTCCCGTCCACCATTCCGGACACGATCTCGTATCGGTTCTTGCCGAACGAAATGTAAACGTACTCACCGGGCCTCGAGGGCGAAGGGATCGAGAAGGCGCCGTCCTCGCCTGTCGTGATGTAGTCGTTCGAGACTACCGGGCTCTGGCCGGAAGCCACCCGGGCCGCCCGAACACGAACTCCCGGCAGCGGCGCACCCGAAGCGTCGACGACGATGCCACTGAGGTTTTGGGCGCTCGCAGCGGTCGCACAGATGCATGAGAGGATCGAGAGTATGGCATGGGTTCGCTTCATCGGTTACTCGACGAACAGCCGTGGACGCGGAGTGGACGAGCGACTGCGAATGGCACGGTGTGTTCTTAGAACAGGGATTTTCGAAAAACTCATCATGGGTCAAATTCCGTCACGAACGCGCCGAGCGCGGCCGACGGGCCGCAGCCGGCCGCAGCCGGCCGCAGCCAAGTGGCACTGCACTGCACTGACTTGGCACTGATTCACGACCGGCCGCGCAGACCGTAGACTTTAGGCTGTGTGCCGTGGGTCGGAAAACCGGAACAAGCTCCACGGCTTCCGGAAGAGCCTTCGCGGCGAACGTCATCATACGGAAGTCGTAGACCAGATGCCGGGCCAAGCAAGTTCGAGGCCGCTGCGAATGGCGACCGCGGCCCGTTCGGGCGATGACCGCAAGAAGTGCGAAGAACCTAATTTTTGTCGGATCTGGATAATTTTCGTGCGGCCTGGGTGATTTTTCGAGTTCTCTGGATGAGTTCTTGCGTTTCGAATGATTTTCGTGCCCCCGAGTCGCGGGGCTCCATCGATCGTGCGGGGGTTCCATCGATCATCTTGGCTGGATTGGACCATCTTGTTTTGACCCGGGCGGTCACTCGCGAGGTTTCCGTGACCAAACGAGTCACTCTGCTCGTCACGCCAGGTTTTGGGAGAAAACCAAAGTCGCCAGCAAGCCCCACGGTTCCACTCGTTCCGAAAGTTATCCTCGAGCGCCACTCGAGCCTGTGACTGCTCTGGTTACAGCGCTCGACTCTACGTTCATCAAGCCGCCCATCGCGCCTTGCCTCCTCCTCCCCGCCTTGCCTCCGTCCCGATGGGACGGGCGAAGAGTTTGCTCATGATGCCCCAGGCGCTCCGGGCGTCCTCAGCCCTTCTCGCCCGTCGTTCGGGCCGTTCGCACGAGGTTGGCGTAGAGCTCCAAGGAGAGTCGATCGGGGAGCTGCTCGGGGTGCCATTGAATTCCGAGCGCTGCTCCATTTTCGTGCTCGATCGCCTCGATCACTCCGTCGGGGCCGCGGGCCGTCACGGTGAGTCTGCGACCCAGCCTTCCAACGGCTTGATGGTGAGTCGTGTTCACCTCTGCGACGAAGTCTCCGGCCAAGACGGCGAGCCTGGAGCCCGGCGTGATTTCGATCCGGTGGCTTGGCTCGGTGATCGGATTGGCTTGCTCGTGCTCGATCGCCCCTTCGACCTCCGTGCCGATGTCACCGATCAACGTGCCTCCGAGGGCGACATTGAGCAGCTGCATGCCGCCGCAAACACCCAGCACGGGGACCTTCCTCTCGAGCGCCGCCTCGACGAGCGCGAGCTCGAAGCGGGTTCGTCGCGGCTTGGTCTCGCGCGCCAGCCCTTCCTTCACTCCAGACAAGGTCGGGTCGATATCGAAGGCTCCACCCGTGAGGACCAGCGCGTCCATGACCTCGATGATCCCGTCGATCACCTCGCGCTCGGCAGAAGGAGCCACCATGAGCGGGATGCCGCCGGCCCGCTCCACAGCGTCCGCGTACGCCCGCTTCACGACGACCGTCGGTACGGGGACTCCTCTGCGAAGGGTCTCGGACTCATCGAGGGTCACGACGACGAGCGGTCTTGGCATGCCCTTCAGGACCGCGTTTTCCACCAGCGGTCAAGTCGGCACGGAGGGTGCTGTTGGCGGAGGGATGAACACGAAGAACGTGGGGGACCTCGCAGAAGAAGCGGCCGAGGCCGCGCTGATCCGACAAGGCTATGAGGTGATCGAGAGGAATTGGCGCGGCGGGGGGGCAGAGGTCGACCGAGTGGCTTGGCACGAGGGTATCTTGGTGTTCCTCGAGATTCGTTCCCGGGCCGACGAGACGAGCGGCGATCCGGCGGAGACTGTGCGGTGGGGGAAGCAGCGGCGGGTGGTTCGGGCCGCCGTCGCGTACCTGGCCGAATGGCAAGGTCGGCTGCCGGACGTGAGATTCGACGTGGTGTCCGTGGTGCGCGGGCGGAGGACGAAGGTCCTGGTGTTTCGGGACGCGTTCGACGCGGGCGTGATGGGAGGAGCTCCGATGGTGTGAGGGTTCCGAATATCGAACGAGTCGCTCGTCCGAAAATCGGACGTTCCCGCTCATTCTGGTTCCAGCCCTGGGAGCGCAGGCATCTTGCCTGCGCGTGAGCTTCGCGGACTCGACTTGCCGTATGGTCTTGGGATGACTTGGGATGACTAGATCACGCTCATAGGTGATGCCTTTAGAGGCAGGATCAGGATCGGGCACGGGCACGGGCACGGGCACGGGCACGAAGTCCTCGCA
>CAYXDO010000186.1:0-20537 GCA_964463485.1 uncultured Myxococcales bacterium | reverse complement strand
CGTTCCTGCTCTGTGTCCTCTGTGGTTTGCCCAGCGCCGAGCGATGATCGTCGACCCGTCGCGCGACTTGGTCGTGCGCCCGTTTCCCTTGCCCCAACGACGGCCGGTTTGGATTCTCGATTTCTGACCAGCTTTGCTTTGCCAGCGCAACATGTCCGGCTGCTTCAGCTCTGCCTCGCCGAGGTCCGTCTCGCGAGCACCACGACGTGCCCGAACGGGTCCAGGAAATAGGCGGCGTCGTCCCCCCACGCCCTCGGCGCGATCGCGCTCAAGAGGGTCCCGCCGGCCTGAGCGACTCGATCCACCGCACTCTCCAAGTCCGAGGAGTAGAAGTACAACTCACAGCTGGCGGTCTCTCGGTCCGGCACTGTGGCTACCGCTCGCGTCGTGTTCCGCGAAAAGCCCGATCGATCGTAGAGTCCGAGGCGCACGCCGTCGGGATGCGCCAATTCGACGTAAACCGGAGTCTCGACTGCCACCGGCCAACGAAGCGCGGCCCGATAAAAAGCCACTGCCCGCGCGAGCTCGGAGACCGCCAGGATCGTGAGCGCATGCCGAGCCGGGGCGACGGAGTCTTCATCGACGACGGCATAGAGGAGCTGATCGACGAAGCGTCCGGCCTTGAACGCGGAGCTCCTCATCGTCCCTTCCAACGTGAAGCCGCATTTCTCGAGCACTCTGATCGAGGCGAAGCTGGTCGCGTAGGGGACGGCGAACAAGCGGCGCAGCTCCGTCTCGCGAAAGACGTGCTTCCGCACCGCCGTCACGGCTTCACTGACGATCCCTCGGCCCCAGTGTCTCCGAGCGAGCCAGTACCCGAGCTCCGCCGAGTAGCGCTCGACGTCGTGGCCCGCTCGAAATCCGATGCCTCCGGCCGCCTCACCGTCGACTTCGATGCAGAAGAACGTCGACGGCGCTCTCTCGATGAAACCACGCGCGTCCAAGAGTGAGTAGGGATGAGGGAACCCGTCGCGTAGGTTGGCGGCGATCTCCGGATCGTTCGCGTTCCTTGCCAGGGCTGGAGCGTCACCCTCACGCCAGGGCCGCAATACCGTGGAGGTCGAAGTCAGCTGCATGCGGCAGTATGCCGTGATGTCGCCGTTGACGACAACTGCGCCGTTCGCCGAACACATCGCAGGTCTTGGATCGAGAGCTCAGCGGTTGCTCACGAATTCGCTGGAAGCTCCGGAAGGACCGTCCTGAAGAGCTCGCGGGCGTTCTCGTGGAGCAGGAGCGGCAGCTGAGTTTCAGGCACTCCGGCGCCCCGCAACCCTCGAAGCTCGCGGTCCCACCCATACGGCAGATTCGGAAAGTCGCTTCCATACAGGATTCGGTCCGGCCTCGCGCTCAGCGCTCGAGCAGGTACTTTCAAGTCGAAGAATCCCGCGAGCATCATCGTCGTATCCAGCCACAGGTTGTCGTGTCGCTCCAGGAGTCTGACGTAGCCGTCGATCTCATCGGCGCCCAGATGAGGAACACAGAGTCGTAATTTCGGATGGGTCTCCAGCACGACTTCGACGCGCTCTACCGCGCAAAGGGAGTACGGATCACAGCGGTAGGCTAGGCTCCTCGGTTCGCGGCCTGCGTGCATCACGAGCGGGACGCCATGCCGAACACACGACTCGTAGATCGGAATCAGCGCGGGGGAGTCGGGGCTGAAACATTGTACGTGGCAGTGGAGCTTCACACCCGCGAGCCCTCGCGCGAACGCCTCTTCGAGGATTTGGGGTACGCCCTCCTCGCCTGGGTACACGGTCGCGAGCCCGATTACGCGGGGTTCGCGGGCGCAAACTTCGGCCATCGCCGCGTTGAGTGTCCGGGCCATTCCGGGCTTGTGTGCGTAGGTCAGTCCGACGACGCGCGAGACGCCTCGGGAGAAGAGGAACTCGAGCACTCTCGGTGTTTCGAGGCGATATCTCACAGGCCATGCGTGGGCCTCGAACCACCGCCAGAGCGCGTGAAACACGCTGTCTGGAAAAAGGTGGACGTGCGCGTCGGTGATCTTCGGAAGGTCATGCGGAACGTACGCGCCTTCGTCATCTTCGAGCGCGGGCCGAGGAATGGCCATCGTCGATTCCGCGCAGCAGGGTGCGATCTCGCGGCTCACGTTCAGGATCATACGCGAGCAGCTCGTTCGACGCTCGGCGCACTCGACAGGGGCGGTGTACCGAACCTAGGTTGTCGTATGCGCGCTTGGGAGCTTGGCGCTTTTGGCCTCGACGGGCTTCGCCTCGTGGAGCGTCCGGATCCGACTCCAGGACCCGGTGAGGCCCTGGTCGAGCTCACCGCGTGGTCGGTGAATTTCCGTGATCTTTCGATCGTGCTCGGGACCTACAATCCCAAGCAGTCGCTCCCGTTGGTCCCTCTCTCCGACGGCGCCGGTCGAGTCGTCGCCGTCGGTTCCGGCGTGTCGTGGCCGCGGGTCGGCGATCGGGTCGTCACGCTCTTCTTTCGAAATTGGACGGGCGGGCGACCGACCCGAGAGCGCCTCAAGAGCGCCGCTGCTTCTCCGCAGCCAGGCGTGTTGTGCGAGCGAATGTCGTTTCACCCGGACGCGCTGGCCCCGGCGCCCGCTCACCTGAGCGACGCCCAAGCGGCCACACTCCCGTGCGCCGCACTCACCGCTTGGAGCGCGCTCGAGCTCGCCGGCACGACTTCGGGCGACACCGTCGTAACTCAAGGCTCGGGTGGTGTGTCCGTCTTTGCGCTCCAACTCGCCAAGCTCCGGAGCGCGCGAGTCATCTCCACCTCCAAGTCAGACGCCAAACGAGCCCGCCTCGAAGCGCTCGGCGCGGATACGACGCTCTCATACGTCGCCGAGCCTGCATGGGGCTCGGTCGTGAAGCGCAAGCTCACCGACGGCGGAGCGGACCACGTGGTCGAAGTCGGCGGGGCCGGCACCGTCCAACAGTCGATCGAGGCCGTCCGCCCCGATGGCGTGGTGAGTGTGATCGGTGTGCTCGCCGGAGGCGCGGGGCCGGTGAGCCTGGTACCCGTACTCATGCAGAACATCCGCCTGCAAGGCGTGATCGTCGGGTCCCGCGACTCGTTCGTCGCGATGAGTCGCGCGATGGAGGTGTCGAAGCTCGCGCCCGTGGTCGACGTAGAGCTTGGGTTCGGCGAGCTCCGCGAGGCGCTGGCGCGAATGTCGAGCGGAGAGCATTTCGGCAAGATCGTGCTGCGAGCGTGAGTCTGGCTTGACGGGCGCTGGTGCCCAGCTCAAAGTCTGACCGTGGTTTCGGATACGACGCCCGAGGCCGATCGCTTCAGGCGGGAGAGGCTCCTTCGGATGACCCCCTCGCAGCGTGTCGAGGAGGGCATTCAGGCATCGAAGCTCGCCCGAGAGTTCATGCGCGCGGGCATTCGGATGCGACACGCCGAGTACACGGCCGAAGAGGTCGAGCTTTGTCTCGCTCGGCTTCTCTGGGGCTCGGAGCTCTATCAGAAGGCCCTTCCCGGTCGACCGTTGCTCGATCCATGACCGACGATCTTGCGCACACTCTCAGAGATTTGATCGCGAGGCTCGAGCGACTGGGCGTTGCTTACATGGTCGTGGGTTCCTTCGCGGCCTTGGCCCACGGTCGTACGAGAGCCACCCAGGATCTCGACCTGGTCGTCGAGCTCTCCCTCGACGCGATCGAGCCGTTCATCCAGTCGCTTCCGCCCGAACGTTTTTATGTCTCCGAGGATGCCGCGCGGGAGGCCATCCGTCGTCAGACGATGTTCAACGTCATCGATACGAAGACCGGATGGAAGATTGACCTCGTGCCCCTGAAGTCCAGGCCATTCTCCGCATCGGAGTTCGGGAGAAGGCGGGAGCTCGACGTTCTCGGCGTTCGGGTATGGGTTGCCTCGATCGAGGACACCATCGTATCAAAGCTCGAGTGGTCGAAGGTCGCAGCTGGCTCGGGCCGCCAGGAGGACGTCCGGGAGCTCCTCCGACTCGGGTCGGCTCGACTCGACCGAAAGTACCTGGAGTTTTGGGTGACGAATTTGGGGCTCGAGGGCGAGTGGGCGACAGTGCGAGAGGAGCCTTGAGTCCTCGCTCACAACCCATTTCGGCTCGGGTTGCTTCAAGAACCTGGCGCGGGCTTGGTGGGTTGTCGTGGCAGCCGGACGGTGAAGCACGTCCGGCCCGGCTCGCTGTCCACCTCGATGGTGCCGCCATGTTTGCGAACGATGTCTCTCGAGATCGAGAGTCCGAGGCCGCTGCCTTCACCGACGGGCTTGGTGGTGAAGAAAGGCTCGAAGATCCGCCCGAGAATCTCCTTGGGGATCCCGGTTCCACTGTCGGTGATGGACACTCGGACGTCCGACGCCTCGAGGCGCACGGAGACGTCTAGTCTTCCCTTGCCGTTCATGGCCTGCAGCGCGTTGTGGACGAGGTTGGTCCAGACTTGGTTGAGCTCGTCGTGAAACGCGTCGATGACCGCCGGATCCTGAAAGTCACGGCTCAGGTCGATACCTTGCTTGATTTGGTTGTGATAGAGAGTGAATACGGTCTCGAGATTCTCGGCCAGCGACGCTCGCGTCGTCTCTCCGTTGGCTTCGCCCGGATGTGCGTAACTCTTGAGAGCGAAGACGATCTTGGCTGCTCGATCGGCCGCCGTCGAGATGTTCTGGCTGTTGCGCACGATCGAGGAGAAGTTGTAGGCGCCCCGCAGAAGATCACCGTGGTGAGGTGATCTCAGCAAACTCAGAAATTCTTCGGGCTGGTCGTCGTCGCCGAGCCCAATCTCCAGGAGCGTCGCCGCGATGGTGTCCGCTTCCGCGATCGCGAGCTCTTCGAGCCGAGCGGCCACGCGGCGCCGAGCCGCCCGCTCCTGCCTCGACGTACGCAGTGGCCGAGACTCTCCGCGCCGAACCAAAGCAAGCCACTCGGCGCGGCGCTCCGGGGGCACCTGCGCCAGTATATCCAGCGCGCCGATCGCTGGTGCGATCGCCGCACTCATGTTCTCGACGGAAGCCCGGATCGCCCCGAGAGGTGAGTTCAACTCGTGCGCTACGCCCGCGACGAGCTGACCCAAGGCCGCCATCTTCTCGCTCTGGATGAGCGCCTGTTGAGATTCGACCAGCTGTTGGTGTTGAGCCTGACTTCGCTCCAGCGTGCGTTCGAGCGCCTGCGTTCGCTCGGTTACCTTGCCTTCGAGGTTGTCGATGAGACTGGCGTTCTGGATGGCCACGGCGGCCTGCGACGCCAGGACTTGGACTGTCTTGAGTCGCGCGGGCGTGAAACAGCCCGTGACGAGGTGATTCTCGAGATAAATGATCCCGGTGCGACGACCCTTGTGGACGAGCAAAGTACAGAGAACGGAGACGGTCCGAGCCCGCAGAAGGTACGGGTCTCGCGCAAAGCGCCGATCGGCGGCGGCGTCGCCGAGCACGAGCTGTTCTCCGGTTCGCGCGACGTATTGAACCACGCTGGTGGCCAAATCTTGGGAGCCGAGCAGAGGCGTATTTGGGCTCACCAATCGGGCTCCCTCGGCGTCCTGGCCGACCTCGAGGAAGATCTCTCCATCGCGTTCGATGGCGATGAAGGCGCGGGTCGCGCCCGCATTTTGAAGCGTGACCGCGACAACCTCCCCGACGAGCCGATCGAGTCGAGTTTCGCTCGACAGCGCGATGGACGCTCGAAACAGAGTCTCGAGATCGAGATCATCGATGGCGCTCGTGCTCGACAACGTCGTCGTGCGCTGAGGAAGCGCGCCAGCGAGCTGATCGGCTTTGAAATTCGCGCCCCATTGTCGGTAGGCCGCGATCGCTTGCTCGAGAAACGCGCGACGCAGCGTCTGCTGACCCGTGGATCCGGCCGCTTCGGCGGCGTGCTCGGCGATGAGCGCGGCATCATGGCGAATGCCGGCGGTCCGAGCGAGCTCCAACGCTTGTTCGAAGAGCCTCAGCGCTTCATGCGGCTTCTCGCGCAAGACCGCCTCCTGCCCGTCGATCCACAAGACCCGATAGCGCCGCTCGGGCGCGCCCGCTTTGCTCCATCGTTCGAGCGCCCGTCGATCGGTTCGAATCAGGCGACGGGCTCGCGCGGGCGATAGGTGTCCGGCCGCTGCAGCGCGAAGAACGGCGACCGATCGGTACGTGAACCAAACGAAGTGCCCGGCAGTTCGCAGCGGTGTGTTGATCTCCTCGGGCACCGCCTCTGCGGCTCGAAGGCCGGCGGTTCGATCGCGCATGAACAACGCCAAGGCGAGCCGGGACAGCGCGTGGCTCGAATTAGCAAAGGTCCCTCGGTTCGCTGCGGGCGCGTCGAGGTCGTCAGGGAGAGTTCCCGATCGCAGAGCCGAGACCGCGTTGCGGAACGTAGTCACCGACGCCAGTGACAGCGCGTGGCGGTATTGCCTCGACAGCTCCTGAGTGTAGGCGAACGCGCGGTCCGAGTCGGCGAGGGGCTTGCCTTGAAGAAATCCGATGACGTCTGCGAGTCCGCGCATGGAGAGTGCAGAGCCAATCTCGCCATAACTCAGCGCTCGATCGCTCGCGCCATAAAGCGAGGTGGCCACTTCGTCGAGCGGCCGGAGCCAATGGGTAAGGCAACAATGGAGGACCATCGCGATGCTGGACCACGTCGACCGCGCGCCCATCCGTTCGGCGCGGCTCAAAGCGAGCTCGGTGAATCGAATCCCGAGATCGGGACGGTTCCGTGCTTCGGTCACGAGGAGTGACCAACCCGTCCAGGTGAAGACGCCGGCCGGCGTGGTGCCGCGGCTCAACAGATCATCGAGGTCGGTGAGAATGTCGATGAGGACGACCTTGGGATGGAGTGCGACGAGCGCGGGTGCGGTGACGATTTGGACGGCGACTTGGGCCGCGTAGGTTGGATCCTTTTCTTCTGGGCCATCGACCAACTCCTCGGGTGACCGACCGCGCATGGCCCACAGCACCCGGCCGAGCTTGTGAACGAGCGGCCAGATCCGCAGACGAGTCTCGGTGCGGCGACCGACCTTCGCGAGAAAGGTGTCTGCAATTTCGATGGCGTCCGAGAACCTTCCCGTGCGGGTGCGGGCCTGAATTCGGGCGATATAGGCGGGTCCGCTCGCGGCCAAGCTCGAGGCGCGCTGAATGAGGGCGTCGGCGTGCCGATCGATCGCGTCCTCGTTCGCGGAGGCCGCGGCGACCTGGATGGATCGAACGCACAGCGCTTCCCAAGTCTCGGGTTGATCGGAGCCGATGACTCGAAGACCGAACTCGCACACGCGCAGCGCGGTGTCGAAGGCGGCGCTGCGAACTGCCTCGTCGCAGGCCTCCACGGTCAGTGTGCCGATGAGTTTCCGATCGTTGGGTTCCAAGAGCTCGCCAGCGCCACGATAGTGATCGAGAGCGTCGAACAGCCTACTGCCCGTGGCCTCACCGTTCTGCGCCAGGAGCCGCGCGAGCCGCAGATGGGTCGGAGCGACTCTGTCCTCCGGGAGGAGCTGGAGGGCTGCTTCCTGGACGCGATCGTGTACGAAGCGACATCGCGACTCAGCCGGGCCTCCAGCGCCCCAGGGCAGCAGGGCCCAGGCCTCGTTCTCCGGACGCACGAGCCCTGCGGCGACGCTAGGGGCCACCATGGCAGCGACGTCGGCTTCCGGACGCTCGATCGCTCGAGCCAGCAAGCCTACGTCGAATCGATGGCCGACGCGCGCTGCGACGCCGAGCGTCATCGCCGTCTCGGGAGGCAACTCAGACATTCGCTCGAGGACTGCCTGTACGACGTTGTCCGCAAGACCCAGCTGTTTGGGAGCCTCGGCGCTCCAGGCCCAGCCGGTTCCCGACCGATACAGCATCCCGCGCTCGAACATCTGCTGCAGGAGCGTCCGCAGAAAAAACGGATTGCCGCTCGTTCGCTCCAACAACTCGGCCGCAAGCGGCGCCGCGGTGGCTTCGGAACATCGACACGTGTCCGCGACGAGGCGAGTCGAGCTCGCCAGATCGAGAGGCCGAGGACGAACTCTCACGATCACTCGGCCCGCCGCTTCGATCCGTTCATTCATTTGGGCGATTGGGTGAGTCGTTCCCACGTCGTCGTCGCGATAACTACCGACGATCGAGAGTCCGCGGATGTCCGGTGACGCGACGAGAAATTCCAGGAGCTCGATCGACGCCAGATCGGCCCATTGGAGATCGTCCAAAAAAAGAATGATCGGCCGGGCAGGGCTGGCGAGCGCCTGGAGGAGCGCAGCATGCGCCTGCATGGCTCGGACGGCGGCGGCCTGGCCGGTCCAGTCTTCCGTAGGTGCTAAGGTCACGAGCAGCGCGCGGAGGGATGGGATGGTGCGGGCCAACAAACCGGCTGCGTCTCCGAGGGCCCGTCGAAGTCGCTCGCGAGTCTGGGCGAGCGCGGATTCCTCGCGCCCGAGCAACCCTGCCACGAGGGCCTCGGAAGCCTCGCTCAGGGCCTTCAGCGGGACATCGCGACCGAGCTGCTCGAACCTGCCCTTCACGATGCGAGTGTCGAAATCCAACCGAGAGAGGAGAGCCGACTTGCCGATCCCCGATGGACCATGGACGTAAATCAGCGAGACTCCGCCCGAGCCTGCGCGCTCGAGCGCGTTCGAAAGCGCCGCGATATCCGCTTCGCGACCATACAGTCGATCGGAGATCGCAAACCGCGGCGGGACGTCGCCCGCGCCGAGCTCGAACGAAGTGCCATCACCCGTTTCCAAAGCCGAGCGCGCGCGGCGCACGTCGGCGAGCAACCCATCCGCGCTCTGATACCGTCGCTCCGGATCCTTCTCCATCAATCGAAGCACGATCGCCGAAACACTCGCCGGCACATGCGGCGCAACGATCCTGGGGTCCTCAGCGGCTCGGGCTATGTGGGCGTGCACGAGCGCCAAGGGGTCTGAGTCGTCGAACGGCGGCCGGCCAACGAGCATGTGCCACGCCGTGGCTCCGAGTCCGTAGAGATCCGAACGCCAAGTCACTTCGCGGCCAAGCCGGCCGGTGGCCTCAGGGGCGATGTAACGCAGCGTTCCCTCGAGCTTGCGCGGGACAGCCTCTCCCTCCCTCACACTCAACCCGAAGTCGACGAGCTGGAGCGTGCCGGGTCGACCAGCCCAAACCAAGTTGGCGGGGTCCACGTCTCGATGAATGACGCCAAAGGAATGGACGCGCGCCAAGATGCCGGCCGCCTCCTCGAGAATCGTGAGAACTTCGGCCGTCGCAAGCGGAGCTTCGTTCATCCAGTCCACCAAGGACCGCCCGCCCTGGTGCTCGAGAACGAGCTGCACCGTCGCGTTCCGCTCGACCAAATCGATGACTTTGGGAATACCGGGCCCGGCCAGCGCGTCCAAAAGGGCCCGCTCCCGCCGGTAACGAGCGAGCTCCGAAGCCTCCGGAATCGGGTCGACGGGCGTCTTGACGATGACGGCCAAGCCGTCCGACCTGCGACCCGACCTGACGATCGTTCGCGTGCTTCGAAAAACCTCGCCGAGAGTCAGGATCGGCTCGGGCGAATTCGGAGCGTTCACGGATCGATCACCAGGTCGGGCGCGGAAGGTTCTCTTCGAAGGTTCCCTTCGAGCACGAGCGTCAGCCCGGAAGCGCCAGAGAGATCGTGTGGAGCAGATCTCCCTGAGTCCACGGTTTGAAGAGCAACTTGTCGACGATGCCCTCGTCCTGCACACGCCTCAGCACGTCGCTGTCGGCCTGGCCGGTGAGGAGCACTCGGGTGATTTTAGGATACCGATTTTTGACTTCGCCAAGAAACGCGTCGCCGCGCGTCCCAGGCATCAACCAATCCGAGAAAATGAGGACGATCCTGACTTCGGAGGCCACGAGCTCCTCGATCACGTCCCACGCCTCTTCCACGTCGGTCGCGCACTCGATGGCGCACCTGGCCTCGCCGAGGGCCTTGCGGATCTGAATGCGAAGAGAGTCCAAGATGAGCTGTTCATCGTCCACGAGGAGAACGGCCAAACGAGTCATGTGGAGCGCTCCTTCGCGCGGCGAGGGAGCTCGACGGAGAACGTCGTGCGACCAGGCCTCGATTGAAAGGTGAGAGAGCCGCCGTGTCTCGCCACGATATCACGGCAGATGGCCAAACCGAGCCCAGTGCCCTCGCCGACGGCTTTGGTGGTGAAGAAAGGTTCGAAAATTCTTGGCTGGATACTCTCCGGAATTCCGGGACCGGTGTCGGTGACGTTCACGCGAAGGCGATCTTCGCCGATTGAAGCGATGCCGAGATGAAGCACCCCCGAAGCGCCCATGGCCTGGATCGAGTTATGGATCAGATTGGTCCAGACCTGATCGAGCTCGTCGTGGTGAGCCCACATCCGCCCGGAGTCTTCGTAGTCGCGCATGAGCTCGACGCCTTGTTTCAACTGACTTCGATAGAGCGTGAGTACCATCTCCAAACGGTCGGTGACGGCGGCTTCGAGATAGAGACCTCGTTGCTGTCCTGGATGTGCATAACTCTTCAAAGCCAAGACGATCTTGGAGGCGCGTTCGGCGGCCAGTCGAATGTTGTCGCTGTTGCGCACCGCAGCGACCACGTCGTAGGCGCGTTTCAGGATCTCTCGAGCTGCGGGACGGCGGAGGAGCTCGAAGTGAGGTCCGAGCTCACCGGCGATCCCGATCTCGATCAAGCTCGTGGCGAGCCCATCGGCGTCCTCGACGCCGGCCCCCTGCAGCTCCTGCTGCATTCGCCGCCGCGCCTGCCGCTCGGCCCGAGGAGTGAGCGCAGGTGCCGCGAGCGCCGCTTCCAGGAGCTCCTGTAAGCCAGTGAGCTCGTATGCCTCGAGCCGAGCGAAATAGGCGGAGAGATCGACGATGCTTCGAAGGGCGGTTTTCAGATTTTCCGCTGACGCCCTAATGGCACCGAGCGGCGTGTTGAGCTCATGCGCAACGCCGGCCACGAGCTGCCCCAAGGACGCGAGCTTCTCGGACTGGACGAGCTGGGCCTGGGCCTCTACCAGCCGCTCGAGCGCGGCCTTGAGCTCGGCGTTCGCCAGGTTGAGCTCCTCGTTGCTCTTCGTCCGAATGAGTTGATTTCGCTCGTTGAGATCCTCGAGGCGCGCGCGCGCTGACTGGGAGTGCCGCAGCTCGCGTTCCAGGTAGCGCACCCGCTTCGTGAGTGCCTTGACCTCCTCGTCGCTCACTCGACCCTGTCGCTCACTCGACCCCGAGCACAGCCGTTACACAGGTCTCGTTGTGGAACCTCGCAGCCTCACCCGGCTGCATCGGTGCAATTTCTCCATAGGCGTAGAAGCCAAATATCGGAGTCCCCGGCATGCGGGACCGAATCGACTCGAGCTCCTCCTCGGTCTTTGTCCCCAACATCTCGTTGCGCGTCGTACAACTCACGACGAATACCATCTCCGGTTTCTTTCCCTGAAACGAGCCCGCGGACGCCTCGATGGACGCCTTCGAACCCTCCAAGATGCGCGGCCGGTCGACCTGCATCATCTGGACTTCCGCACCCGTGGGAATCTCACCGGAGAACGTCACCGTGCCGGTGGCCTCGTCCACGAAAAGGGGTGAGCGGACGTGGAAGCGTCGGCCCTCGTCCTGCCACACGCCGAGCGGATAGGCCGGCAAGACGTCGCCGCGCGTATAGGAGCCCATGTAGTGCCGGTAGAAATCCAAGGCCGGCCGACTGTCGATCTGGCGAACGACGTTTCGCTCGGCGTCGGTGACCATCACGCGCTTACCGAGCGGCTCCCAACCGCTCTCCACGCCGAAGGCGCTGTAGAGGGGCCCGTACGCGGCCAAGATCGCCACGCTGTCGCGAAGGACTTCGTCTCCACGGAGCTGATAGGTTCCCTTCACCCGCCGCTTGTCCCCGGCCATGCCTCCGACGATGGGAACTCTGTCCGTCAACGCCGCCTGCAGCCCCGCGACGACTGCATCTCCGCTGGAAGTCAGCCCGTCGGCGACCACGAATACGAGCGCAGGAGTCTGTCCGTCCATCCCCGCGTTCAGAACGGCTTCCCGACCCGCCCGATCGGGCGCCGTCGAGATGGTTCTCCCCACGCCGGATCGAAATTGGACGACGTCCGAGGCGAACAACACCACCAGCACGGACTCATGCGTGAACGCCAGATCCGAAGAGACCTCACCGTCGGTCGTGCAGCCGATCAACTCCAGCGCCGGATATCGAGATCTGATTTGGCGAAGGACTTCCTGGTGATCGTAGTCGATCCCACAGAACACCAACCCTGCACTCGGTGTGGCGCCTTCGAGACGTTTTTCGCACACCCCGAGCGCTCCGAGTACGGCATCGATCGTGTCGACGTCATCGCTGTGGCCTACCGCGCAACGAAACATGGTCATTCATATCATGTCTCGAGGCCGGGAAGGCCAGGCACGGTCTCTGGCGGCCGGGCCTCGTCGAGCGTCGCGGGCAGAACGGTGGCTTCCGCCGGAATCGCCGGAGGAATCGATACGGGGTGGGGCACGACGGGGCGAGTCTCCCGCTCCCTCCACCAAGCTGCAGCTCGATCTTGGGTCCACGGCGTCGCGAACGCGACGTTCGACAGCGCGCGCCAAAGCTCCTCTGCCGACTGGAAGCGATCGTTTGGATCCTTCATCAAACACTTCATCACCACGTCATCCAGCTCGGTTGGAATGCGATTCGGAGCGGCCGAGGACGGCCGACGGGGTGCCTCTTTCACTTGCTTGGCCAGCGTGCTCACGGGTGTGGGTCCCTGGAAGAGCGGCTGACCCGTCAAGAGTCGAAAAGCAACGCACCCGAGCGCGTACAGGTCCGTTCGTTGATCGAACTCACCCAGGACTTGCTCCGGCGCCATGTAGCCGGGGGTGCCAAGCAGGCTGTTCGTCTTGCCGCTCACTCCCGGATCGACCGCGAACACGAGCCCGAAATCGAGCAATTTGATGAAATCCAACTCGGCGCCGAGTCGAGCCACGAAGAGATTTGCCGGCTTGATGTCGCGATGCACGAGCCCCGCTCCGTGAGCTTCGATCAACGAGCGGCAAGCCTGTTTCAAGAAGAGTACGACACGTTCGGGCGGCAAGGCTCCGCTGGTTCGGACCATCGTCGACAGATCCATCCCGTGGAGGAGCTCCATCGCATAATAAAACGTACCGTCGTCGGTGACACCGAAGTCATACAGCTCGATCGTGTGCGGCGAACGAAGCTTGGCCGTCGCCTGAGCCTCCTGACGAAACTGTCGGAGCGCCATTTCGTAGAGCTCGGTGGACTCGAGCTTCGGCCGGATCAGCTTCACGGCCGCGTCGCGCAGCAAGAGCTGATGCCGCGCCAGCCACACCTCACCCATGCCGCCTTGTCCGATCCGTCGAATCAGATCGTACTGGCCAAAGGTCCCGGCCGTCGCGAGCAGGACGTCATCGGCGTCGAGCAGCGTACCCTTGGCCGTATCGACACCACGTTCCACGACATTGACGAGCTCGTTGTAGTTTCCGGGCCACGCGTATTCAGAGAGCCGTCGGACGGCCTCCGCAGACAGACCCAGGACCGCTCGACCGTGTCGATGTGCATGTTTTGTGACGATATGAGTCGAGAGCTCTTCGAGATCGTCGACGCGCTCTCGCAGGCCCGGCACTTCGATCGAGGTGCCATGAGTTGGCCACACCGGGAGAGCTTGGCCCCGCACGAGCTTTCGTGAGGCGATGATGCGCACGTCCGGATCGAAACCTGCGGCCAAGCGGCGCTCGTCTCGAGTACGAAAATACTCAGCGAACCGCGCCCGCTCGGCGTCATCGAGGGACTCGACATTGTGCAGATACAGCGTGCCTTGGTGCACGAGCTCGAGGGTCGTGCGCGTGCTGCCCTCTGCACGTTCGAAACACGAGGTGCCGGTGAGCCGCTGCATTCTGCAGTCGACGACGATGAAGGCGGCGTCCCGTCGCTCCGATGCTCGGTGAACGGCGCGCGCCACGGCCTCGCGGCCCGAGCCCGGCGGCCCGATGACGACGACGTCTTCATCGTCGCGAGCCACCTGATCGATGCGATCACGAAGCTCCCTGGCCTTTGGGCTCTGGCCCAACAGAGGCCCGTCGATGTCGGCATTGGCGGCCCGCTGGAGCGCTGCGGCGAGCTGCTGGCGGTGGTCTGCGTCATTTTCGAGCGCATCGACGAGCGCGGCGGTTCTCTGAGCTGCGGCAGCCAACGCCGCAAACGCCTCGACTCGACCATCAGGTACTCGCTCGGGATGCCGAACCCGAAGCACCAGGCCCCCTGCCACGACGTCCTCGAAGCGCAACGCGACCGCGATGGTGTTGCCAGCCCGAACCGGGTGAGTCGACGAAAGCGCTTCGAGCATCAGGTCGTGCATGCCCGTCGGGAGCGGCGATCCGGGTCGAGCATCGAGGAAACCGTCGACCTCGCTGCAGACGATGTCACGCCCCCACGCCGAGCAAAGCAAGGCACCCTCGGCGTCCAAAGCGGATCGAGCGGTGGCGAGGAGGCGCTGAAGCCGGCTCTCGGCGGCTAGGTTGGCGGACAAGTCCAACGCCACGAGGTAAATTCTCTGGAGTGTCTCTCGCTCGGCCTCGAGCTCTAGCTCGTGGAAGTAACTCTCGACCGCCCGATCGATCGTGAGCGTCAGGTCCCGTTGGTCCCATGGCTTGGTGAAGTAGCGATACAGGTTGCCTTCGTTCACCGCGCGGCCCACGGCATCGGCGGTTGCTTGACCGGTGAGCAGGATCGAACGGACCCGCGGCCACCGCTGATGCACCCGCCGCAGGAGCTCATCACCGGTCATGCCCGGCATGATGTGGTCGGCGACGAGCACGGGAACGTCGGAACCCTCGCCAACGAGATCCTCCAACAACTCGAGCGCATCGAGACCCGAGTCCGCGACTTCCACTCTGCACCGACCCGAAAAGCTCCTGACGAGTTGCTCTTTCAGAGAAGAGAGCACTACCGCCTCGTCGTCGACACAGACGATGACGGGTCGCACGGTCCTTGCGTCCCTCAACGTGTTGAGGTTGGCAATCGATTTCTTCGAGGCTGGACGGCTCCGGAGCAATCGACTACCCAGTCGCCCCATGAACGCTTCGAGCGGCGAGCTGATCTTCGAAGGGCGGCACTCTCGAGTCTATCGCACGCGAAGGACGGATGGTCAGACGGTCCTACTCAAGCACCTTCGAGATCTCTATCCGCCCCCTGCCCTCGTCTCCCGCTTCCGCCGCGAGTTCGAGATCACGAGGCACGCCGCCGGTGAAGGGGTGATCGGCGCTCATGAATTCATGGAGGAATCGGGTGCCGTCGCCATCGCCGTCGAAGACTTCGGCGCGCGCTCTCTCGATGCCGTGCTTCGAGAACGGCGCCTGAAGATTCACGAGGTGCTCGAGGTCGCGATTCAAGTCGCCGGAGCCTTGTCGCGTATTCATGCGTTGGACATCGTGCACAAGGACATCAACCCATCGAACATCGTGATGCACGAAGCGACGGGTCGCGCGAAACTCATCGACTTCGGAATCTCTCAGGTTCTCAGCCGTGAGATCGCCGAGCCGACCGGGTTCGAAGGCACGCCGCGCTACATGTCGCCTGAACAGACCGGCCGTATGAATCGTCCGGTCGACTTGCGCTCCGATCTTTACTCTCTGGGTGCGACGCTGTACGAGCTCCTCACCGGTCGACCTCCGTTTCTGCTCGACGACGCGCTTCAGCTCGCTCACGCGCACATCGCGAGAGTCCCCGAACCGCTTCACCTCGTCGCGCCGGCAGTGCCTCCCATTCTCTCCGAGCTGACCATGAGGCTCCTCGAGAAGTGGGCCGAAGACCGCTATCAGTCCGCTCGCGGCCTGCAACACGACTTGACGCGGTGTTTGGACTCTCTGCGGCTCCATGGAACGATCGAGACATTTCCGCTGCGCGAACGAGACGTGGACGAACGGCTTCGCATCCCGCAAAGACTGTACGGCCGGGCAGAGGCCCTCGAAACGCTTCTGGACGCCTTCGAGAAGGCCGCCGAGGGTGACGCCCGCATCCTCCTCGTCGCCGGATACTCCGGAATTGGGAAGACGCGACTGGTGCACGAAGTCCTGCGCTCCTTGACCGCTCGCAAGGGACGCTTCGTCGAAGGTAAGTTCGACCAGCTCGCGCGCGGAAAGCCGTACGACTCCTTCGTGCAAGCTCTGACGACGCTCGTACGCCAGATACTCACCGAGGACGAACGAACGATCTCGGAGCATCGAGCGCGCATACTCACAAAACTCGGCGCCAACGCCGGTGTGATTGCAGGTGTGATTCCAGAGATCGAACACATCATCGGCCCCACACCCCCTGTCGAGGAGCTCGGGGCGTCCGAGTCGCTCAATCGATTCCGATCCACGATCGCGACTTTCGTCCGGACCATGGCCGCAGATCGGCCGTTGGTGCTGTTTCTGGATGACCTCCAATGGGCCGACCTTCCATCCATCGAGCTGATCGGGAGTCTCGCGAACGATCGAGATACCAAACACGTGCTGTTCATCGGGGCCTACCGAGACAATGAGGTCGACGATGCCCACCCGCTGCACGTAGCCACCGAGTCCATGAGATCCGATGGGGCCAAGATCGACACTCTGCGGTTGGGTCCGCTCGACCGAGCCGACGTCGAACGGCTGGTCTCGGACGCGCTCGGATCGCACACTCCTTCGAGCGAGCTTGCGGCTGCGTGTTACACGAAAACGCGCGGGAACGCGTTCTTCCTGACTCGGTTCCTTGGCGCACTCTTCGACGAGGGTATTCTGAGATTCGACGCACAGGCCGGCGCTTGGCGGTGGGACCAAGCGGCCGTCGGTCAACACGCTGCCACCGACAACGTCGTAGACCTGATGAGCGCCCAAATCGACAAACTCAGCGAGGAAGCACGCGACACGCTGCGTATCGCGGCCTGCATCGGCGATCGATTCCGGGTGTCGCTCCTCGCCGACGTTCGAGGTACGAGCCGCAAGGCCACGCTCTCCGCCTTGAGAGAAGGTTTGATCGCGGAGCTGATTCGGCCGGGGACCGGCGGTTTTTGGTACGGCGAAGATGCCGGCGACTCCACGGATTTCGAAGTTCACTTCGTACACGATCGGGTTCGCCAAGCAGCGTACGTGGGGCTCGAGGAGAGTGTCGCCGCAGCCTATCACCTTCGCATTGGACGGATGTTGCTCGCGCGGGGCGCCATCGACGCCGACGAATCCCAAGTCTTCGAAGTCGTCGAGCAGCTCAATCGCGGCCGGGCGGAATCCGAAGCCGATCGCTCCATTCTCGCCGACCTGAATCTCCGTGCGGGGCGCCGCGCCAGCCGCTCTGCAGCCTTTCAGCCGGCGCACGGCTACTATCGGACGGCCCGCGCAAACCTCCCCGAAGGCGCCTGGACCGAGAGATATGAAGTCACCCTGGCCACTCACGTGGAAGGTGCACGCGCCGCTTATCTGAGCCGCGATCACCAAGCCGCAAGTGATCTCGTCGCCATCGTCCAAAAACACGCTCGAACCGCGCTCGACGCCGCCGAGGCCCGCGAAGTCGAGATTCTCTCGCTCGTTTCGCAGCAGCGCTTCCGGGACGCAGTCAACCTCGCGCTCGATGTCGTCGATGGGCTTGGTTTCCATTTCCCGAGGGATCCTTCGCCCGACGACGTTCGCGCCGCGATGGGCCGCACCCTCGAGCTCCTCGGGGATCCGGCGACGGCCGCTGCGCGCCTCCAAGCTTTGGGCCCTCTGTCGAACCCGCACACCGTCGCGAGCTTGCGGATCCTCAACGAGATCATGAGCTCGACCTACCTGACGATGCCGAATCTCTTTCCGATCCTCGCCTGCAGCATGGTCGAGTCGACGATCCGGGGCGGGCTCGCCAAGGAAGGCGTCTACGGCTTCTCGGTGCTCGCGCTCGTCCTGTCCGCGGTCCAAATGCTCCCGCTCGCCGAGGCCGTCGCCAGGCTCGCGCTCGAGCTGCTCGATCGGTTCGACGACCGCGGTCCGCGCTCGAAGAATACTCACGTCTTGCGCAACATGGTCCTCGCCAACATCGACCCCCTCCGCGAAATGCTGATCCACGGCCAAGAGGTCTATCGAGTCAGCATCGAAACGGGAGACGTCGAATACGCCTCCTGGTCGATGCATTTATTGAGCGCCAACGGCTTTTACGCGGGCGTCCCACTCGAAGAGCAGGCTCGCCAAATCGAGAACGCCATAGCGGTCATCGAACACCACGGCCAGGACCCGGCGCTCAACTGCACCCTCCAGTTTCGGCAACTCATTGCAAACCTTCGCGGTCAGTCCGAAGACCCAAGGAGGCTGATCGGCCCATCCTACGACGAGGTCGATCACGAAGCCAAATTGCGAGCGCTCGGCTACCGCGGCGCCCTCTGCGTACTCACTGCCGTGCGAGTCTTCGTTCGCTATCTCTTCGGTGACCAGGATGGCGCCGTCGCGCTCGCCGACCACGGCGCTGAATTCCTCGACGGTGCGGCGGCAACCTACAGCGTCGTCTATTTTCACCAATATCGAACGCTCGCGGTCCTCGCTCGACTCCCCGAGGGTTCCGGGAAGGACGCGCTCCCTCACGCTCGGATCGAACCGAGCGTCGCCCACCTCGAAACGCTCGCCGCGCACGCTCCCGGCAACTTCGCCCACCGCCTGAAGCTCGTCCAAGCCGAGTTGGCCCGAGTCCACGGACGCGCGGGCGAGGCCATGGAGCTTTACGAGCGCGCGATCACCCAGGCACGCACTCATAAGTTTCTCCACGAAGAGGCGCTCGCCAACGAGCTCGCCGGACGCTTCCACCTCGCACGAGGGCAAAAAGCCCCGGCGCGCGGCTATCTGCTCGAAGCCGTCTATCTCTACGGTCGGTGGGGCGCCGCTGCCAAGGTCGCCGAGCTCGAAGCTACGTACGCGGAGCTGTTCGCAGGCTGGCGCGCCGCGGAGCCTCCTCGCGTAGGAACCTCCGGAGTCACTAGCACCGCCCGACTTCACGACGAGCTCGATCTCGCGACACTCTTCAAAGCGGCGCGAGTGATCTCGAGCAAAATGGAGCGCGAGAGCCTCCTCGACACGATCATGGACGTGGCGATCGAGAACGCCGGCGCCACTCGAGGATTTTTCATCTCCGAGGCGAGCGAGCTGTGCATCGAGGCTGGACGGGACGTTCGGGGAGACTCGATCGCAAGACCCGGGACTCCCTTGCGTTCGAGAGCCGACCTCGCAGTGAGTCTTGTCGTCTTTGTCGCGCGCACGGGTGAGGCCGTCGTACTCTCCGATGCGCGCGAAGATCCGCGAACTCGAGACGATCCGCACGTGCCCAAAGACCGTCCGATGTCGTTGTTGTGTGTACCGCTCGACGACAAGGGCGTGCGTCGGGGGTTGGTGTATTTGGAGAATGAGTTGACCGCGGGCGCGTTCACGCCCGCTCGCGTACAGATGCAAGTGTTCTTGCTCGGTCAGGCCGCGGTGGCGCTCGAAAACGCGCGCTTGTACGGTGAGCTGCGAACGGCCTTGGCCAGGCAAGCAACGGCGCAAAAAGACAAGCTCGACGCCCTCGGGCAACTCGTCGCGGGTGTGGGTCACGAGCTCAACACACCCCTCGGAGCGATCCAGGCCTCCGTCGGAAATCTTCGCGACGCCGTCCGCCTGATCGCTCGCGAGGCCGTCCCGCTCCTCGGGCGGTTATCCTCGGAGCATCGGCGCGCGTTCTTGGAATTGATCACCGAAGCGGATTCGACGGCGACTACACCCCGAACCTCGCGCGAGGAACGCTCGACCCGCCGCGCCCTCGAATCGGCTCTGATGACCGCCGACATTCACGAGCCCGATCGACTCGCGGCTCTGTTGGTCGACACCGGCCTCGAGCGTATCGATCCGTACCTCGACCTGCTCCGCGACCCGGCGGCTGACTCCATCGTACGAGCCGCCTACGACATCTCCGCGCTCTGGCGAAATGCCGCGACCATTGGATTGGCCGCCGAGCGGGCCTCCAAGATCGTCTCGGCCCTCCGAGCGTACTCTCGCCCGAGCGCCAACCGAAACCCACCTTCCGAAGGGGCGATTAGTACCCATTTGGACTCGGTCTTGGCCGTGTACTGGACGAGATACAAACTCGACGTCGAGCTCGTCCGAGATTACCGGGAGGCCGGGAGCATCGTCGCCTGGCACGGAGAGCTCAATCAAGTCTGGACAAACCTGATCCAGAATGCGCTGCAAGCGATGAACCATCGAGGCACGTTGACGGTGAGTATCGCAGGAGACCAAGAGTCGGTCACGGTCGGCATCATTGATGATGGACCGGGCATCCCGGAGACGATTCGCAGTCGCATTTTCGAACCCTTCTTCACGACGAAGAGTCAGGGGGAGGGCAGCGGTCTCGGATTGGGAATTTGCAAAGAGATCGTCGAACGCCACGGCGGACGATTCGTCGTCGACAGCGCGCCGGGACGGACCGAGTTTCTCGTCACCCTTCCTAGGGGCCCCATCGACGCTTGAATCGAAGGAAGCGCTGTCTTTGAACGATTCGAAGGAAGAGGTTTCGAACAGGAGAGCGCAAAATGAGCAAGGCGGAGAAGGTTGTTGATGGCTGGCTAGGCATCAAGCCTCCGATGAGCTCATAACCCGGCCTAGCCGGTACCATAGAAGATCGACAAGGCGGGGCTGGC
>CAYXDO010000185.1:0-20691 GCA_964463485.1 uncultured Myxococcales bacterium | reverse complement strand
GTTCGACCTCGCGTACCAAGCGGCGATCAACGCTCAAAAGCAGGCCGAAGCGGACGTGCAGAAGTTGGTTGAGCAACAGAAGAGCATGGCGGAGCAGAAGCTCTCCGAGCTGGAGGCCAAGCGGTCCGAGTGGAACAAAAAGCTCGAGGAAGCGCGCGGTGAGGCCGGTCGGATGCGAAACGAGACCGACGCGTACTTCCAGACCAAGAGCAACGAGGCAAAGGGCATTCTCTTGGCGGCGCAGGCCGAGACGGAAGCGACGAGGAAGGCCGCTGAGGCGCTGAACCGAGGGGGCGGCGACGCCTATGTGAAGATGCGGTTGGCCGAGAAGCTGGCTCAGAAGCGCGTGCTGTTGGTGCCCGCGGCGAACGTGTCGACCATGAACGTGAACCAACTCGTAGACTACTTGGTCGGGCAGCAAGCGACCCCTGCGACTCCCGGCGGGTCAGCCAGGCCCGAGCAGTAGACGTCCGCGCCCGCACCGCAAGCGGGGCCAGCGGAGGCTCCACTCGTGAAAAGAAGACGTTTGTCGTGTAGCCTCTCCGCATGCGGCTTGCGTTGCTCGTCCCCCTCCTCGCCTTCGCCTGCGCCAAGGAGGAGGAGCCTGAGCCTCAGCAACGCACCACGCCGGTCCCAGTGAACAACCAAACTGCGTGTACCTCCGACGCCCAATGCAGCGGGACGAAGCCTTTCTGTGGATCGAAAGGAGTCTGCGTCACCTGCCGGGGCTACAACGAAGGCTGCACTGGGGGCTACGTCTGCAACCCCGAAGGGCGTTGCGGCGCGTGCGCTACCGCGAGCTGCCCGTCCGAAAAACCTTACTGCGCGTTGGACTCGATAGGCGCAACGATCTGCGTGGAGTGCATCGACGACACCGCCTGCGCCGGAGGCTTCAACACCTCCCACTGCGACCCGGTCGGCCACAAATGCGTCGAGTGTGTAAATGATGAACACTGTCAGGACGGCGACGACAGCTGTCGCGAGCTCAAGGCCTGCACCGACGGGATCTGCCACGACACCGCCTGCCGGAGCGACTCGGACTGTGCAGCCGCGTGCTCCCTGCCACTCTGCGACAACGGTAACTGCGGGGAGTGCCGCTCGGACGAGGACTGCCCAGGAAACCGCAGGTGCATCGTCAGCTTCGGCAACGCCAAACTTTGTTCCCCGTGTGTCATGAACTCAGACTGCCCGTCGACCCACCCCGCGTGTGAAGACATCGCTGGCCTGTGCTGCACCGAGGGCTCGCCCACGAATCGGATCTGCATCGCCTGCCGCAACAACGACGACTGCCTGCCCACCGAGGTGTGCGAGGAGCGCAGCGGGATAACGACGTGCTACGCGCGCTGACGACTCAGAACCTAGAGACTCAGAAGGCCCAACCCGAAACGTCTTTCACGACCCGCGCGGGACAGCCAAGCGCCTGCACTCGGTCGCCGATGTCAGCGACCACCACGGAGCCCGCTCCTATGAGCGAGTAGGCGCCGATCTTCGTTTGGTCTCGCACGCAGCTCCCGATCCCGACCTGGGTTCCGACGCCGACGGAAACGCCGCCGCCGAGACGTACACCCGGACAAATGTGGGCGTGATCTCCAATGACGTTGTCGTGCTCGATGCTCGCGAGTGTGTTCACGATGATGTTTTGGCCGACCGTAGCGTCGGCGTTGATCACGACGCCTGCGAACACGACGGTGCCCGCGCCGATGGTCGCGCTCGGAGAAACGACCGCGGACGGATGGACGACCGTGGCCAGCTCGAAACCGTGGGCTCGCATCTCCGAGAACCGCGCGGCCCGTCTTTCGTTCTCCCCGATGGCGACCACGACTTTGGCGCGATGTCGGTCGCAGAATTCGCGGAGCTCGCTGAGGCCTATGCAAACGACGGACAAGCCGAGCTGACCTGAGAAGCGTTTGGCCTCGTCATCGTCGCCGAAGCCAAGGACGTCGTAGCCCTGAGCGCGAGCCGCATCGGAGACCACCTTGCCGTGTCCTCCGGCTCCGTAGACCACGAGCGGACCCACAGAATCTCTCCAGACCGGACCCTGGGCCAGGAGTCAACCGATTCGGCCAACTACCGTGGGCGGAGCCTTGACTCGAACTGTGCCGCGTATTCGCGCAAGCATTCACGCCAATCTCGCATGATGTCGAGACCCCTCGCGCGGAGTTTGACGTTCACGAGCTTTTCACTTCGGGGCCGCGGTGCGAAGTACTCTTCGGAAAAGTGGCTCGAGTCCACGCGAACCACCGGCACGCTCGACTCGAGACCCCACAGCCGCATCAGCTCCAACGCGACATCGTAACGACTCCCCGCCCCGTGGCAGACCTGGTTGTAGAGCCCGTAAAGCTCGCTCTCCACGAGCCTCTCGATGCCTCGCGTGAAGTCGACGGTGTACGTCGGAGTCCCGAGCTTGTCGTCGACCACGTGGAGCTCACGCGCGCCCGCCTCGATCTGTCGGAAGATCTTTCCGACGAACTTCTTGTCCTTGTTCGGGCCACCTCCCATCATCCAGCCCGCGCGGACAACGAAGTGACGAGGGACGCTCGTCTTGACCCAAACTTCTCCGGCGAGCTTCGACTTCGCGTAGACGCCCAGCGGATTCGGCTCGTCGAAGTCGGTGTAGACCTCTTTCTTGCCGTCGAAGATCCCGGCCGTCGAAACATACACGTAGGGCACATCCAGGCGCCGCGCCACGAGACCCGTGTTCTCGGCCCCCAACGCGTTGGTGAGCCACGCGTTCTCTGCTTCCCGCTCACACTCCTCGAGGTCCGTGATGGCCGCGAGATTGATGACCAGATCGGGGCGAAAATCTTCGATCGATCGCGCGATCGCGGCCGCATCACGAACGTCCGCGAGCTCGACGCGAGGATCTCTCAGATCGATGTCGGTCGCCTTCACTCGGCAACGAGGAGCGAAGTGATCGATCACCGCGTCGCCCAGCATTCCGCCTGCGCCCGCGATGTAGACCCTCGATTCGGGTGTCAGCTTCAAACCTTGGCCTCGAACAGACTTTCGTACACCGGCGCCTGAGCAGGCACCGAATACCGCGAGAGAATACGCTCCCGAGCATTGGCGCCCAAGCGTTTGCGGAGCTGACAGTCGAGCGCGAGGCGTTCGATTGCGCTCGCCCACTTGGTCTCGTCGTTCGGAACCACCAAGCCGGTCACGCCGTCTTCGACCACCTCACGCCCCGAGCCCACGTCCGACACAAGAGGCACAATCGCGAGCGCAGAGTATTGAATCGCTTTGAACCCGACCTTGCCGCGCGCCCAAGGCTCGTCGAGCACGGGCATCAGCCCCACGTCGAACCGCGAGAGGTCCTCGATCTCCGTCGAAGCGCTCCATTGGACGAACCTGTAGTTTCGGACGTCCGAATAGCCGGGATCGCGATCGCAGATCACTCGCAGCTCGAAATCGAGCGTCGCGGAGAGCTTTGCGAGGACCGGCCGAATCACGTCGAGGTAGCGCAGCGTGGAGTGCGTTCCGGTCCAACCGAAGACGGGCCGCTCGTTCTCCGGGCGCTGATCGGGCGGGCGGTGATAGTCGGGGTCTATGGTGGTGGGAACCAAGATGGTGCGCTCATTCACTTCTTTGGCCCACTCCACGAGAAACGGATTCACCGCGATCACCTTGTCCGCGCGCTGTGCAATCCAGCGCACCTTCCCGCGCCATTTCAGCATCGAGAAAAAGCGGCGAGCGCGTTCGGTCGGCGGAGGCATGAAGATCGCGTCGTCGATATCGAACACGACTCGGCGGCCCAGGACGAACAACGCGGCTTCGATGATCGGCGGTCCAATCGGCGTGGCCTCGAGGTGGATGAAGACCCAGTCGTAGGCTCGAACGTCCAAGAGCAGGCGCAGGCGCCGCAAGAAACCGAGCGTGAGCTCGGCAGACTTCTTCACCCGATGGCCGGGCTGGTAGAGCACGCGCCAGGCCTGCTCGCTCCAGAAGGGCTCCTCATGGACTTCGAAACCCGCACGCGAGAGCGCCGGGATGTACTGTTCGAAGCGGAACCGCTGACTCGGCGCCGAACCCGGAGGGTACGGACACAAGATCAAGATGCGCCCCTTGGCGCCGACAGGGACGCGTTCGCTCATGGCGGAAAGAGAAGCATCGAGTCGATGTATTCGGTGCTGACGACGCGCTGGCGCTGGATGCGGCGCCGCTCCTTGAGCGTCGACGGCATACGCATCAACACCTGCCAATCGGCGGCGAGCAACATCGCCACCTTCTCGAGCTCGGGCTTCTCGAAGCGACGACGCCGAACGCCCGCGCTGACCAACACCCGAATCGCTTCGTTCTTCAAGAGCGTCGGCGTGTACTTCAGCACCAAAGGAAGCGGCGCGTTCTTCAGCCACGCGACTTTGCTGTTCCGATAGCTCGGGAGCTGCTTCCAGCTCACTCGCCGCTTCGTCTCGCCGACCTTGTGATAGACGATCGCGGTCGGCACGTACCAGCAACGCCAGCCCGCCAGCTGCGCGCGAAAGCTCAGGTCGACGTCCTCGAAGTTGGTCCCGAACGATTCGTCGAGCAGCCCAATCTGATCGAGCATGGCCTTTCGGTAGATCGCTGCTCCCGCGCAGGCGCCGAAGATGTAACGCGGCGTCGAATACTCGGGCCCGTCCTTTTGGAGATGACCGCGCTTGAGCCCCATCGCGACGCCGATCTCATCGCCCGCAGTGTCGATGACGTCCGGTTGAAAGTAGTTCAGCATCTTCGAGGCGCAAAAGCCCACCTCGGGATGCGCGTCCAACGCCGCGTTCAGCTCCTCGAGCCACTTGGGGTCCGTGCGCGTATCGTTGTTCAAGAGCGCGATACGTTCCGTCGACACCTCGCGCATGCCGAGGTTGTTGCCCTTCGCAAAGCCGTAGTTCTCAGGCAACGCGAGCACCCTCACCTCGGGGAACCGGGTCGACACGAACTCGACGGACCCGTCGTGAGAGCCGTTGTCGACGACCATCGTGTCGAAGTCGCGATCGGTCTGCGCCCTCAAGGAGGTGAGGCACTCTTCGAGGAGGTCCTTGCCGTTCCAGTTGAGGACGATGACGGTTGTCCGGGCCACGGCGGTCGAACCTTATGCCGCGTTGGTGCGGCGTCGCAAGCGAACCGAAGACCTCAGCCCCCGCGCGCCTCGGCGAGAGCACGATCGTACACCGCTTCGATGCGTCGGGTGATCCGAGCCAAGTCGAAACGCTCGCGCGCCACCGCGGACGCGGCAGACGCGAGTGATGCCGACAGACGTCGATCGGTCCCCAACCGCACGATCGCTTCAGCCAGCGAACGAGCGTCCCGGGGAGGCACCAGCAGCCCTGTGCGCTCGTGCTCCACGATCTCCGGCATCGCACCCACGCTCGTCGCGATACACGGTCGACCCATGCCGACAGCTTCGACCAACGCGACGCCGAGCCCTTCCCATAGCGAAGGGAAGACGAACAAATCACACGCCGCGAGCAGGTCGTTCACATCCGAACGATATCCGAGAAAGAAAACAGACTCGCTCACGCCCTTCGCCCGTGCCAAGTCCACGAGCTCCCGCTCGAGCGGACCCTTTCCCGCCACATACAATCGCGCGCTCGGCAGCGCGGCGAGCACTCTGGGCATGGCCTCGATCAAATACCGCTGACCTTTCTCCGGCACGAGGCGCCCCACGGTCAGGATCAGCGGGTCTCCGCGGAGCGCCAAGCGCACGCGAGCCTCGGACGGCGCGAGCGAGGACCGAAGGGTGGCGGCCCGATAGATCACTTCGATCCGCGAAGGGTCGACGCCGAAGTGTCGGATCGCAGAGAGCTCCGCGGCCCTCGAGATCGCGATGAGGCGCCTTCCGTGGGCCCTCAAGGAACGACCCCAGAGATCCGTCATCAGTCGGTGCTTCAGCACGTTCGTGTTGGGATTGTCTTGAAGCTGTAAGTCGTCCCCGCCGAGCGTGCAGAGCGTGGTGACGACGGGCGCACCCAACCGGCTCGCCGCGATGCCACCGACGAGGTCGGCCTCGAACAAGCTCGTATGGATCAGCGCGGGTCGAACGCGGCGACAAAGCTCGAGCAACCTCCACAGGGCGTAGGGAACGGCGGCCCGACGCCTGGGCGCTCGAAGGTCGAAGGTCGGCACGCCGACCTCCTCGATGCGCGCGGCGAGCGAACGCTCGCCACCGAGCTGAACGACGACGCTCTGAAAACGCTGCGGGTCCAGCGCGCCCACGCAAAGCGCGAGCTGCTCCTCGGCTCCGCCGTGGCCGAGCGTCTCGATGAGGTGAAGGACGACCGGCACTTCGCGGCCGAGGGCGAAGTCTTAGAGTCCCAAGGGAACGAGCACGACCTCACCGGGCCTGTTGAGCCCGGTGATGAGGTTGTTGCCGCCTTGCCAGGACCCCGCGATCAACTCCTCACGCTCGTCGCCGTCGATGTCGACGAGCGCCACGGAGCTCGGCTGAATCGCCATCTGGGCGCTCTGGTGCCGGCCCACGACCTCCACCGCGGGATTCGTGATCGCGAAGTCGATCGTCGTCGGCATGTCCGCGCTGCCGACCGCGATCATCACACCACCGGCCTGGAGGCGCGTTCCATCCGCCCCATCACGAGCGCCGACACCCATGGCCACGTCCTTGAATCCATCGAAGTTCACGTCGCCCAGCGCACACACGCTTCCGGCGACGTCGTTGGCGCTCTTGCCCCACACACTCGTCACGGTGCTCGGCGGCGTGCTGGTCAGATCGATCACGGTGCCCGTGGTGAAGTGTCCAGATCCGCCGATCACGAGGCAGCGCCCGAACTGCGGATTGCCGGGGCCGAGCTTGCGCGCTTGTGGCTCGCCGATGACGAGCTCACGCTCGAGCGTCCCTTTGACGTTGCCGATGGCGAGGCTCGCGCCAAGCCTACCGCGGGTCGTGCTCCCGAGAATGAGGACGTTGGCCGCGCCGGCCAGGCCCGCCTTCAGCCCGAGGTTGATCGTGCGACCACCTGTGAACGGTCCGAACACGACAGCCACACGGCCCGCATCGTCGAGACCCTGGCTGCGATCGAACGCCGGAGATCCTACGGCCACATCGTCCGTACCATCGCCCGACAAATCGTTGACCGCACCGACCGCGCCAAACACACCCGCTGCGGTCCCCTGCAATACGTCGATGTCCACACCGACCGGCGCCGCGAGATCGACGGTCCCGCTGAGGGCCACGCCGCCTTGACCTCGGATGATCAGCACTTCGTTCGTCCCCGGCGAGCCGACCACCAAGTTGCCATCGCGTGTGACGCCGAGGGCTCGAATGCGCGCGTTCGCCACCGCGCCGAAGATTCGCGCGCGAAAATTGGGGTGGCTCGTGCCCGTGCGGAGGTCGATCGTTCCCGTCAGACCGTCACTCGAGAAGATCCAAACCTCGCCCGCGTCCGCGCGTGCGTTGCTCGGCCCGTCGCCGAACACCGCGGAGAGCGCGAGCTCGTTGCCTCCCGCACCATCGATCGGGCCACTCGCGATCGGCCCATCGACGTGGCCAAGCATGTCGTCGGCGTCCGCGCCCCAGAATTGGAAGTCGGGGCTCCCGTTGGGCAGCCGCGTCACGCCGCCCGTGAGCAACGATGGCGAGACCGCGAAGCCATAGACCTTGCCCGCGACATTTCGAAACGAGCCCGTCGGAGGCACGACCGTCGCGATCTCTCCCATCATGACGTAGCCGGAACCAACGTGAACGACGCCGCCGAGCTGCTTGAGCGCCTGCGATCCGACGAAGGTTCGGCCGATGGCGTCGGTGCGCACGTCGATGATGCGCGCCTCTGCCGTCTCGATTCGGCAGGTCGCGCCGCAGCCATCGCCCGACGCGCGGTTGCCGTCGTCGCACTCCTCGCCCTCGTCCGCGTCGATCACACCATTGCCGCACAAGGTAACGGTGATGTTCACGTCGATACATGGGTCGAGGTTCGCGGGGGTGTTTCCGCCCTGAAGGAAGCCGACGCCGCCGTTTGGATCGGGGTTGGGAGGCCGGCAGTCGTAAACCTGGCGAGCAAACCGGAACGGCTCCGTACGCTGAACGTTCGGGTTCGCGGTGATCGGCACCTGGATCTCGATGAAGTCACCGGAGGCGACGTCGGAGCCGATGTGGACTTGCGTGCTCGGGACACCCCAGAAGTTGAATTGACCCACCGCCGTCTTGTCGTCTTGGCTGAGCAAGTAGGAACCGCGGTCGTTGGTCGGCTCGCCTTCGCAACGATCGAGGCCCCGATGCCAGATGTTCGCGCCGGTGTTTCGCACGCGAAACTTGGCCACGAAGGTCTCACCGACGGTGAGGGTCGTCGGCACGAGGTTGGCCGGGTCGGCCGGATCCCAGGAGCAGCCCCATCGGCGCGGCGTATCGGAGCTGACCAAGATCGGCTGGAGGTCGACCTGCTCCCCGAAGAAGCTCACGTTATGCATGCTCGCGCTGAACGTGTAGGGCGTAAGCGAAGCGCCGGGCGCGCGAATCACGAAACGAATAGGCTTGTTCGTTCCAGGCGCAGCGGTTCCCGGAACTTTGGTGTTCACCCAGTTCCACATCGGGACGCCCACGCGGTGAAGGCGATAGTTGCTGTCCCAAGTAGTCGTTCCGGTGTTCTGCATCGTGACCGTGACGTTCAGGTTCTCACCCGGGAACATCGCGAGCGGAATGTTGCTGGAAACGAAGGCCGCGTCGGCTCCCGGAGGAGCTCCAAGGACGCTGGTACCATAGTCCGTCGCCCCATCCGGGCCGCACGCGGCCACCGTGAGCAACGCAAGACCGAGCCGTTTACGCATCATGAACTCGTCCCTCGCACGCCCTCGACCCAAGAGATCCGACCGAGCTCTTTGGTGCTCGCTTCGCCGCTCTCGCCCCATGCGAGAGCTCATAAGTCGATGATGACGCTTGGGGGTTCCTAGCACCTCGAGTTTGATGCGACAAGCTGCGCTCGTCAGCTTGGGACGCTACCATCGGCCCCGTGTGCGGCATCGCCGGCGTCGTGGGCGGCACACCCGTGCCCGTCGAGCTCGGCCGCGCCATGGCTCAACGTTTGGCCCACCGCGGCCCCGATCTCCAACACGCCGAGATCCTCGGGGACCGACGCGGCGTCTTCGCACACGCCCGGCTCGCCGTCCTCGATCTGAACCCGCGCGCGTCGCAGCCCTTCAGCTCGGGTCACGTGACGATCGTGTACAACGGCGAAGTCTACAACCACAAAGCCCTTCGCCGATCTTTGGAGGCGGACGGTCTCGACTTTCGAACGACCTCCGACACCGAGGTGATCGTCGAGCTCTACAAACGGCGCGGCCTGGGGAGCATCTCCGCGCTCGACGGGATGTTCGCTTTCGCCCTCTACGACGCCAAGGCACAGCGGCTGGTCCTGGTTCGAGACCGCCTCGGAAAAAAACCGCTCTTCTACACCTCGACGCCGAGCGGCGCGCTCGTGTTCGCCTCCGAGGTCAAAGCGATCTTGCTCCACCCCGAGGTGCGCCCGGAGCTCGACCCCACGAGGCTCCCGGAGCTCCTCACGTTCGGCTATGTCGGCACGCCCCGATCGATCTACCGAGGGATCCTCAAGCTGCCGCCCGCCCACTTGCTCGTCGTCGAAAGAGAGCCTCGCCTCGAGCGCTACTGGGACGTCGACGCTGCGCTGACTCCGCGACCTCGGAAGGAGCCGCTCGAGGACACCAAAGCTCGCGTGCGCGACGTCGTGGGCCGCGCCGTCGAGCGCCGCCTCGAGGCCGATGTCCCTATCGGCGCGTTCCTCTCTGGAGGGATCGACTCGAGCATCGTCGTAGCAGAGATGGCTCGGAGATCTCGCACTCGCCCGCTGACCTTCTGCGTGGGGTTCCAGGAAGACTCGAGCTTCGACGAGACGACCTACGCCCGCAAGGTCGCGAGCCTCTTCGACACGGTACACACCGAGCTCACACTTCCCTGCGTCTCGGCCGATCGACTCGAGACCCTGCTCGAACACCACGACGAGCCTTTTGGAGACAGCTCGGCCATCGCACTCTTCGCCATCTCCGAGATGACCCGTCGGCACGTGAGCGTCGTGCTCACCGGAGACGGCGGCGACGAAGCCTTCGCCGGCTACACCCGCTTCGTAGGCGGCTTGGTGGATGCGCATATTCCGCTCGCGCTGAAGCTCCTCGCCCGCCGCGCGACGGCGAAGCTCCCAGACCCGAAGGGCTACAAGAACCCGCTCGCGCTCTCGAAGCGCTTCGTGGAGCACGCGGATCGAGATCCGGACGAACAACTCCTCGCGTGGAACGCGTTCTTCGTCGGCGACGCCCTGCGCGCACTCCTGAGACCCGAGCGCCTCGACGTCGATCCGTGGGAGCCGATCCGAACGCAAGCGAAGTTGCTGCACGAAGCACGAGTCCGCGGAGAGGATCGCCTCCACCAAATCCTCTCCCACAACCTCCGAACCTACCTGCTGGACGACCTGCTGGTGAAGGCAGACCGCGCGACCATGGCCGTAGGCTTGGAAGCTCGATCCCCGTTCCTCGACGTGTCCGTGCTGGAGCTCGCGGCGTCGATCCCAAGTCAGCTTCTGCTTCACCGAGGCTCGCTCAAGTGGATCCTGCGCGAGGCGTACCGCGAGCTCTTGCCGCCCGAGATCTTGGATCGAAAAAAACATGGCTTCGGCGTCCCCGTGTCGGAGTGGTGGCGAACGACGCACGTCGAGCTCGTGAACGATGCCCTGGTCGCATCTGGCTCGCGCCTCCACGAATTCTTACGCCCCCAGGCCCTTGCGGACCTCGTAGCCGAGCACCAGTCAGGTCGACGCGATCACGGACAACGAATCTTTCTGCTGGTCACACTCGAGCTCTGGCTGCGCAAGCTCATCCGGCCCTGGGAGCTCATCCGGCCCTTTGAGCGCGGGCCTCTTGCCTGCGCGTAAGCTTCGCGGACTCGCTCAGCCGATTCCGCTGCCCGCGAAGAGCTCTAGAAAGCTTGGGTTCGAGCGGTCTCGCTCGCTGACGGTCGTGATCTCGACTCTCCAGTCGACGCCGATCTCCGGATCGTCGAAGCGGACACCCCGTTCGAGCTTGGCGTCGAAGAGCTCCGTCTTCTTGTAGAGCATCAGCGACTCCTCACTCAGCACGGAAAATCCATGCGCGAAGCCCGCGGGAATGAAGAGCTGCTCGTGATTTTCCGCCGAGAGCTCGAAGCCCTCCCACCTGCCAAACGTCGGGCTGTCCGGGCGAAGGTCGACCGCGACGTCGAAGATTCGACCCATGATACATCGCACGAGCTTCGACTCGGGAGGCTCGCGAAAGTGCAGGCCGCGAACGGTCCCCTTCTTGGAGTAAGATTCCCCGTCCATGACGAATCGGACTCCAATACCCGCGGCGCGGTATCGCGCTTCGTTCCACGGCTCCATGAAGTAACCGCGAGCATCTCTGAACACGTCCGGTCGAAGGCGCAGCAACCCAGGCAGGCTCGTGGTCAAGACTTCCACACCAGGTCGACTGCCCGGCGAGGATCCGAGAGTCAACGGGGCGCAGTCAGGTCCAGCGGGAGTCCGGGAGTCCATCAGCTTACGCGTCCAAATGTCTCACTCAACTTCGGCTTCGTCCCTGCCGACCTACGATCTCGACCGCGAGCCGCTGGTGCCCACGAAGGACCCTGTACGTCCCAAAGTCTCGGCCATCCAGTGTGAACACCTTGCGAGTGCTCAGCCGCTCCGCGGCGACGATCACGGACGCGTCAGCAAAGTCCATCGGGTGGTCTCGGTATGTCTCCATGAGCTCGAACGCGCGCGCGATGTCCTGCTTCTCCAACGAACGAACGGCCGCTCCCCCGCCAAGCACGAAGTCACGAAGCCTGCTCGACCCAATACTCTCAGGCGAAAGAATGTGAAACGCCTCGGTCAGAACTGGTTCCGTCGTCCATAGCGGACTCCGCAGCGAAGCCAACACGGTCCGACAAAACGTATGTTGCGCGTCTAGAGGATCGAACAGCGCGACGAACGGACCCGTGTCGATGATGATCACCGGCGATGCTTCTTTCGAATCGCGTCCCTCGCCGCTCGTCGCGTGTCCGTCGAGGCGGCCGACGCATACCCTCCGGGGCCCAAATCGAGCTCCGAATAGATTTCGAAGGCGGACCGCGCGGAAGGGCGCATCAGCTCGGCCCGGAACACCAGCAGGCCCTGCTTCAAGGCCCAGGAGATCGGCTTGCCGGTCTCGCGGATGATTTCATCGAGCGCGGCTTCCGACTCCTCATCGAGCCGAACGGTCCTCGTGGCCATGACGATGTATTACAGAGCGTAATACACCCGTCAACCCCGTCGACCCCGTCGACCTCGCCAGGTCCTCCCGTCCTCCTCTCCGAGGCAGGCTGAAAGCATCAGCTGCGGCCCGCGCCGAGATTTGTGCTGGCCTCGCCGCAATCGCCGCGTGCAGGCTTCGCGCGGCGTGAGCCAACGCGTCCCTGATTCCAACCGCCTGGTCGCCATCGACTTCCTGCGCGGCGTCGCCGTCTTCCTCGTGCTCTTGCGTCACCTGCCTTACAGCCTCAACCTCGCTCCGGTCGGTGGAGCTGGCAAAGCCGTCGCCGTCGAGGCGCTGCCCGCCGCCGTCACTGCGTTCACCGACTACGGCGAGTTCGGTGTCCACCTCTTCTTGGTGATCTCCGGTTTCTGCATCCACCAGCGCTGGGCGCGGACGGACAACCAAGCCATCGGCGTCGGCTTCGTCTCGTTCTGGAAACGTCGCCTCGTTCGTTTGTACCCGCCCTACTTCGTCGCCTTGTTGCTCAGCATCGCGGGCCTGTTCGTGCTCTTCGGTGTGCTCGGACAGCCCAAGGGATCGAGCTTCGCGAGCTACCTCGGTTACGGCTCACCGAGCCGCCTGGCGATCGATCTCGTGTTGCTCCTGCTGCTGCTCCACAACTTGACCGGCGCGCACCACCGCATCGGCAACCCGCCGTTTTGGAGCCTCGCGCTCGAGGAGCAGCTCTACATGCTCTACTTCGGCCTCTTGTGGCTGCGCCGACACCACGGCTGGTCGATCGCCCTCGGCGTCGCGGCCGTCGCAACCGTCGCGTGGCGCGCGATCGGTCTGTCGCTCGGCCACGATCGGCCAGGTTTTTGGTACATCGTCGGTCCGGCGCACTGGCTCTCCTGGAGCCTCGGCGCGCTCGCCGTCGAAGCGAACCTCGGACGCGTCGCAATCCCGAGCTGGGTGCGCTCGTGGCCCGCGCTCGCCACGTTGCTCACGACCGCCCTGCTGTTGCATCCGCCCAAGACCACGACCTTCCGAATTCCGGGCGCCGAGGTCCTCGACGACCTCGCGTTCGGCGCGACCTTCTTCGTGCTCGTCACGATGGCCACCCACGCCGAGCGAGAAGGTCGTCTGGTCCGCAGCAGAGTCGTCGCCTGGCTCACGAGCTTGGGCCTCATCAGCTACAGCGTGTACCTCACGCACCTGCCGATCATGGTCGCGGTCAAACAAGTCGCCCTTCGAATCGACCTGCCCGTCGCAAGCGTGCTCGCGCTACGCCTCATCATCCCCATCGGGCTCGGCGCCTTGTTCTTTCGATTCATCGAGCGACCCTTCATGAATCGAAGCCGCCGCGTGCGCTGACTCCGAGTGCGCCGTCTTCATTCGAAGAAGGCGTGGATGGAGAGCTCTCCGCGGACAACGGAGAGCGCGCACTTGCCGAGCTCACGAAATCGAAGCGGCAGGCCGAGTGTTCCCGGCACGACCACGACACGGACCCCCATCCCCGTCAGCCCCTTCTCCCCCAATAGAACCGCGCGGCGCGCGTTCGGCGCGTTCGTGACGATCAGGACCCGGCGCGTCTTCTGCTCCTTCAGGATCGGCAGCGAACGAGCGATGTTCTCCGCAGTGCTCGTGGCCTCGGGCTCCACGAGCACTTCCTCTGGCCGAGCGCCGACGTCGATCGCAAACCGCGCGAGCACCCACGCGGAGTCGCCGCCGTAGCCGCGTCCGGTGATCAGAATCTTCCGCACGCGGCCCGCTCGAAGCAGCTCCACGGCGCGCCGAGTTCGGCGATTGTCTGGGTCGCCGCTCGGCACCAGCGCCACGTCTCCGCTGCACTTTTCGGGCGTGACGTTGTCGCAGTCAGCGACCAAGCGCTCGGGGACCACGCTCACCCGCGAGAGCCCGAGCGCGATCACGAGAGCCACCGGCACACAGACGACGAAGGCGCGCTGAACGACCCCCCGCCCTTTCTGCCGCTTCCCCAACGCGGGTGCGACATTCGAGCGAATCGCCGCCGAAGTCCATACGCGGTGATTCAGGTGAGGCGCGACTCGATCAGCTCCACTGCCGCTCCCACGCCGTCTTGGGCCGCGACGCGCTCGCCGAGCGACCGCGCTCTACGTCGCATCGAGGCGGACCGCAGCACCCGCCGGATCGCCCTTCCAAGCGCCCTCGCATCGAGCTCGGCGCGCGGGATCGGCTTCGTCGCCACGCCGAGCCGATGGAGCTGACCAGCCCAGTAATACTGATCGAACAGGTGAGGCACCGGAACGGAAGGCACACCCGCGCGCGCTACGGCCGCAGTGGTCCCCGAGCCCGCGTGGTGAATCACGCAGGCGGCGCGAGGAAAGAGGAGCTCGTGAGGCACATAGTCCGTCACGAACACGCGCTCGGTCGAGACCTCGAGGCCGGCATAGCCGCGCTGAACGACCGCTGGCTCGTCCAGCCAACCGAGCACGTCCGAGAGGATCTGTCGCGTCGCCTCGGTGTCGGGTCCGCCCATCGAGCCGAAGCTCACGACGAGCGGCGGACCGTTCGCCTCCAGGAACGACTCCAACTTCGGATCGATCGGACCGTTTGGCTCGTCGAACCAAGCGCCCGTGACGACGACCTGCGCGGGCCAGTCTCTGCGCCGTCGAACCACGCCGACCGGGCCCGCGAGCACGTGGCACGAGCTCGACATCGCACCCGCGATCCCGAGCGGGCGCACCTCGCTGAGCCCGACCCCTCGCAGCCTCGCGAGCGTCGCACGGACCTGCCCATTCAGCGCCTCCGCACGAACCTCCGCGCCTACCCACGCAAGCTTGGCGAGCCATGGCGCCATCGGCTTCATCGGAAACGGCGGCGCCTCCGCGGTGGGCAACGTCTCCGGCATGTAAGTCATCGTCACCAGCGGCACACCGTTCGCGAGCGCGGCCTCCTGACCGAAGTAATCGAAGAAGTGCGCGACCACGACCGCAGCGCCGCGAGTGGCCTCCAGCTGCGCGGCGTACTGCCCCTCGGCGTTCTTCAAGAAAATCGCCTCGGCCAGCACCTGGAACTGCGCGAGCGGATCAGAAGCTCGGCCCGCGCGTTCGAAGACGTCCGCGAGCTCCTCGAGCCCGTAGTCGGGAGCCGTCGCTCGAAAACTCACGTCGAGCCCGCGAAATCGCTCCGCCTGAATCGCGTGGCTGTGCACCTGCACCGCGTGACCTCGGTCCAAGAGCGCCCGAGCGAGTGCGACATATGGCAGCACGTCGCCGGTCGTCCCGACCGCGGTGAGTACGATGGGCTTTCTCATCGAAGGCCGATGACTTGCCGATTGGAAAGCAGAAGCTCCCGCGCGAACTCCGGCGTCTCCACGAAAACACGCAGAAAGCCACGCAACCTCAGCTCCTCGGCGATCTCGTCGGCTCTGGCCACGTCGGTCTCGAGCACGATCTGCGACACCGCGGCCCACGTGAGCTCGTCGATCCCTTGCAGCACCTCGAGCTCCGCCCCTTCGACGTCGATCTTCAACAAGTCGATGCGCTCGATCTCGCGCTCCTCGCGGAGCCGCGCGAGCGTCGCGAGTGGTACCTCGAGACTCTCTGGCCGCTGTTTGACGGCGAGCTGCGAGCGAACCCAGTCCGCGGTAAGTGCATGTCCGAGCGGATTCTCGCGCCTCAACTGACCAAGCCTCGCCTCCACATAGTCGGACAACTCTCGGGCCTTCTCTTCGGGAAACTGCGTCGAGTTTGCCGGCAGCCCAGGGAACCAGGAAAACGTGGCCGAGGAAGGCCCGCCCAATCGGGTCAGTCCGACCGGGACCACTTCGATCCTCCCGATCCCGTGGGCGTCCAGGTTCGCGTGCAGGTGCCGCAGATTCTCGGGGATAGGCTCTATCGCGAGAATGTCGCAGTCACCCCCCGTCCGCCGATGAGCGTCGAGGATGAACAAGCCGATGTTGGCCCCCACGTCGACGATCACGCTCCCAGGCGCGTAGGTGACGCCGTTTCGGGCGTACTCACCCTTGGTGAAGATCTCGTCGACCAAGAACAGGAGCTCCTCCCGGCTTCGCGAGTCGAAGTGGATCGGGCCGACTCCGGGTACCTCGAGGATCTGATCGAAGTCGGCGTGAGACATGCCCGAGCATGGATCGGGCGGCCTCGGAAGCAAAGCTCGGGCGCCCCGAGAAGCTCGCTCAGCGTTTGGGGCTCTCTCCGTGGCTCACCCCGTTGCTCGGGCTCGCCCGCTACGCTGCAGGCGTCGACTACTATCGCGACCTCGCAGAGGGCGCTGAAACCGTGGCTGACGCAGGACGCGCCCCGAGCGCGTACGAAGTCCAACTCGGCGTAGACGACCTCTTCCAACTCGGGCTCGGACTCAAAGCCGGCGCCCAAGTCTCTCCGACCCCGCTCCGTCGACTGGCTCAGCTCGAGTTTCACAACGGCTTCTACGTCGACATCACCGAGCACACCTCGGCCTCCGTCGTCGGGGGGCTGCGGGCTCTGATCTTCCGCCGTGGAGCTCGCTACGTTCCGAGCACGGACGCTTACTTGGCGCTCGGCCTCTCCGCCGCGTTCGGCGAAGAAGCCTCGAGCTCGAACGAGCTCGAGGAGGTCGGCGAGCCCGACTCGAATTGGAGAGTCCGCCCGGCCGCGAGTTACTGGGTCACCGCATCCTACAGCTACAATAGCCCAGACAGCGTGACCTTCTTCCCCATCCCCGATGCACACGTCATCGGACTTCAGCTCGTCGTAGGTGCTTTGGAGCTCGCTCGGCCGCTCGTACCCATCGTGTCGCCAAGAAAAGACAAGCCCGATTCCGGCGAACCCACGAAGTCTGCAGATGGAGGGGAGTCATGAGGGCGCGCGCGCTGTTGGCCCTGGCGTCCCTCTCGAGCTGCGGAGACGCTCCCACGGGCGCTCCACAGGCAACCGAGCGACTCATGGCAGTGTTGCTCGACGAGACCCTGATCCAGAGGACCTCGGAGATGATTCCGATCGGAACGAAGCTCCAGGACCACCGCCCTCGTATCCACGTGACGGCGCGCCCGCGAGCTCGAAGGTCGCGGCCTGGGCCGAACCCATGAGCTCGGGCAATGGCATGGGCTTGGCCTCGGCGATGTGAAGCTTGGCGGGCTCGGCAAAGGCCCCAAAGGGAATCGAAGCCAACGCGCCCCCGGGGTGAAACAACAAGCCTCCGAAGGACCGAAGGTGGCCTGGGCGATCACGTCGGCCTTCGGGTTCTCGGGCGCCGGCTTGGCCGGCGGGTTGCAGCCCAGAGCGAATCCCAACGAGAAGACGAGCAGCGAACGGGGGCTCACGACGAGATTCGTACCACAACTCAGCGGCGTCGTCAGCCGCCCGACGGTGCGGGCACATCCGACTTGCTGCGCTGGCTCGATCGCGATACCGAGCACCCATGGCGGAAAAAACTCCGAGCCGGGTCGGCAGGACGATGGGCAGCCTCGTGAAGAACGGCCTCTCGGCCTACCGCACAGGCGTGAAGAGCTCCATCGCGATGGCTCGCTATTCCACTCACTCCACTCAGGCGATCCTCGACGGGGCGATTTTTCCGGCCTTCGACGCGGTTCTGGAGATTCAAGGCGACGTCATTCAAGCCGCCGCGGACACTCTCTCGTCCGGCGACGGTAAAGGATTCGTCGAAACAATCGGACAGCGAATGACCTCGGCGACACGGTTCCAACAGCTGGTGGAGACACTGGGCAAGGACCTCTTTGGATCGGCTTCCTTCGAGGGTGAGCACGAGATCGGTCGCAACGAAATCTTCCGGCTCGTCTACATCCCCCCCAAGGAAGTGGCAGGCTTCAGAGGGCCCGCCGTCTTTCACGCCGGTGGCAGCATCCCCTACGGAGATCGGATCTTCCGACTCCTCCCTGAGTACAATTTTTACGGTCGCTTCTCGGAGCGCGGGCTGCCGGTGTACGCGATGGAGCTGATCGGGGATCGGTTCGAGCACGACTACTCTCGACTCACGCTCCCGATACTGATCGATTCGATCCGCGAGCTCTCGAGCACCGCCTTCGCCCACAACGGCAACCGCAAGCTGGTGCTCGAAGGGTATTGCGGCCAGGGAACTCAGTCTCTCGCGTACGTCTGCGCGGACCCGCCCGATGCCGACGCCAAGTTCTCGGTCGTCACGACCTTCGTGTCGCCCATCGACGGGTCCCGCTGTACTTCGCTCGCGGAAGCCATCCAGCGGGCTCCGGAGCCGCTCATCGAGGCCAACCTTGCCCTGTGGGATAGGACGGGCGGATACACGGACGCGGACCAAGCCCGGATCGGGCTCGACGTGTCGCTGCGCGCCCTCTTCGACAAGACGCCGCTCGGCTACTTCCACGCCGGCTGGCGGCGCAAGGACTTGGCAAAAGTGACTCGCATCGAGGACCTCGACAAAAATCAGCGCCGTGATCTCGCCGGAGCCTACTGGGTGTCGCCGGATTGCGCTCGACGGTTTCCCGTTCCCGCTGACATCAGTCGATTCACTTCGGCCTTGTTTGGCAAGGGTCCCGGACCCAAAGGTGAGATCCCTTGTGTGTATCGCGGTGAGACGCTCACGTATTCGAGTCTGGCGCGCACCAGGCTCCGATTCGTAGGAATCTTCGGCGGACGCGACCCGGTCGTGCCGGACGTGAGCGGTCACTACCTGTTTCCCATTCTCGGAGATCGCTACGAACACATCGTGCATCCAGAGGCGGGACATATCTCGTACATACTCTCGCCAAGAATGTGGGCCGCAGACCAGCCGAAGGGTTTCAGGCCCAATCCGGTCGACGTCATCGTCGACGCGGATCGCCGGGCCAGAGAGAGTTGAGGCCCCAAAGCAGAACGTGGCCCAATGGCGGTTCGTTCCGATCCGTTCCCGGATCCCGTTCCCTGACAGAACTGCGAACGCGCTCCCGCTGCCGCAGCCTTTGCGGAATGGAGGACTCACGCTGATTCCGCTCGAGCTCCTGCTGATTACGCTCGCGTTCGTACTCACACCCTCGACCATCCGCGCGCTGGCGGCGGCTCGAGACGGTGCGTGACCGAGCTCGGTTTCAGCCCGCTTCGCGAGGTCGAAGGGGTCGGGTACATCGTCGTCTTCGAGAAGCGCCGAATCGAGCTCAGCGGCAAGAAGTGGGCGTGGGTCTGGTTGGACCTCGAACCCATCGCGCTTCTACTCATCGAACCCGAACGAGTAGTCGCCCGAGGAATCGACGGAACGACCCTCGACCCGAGCAAGCTCTGCGAACGTGTGCCCGGACTTGCTCCGGTAGTAGCCGCACGTATCACTCGACCTCGCTCGTGAATGGGCGCAGGATCCCTGCCCGCGGACATGACCAGCCAGGCCGAAGACATCATCACAGTGGGTCGGCGACGCCACGAGATCCTCGACTGGCTGTCCATCAGGGCCACGGACCGCGTCGTGTGGGCAGCACGTCCCGACCTGAGAGTCATCACGACCGCAACTCAGCGCGGGTACTTCGCCGAGTGGCGCGTCCGCGACGACTCATTGTGGCTCATGCGTGTCCGCGGTTTCTGGGAGCTGAGCCGGGGACCCGTCGTGGCCGATTGGATCACTCAAGTCGTCCGCATCGCGTACGGAGCGCCTCGAGACTGCGACTACTTCACGCTCGGCAGCGGCAGCTACGCGTCCGTGCTCGAACTGGACATCGACGCAGGAAGAGTGCGTCGGAGTCGAGTCATCGAGGCCCCGAAGGCGCCCAGCTGCGGCGGAGAGTCGTGCCATACGCGGGGGCGCGGTATCACGGGCGACAGCAGCGCGTGGGAGCTCCTGCCTGAGGCCGAGGGACTCTTCGCGCGGCCCACGCAACGGCACCGGGTCGAGTGGCGAGCGGAAGAGCCGCAGGCGTCCAAATTCATCGGTCTCGACCTGCCCGTGCGAGCTCGAAACGCCCGGCTGGAGGCCGGACTCCGCCCGGGCCAACTCTTCGCTCGCATCGGCCGCAAGCCAGCTGCAGCGCAGCGTCTCGTCGAGTGGGAGTGCGGCCACCGGGACCTGCCAGCAGACCTCGTCGCCCAAGTCTGTGACGCCGTCGGCCTGACGCGTGACCACCGCAACGCCATCGAGTCGGCGGAGCGCCAGCGATATCTGGAGGCCTGGAACCGGTGGGCAGAGGAGCCAATCGCACCTTACTTACAGGTGCCGTGGAATGACGCGCGCTACGCGCCTCCGGCTGAGTGCGACGATCTCGAAGCCTGGGCCCGAGCGTGCGCGGAGGTGTGCTGGCGGCCCGTCGAGCTGGTCACGAGCCGCCGGGTTCGAATCGAGATCGGCTCAACTGGAGTGCACCACGTCACCCGTGGTCCGGTCTAAGTGAAGCGCACCCGCCGACCGTGGAGATGTGGGTCATGACCGCGGACTCGCCTTGGTTCCGGACCTTCGCTTCCTCTGACGGCTGGAGGACAGCGAAAGGCGGAGTCCGCCCGGGCTGTCGCACGTCCTGCCCCAAGGCCGGTCCGAAGGTTGCGCCGACCGCCCGGACCAAACGAAGACCGCCGCTGGGCG
>CAYXDO010000184.1:15744-20712 GCA_964463485.1 uncultured Myxococcales bacterium | reverse complement strand
GATGGGTAGCCATGGCGAGGGGAGGGGATTGAGTCCTCGGGGTCCGTCGGTGATACTCTCCAAATTCAGAATGACTACGCGGGTGACTTCGCCGAAGCCGAGCGTCACGATGGCGAGGTAGTCACCGCGAAGGCGAATCGTAGGGGCTCCGAGGGCGAGGCCGGCCAGGCCGGCGACGACCGGAGCCACGATCAGAGAGCCCCAGAATCCCACCTGGAATGGGTACTTCTCCACGGTCATGATACCCGTCGAGAACGCGCCGATGGCGAAGAAGGCCGCGATGCCTAGCTGCAGCAGGCCCGCGTAGCCGACTTGCAGATTCAGGGCGAGCGCGAGGATCGCGAAGATGAAGATACTCACGAGCTGGCGATCGAGCCGCAGGGGCACTCCGGTGACTGCGTCGACCGCGAGGTCGAAGATCGGAAAGACGGGGTACACGAGGAGCGCCGCGAGCACCAGGAGCCCGATGTTGGATTTGAGTCGGTCCATCAGACTTTCTCCATCAGACTTTCTCCATCAGACTTTCTCCCGGACATTGGCGCCGAGCAGCCCGGCTGGGCGGAAGACCAAGATCACGATCAAGATCCCAAACAGCACGGCGGGTTGCCATTGAGCGCCGATGTATTGGTCCGAGAAGGCGCGCACCAAACCGATGACGAGGCCACCCATCACCGCGCCCGGGATGTTGCCGATCCCGCCGAGCACCGCGGCGGTGAACGCGTAGAGCCCGTTTTGATACCCGATCTGATAGTTGATGGTGTTGATGAAGAGCCCGTAGATGACCGCGGCGAAGCCAGCGAGGGCGCCGCCGATGGCAAAGGTCGCACCTATCACGAGGTCGACGTCGATACCCATGAGTCGGGCGGCCTGCGGATTCTGAGCGGTGGCGCGCATGGCCTTACCCAGCTTGGTGTGCCGCACCAGCACGTAGAGCGCGGCCATGACCGCGACCGAGCTCACGATCACCATCAGGTCCTTGGCGGTGAATCGGACGAGCGCGTCTTCACCCAGCAGGTTGTCTCCAGGAATCAAGCTGGGGAAGGTCTTTGGAGCCGCTGCGGCGTTGCCGGCCCCGAAGACTTCGAGCGGCATCCCGCCCCAGAAGAGTCCTACGTTCTGAAAAATGAAGGAGACTCCGATGGCCGAGACCAGCGGAGCTAGTTTGGGCGCGTTTCGAAGCGGCCTGTAGACGACTCGGTCGACCGACCAATTCAGAGCGGCGGCGAACACCGAGCAGGCCGCGACGATGGCGAGCAAACCCAGGAAGCTCGCTGGACTGTTCACCGCGGTGAGCCCGAAGACTCCGATCAAAGTCAGCGCCAAAAAAGACGCCAGCATGAACAAGTCGCCGTGGGCGAAGTTGATCAGCTCCAGGATGCCGTAGACCATGGTGTAGCCGAGCGCGATGAGCGCGAAGACCATGCCATTGGTCAGCCCGATGATGAGTTGCTGGAGGACTGCGCTCACGATGAGCGATTCGTCGGTCATTTCGTGGGGGCGGGAGCTCCGCCGGGAGCGGGAGCAGCTCCAGGCGCGGCGCCTGGAGTCGGGGCCGGGGTCGTCTCGCCGAGCAGCGTCACGAACTCGAGCTTGCCCCCTCGGACGATGTTGCCGCTCATCGTCGTGAGGGACGTGTCCCCGTCTTTGTCGAAGGACCAGGTCCCGAGCGCGCCGTCGGCCTGCTTGGCTTCGGCGACCTTGGCTCGGATGGTCTCACGATCCTTCGAGCCCGCGGCGGCGATTGCGTCGAGGGCCACCTGAGTTGCGACGTACCCATACACCGCATAACCCTCGGGCTCGCCGCCGTATTTTTTGCGATATCGCTCGACGAAGTCCGCGCCCTTGCCGGTGAGCTTGGCTGGAGGGACACCTCCGAAGGTCACGTACGCCCGCTCGTTGGCCACGTCGGCGCCAGCGGCCTGAATGAAGGCGTCCTCGAAGCAGCCGTCGGGCACCATGAGCTTGGCCTTGAGGCCGACGGCGACCATGTCTTTGGCGATTTGGCCGGCGTTGGTCTGCGTCGTTCCGCCGAAATAGACCCAGTCGGGGCTCGACTGTTTGACCTTCGTCATCAGCGACCGATATTCTTGAGCCTTCGGGTCGATGCCTTCTCTGCCGGTGAGTTTGATCCCCAACTCTTCGGCGGTCGCCGCGAACACGTCGGCCACGCCTTTTCCGTAGAGGCCGCGGTCGTCGAGCACGTACACACCCTTGCCACCCATTTGTTTGATCCACTGAGCGGCAACTCTCCCTTGGATGTCGTCGGCGGGGACGACTCGGAAGTAACCCACCTTGCCGCTCGGTCGATACACGCCTGGTTCGTCGGGCTCGCCCATACCCGGCTTGGTGAGTCCCGTGTACGTGTTGGCCGGCGAGATCATCACGAGGCTCGCGCGATTCAGGACCGGCATGGCGATCTTCGCGGCGCCCGAGTTGTAGGTGCCGATGTACGCGACGACGTCGGGGTCTTTGATGGCTTTGTCCGCGTTGGCCGCCTCGACCTCGGGGTCCCAGTCTCCCTTCTTGGCGGAGGCGTCGTCCCAGTCTTCGTAGACGACCGTGAAGGCGCCGGCCTTGGCGCCGGCGTCGTCGATGGCCATTCGGATTCCGTTGACGATCGTGGTGGTCTGCGCGTTCGCGCTGCCGGTGCGCGGGAGGCTGCTCACGATTTTGACGGTGTTGGGGCTCCCCTGAGGCGCAGGAGCGGTCGCGGCAGGTTTTTCGGTCGGCTTTTCGACGGGCTTTTTCGGTGGTTCGGGACAGGCCAAGAGGGTCAGGAACGCAAGGCCCGACCAGGGAGTCAACTTCGCGAGAGACACGGTACCTCCTCCGAGCACGGCAAATCCTTCGGACACAAAGGGCCGCGTTCGACGCGGGCGGACCCTAGGGCGAGGCGCTCTGGGCGTCAACACCTCCGCGTCGCTCTCGTTGCGCCGGCCGCGCCCGCGGGGCACGTTCGGAGTGTGGACGTCGCGGAGCTCGTCGAGAATTTCTCGCTCTTCTCCGACTGGTCCGACCGGTACCAGTACCTCATCGATCTGGGCCGCGCGTTGCCCCCGATGGACGACGCCGACAAGACCGAAGCGAACCGGGTGAAGGGCTGCATGTCGCAGGTTTGGATCAAACTTCGTGTCGATGACGGTCGCATCGACTTCGATGGCGACAGCGACTCGTCGATCGTCAAGGGCTTGGTCGCGGTGCTTCGCGTGGTGTTCGTCGGCCAGGCCGCCAAAGACGTGAGGAAGGTCGACCTCGAGGGCGTGTTCGGTCAGCTCGGCCTCGCCGAGCATCTCAGCCCGAACCGACGCAACGGCTTCTTTTCGATGGTGGAGCTCATCAGGTCATTGGCGGACAAGGGTCCGAGCGCGTTTAGCGCTCGCGAGTCTCGAGAATAGGGTCACTCGGTCGATAGCGTGGGGTCTCGACCGAGGAGGCGCGCGAGCCTCGCGGGCTCGACGCGGAGGTGCAGCGTCTTCTCTCGCGAGATCGATACCGCGCCGGCCGGGGCTCCTTTGGTCTTCTTCACGTAGCGAGCCTCGGCGTACACGATCTCCGGGGTCGGTTCGCGCTTGGCGTCCGAGAAGAACGCGGCGAGGTGGGCCGCGTCGAGCAGCGAAGGCTCTGGCAGCGCGCGGTGCTTCTCGAGCCTGATCAACACGTGGGCGCCAGGGACGCCGCGGGCGTGCAGCCAGATCTCGTGGCCTCGGGCCGAGGCAGTGAGGCGGTCGTTGCCTTCGGCGCCTTTGCCTACGCGGATTTCGAGCCCGTCGAGGCTCACGAAGCGACGCGCATGTCGGGCCAGCGGATCACGCTTGTCGGACTTCGGCGATTTTTCCGTCGGCTCGGCGCGCCCCTCGAGTCGCGATCGCAGCTCGTCGGCGGAGGCGGCCTCCGCGCGAGCCATCTCGGCCACCACGATCGCGAGCTCGTCGAGCACCTTGCGGTGGCGCTCCTCGACCTTGAGTCGGCCCCTCGCGCCGCGCTTGGCCCGCTGAAAGGAGCGCTCCATGTTGGCTTTCACATCGAGGGAGGGGTCGAGCGCGACCGTGACCGACGCTCCGGTCGCGTAGTCGAGGACTTCGACGGTCGACTGACCGCGCTTCACACGCCCGAGGACGGTCTTGAGGAGCTCCGCGGAGCGTCGCTCGGCTTCGAGGGCGACGAGCTTCTTCAGATCTCGATCGAGGTTCTCGAGGAGCTTTTCCAGACGCTTCCGTTTGGCTCGCAGCGGGTCGAGGACCGAGCGTTTCAATCGGTCGAGGGCGGCGCGGTCGAGTTTGAGCGCGGTGCGCGCTCGAATCGAGTCCGAGACCGGGAAGTGGGCCGGCACCGGGAGCGTCTCGTCGGGGCCCGTCGTCGGCTCGCTGAGCTCTTCGAAGCGTATCGGTTTGGGAGCCCCGTCGAGCGCCACGAAGAGCTTTGTGCCGGGGACGGTGAGCTCGATGCCTTGCGCGGAAGCGGAGATCGATCGAACGGGGCGGCCTTCGAGTCGTCGCCGGGCTGCGCCTTGGGATCCGGACGGTGGAATCAGCTTCGGGGGTCGCGCGGCCACGAGGTGCGCCCGAGCGGCTCCTCTTCGACCGCACAAGAGGAGCCAGAGCGTACGACCTGGGCAACGCAGCTCGAGCACGAGCTCGTGGGTGTCGACTTCGTCGACCCGCTGAACGCGGGCCCCGACGAGCGGCTGGAGCTCCGTCGTAAGCGATCGAATCGTCTCGGTTTCGAGTCGCATCGGACCAGGAAAGGATGAAGGGGTGGGGCGGAAAAGCGAAGCGGCTCGCCCCTCCGAGGAGAAGCGAGCCGCTTCGAAGAGAGATGACGTCGTGCTTACGACGAAGCGCCGGAGTCGCCTGCCGGCGCAGCCGCCGCAGGCGCGGCCTTCTTGCCGGCCCGCTTCTTACCGGCCTTCTTCGCAGCCTTCTTCTTGCCGGCCTTCTTGGCCGTCTTCTTCTTGGCCGCCTTCTTCTT
>CAYXDO010000184.1:0-15644 GCA_964463485.1 uncultured Myxococcales bacterium | reverse complement strand
CAGCCTTCTTCTTGCCGGCCTTCTTGGCCGTCTTCTTCTTGGCCGCCTTCTTCTTCCCGGCCTTCTTCGCGACCTTCTTCTTGGTCGCCTTCTTCTTGGTCGCCTTCTTTTTCCGCGCCTTCGGTGCGGTTGTTGCCTCTTCTGCCATTCGAACCATCCTCGTTCGGCCTCTAGAGTGACAATGGGCCGAAAGTGTTCGCACTGTACGAATTGCCCTTGAGGTTTGTCAACAAGGCGAGGCTTCACACGATCGAGCGATCGTCGATCTTCGGATCAGATCCGAACGTCACCGAAGGTGAGCGCGAGAATCATTTGTTGCTCAAACTAGTTTCGATTCAGTTCCAACGAAGCTTCCTGGCTTAGAGCCGCAATCGATTGCGATCGATGGTGTTCTTGCTGGACGCATCTGAAGGCTCGTTCGAAAGTCCGTACGCTCAGCGCTCTCGAACGATCCGCACCAGACCGCCTTCGACCTCGACGACGAAATCGGAAGAGAGTCGACGAGCGATCCGACTCGCACACTCGACCGCGGTCTCTCCGCCTTCGACGACGATCGAGTACATGCTGCCTTCGACCACGACCGCGAGCGTCGCGGGACGGCGACCGTCACTCGTTCGACCCAGCGCCACACCTTCGACGACGATCGAGTCGGCGCCGACCATCACCAGCCGAGCGTCCCGATCCGTCGAGCGAGCCAGGTCGATGCGAACAAGAACCGGACGACCCTTGGGCTCCGAAGCCAAACGCCGCGTCACCGTCTGAGCGCCACGGCGACCCGCCGACTCACGCAGCTGCACGTCGATCAGCGATCGCGCCTTCATGGGCTCCCAGCTCGCCGCGCCGACGACCGGCCCGGTGGCTTCACGAGCGGCTACGAGCTTCGGGGAGGAGGTCATGCGGCCGGGACGGGAAGGCGTTCGGGAAGGCGTTCGGGAGAGAACCGGGACCTCGACGTCGGTGTCGTCTGCGCCCATCTCGGCTCGAAGTTGAACGGCGAACACTTTCTCTTACTCCCTGCGACTGGCGACCACTTCGTGAGCGTCTGTCTTACCTAGGAGTATCGGGCCTACATCGGCGCCGTTGCGTGAAAATGACCCACGATCACCTACCTGGGCTCACCTCCACCGACTCCGGGCGAAGCGTTCGAGTTTTTGAGGAGTTAGCGGATCGGACGCCGTCCAAAGGGACTTCCGAACGGACGGGCGAAGGCGGGATGCGGCGGGTAATCGTCTAGAGGCAAAGACAGGAGTGTGTGATGAGACCGCAGAACGGTAAGGGAGAGCATTCTTCGGGCGCGGCACACTGTTGTCGGCATTTACCCTGAGTGCACGCGGAGCCCGCAGGACACTCCGCGTCCGTCATGCAGTCGCCGCAGACCGTTCCTTGGCCCTGGCATCGGTGGGCCGCGTCGCAGGTGCCGCCGCCGCAGTCGGTGCTGCTGCGGCAACCGACTGCACATCGGCTCGCGGTCGTGTCGCAGTAGTAGCCGCTCGAGCACTGCGCGTCGCTCGTGCAGGTGTCGGCGGAGGTGACGCATTGGCCGGAGGCGTTGCAGACCTGGCCCGTTGCGCAGAGCGTCGGGTCGTTGAGGCACGTGCGAGGCACGCAGACGCCGCCCACGCAGGCCTGCGTCCCGGGCGTGCACTCGTTGCCGTTCGGGCAAGGTTGGCCGTTCTTGCAGCGGCCGCTGGCCTGATCGCAGATCAGCCCCTCGGCCTGGCACTGCGTGTCGTTGGTGCAGGTTTGCGCGGTGACGCAGCGCCGCGGCGTGCTCGGCGTGCAGACCTTCGTCGTGTCTTGGCAGTCCGCGTCGATGGCGCACTCGTTCTCACGTACGCGGCACACGCCCGTGGGAGGGCTGTCGCAGTAGCAGCCGCCGGCCGAGCAACCCGGGAAGCCGAGGCACTCGTTGTCGGTCGCGCAGGTCATGCTGCCGAAGCAGCGCCCATCTGCGCCGTTGCACTCCGGGCTGTTCGCCGGACAATCGTCTGCGGTGAAGCAGCGCGGGGGCGGCGCACAGCACGCGCCGTTTTTGCACACCTGTTCTCCGCCGCACTCGGCTTTGGTCGCGCAGGTCCCCGAGCAGGTCCCGCCGTCGCCCGGGCCCGCGTCGGGCCCGCCGATCGCCACACACGTGAAGTCGTATTGGCAGGTCTGGCCGGCTTGGCATTCGTTCGGGTGTCGACCATCGCACTGCACGCAATAGCCGCGCGTCGTGTGACACACGGCGTTTTGGCACTCCGAGTCGGCTGAGCACGGGGTCACCGCCTCGCACACGCCAGCGACGCAGATCCCAAGACCGCCGCAGTCGGTCGTCGTCGAACACAGGGTGGGGCCCGTGGTTCCGGTGTCCGCCTTGGGCTTGTCGCCGGTGGTCGGCGGGGAGTCCCGACACGCAAAACACGCGAGCGACAACAGCGGCGCCAACAAAAGTCTCTTCATCCAAAAGCCTCCGCGCCCGTGGCGCCGACGGAATCTCGCCTGTGTGGAGCGCCCGGGTCATCCGACCGACGTCCGACCGCTCGAGCTTCCGCGCGCGCGAGCGCCAGGGCCTGAACCGATCGAGCGCCGCCTTCGGTCGCAGCCTTCGCCGCTGCCTCGAGCGTCGCGCCCGTAGTGATCACATCGTCTACCAGAAGCACGTGTCGTCCGGCCAATTCGCGTTCGATGGGAGAGAAAGCCCCGCGTGCGTGGGCCCAACGATCAGCGCGCGCGCGGCCTACCTGGCGGCCGGGGCCATCCCGTCGCCGCAACCCCGTGCGGAGGGGTCCGGCGTCGAGCCCGACGGCGAGCTCGCGTGCTTGGTTGTAGCCGCGCTTCTTTAGGCGCGCAGGCGACAGCGGGATGGGCACCACCACGTCGATGTCGTCGAGCTTCGAGAGCTCCGGCCGGAGCTCTCTGCCGAGCGTTCTGCCGAGCTCGATTCGCCCGTCGTATTTGAGCCTCCAGATCGCGCGGGCGATCGGTCCGCCATACTCGAACACGGCCCGCGTGTGGGCCGTGCCTCGCAGCTGCAACGGGCTGGCCTCGAGCAGGCCCACGCTGCATACGGCGCAAAAGGGCGAGGCGCCGAGCGCCCCGCAGCTCGCGCACTTCGACGGGAAGAACCCATCGAGCAGGCCCCTGAAGAGCGCGCAGATCATTTGTGGTAGGGCTCCCCTTTGAGGATCGAACACGCGCGGTAGAGCTGCTCGGCCAAGAGCAAGCGGGCGAGGCGATGCGGCAGCGTGAGCTTGGAGAGCGACCAAGTCTCGGTCGCGCGCGCGGTGACGCTCGCGTCCAGCCCGTTGGGCCCCCCGATGATCAACCCGATGGATCTCCTGCCTTCGTTGGCGAAGCGGCCCACTTTCTGCGACAGCTCGATGGAGCTCAGCGTCCTGCCGCGCTCGTCGAGCGCGATGACCGGATCGTCTTTTGATACGGCCTGTAAGATCTTCTCGGCTTCCTCTCTCTTCGTTCGATCGATCGGCACCGAGGGTCGCGCGGGCGATTCTTTGAGCTCGGTGACCTCGACGCCGAACGATCGGCGTACGCGATCGAGGTACTCGTCGGCGGCCAACACGAGCGGATCCTTCTTGTCTCGGCCGATGATGACGACGTGGAAGCGCACGGGCACAACTTCGCGACCGCACAGCGATCAATCAAGGGCTCGGCTCGAACGAAGCGATTTTCGGGAATTTCGTTCGGCTGGCTCGTCCCGCCGGGGCTCCCAGGGCCTACGCTCCCAAGGCCAAGGGCGAGATTAACCGGCCATCACGTGGTAGCCGGCGTCCACGTGGATCAGCTCTCCGGTGATCGATCCGGCCAGCGGCGAGGCGAGGAACGCCACGAGGGACGCGACGTCCATCGCGTCGATCGTCTTCTTGAGAGGGCTCCGCTCCTTCACGTGTTCGATCATGGCGTCGATGTCTCCGATCGAACGCGCTGCGCGTGAGGGGAAGGGCCCGGGGCTCACGATGTTCACGCGATGCCCTCTGCCACCGACGAAGTGAGCGAGCATGCGAGCATCACACTCGAGCGCGGCCTTGGCCGCGGACATACCACCGCCGTAGCCCGGCACGACTTTGTTGGCCGCGAGGTAGCTGAGCCCGATGATGCTCCCGTTCACCATCATCGGGAGCGCCGCGCGCGTGAGGGCCACGAGCGAGTAGGAGCTCACGGACATCGCGGTCAGGTAGGCCGCGCGGCTCGTGTCGAGATGGGAGCGATCGATCTCTGGAGAGAACGCGACGGCGTGGATCAAGATCGACAGCGGCGTCGATCCGAGCTTTTCAGCGAGCGCTTTGAACGCTCCGGCGACGCTCGCGTCGGCCTCTCGATAGCCTTTTTGGGCGCGAGTCTCCTCGGGGATGTCGGTGAGCTGGTCGTAGGCGACGTCGCAGGGGATGATGGCCTCGGGCGAGAGCTCCCCTTGGGCCCCAAAGGGGAGCGCGCGATCAGCGGCGCTCTGAGGTCGCCGCAACAGGCGCTCCACGATCCCCACGGTGCGCGGGTGGCTCCCGAGAAACACGCGGGCGCCGGCCGCCTGGAGTGTCTTGGCGATGGTCCATCCAAAGCCGCCGTCGTCGGCGACTCCGGTGACGAACGCGGCCTTGCCCTCGAGCTGGATGGGGATCATGCCGGGACGAAAGCCGGAACCGCTCCGTACGACAAGCTCGATCAGCCGGTTGCTTTGACGGAGCGAGGAGCCCCGATCGCGAGCAAACCGAGCGCGAGGACGAAAGCCATGGCGGAGTAAGGCGCCACGCGCGGGGCAGTCGATTCGTAGCGGAACGACAAGTGCCCTCGACCGCGCCCCACCTCGACGGCGAGCCACCCGAGATCGACGGAGGAGATGGCGACGGGGTGCCCGTCTCTGTATGCGCGCCACCTTGGTGTGAGCGGCTCTTGGACCACGACCATCGCGCGGCAAGGCGCGTCGACCTCGAGCTCGACGAGACCCGGCCGGATCTCGACGGGCGTGACGGTGGCGGTGCCCGCGCAGGCCGCGTCGGGGACGGACCCGCCTTCGCGTACGACGAACACGGACGCCGGGTCGGCCGCGAAGAGGAGGCGGGCGCGGGCCGGGGTGGTCTTCGGATCGAGGTTCTTCCAGCTCGAGGTCGTGGACACGTACGGGCGCGGCGAGGGCAGCTCGTACACGAGCTCGGGTGCCTCTCCGAGTACGTCGAGGACGAAGGCGAGCCGCGCTGGACGCCGAAGGCCGGTGAACCAAGTGGACACGTGGGAGACGCCAGCGCGTTGCAGCAGTGGATAGAGCGCCGGATCGATGGTGCGAGACACGATGTAGACGATCTTGGCCGTCCAAGTGTATGGGCGCAGACCGCCGGGGCTGAGCACGAAGCGGCGCAGCCCCGGTACGTCGAAGGCGAGCTCGCCTCGTTGGCCCCTGGAGGCGACCTCCGCCGCCGCGAAGCTCTGGCCGTCTCGCTGATGGATTTCAGGGCCGTAGGTCGGCGGTCTCCAAGCGAATAACCGGCCCGAGGACTTGTCGGGCGAGGCGAGGGCGTCGAGCACGGCTCTCGTCGGTCGTGCGTCTGCATGTTCTGCCCCGAAGATCGTGAAACGCGCTCCGACCGCGAGGTCGAGGGCGACGAGCACCGCGATCAAGTGCGGGGCCACCGACAGGCGAGGGGCTCGCGCGATCGCCACCGCCGCGAGCGTGAAACCGACCGCGAACAGAGCTCCGTGGACGAGCCGCGCGCTCATCGCTCCCATCGCGATCTCGGGGAGGCGATCGAAGGCCTCACCAAAAGTGGGATCGAGCGGAAGCTCATGAGGGGCAATCGAGAGCGCGCGAGTTGGGATCGCGGTGGAGCCGAAGGTCAGGGCCAAATAGTTGCGAAATTCATCCGAGAGGATCGTCTGGACGAGCCCGACGATCCCCACGAGCAACAAGATGGCGCCGAACGCGAGCCGCAGCGGCTGCTCCTTCACGCGCCTCAGCGCCAACGGTGCGAACACGGCCATCAGCGCCGACCCGAAGATCGAGAGGTGACCCGCATCGACTCCATGGGCGAGCGGGCCGACGTCTTTGATCCGCTGGAAGACGAAGGTGCCGCCGCTGAGCGTGATGGCGAACGCGGCCACGACGGCGAGCCCCACTACTTTCGTGCGGCGATCTCGTCCGACCATCGCGAGCAAGCTGAGCGCAGAGCCCAGGTACATCGACTTGAAGTCGTTCGGAGTCCACACCGAGAGAAGGTCTTGGTGCTCGCTCAAAGCTCGAACCTCGGCGAAAGGCAGATCGGGGGGAGCAAAGAGCGAAGGCCCGAGGAGCTCGACGAGCTGCAGAAAGGTGATACCGAAGGTCTGTCGAATCGAAGCGCTGGCTCCCGCTTCGAGCGCAGCGATCAGCGCGGGGACGATCGCGATCGCGGAAATGGCAGCGCCGAGCCCAAAGCCGAAGGCAGCTCTGAGCTTTGCACCCGGTCTCGTGGTCTCGTTGGCGCTGTAGCGTCCGAGCGCAACGCCGATGATCGCCGCGACGTCGATCGCGATGATCACCCAGCTCACGCCTTGAAGGTGGAATCCAAAGGCGATCGCGAGCAGGCCCATCGCTCGCGTCGATTGCGGGCTTGGGCGACGCAAGACGGCGAGGAGCGCCAGCAGAACCCAGGGCAGCCAAGCCAAGGCGGTGAGCGTCGGGAGCTCGGTGTCGAGGGACAGGACGGGACCGGAGATCGACGCCAGCACACCTGAAGTGAAGGCTTCTTCGGGCCTGGCGCCGAACGCGATCGCGACGAGGAACGCGCCGAGACCCAAGAGCGTGTAATGAAGCAGCACGTAGAGGTCGTAGGCTTCGTCGAAGTCGAAGAGCAGGAACACGACGGCGACGGGTGTGTATTGCGCGAGGATTCGCTGCTCCAGCGGAACGTCGATCTCGTCGCTGAGGACGCCCGATGCCAGCTGACCCCGCTGGAAATCTTGGGTGATGTGCCACCAGAGCCGCTTTTCGTTCGCGTGTCCTTCGAGCGCAAAGCCACGGCCGAGCGGCAACACGTCGCCGAAGGCAAAGGCGATCGCGAGGAGCAGCGCGATCGCCCATCCGAGCCGCCCGATCACTTCGCGATGACCGCGACTTCCGGAAAGGTGAGCTGTCGGACTTCGTCGCCGGCGTGGAGCGCCACGAGATCTCGAAGCAGCTCCGCGCCGTCAGGCTCCTGCCATGGCCCGTACAGGCGTGTTTCTTCGAACGCGTTGGCGCCGCGGGGTTCGATGACGGGCCACGCACGTTCGAACTTGATCGCGGCCTCTTGGGTCTCCACGAGGCCGAGGCGTGGCGGGTCGCGGCTCCAGGCGAGGCGCAACAGGAGGCTCCCGTTCGAGTGATGCTCGGCGAACATCGGCGTTCCGCTGTCGAAGTAGCGCAGGCACGTGCCTTCGCGTTCGCCGTCGACGAAGCCATCGTCGGCCGCGAGCCGACCACTCCGTCGCCAAACGACTCGCCGCCCAGCGAGCCGGCCGTCATCGAACCGCATCGACGCGCTCAGGCGGCCGTCGGCGAAGCGGCGCAGCGCGGGCCCTTCCGCGTAACCGCCAGAGAATTCGAATTGTGTGAGGAGCTCCCCGTTTGGAGACCACGATCTCCAGGAACCCACGGCCCGGCCGCGTTCGAAGTGGAGCTCCGCGGCGATCGCTCCGTTCGAGTGGAACCTCCGCACGGTGCCATCAGGCGGCGAGCCGCCGGTTTGCTGCGATCGGCAGGCGAGGATCGAGAGGCAAAGAGCGGCTAGCCTGCCGCGCCAATGCCGACGATCGGGCCGACGAAATCGGAGACCGAGTCTGAGAAGCCGATCAGGCTCGATGCCTGAATATACATGTTCGCGGAGTCGCCGACGCGCCATTCGACGCCGATGTTGGGCCGGCCGACGAGCTGCACCTTGGAGCCCGGCGGGGCACCTGACTCGCCGGCGGCGAAGCCGGCCGAGCCGAAGTAGATCGGGAGGTCGAAGCCGACGGTGAACTGGGTCGTGGGTCCGCCGAAGCCGAACACGATGCCAGGCGTGGCCGCGAAGCTGACGGGCTCTGCGTCGCGAAACTTCAGGAAGAGGAAGGTGGGGTTGGCGGCGGCCTTGAGCGCCATGGAGAAGCGCGAGCTCGCGTCCCCGACGAGGCGAGCTCGAAGGCCGAGGTCGACTTGGTTGATGACCACGAGCGAGTTGAGGTCGAAGTACAAGTCGAGGTAGTCGGTCAGCCCTCGGACGTAGTGCAGGTCGAAGGTCGGGATGAAGAGGTAGACGCGTCCGCCTACGCCGAACACGCTCTCGCCTTGTCCGGGACCCACGGGGCTGTAGAGAAAGAGGTTGCCTGCCGAAGCGTCGGCTTCCGCTGCGCCGAACGTGAAGGCGCCCGCGATCAAGGCGATCGCAGAGCCGGGAAGACGTTGCCTGGAACTCATCACACTCCTTGGCGCTCGGCGAAAGGATCGCTTCGAGCTTTGGATGGAAGTCCAACGGGTCCGGACGGTCAACGCTCGGCGAACCCGGCGGGAGCGATCCTTTCTTTCGCTCGCGACGTCTTTCGTGCGAAGTCGGAGCATGGTTTCGTGGGTCCTTGGGCTCGTCGCGTTGTCCGCAGAGCCCAGCTGGACGTGCGGGGCGGACGTCCATTCCGGATCCAAGCTCGAAGGGAAGGGGCCGCTGCGCTGTCGCGTCAGCGTCTCGCTGCCGGAAGTAGACGGTGCTTCTGCGGTGGGCGTTCGCGCCAGGCTCGAAGGGCTTACGCCGGAAACACGCGGCGTCGCGCGCATCGAGAGCGGGCTCCACATGGTGTGGCTGCCGTTTCGCGCTGCGTCCGTGGTGGGGTGGCTCGATCAAGCCGACGCCGCCTACGTGACCCACGGCGGCGAATATGACCCCGAGCTGCTGATCGATCTGACCGACGATCGAACCGAGGATCGAACCGAGGATCGAACGAAGGCGTGGGCGATCTCGATCTCGGTGGAGGTCACTCCGATCGATCCGAAGGATGGACCCGCGCGGTTCAACGCTCGCAGGAGCGGCCTGCCGACCTTGGCGCCCAAGGTTTGGAAGACCGCGGTGAGGGACCAAGTGTTGGCGGCGATGCCGCCGGCCGAGCTTCACGAACAGCCGGGCCCGCTCGCTCGCCGCATGAGGACGAGCCTTGCGTACGCGCAGCCTGGCTTTCCGGAGATCGAGCTTCCGAGGTTGCCCGGCGAGTGCTCGGCGGTGAAGGGCCCGGGCTTCGGTCGACGCGTCTCCACGCCCGAGTGCCTCGATCGATTCGACTTCGCGCTGTTCGCTGGGCCAAGCCGCGCATGGCGGGAGCGATTCCTCGCGTTCGATGGAACGCGCGTCTTCGTCGAAGCCTTCTCCGCCGCGCGCCAGCGGGAGGACCTGCAGGCCGCGGTGACCTTGGCGTCGGAGCTGGCCGATCGCCTCGATGCGGGCTCGGCGCGAAGAGAGGAAGCGCTGGTCGAGATCTTCGATGATCCGGACGTCGTGGGGCGCCGGCTCCTCAACGTGGCGGCGTTGCTCGTGTCGAGCGCCGAGTCGACTCCGGAGCGCGATCGGCTGTACGCGCTGCTCCACGCAGATGCGGCGAGCCTGCTCGGTCGACCGGGATCCGTAGCCGACGTCGCGCTCGTGACCTACTCGCTCTTGTATCCGGAGGTTCTCGCACCTTCGGAAGCGGCGGCTCGAGCCCGACGCGGCTTCGAACGGCAGGATATCAGCGACCTAGCCCAAGCCCTCGACACGTACGAAGCGGCGAGCGCGACGCCTTTTGCGAGCCTCGCGTCGAACGCCGCAGAGCTCCTTTGTGAGCTCACGATCAACGGCCGGCTCGTTCCGTGGGGTCGAGTGAGGCCGGATCGTGTGTTCGATCCGAGGCGAGCGGCGTCGGCATGCCCGAGCTCCGGTTTCTGCGAGTCGATCTGCGGAGGCGCAGGCATGCCCTCACCCGAGCTCGCTGCGCACTTTGCGTCGTCGGATCTCACGGTGCTGCGGGCCGATCGGGCGTCCGACTCTCCTGTATTGGCGGTCCGAGGACGTGGCGCGTTTGGCCACGCTGACGCGTTGAGCTTCGTGTTGGCGGCTGATGGCGTCGACTGGCTCATCGAGCTCGGCGAGCCCGCGCTTCCGGAGAACAGCGACCTGTTGGCCTTCGCCCGTGCTCGTCGGGCTCACAACGTTCCTTTTCGACGAGGCCCCGCGCCTCCGGTCGTTCCTGGGTCGACGTGCTGCGGCGCTTCCATCGAAGGAGCCGCGGTCGAAGGCGCGGAAGGCCTCGCGAGCGTCACGAGCCTTTTGACGTCCGGAGCGGTCACCCGCGTGGTTTTGGAGAGCCCTGAAATCGTTCGAACACTCACGTTCGTTCGGCCGAGGTGGGTCGTCGTTCGAGACGACTTTCGGATTTCCAAAGCCCCTCGGTCGCCGCTCGAGCTTCGGCAGGTCTTCCACCTTCTGCCGAACAAACAAATCGCCGTGGATCGCCGCGTGGTGCGGGTCGCGGACGTTGGGGGGTCGTGCCTGTTCTTGTATGCCGGCGGCGTGGGGGTCGAGCCGGTGGCGGGTCGAAGCTCCGGGGAGCTCCAGGGTTGGGTGTTTCAGGGGGAGCAGCCGGTGCCGGCGCCAGCGCTGGAGGTGCTCGAGAATGCGCGTCTCGACGGCTCTGGTTCGATCACCAGCTATCTGGTGACCACGCCCAAGTCGGCGGGGTGCGCCCGACCGTTCGAGTCGGATCTCGCGGTCAGGGCTGCGGTTTTGGGTGCGCTGGCGGACGTTGCGTTGTGGGGCGACCCGAGGGCTCCGTGATTCGAGAAAGGCTCTTGGCTCGGGGTTGGCTCCGGTCTAGGAGAGCGCATGCGAGTTACGGTCACAGGGCGCCTTGCGCTCCTATCGGCCCTGACCATCGCGCCGGGGATCGCGCGGGGCGAGGGAACGGCCGAGCTTGGGGCACACCAGATGCGCCCCGGCACGGAGCTGCGGGTCGACGTCCGCCAATTCACGACGGAAGCGATCACCTGGAGCGGGGCGGGGAATCTCACGGTTTGGAATCCCGATGGATCGATGCTGGGCACGTTTGCGAGCCCATCCACCATCGTTCCGACCATGAACGGCCTGCACTGGGCGATGGTCGAAGACCAGCAGGAGAGCTGGGACATCACGGTGATTCGCGGGACACAACCGCGCCCGGGTCGTGTCGCGGCGATGGCGTGGCACTTGATTCCGCTGCCGGCGTGGACGCCGATCGACCTGCGATTGTTCGCCAAGGTCCCGGGCGGCCGAGGCACTGACAGCGCCGTCGTCGCGCTCGATTTCAAGGGACTCGCGCCTCGCAAGACTTACGCGCTCAGGGCCAACGAAGTTGGCCACGTGGCGCCGTATTACAACCGCAGCGGACCGCCGCAGTCAGGCGTCGCGGACGGCGAGCATCCGCTCTTCCTCAACGTCCCCGAGGGCGTGAACGGAGTGGTGACCGCGCCGACGATCAGCAACGTCGCGCTCGAAGACGGCACCTGCACGAGCGTCGTGGCCGGAGAATCGAAGATCAAAATCGGCTTCGACTCCAACGTGAACGGCGCGTGGCACATGGTCTGCGACCTCAATCGCGACGGGGTCTTCGACGTGTCCGGCGGCGGCGACGTCGTGCGAACAGGCCACACCGCGGTCGGCCACAACATCGCGTGGTGGGACGGCCTCGACGGAAGTGGGCTTCCGACGCCGGTCGGCTCGGTGTCCTGCAAGGTCACGGTCACGGTGGGCACGACGTTTTTGATCGCTGACAACGCGAACACGATTTTCCCAGGACTCCGCTTTTATCGGCGAGCAGGCACCACCTTCGAGCCGCTGCGCATGTGGTGGGACGATTCGGCGGTCCAGAGCATGGACGTGTTGATGCCGAACGGACAGCACAGCCTCGGTTCGTCTGGCCCCGCTGGCGTCCTTCCGGGTGCGATCACCGCGGCACCTGTGCCCAACACGGACGCGCGCGCCTTTGGCAACTTCGGCCCGCGCGGCAAGGGATCCGAGACCAAGCTCAGCACGTTCACGTGGCTGGGCGCGGCGACCGGAGCCGACAGCGTCACGGTAGTCGTGGACGCGGACGGCGATGCGGATGGCGACGGCCTTCTCGACTCGGTCGAGTGCAATCTCGGCACGAACCCCGACGACTCCGACACCGACGGCGACGGCATCAACGACTTCATCGAGACCGACGGCGGGCTCCCGATCGACACCGACGGCGACGGCGCCATCGACGCGAAGGACGAAGACTCCGATGGCGATACCTTGCTCGACGTTGGCGAAGGCGCGGGCGACCTCGACACCGACGGTCGTCCCAACTTCCGCGATGTCGACGACGACGGCGACACCGTGGGCACGGAAGTCGAGCGCACGATCGGATCCAACCCGCTCGACGCGGACTCGGACGACGACGGCATTCGCGACGATATCGAGACGAACCACGGCGAGGCCGTGGACACCGACGACGACGAGACGATCGACGCGCTGGATACGGACTCCGACGACGACACGATCCTCGACAGCGTCGAGGGCACCTCAGACATCGACGGCGACGGTCTTCGCAACTGGCGCGACCCTGACGACGACGGCGACGGCATCCCGACGGCCGAGGAGGCCGCTGATGGCGCCACTCATGGCAACGACGTCGATGGCGACTCGCGACCCAACTGGTACGACCGCAACTCGGACGGCGACCGCAACGGGGACGAAGACGAAGGCACCGGCGACGAGGACGGCGACGGGATCCCGAACTACCTCGACCCCGAGCACACGATCCAAGACCGCGACTCCGACGGGATCTCCGACGACGTCGAAGAGACGATCGGGACCGATCCCGACGACGCGGACACCGATGATGACGGCATCCCGGACGGCCAAGAGATCGACGCGGGCTCACCCACGCGCTACGACCCGCGCGCCGACACCGATCCGCTCGACGCGGACACCGACGACGATGGGATCTCGGACGGCGAAGAGATCGTCGCGGGCACCGACGGCTTCGTAACGAACCCGCTCAACCCCGACACTGACGGCGACGGCCTGAAGGACGGCGTCGAGACTGGGGTCACGATGGGTGTACCGGGAGGACGCAGCTCCGGGAACAACGTCGCGTTCGAAGGAACGGGCGCCGGATTCACGCCAGACGCCGATCCCGCCACCGAGACCGATCCAACCGATCGCGACACCGATGATGGGACGGTCATCGATGGCACGGAGGACAGCAACCGGAACGGCCGCGTGGACGGCAACGAGCGAGACCCGAACATCGGCGCCGACGACATTCCTCCGCCATGCGGCAACGGCCGCCCGGACACGGGCGAGGCGTGTGACGACGGAAATCGATCGGACGGGGACGGCTGCTCGGCCGCGTGTGCGATCGAAGCAGGCTTCGAGTGTAATGGGCGACGTTGTGCTGCGTCCGATCGCGACAACGACGGCGTGCCGGACTCGACGGACAACTGCCCCGACGTGCCCAACCGTGGGCAATCGGACCGCGACGGTGACCACATCGGGAACGTCTGCGACCCAGATCAAGACGGCGACGGCTTCCCGGACGACGTCAACATCGTGGGTGGCGGCTGCCGCTGCGTGAGCCCAAGCCACACCAGCCTTTTGGGCCTCGTTTTCATCGGCCTCATCGCGACCGTCCTGCGACGGCGCCGGGCTTGAGCTTTAGGGAGAGGGAGCAACATCATGCGGACTCGATTTCTCGCGTCCCTGGCGCTTGCGTCAGTGCCGGCGACTGCCTTCGCGCAGTTCACCGAAGCCCAGGACTTCTCGGTGGAGCGCTATCACCCCGCGCTCGACCGGGAAGGCATCTTGAACCTCGAATGGGGCGGCTTGCCCGAGCATCTCAACTGGGATCTCGGGCTTTGGATTGGGTATGCCGACGAGCCGCTCGTGATCGAGCGAGCCACCGGCGGCAGCACCGATCGTGTTGGTCGGCTCGTGCAGAATCGCCTCGGGGCGAGCATCACCGGCGCGATCTCGCTGTGGAGCTACTTGCAGCTCGGCCTCGAGATCCCGATCGTCCTGAACCAGGGTCGTGACAACACGATCGAGGGTGTGGGGGGCACGCTTCCCGCGCTCAGCTCGGCGGGCCTGACGGGCATCGTGTTCACGCCGAAGCTTGGTCTTCTCAAGCAAGAGGGCCAAGCCATCGACCTCGCCGTAGCGGCCCACATCACGTTCCCGACGGTGAGCTCGGGCGCGTATTTCGGTTCGAGGGAAGTGGAGGTCGCTCCGGCGCTGCTGCTCTCGCGAACCTTCGGCGGCCTGCGCCTCGGTCTCAACTTCGGCACTGCGATCCGCAGCGACACCGAGATCGCGAGCCTCGACGTGGGCAGCGACATCGGTGGCGGCGTCGGGGCCGCCTATCGATTCGACGCCAACGGCGGGATCCCGCTCGAGATCGGCGCGACCTACAACCTCGCCTTCGACGCGGCGGATCCGCTCAAGTACGAGAACCAGACCTACTCGGAGCTCATCGGCGGCGTCGGCTATGACGTGATGGACACCGCCAACGTCTACCTCGGCACGGCCGCAGGCCTGAACAAAGGCTACGGAACCCCAGACTTCCGCGTGTTCGCGGGCTTCCGGTTCTTCCAACGAGACAAAGACCGGGACGGTGACGGCATCGTCGATCGCCTCGACGGCTGCCCGGACGACCCGGAAGACAAGGACGAGTTCGAGGATTCGGACGGCTGCCCCGATCCGGACAACGACAAGGACGGCGTGCTCGACACACAAGACCAGTGCCGAAACGATCCCGAAGACCGCGACGGCTTCGAGGACGAGGAAGGCTGCCCCGATCCGGACAACGACAAGGACGGCATCCTCGACGAGAACGATCGGTGCCGGAACGTGCCTGGACCGGCGTCCAACCAGGGCTGCCCGCTCGACATGGATCCGGACAAGGACGGCATCCTCGGCGAGAACGACCAGTGCCCGAACGATCCGGAAGACAAGGATCAGTTCAAGGACGAAGACGGCTGCCCCGATCCGGACAACGATCAGGACGGCGTGCTCGACCCGGACGACCAGTGCCCGCTGCGCCCAGGCCCGAAGGAGAATCGTGGCTGCCCAGACGCCGACCGCGACGGTGACGGCGTCGTCGACCGCATCGACAACTGCCCGGACCTCCCCGGCGAGTCTGGCTTCCAGGGCTGCAAGAAGCGGCAGCTCGTGAAGATCAGCGTCGACCGCATCGAGATCCTCGAGAAGGTGTACTTCGACTACAACAGCGCGAAGATCCAGAAGCGCTCGTTCGAGCTCTTGGACAACGTCGCTGCGGTGATCGTCGCCCACCCCGAGATCCGCAAGGTGCGCGTCGAAGGACACACCGACTCGAAGGGTACGGACGTGTACAACAAGAAGCTCTCGCAGAGCCGTTCCGACTCGGTGCGCAAGTACCTCATCGGAAAGGGCGTAGCCGCAGATCGCCTCGAGGCGTTGGGCTACGGCGAGGAGCGTCCGGTCGCCACGAACGACACCGAAGCCGGTCGTCAAGAGAACCGCCGCGTCGAGTTCCGCATCTTGAACGAGACGACCGACTCCGGCGTCCGCATCATCAACACCCCGCCGCAGTAAGGCGCAGTCCGCCCTGGGAGCGCAGGCATCTTGCCTGCCTGCGCCTAAGCTTCGCGGATCCCTGGG
>CAYXDO010000183.1:0-21124 GCA_964463485.1 uncultured Myxococcales bacterium | reverse complement strand
GGGCCCGGTGACGGACTCGGGCCCGGTGACGGACTCGGGCCCGGTGACGGACTCGCGCCCGCCCTATCCCGATCAGCAAACTCGAGTGAGTCACTACTGAACATTTCCGACCGCCCACCGAAAATCGGTTACAAGGGGACACGGCGTGAAATTGGGAGTGGCACGGCTTGGAATTGGGAGAATGCACGGCGCAATGAGGGGCTGCACAGCTTGAAAATTGGGCAGCCCGAGGAGAATCGCCACGGGCGCGGTTACCCGCGCACTGCGCCTAGCTCACCCTTGACAAGGAACGGACCCAAGACCCCTCGCCGAAGCTCCGAGTGCAGCAGATCCACGATCTGTTGAACAAACTGCAATTCGCCCACGTCTGCGCGGTCACGCTCCAGACTCCGATGCTCCCCGTCCAGAGTGCCCGCAATGAGCGCCGCTTGATATCGCTCCCGATTCCTCGAGGTTGCACGGAGCGTGCAGAGTGTGCACTCCTCCTCGTGAAGCCAGATGCGCCAAAGACGACTTTGGTATTCTTCGCGCTCGAGGTGGGCGCGAAGTGCCTCGAGGTCAGAGTCATCAAGCAACAAAAAGTCGAATAACGCGTCATCGCCCGAATACACTCCGACGCAGAGCAACTCATGGAGCCTCCTCAAAGAGCCGCGGTTGTTTCTAAAGGAGGAGTAACCGCAGTAGAAATCGAGTCCCATACTCGAGCTTGCTGTCAGATTCTTGACCCTATTTCACATAAACGAACGGGAGCACGAATATCGTCGCATACTGTCTCTCCAGTTGCGAGCGCTCCGCATCGGCGCCTGCTCAATCAAGATGGTTGCAAGTTGAACAACCAGCTAGCAGAGGATCAACCCGTATCAGACGTGGCTCAGCGCCTCCGGAATGGCGAGCCGCGCGGCGCGACGGGCCGGCAACCACGCCGCGATCAGGCCGACGGTCAGCAAGAACGTCGCGGCCAAGGCGTATACCGAGCCGTGTACGGCAATCGCCAGCTCGATTGGATCCATGGTCATCCCGGCGTCGTAGGTCAGTCCGAGCAAGTTGGTCGAGACCGCGAAGACGAGGGATCCGGCTGCTCCGATACTCACTCCCAAGAGGCCCAGGAACGTACCCTCCAGGACGAAGAGAGCGACGATCTGTCGCCGAAGGAAGCCGAGCGCCCGGAGCGCTCCGATCTCGCGTACTCTCTCGTTCACCACCTTGGCCATCGTGTTGAACACCGACATTCCGGCCACCGTGATGACGACGAACGCGACGAACGCTCGCAGCACAGCCAGCATCGACATCGCCTGTTTGTACATCTCGGTGAAGCGATGCTCGTCCCAGGCCCGAGCCTCGAGCGTCAAACCCAGAGCCTCGGCGTGGGTCACGAGTTGGGCACCAAAGCCTCGATGCTCGGTTCGCTCGTCGAGCTTGACTACGTACCTGGACACTCTCTTCGTGTCCATGAGTCGTTGCGCGAGCTCCAGGGGCATCGAGAGGAATCGCACGTTCATCTCCTTGAGCTCGGGGACCACGATCCCGACGATCTCCGCGTCGATCGCGTTGAGTTGCCCGTCCTGAGTCGTCGCCGCGAGCTGAACGGACTTCCGCTTGCAGGTGATCACGTCCTTCGCGTCGGAGGGCACGCAACCAAGCAGCCGCGCCAGCCCCTCGCCCGCGATCATCGCCTTGTCAGACTTGGACTCGGCGAGGGTGCGGCCCCAGCTCACGTCGTGCTCGAATCGCTTGCCCCGAAACTGCGTGCCGGTCGGAACGTGATAGCCGAACCCGAGGAACACCGCTGTCTTCCTCCCGGAAGTCACGAGCCCGGAGACACTCAGCGACTTGGTGAAGATCGCTACCCCCGAACCCTCTTTCGTGAACAGACCCTCGAGGAGCTTCTGCTCCTGCTCGTCGAACGTGTGCTGCCACGATCCCTCGTCACCGGACTTCTCGGCCCCTCGGCGCTCGATGATCAAGTCCCCAAGCATCTGCTTCTCTCGGATCACATCGGCGAACCGCACCTCGAGCTCACTCACGTACCCGGCGAAGGTCGCGATCGCGAAGAAGCCCGCGCTGATGGAGGTGAGCGCGGCGGCGCTCCGTCGCGCGTTCTTCGCGACATTTCGCATCGCCATCTTGGGGAGCGGGCTCGTCACTTGGTGACCTCCGCGTTGAGCCGCGCGATGTTCTCCTGCGCCACGCCGCGAGTGGCCACCAGGGTCGCCAGAGCGCCGACGCCGATCGTAGCCAGCGCCAGCAACGAGGTGATCGGCGCGGACGGCGTGACTACGAAGCGGATCGCACGGGCGAGCCCAGGGGGTTGAATCTGGATATCCAGCGAGTTGATCGACGCGGCGATTCCGAGGGCGAGCAGCAGGCCCGCGCCCAACGAAATCGCCGACAGCAACGCACCTTCGCGCATGAAGAGCCCTATGATTTGCTTTCGCGTGAACCCGAGGCTCCTGAGTGTGCCGATCTCCCGGGATCGCTCGAAGATGGTCATCGTGGTGGAGTTCACGACGGAGAGTGTGACCACGAAGACGACCACCGAAGAAATGAAGGCAGCGATGATCGTGAGGAAGCGGACCGTGCCGACGAAGTAGGGATTGAGATCTTCGTCTTCGTAGGTCAGCACATCCACATCGAGCTTCTTTTCGGCCAGCGATTTTTGGAGCGCCTTGGCATAGCGTTGGCTCTGGCTTGGGTCGCGGAGGTAGATGGCGAACGAGGTGACTTGGTCGGTGTCGTAGAGCGTCTGGAGGTGTTCGAGGCTCGACCAGAGCGTCACGTCGTCGCTGGAGGCGAGACCTGTCGAGAAGATCCCGACGACGTTCCCGTCGACCGCGGAGAAGGACCCGTCGAAGGTGGCTCCGGCGAGTTGTACGTTAGCGTCTTCGGCGATCTGGTCTCGCACGTCGTCAGCGGCGCAGTCTTCGATGGTCACGGTGCGGGTGCCCGTTTGGGCGAGCACTCGAGTCTTGCCGATCCGGTTCGAGAGCCCTTCGGCGAGCGCGACGGCTTCACCGGGCTCGGACGCTTCCACGAGCGCCACGCCTCGCACGGGTTTGGCCAACTCGGCGGCCCGCGCCGCTACCGCGGGGTGGTGTCGGACGTGTCGATCGAGGTCGAGGTCGACTCCGAATCCGAAGAAGGAGTAAGTCTTGCAACCATTCCCAACCAAGCCCGCGCCCCGCAGAGTTCGTCCGAAAAACTCCACCTGAGGGTCGGCTGCCAGCGCCGATCGAATCTCGCCTTGTTGCTCCAGAGTCAGGTTGAATTTCTGGGGCTCGATGAGATGCATCTCGAGCCCGCCTCTCGCGAACACCGAGACGTGACCGAGATGTTGCAGGTACACCGTGGTGGTCTCTAGGTAGCGAGCGATCCGGGCGACATAGCCGCCGAGCACGACGAGGCTCGCGAAGCCGATGGCGATGGCGAGCCCGGTCGCGACGTTTCTCCGTCGGTTCCGCCGCAAGTTGCGGGCGGCCAAGCTCCAGGCGTGTTTCATCGAACGGTGACGCTTCCGGCGCGTCGGACGTAGCCGAGTCGCGCATCGGCGGCAATGCGCGGCCGAGGGATGATAGAATTTCATCGTGCTCCGTCACGTCGTGGTGCTCGTCGCGCTGAGCGCTTGTTCCTCGGGGGTCTCCGAGAGCCCCGACGGGGGTCGTCGGCCCCCCATCATCTCGCCTGCAAAGGATGCGGGTCGTGAGGACGCGACGCCGCCTGACGTAGGATTTTGTGCAGCGCCGGCCCCAGGCGCGACCGGCGCGAGCTGTGTCGTGGACTCTGACTGCGCGGTTGGATTCTGCGCCAAGGAGCTTCAAGGCTTTCCTGCGGATGGGTATTGCACTCGGGCGTGTGGAAGCGACTCTGATTGCGCCGGAGCCGTTTGCGTCGAAACCTCCCGCCCGTCCAGCGACGGCGGAGTCGCCGACGCAGGGTCCATTCCGCCGCTGTGCCTCGTCCCTTGTTGCGGGCTCGCGGGCTGCCCGCCGGGGCTACTCTGTATGAGTCGAATGCACGGGGTCCTCCACCTCGACCACGCCGCGTGCTTGCCAGGGGTGAGTACCGCCGTGGACGGCGACCCGTGCTCGAGCGCCAAGGACTGCAATCAGAACTCGGCATGCGTCCGCGGGCTGAGTACACCTGGCGGATATTGCTCGACCGTCGGATGCACGGTCGGAGACGACACGACGTGCTCGGCCGGCGGAGACGCGCTGTGTATACAGCCAGGGGATGACGAGCCCTTCTGTTTGGATCGATGTGCCTCCGCCGCAGACTGCCGAGAGTCCGAGTCGTACCGATGTTCTCCCCTCGGCAACGAGCTGATCTGCGCGCACCCGGCCGTCGGTGCCCCTTGTAACACCAACTCAGACTGCGGAAGGGGTCCGCCCTGGGTATGTCGGTCGGGCCCCGACTATCCCGGAGGATACTGCTCGATCGAAAATTGCGATCAATCTCGATGCACCGAGAGCTCGGTGTGTGTGCAGTCGGGTGGCTTCTTCTGCGCCAGTCGCTGTGTGGAGTCCGTATGCCGAGCGGGCTACCAGTGCCGAAGCGTGGCCGGCGGCTCGGCGTGTATGCCGTAGGACTCGATCTCGAGGCTTTGCGGCGCTGCGGATCGAGGTAGACTGCGGCCCGTGAGCAACACGACCTACGTGGGCATCGACTTGGGCACGACGAACTCCGCGGCCGCAGCCTTCGATGGCGACACCATCACCGAGATTCGAAACGCGCAGGGCAGCGTCTTGACCCCTTCGATCGTTCGAATTGGCCCAAAGGGTCAGGTGACGGTCGGCGAGCGCGCGCGTCGCTACCTCGAGTCCGACCCGGACAACACGCGCACGGAGTTCAAGCGGCTCATGGGAACCGGAGAGAAGATCAGATTTCCGGCCTCCGGTGAGGAACGCTCCCCCGAACAGCTCGCGGCCGAGATCTTGAGAGCCCTGCGGGCCGACGTGGAGAATCAGCTTGGAGTGGCGCCTTCCGTCGCCGTGATCTCGGTGCCCGCGCTGTTCGAGCTGCCCCAAAATGCGGCGACGAGCGACGCCGCCCGCCTCGCTGGGTTCGAGCGCGTCGAGCTGCTCCAGGAGCCTATCGCTTCCGCGCTCGCGGCGGGTTGGTCCCAGGAAGATTCCAGCGGCTCCTGGCTCGTGTACGACCTCGGAGGCGGCACTTTCGACGCTTCTCTGCTCGAATCCCGCGATGGGTTGCTTCGCGTCGTGGGCCACGACGGAGACAACTTCCTCGGCGGCCGCGACTTCGACGCGACCGTCGTCGACTACGCGATCGCTCGAGTGGCCGAGGTCGAGGGCGTGAGGATCGATCGAAAGAACCCCGAACACCGCGCGGCGCTCGCTCGATTGAAGCTCGCCGCGGAGGAAGCGAAGATCGAGCTCAGCCGAGTCGACCGAGCAGTGATCGCGTTGCCGCGCTTGGACGTGGACGAGCGCTCCTTCGAGCTCGACGTCGAGCTCACGCGCGACAAGCTCGAGGCCATGTGCTCGGCGCTCATCGACCGGAGCATCGAAGTTTGTAAGCGTTTGCTCGCGGCGAGAGGCTCGCCCACACTCCAACGGATCGTGCTCGTTGGAGGTCCAACGGTCATGCCCATGCTCAGGCGTCGCGTGTCGTCGGCGCTCGAAGCACCCATCAGCGAAGGCTTGGATCCCATGACCCTGGTGGCGCGAGGGGCCGCCGTGTACGCCGCGACCGCTGGCCTCGAGACCAAGAAGCCCGCGCCGGTGACTCCACGCAAGGACGGTCGCAAGCTCTGGCTTCAATACCCGGCTATGTCGTCCGATCTGACTCCGCACGTGGTCGGACGTTTGACGCGTGAAGGTGTCGGAGCTGATCCGACGTCGATTCGACTCGTCCGCACCGACGGACTCTTCGAGACCCCGCGAGCGATCGTCGACGCGGAGGGTGCATTCTTCACCATGGTCGAGTTGCTACCGCGTCGTCCCAACGTGTTTCGGATCGAGGCGCGTGATGCCAAGGACGCGATCGTAGAGACGGTTCCCGACGAGCTCACCATCGTTCAAGGGCTCGCCATCGGAGACCCTCCGTTGTCGAGATCGATCGGCGTGGCCCGGGCGGACGACGCGGTGAGAGTGTACTTCGAGAGAGGCGCGCCGCTTCCGGCGCGCCGGACTTTCGTACACAACACGGTGGAGACCGTCTCCAAGGGATCGTCGGACACCGTCTTGAAAATTCCGATCGTGCAGGGTGAGTTTGAGCAAGCGCACCTGTGCCGACTCGTGGGTTCGCTGGAGATTCCGGGCGGGTCGCTCAACGGGACTTTGCCTTCTGGATCGGCCATCGAGGTCACTCTCGAGCTCGACAGAGGCGGCCGGCTTTCGGCCCGAGCGCTGGTTCCTGCGCTCGATCAGGTCTTCGAAGGCGTGGCCTCCCTGTTGGTACCCACCGTCGATCCGGAGACCATGGCGGCTGGGTTGGACTCGCTCGAGGATCGGATCGCTGATTTACGCAAAGACGCGTTCCGGCGCGGCGCCCTCCAGACGGTGTCGAAGCTCGCGTCGATCGATCGGTCTCTCTCCGACGTGAAGCGAGACGTGGATGCCGCCCGGGGCGGAGACGCGGACGCCGGCCAGAAGGCCCGCCGGACGCTCCTGGAGCTCGACGCTGACCTCGAGCAGCTCGACCTCGAACGGCGCTGGCCGGAGCTCGAGTCCTTGGCCCGAGAGCGACTCGCTTCCGCGTCGACGTGGATCGCTACTCACGGAACTCCGACTGAGCAAAAGCTCTTCCTCGAGCTCGAGGAGACCGTCGCCAAGGCCCGCGACGAGCGCGATCCCCGCGACCTCGAGCGCCAACTGCGCGTCGTCCGCGACCTCGGAACCGCGGCATTTTATCGACATCCCTCGGCCTGGGTCTGGATGTTCGAAGGAGCCGCATCCGAAGTCTCCAGGGCCAATGATTTGCTTCGCGCCGAGCTCCTCGTACGACAAGGTCGCCAGAGTATGGAGCGAGGGGACACGGCACGACTTCGCCCGATCGTGGAGGAGCTCTGGCGCCTGCTGCCCGCCGATGTCGAGCAAAGAAAGCTCGGCTTCGACTCCGGCGTCCGCTGATCTCGACCGATGAGTAGTCCTCGGCTCGATCCGCTCTCGTTCCTGTTCCCGCTCCTGTTCCCGTTTCGGTTCCCGTTCCCGTTTCGGTTCCCGTTCCCGTTCCCGTTCGGTCCCGGTCCCGGTCCGGTCCCGAAGCAATTTGGCCCCTTCGAGCTTCTTGTCTGACCGGCATCGAGCGACGAAGTGACGAAGTGATTCACTCGATTGACCGCTGGGAGTAATGTCCGCGAATGCCCCCAACACATCATCTCTTCGCGCTCGCGCTGGTCACCCTCGCCGCGTGTGTCAAGGGCTCGGTCAGCCTCCCGGAACCCGACGCCGCGGGTCGCGACGCGTCGCCACATGACCTCGCGAGCCCGGAAGACTTCGGCTCTCCGATCGATACGGGCCGAGACGCGGCGACTCCGGAGACTGGTCCCATGGATATCGGAGCGCTCGATGGAGGCGCGGTCGACGCAGGCCCGGGAGAGTGCGCCATGTCGGCAGAGTGCGACGACGGCTTCACTCCGGGCGCCGTTCCCTTCTGTGAGAGCTCCTCTTCTTGGAGCTGCCTGGACCGGAAGTGTGTCTACGAGTGTGGCCCCGCACGTGAGTGTCATAGAGACTCCGCCGGTTGCATCGTCTGCGCCGATTCGATCACCTGCCCTGGAGAGTCTTGTCAGTACGACTTGGACACCGCGCAGATCGAGATGGCCTACTGCGCGCGAGCGTATTTGGCGTACGTCGACCAGTGTTTCGGCACCTGGGTGAGACTGGAAGACGGTGAGTACTGTTCTCTGACCCCGGTAGGATCCGGGTTGCTGAGGGCAGTGCTCAGTTGTGGGATCTGCCAGACCCTGTTGGTTTGGTGAGTCACCGTTTGATGCCGTGAGTTACTCACCTGAGCTGAGTCGTTGCGCCAGTCACTCGGGCCTCCGAAGCAGGGCGCGGAGCCCGAAGTGGTCGGACGCGAAGACGCCGCTTAGGGGCTCGGTGAACGTACGTTCGACCTCACTGACCCCGAAACCCGAGCTTGCCTGGCGAAACATGACGTAGTCGATCCGAGACGCCGGGTCACTCGCCGGAAACGTGGGCCCCGATTCGGTCGGGCGGAGCGCCGCCCAAGCATCGACGAACCCGGCGGCTCCGAGTCGGGCGCTCACGCCCAGTCCTGGACCTTCGTTGAAGTCGCCGGCCACGATCGCTCCTTGTCGCTCGCTCGCCAGCTCGTCCACGATCTCGAGCACTGTCCCAATCTGCGACTCCCGAACTGCGCCCCCATCGACGTCGAGGTGAGTGACCGCAAAGACGACGGGGCCTTGGGGCCCAATGATCTCCGCCGCGATGACTTTCCTCGGGAACGCGCCAGGGGGAAGATCGGCGACTCTCGTCCCGCCCACTCGATGTGGAGAGAGCAGCGCGATCCCTTCCTCGTAGCGATTCCAGGAGCGATGGGTGATGGTTCGGGTCACCGAGTGCGTCTGGCCGGTCGCCGCGTCGAGTCGGGTCAGCAACTCGGCGAGGTTGTCGCGTCCGCTCGGCTCGGCGCAGACTTCCTGCAGTCCGATCGCATCGGCGTGGGCTGCGGAGAGTCCGTCGACGAGGATGGGGAGTCGGGCGTCCCAGTCGTCGAGAAGGCACCTCAAGTTGATCGTGGTGACGACGAAGCTCCCGGGAGCTGCGACAGCCAGAGTCGGAGCGTTCTCTGACTGCCATCCGTCGGTCGAGCCGCTTCGACCTTGGTCACCGCGATCGCAAACGACCGTCGGGCCGCCTCGAAGGGTGACTCTCGCAGCCCAAACGTACGAGCCCGGTCGAGAGGGTGTCGCTCGGCCCATCCATTCGTCGTCGTTGCCGCAGGTCGAGCAGAGGGAGTTGTGAGTTGCTGGCACCCAGGACCAGTCCGCGGATCCGACCGGGGAGCCGGCAGGTCCCGCACCCAACACGACCTCCAAGTCCGGGTTCGCGCCAAACGAAGGGGTGACTCCCCGTACCCACACGCGCGCGAAGAGTAGCTCCGATGGAAACCCAGCGGCCGTCGTGGTCGAGCGGGGCCACTGAGTAGCGCACCAAACGCCGTCGGCGGGAGCGACTCCGTCGGTCGAAACCTCCAGCCCTGCGTCCGACCCCGACCGAGCCGCGTCCGGCGCGACCGTCGAATCGGTCGGCGCCGCGTCGACGAAAGCGTCAGGGAAGGGAGCGCCGAGATCAGCGGGATCGCCAAGGTCAGCGAGCTCGGCGTCGAGCCCGGAGTCAGAAGCGTCCCGTGAACGCGAGGGCGTCTCCGCCCGACACGCGCCCACGCCCGCCAAGAGCGACAAGATCAGTCGTGGACTGCGAGTCAAGACGTTCAGCTTCGAGGAACGAGGGCCAAGGCGCAAGCGTGGATCCGAGGGCGCCGCTCCTTCGGCAACGCGCGTCTCCGTGTCGCTTGAACGTTTCCATCGGACCAGCACAGAATCCGCCCGTGCGTCGGCGTCTCCGCGGATCTTGGGTCCTGGCCATCCTTGCCTGCGAGCCCGAGCCTCCCTCGATCGAGACTCCTATCCTGGCGAAGGACGGGGAGCGCTGTTCGGCGGGCAGCGACTGCGTCTCCGGCGCCTGTCTTCCGTTGGCGGAGCCAGTGTGTGGCCAATTTTGCGTAGATTCGGACGACTGCACCCGCGGCATGAGTTGTACGCCGCTCGTGGCACCCACCGAGCTCCTTCGCGCGTGCCTTCCGAGCGGCCCGCGGGCCTTCGATGAATCGTGCCGAGCCGACGCCGAATGCGAAGGTGGGTTGTGCCTTCGCGGGCGATGCACCGCGCTGTGCGGAGCCTGTCCCCCCGGAGCGCGCTGCGAGCACGCGCCTCTCACTCGTGAGCAGAAAACCGCGACCTGGCCCTCGTGTCGCTATCGCCTGGCCGAACCGGCGATCGTGTTCGAGTCGGTCCCCACGCCCGAGGGCGGCTCCGCCGAGCTCTCGTTCGAAGTCCCGCCACGAACCGCCTCGTTTGTCGCAGTCATCGAGAGCGCCGAAGGCCTGCGCGTAGCGCCGCGTACGCTGACTTCGCCGGACGGAACGATGATTCTCGATGCCAGCGGAGAGTCGATCAATCCCTCGCCGAGTTACATCGGCGTCGCTTCGGTGTTGGTGTCGAACAACGACGATGAGCGCTCGACGCCGCGAGCCGGTAGCTGGCGCCTGAGTGTGGGTACGTACGATCCAGCCGACTTCGAGAACCTGATACCCGTGGCCGGCAAGGTCGATCGCGTCTCGGTGATCTTCGAGCCGGAAGGGGAGGAGGGTGGGGCGCTCGATCTGAACCTGCGCTTCTCGCCGAGTACCGAAATCTCCGCTCGCACCGCCACGGACTCTCCGTTCGTCGTCGCCCTGCTCGCGGAGATCGAGAGAACGCTGGGTTCTCAGGTCGGGCTCACGCTCGGCGAGGTCGAGCTCGGAGCCTTGTCGGACGCCCACGACAGGGTCGAGAACGGAGACGAGACGCGAGCCATGTGCCGAGACCTGAGCGACGTCGGACGCTACGGCGCCAGCGTCAACGTGTTCGTAGTGAGTGATCTGGCCTATGCGGCGGGGCATTCGGGAGGCACGCCGGGCCCGCCGGGACGAGCGGGCACGACCGGGAGCTGCATCGTGATCCAGAAGCTCGAGGACGGACTGAAGACTGGGATATTGGCCTCCCACGAGCTCGGCCATTTTCTGGGCCTTCGCCACACCACCGAGCTGACCGGAGGCTTGCACGATCCTATCTCCGACACGCCCGAATGTCCGCGAGGGACGAGCATCGACGACTGCCCGGATCGAGGGAATTTGATGTTCCCGTCCTTTTTACCCGAGAGTGGGTTGCCGCTGACCGATGGCCAGATTTCGGTGATCCGCCGAAATCCGACACTCTACGAGCTACCCGCGGGACGATAGTCATCGCGAGTCAGGGAAAGAACAAGGCGCTGGTCGGTCTCCCCTCACGCCGAGAACTCATCGGAATAAACGTCCGGTGGCTCGCGTCGACCATACATGAAGAGGCGAATTGCAGGGGCCGCGATCGGCCTAGCCCTCTCGTCTGCTGGAGCTGCAACTCTGGCCATGACTCTCCCGAGCTGCGCCGTGGCGATTCGATCGTCCGGTTGGTATGTTCGAGGGGCCTATGTCGAACCCGTCGTCGTTCCCGCGGATATCTATGTCCATCCCCGGTTTCCGTATCTCGGGACGTACGCCTATTACGTGGAGGGCGCTTGGTACTATCACTCTCCGCGTGGCTGGGTGGTTTTTGTCGACGAACCTGTCGAGTTGGCTCGATACCGAGTTCACATCCATTCAGCGCCGCATCGGCGTCACTTGCCTCGACGGAGGTGAGTGCGGTCACCACCAGACTCAAATCGTGCGGCGCGCCCTCGCCCACTCACCGCATTTCCGTCATTCTTCACCGAAGAAGTCGCCAAATCGACTGGAGGAGTCATCAAATCGGTCGGCATGAGCTCTGCAAACGAGTCGGCCATGAAAACCCAAACACCGTCCGCCAAACTCGCCATGACGCTCGCCGTCATGGTTCCCGTGGTAGTCGCAAATTCGGCATGCACTGCCGATATTCACGACAACACCTTCGAGGGCAACGTCACGATTGACGATGTGAATCTCGACATGGAGGTCAATGGGCAGTTCGACCTCGACTCAGTCGAGCCCGGCGACAGAATTCCGATCGAGGTCTACCCGACGAACATCTACCTCGTGGAGCCCGACCAGACTCCTCCGCCGGACAAAGTGGCTTTGGCCGGTCACTTACAGGTGTACCTAGATTCGTTCGACAACCCGCCCCTGCTCGTGACCGCAAAGACGGAGTTCGAGGTGACGATCCCGCAGAATACTCCGCCCGGGCACCATGATCTGAAATGCAGAGCCCACAAACACGACGGTACCCCGACGACGGAGTCCATCGAGATCGGATTCACGATCACGGCGACGATCTCCACGTGAGGCGGCTTCCGCCCGAGTGCGAGCTCCTCCTCGCGTGGTGGCAAGAGGTGCCCGCTTCGGCTCCCGATCCGTCCGATCGGGTTCGCCGTTGCGTTTGGTGTTGGCTCGGACGAGCATGCCCTCGATGGCCCGCTGGAACATCCTCGTGTTGCCTTGCGCCGTCGTAGCCTGCGGCACATCACCCGTCGAAGTCACCATCCCGACCGAGCTCGTCGCTGGAGCGAAGTCGGTCCTGATCGCGCTCGAAAACGACGAGACGGTCTTCCAGGTCGGTGTCGCGGCGCCTTCGAGCGATCGGCTGACTCAGATTCTTCCCGTGCTCGAAGAATACCGTGGCGAGAGGCTCCTGTTGAGTGTGGCGCGGAGCGACCGTAGCCTCGACGAGCTGACTCTGGACTCCGGCGTAGTGTCCTCCGTCCATCCCGAGAGCGGCGCGTCTCGACCGATTCTATCGCTCTTTCGTACGCCGCCCGGGACCGGCGAGCTCGACTTGCGGTCGGTGCGAGTGGAGGGCCCGGAGCTGGGTGATTGGGAACCTCGGCAGCCGAGCGAGAAGCTCGCCGCCTTCGCAGTGCCGAAACACACCCTGTGCGCAGCGCCCAACACACGCGTAGTCAACGGTCTTTCGTCTCGCGATGTCATCATCCGCGGCATGGACTTCACCAGCGAGGATCGGGTGACTTGGGGGGGCGGGCTGCTCGTCCACACCAGCTCCATCTGGGTCTCCGGCGCGGGAGTCACCGGTGAGCTCAGTCTCGAGGGGGACGAGTTGGTGATTTCCGAGGCGAGGCCCGCCTCTGGCAGCAAGTCGTTTCAACTGACGGCCGGAAATCGCCATGCGTTCATCGCCCACGACGCCAGCGGGCAGTTCTTCGTGTTGGACCTGGAGGGCCGGGTCAGGTCGGTCATTCCGACACCCTTTCACGATGTGTTCGATGTCGAGATCGGCGTCGACGACTCGATGTTCGCGGTCGCTCGCAAGGCCGGACAGGTGTTCGAGCTGGTCGACGGGTCGGCGGTGGCCCAACCCGCGGCCGGATTTCCGGCGAACGTTCGTGCGCTGTCGGTACTCGACCGAGGACGTATGATCGCCTACGTTGGTGACACCAAGGCGCAGGGATTCGTCAACGGTGAGCTCATGCTGTACGAGGACGGCGAGTGGGTGCGGTCCTTGGTCGAGGAGTCCGAGGTCCTGAGTCCGTACGTCCTTGCCTTCGAAGGGGGCTTCGCGGCGCTCATGAATGCGGACGTTCTCCTTCATGACGGAAGGAGCTGGCAGCGATTCACCGGGGCAGAGTTGAGCTCGGAGACCGTTCGTAAGAACGGAGTCGCTCCACTCGGAGGAGGTCGCTTTCTCGTCGTAGGCGACGTGGGCGTCGCCAAAATCTTCGATCCCAACCAGGGTTGGTGCGACATCTCGGTCGGAAGCCATCGGAGGCTCGACAATCTCTGCTACGATCGCGTCCTTCGCAGGCGAGCGGTCGCCTCCGAAGGAGCCATCTACAGGGCAGAGGGCCCAGACATCGTCGCCTTGGAGCAAGGTTCCTCCATCACGTGGTTCGAGTTCTTCCTCGACTGAGTCGCGCATCGCGGCCGACGGTCCCGCACTAAGTACACGTCCGTGGAAGTTCGTGACCACGCTGAAACCACAGAGGACGCGGAGAGAAGACACAGAGGACACAGAGAAGTGCTCATTCCATCATCTGTGTGCTCTGTGGGCTTCGGCTCTGTGCTCTCTGTGGTTTCTCCAATGGTCACGAATTTGCGGGGACCTGTACTAAGGCGTTACGACGGGCTCGTCCACCGCGTCGAAGGTCGTCTCGTTCAAGCTCCGGCGAGCATCTCCTTGGCCGGACCAACTCAGTCCCTTCTCGAACCCCGAGATCCTCCCTCGCGTGAAACGAACTCGCTCGTTGGCGCAAATCCCGGCGTTCGTTCCCGGCTGGCCGGCGACGTCGAAGTCTTGCACGATGAGCTCGGATTGCACGGGGAGTAGGTCGAGGGCGCACGGTCCGCCGTCGCGGACGGTGATTCGGCTCATCGCGCCGGAGCCGTTCACGATCGAGAGCGCCCCCGCGCTTGGAATCAACCCTCCTACTTCGATTGCCTCCAACTCGACCGTTCCTCCGCCCGCCTTGAGGCTGCCGGCACCTATCGCGAGCTGTCTGAGCTTCGCTTGCATGGGTGTGCTGGACGACCAAGAGAGGTCTCCGTCGACTCGCGCGCGGAGGGCGGTGACCGAGCGTTGAGTTCCGCTCCAGCTCGTCCGTAGGTGTACGTCTTCTGCCAAAAGGTTCCCCGCAAACGTGGTGAGCTTGCCCGCGTAAACTCGACGCAACTCGAGGCGGCTCGCGTCTAGGATCGCGAAGGAGGCCGGATCGAGCGTCACGTCCTCCAGCGAGGCGAACAGGCTCCCGTCGACCACCTGCAGTGGATTTGGTGATTCCACCAGGACTCGGGCGAGTGTGATCGAGCCGCCGACCGCTTCGACTCCTGCGTCGACGCCTCGAAGCCAGGCGTCGGTCACTTCGAGGGATGACTGCGGCCCGGCTTCGATCGCGGGTGAGGCGACGCCCGAGATGATGACTCGGTCCAGTGTGAGTTGAGCGGTACCTAGGTGGACGGCCACGGTCGTGTCGACCTCCTGCCCGACCACGATCGCGTCGGAGACTTCGAGCCTGGCGTCGACGACCGCCGACAGGTGGGCCTCGTGATTTCGTTCGAGCCACGCGCCCGAGATGCGTACGATCGCGCCGTCGCTGACTTCGACCCCTCGTCCGAAGATCGCCCCGTCGCGACCGGTTTGTCGCACCACGAGCTCTCGGAGTATGACTTCCGTGTGTGGGTCGCGAGCCCGGACGCCCGCGGTGCCGGTGTCGACGACCACGACTCTGTCGAGCTCCACGTGGGCGCCGCCCTCGATTCGGAGTCCATTGGTGGCGAGGCCTTGCTTTCGCGCGCCTCTGACGACGAGGCCGGAGCCATCGGCCCGTGCATCGGGGCCGGAGACGTGGAGCCCTTTGTTCGCGCCGGAATCCACCTCGACTCGATCGAGCTGAATTCGGCCGCCAGCTACCTCGATGGCGACCGTCGCTCCGCCCGAGATCTCGACCTTCGAGAGGTTGGCCGAGCCAACCACGAGCACTGAGTAGGTCGTCTGTCCGACGAAGCGAACGTTTTCGACCTTTACGTTCGCGTTGGAGGTCGCGACCAGCCCGGTGTCACCGCCCCGAAGCGTGAGATTCTCGATCCTCGAATCGCCGCTCGCGACCACGGCGACGGTGCCCGTCGGCGCGACGAGCTCGGTTCTGGAGCAGGCGCCGATGAGCTCCAGCTGGCCCGCGAGAGGTGCAGCGAGCAAATGAGCTCCCTCGGCGAGCGCGACCCGACGGGACAAGCCCAATGCGACTTCGACGCTACCCATAGGTGAGTCACGGGAGCCGTCTCCGGTGGCTCCCGGCCGCACGAAAACGGCGCCGGGCCCCGCGTTTTCGGGAAAGCCCGTGGGCGGGCAGTCCGTGCCGATGGGTACGCAGTCGGCAACTCCCGGAACTCGAATCCATCCCGGAACACACTCCGCATCAGGGAATGGGTCGCACGTGTGAATGACGCCTGCCGGCCGCTTCGTGAAGCCCGCCGGACATTGGGTAGGCAAGATCGGCGCGGTGGGTCGAGCGGGAGGGTCGACTTCAAAGGGTGTCGGAGGTGCACAGTCGGTCGAGCAAGCGAAGGGACTCTCGTCATGAACACAGTGACCCGACCGCAGACATGGGTTCAAGCCAACGGAATAGTCGGCACGATAACGCAAGGCCACTAGCCGCTCGGGAGGCTGCGGGAGCGCGGGCAACTTCGTCGCTGTCTCGCCGAGCTCGAGGGGAGAGGTCAGAAGCGGCGCAGGAAACAACGCGCCGCCGACCTCGACGAAAGGAATTTCGCCGGGGTTGAGGTCCGCTTCCTCGAGAGTCTCCGCGAGCTCCAGCAAGTATGACGATCCGCCCGCGAGGTCACTCAGATCGACCGGGCCTGGAGCCTTCGCCGCTATCCCGGAGAGTCCACCAACGTCGTCGATGTGAATGAGCGCGATCGACTTGGTGCGCGGATCGAGCTCCACGGACTCGCCGCAGCTCGGGCTCAGCGCTCCGACCAGAGCTCCGACGAGAGCGATGAGTCTTGGATCGGGTGCAAGCTTCGTCATGGGAGGAAGACGACGGTGAGCTCCAGCATGGCCTGCACCGCCTCTCCGGCGCACACGGCCACGGATGGGTAGGCGCGAATACGAAACTTCTGAAGCCCGCAAAATCCGAACATGCTGACGGGTCCGCTCGAAGTCACGAACGCCAAGCCACTGCGGCCGTCGTCTCGGTCGTCTTGCTGTGGCAAACAGTCGTCGTAGTACCACGCCTCTAGGCCCACGGTCGCCGCGGATCCGCAGCCCGCGCCTAGCCAACCCGCGCAAGTGATCGCAGCGTTCAGCTGGGCCGACCCACCGGCTGGGTTCGGTGCGGGAAATTGCAGCTCGATCCAGTCCGAAGGATCGCCGGATGGAAAGGTGAGTGGGTAAGTATAGGTGAAGGTACCGGGTCCGGAGTATGGAATGATCGGGCGGGCCAGCGCAGGCGAGTCATTGGGCTCCTGCGGGTCGGGCCCCGCTGAGCCGAGCCCGCAGGCGGTGCACGGCAAGTCACTCCCATTACAGTCCTCGTCCACTCCGTTGCCGCAGGCCTCGATCCCCGGCGGGATCGGCACACAGGGCGGGACGGAGCCGTTCGAGCAGCCAGGAACGCTGACGCGGCATGCACCGACGCCACAGGTCTGGTCAGGGAGGTCGTCGTCATCTCTGCCGTCGCAGTCGTCGTCCTGTCCGTTGCACGTCTCGACACTCGGAGGACCCGGAGTGCAAGCGGGGACCGATCCATCGGCGCATCCCGGAGCTGTCCGCTGACAGATCCCGGTCCCGCACGTCTGAGTTGGGATCTGGTCGTCGTCTTGCCCGTTGCAGTCGTCGTCCCCGCCGTTGCAGATCTCCGGAGCTGGGTCGCCGGGCACGCACGTCGGGATGGCGCCGTTCAGGCAGCCGGGGACCAGGCGGGCGCACGCCCCGATGCCGCAGAGCTGATCAGGGATGGCGTCGTCGCTCTGGCCATTGCAGTCGTCGTCGCGAAGGTTGCAGATCTCGGGGCTCGCGGAGACGGGCGCGCAGGCGGTGAATTCTCCGGACCCTCCAGGGACGCAGACCTGGGCCCCAGCGCATCCGTTGACCTCGCAGGCCGTGACGATGTCGTCGTCGGCCATCCCGTCGCAGTCCTCGTCGGTCCCGTCGCAAGTCTCTGGGGCCGCGGACGTGGCGAGACACGGGGTGAATTGGCCGGTTGCGACGGAGGAGCTCTCGACGCAAGCGCGAGCTCCCGGGCAACCGAAGATCGAGCAGAGCTCGGTGACGCTCTCGTCGGTGCGCCCGTCGCAGTCGTCGTCGACTCCGTTGCAGATCTCTTCGGACCCGTCGAACGAGCCCTCGCACGGCCCGAAGGCTCCTTCGAGGCAGCTTCGCGCGCCTGGGTGGCACGGCGGGCGATCGAGACCGCAGGCGCGAGTCTCACCGGGCTGGCACTCCGGAGGGTCCAACTCACTCGAATCCTCGGGAGACTCACATCCAGGGTCGTCTGGAAAGTCGAATCGTAAGTCGCCGTCGTTGTCCTTGGCGTCTTGGCAGGCCGAGTACGGATCGGGAAGTAGAGTGACGACGATCGTGGGTCGTTCGGGGTCGTCGGAGCTCATGCGAAGCCTCCCCGAGTCCGCGCGATCGCTCCGGCGGTAGGTGAGCACCAAACTCTCGGAATGGTCCGGGGGGATCGAGATTGCACCGACGGGCGGGAAGGAGAAGTCTGGGTTGCCGTCCGGGTCCAAAGCGACTCCAGCGACGCGCGCGGTGGCCAGGCCTCGATTCTCCAGAATGACCCGTCGCTCGACCTCGGGGTCGTTGCCGGCCGGTCCAAAATCGAGCAACTCAGGAGTCACGGCGAGGGATGGCTGAATGGGGCCGCCCCGCAGGCCCACTCGAGTTTCGGGCCGGGCGTCGTCGGTGGAGAGAATCAGTGAGGCTGAATCAACGCCTTTGTCGCGCGGCTCGTAGCGCACCTCGATGACGACCGTAGTGGAAGGGTCGACCTTCGCGGATGGAGTCAAGACCTGGAAGTCGCCCGACGAGCTCTCGGCGAGCGCGGCTTGGACGTCGAGGGGAGCTGCGCCGACGTTCGTGACCTCGACCCCCCGCGTGACTCTCTCGAGCTCGCGGACCGCGCCGAAGTCGAGCTCTGTGGTCTCGATCCGGGCGAGCGGCTTGGCAGGGTCGAGGACGGCGTCTTCGGCGCAGGCCAGCGAAGCGGCCAGGAGCGAAAGGAGCCGAGCCGAGGGAATGGACACGACGAGAATGTACCAGCGTTGGAGGTTCAGCCGCTCGAGGGCGCCTCAGGAATTCGCGGCGTGTGCGCCCGGGTGCGTTGGCGCTCACATCTTTTTGAGGGGGGACTCGGCGATCCTCGTGCGCCCCTCGTTGGCAAGGCAATTGCTGAAGCTCCATGTGGACGTGGCGCTCAGGCGCCCAACCAGGAGAAGGACCATGAAAACGAAAGTCGCGCTGAACTGTAGAATCTCCCCCCTCTTCGGCATCGTGGGCTTGGCCCTGATTCAGGCCGGATTCGCCGGCGGAAGCTGTGGGGGAGCGAGTGAAGACGAGCGACAGCACTTGGTCGTGCCAGACCGCCCAGAGTGCGGGGAGCTCGACGAGGTGGAGTGCCTGGCGCGCCCAGACTGTCTCCCGTCGTACGACCAGACACCGTGCGCTTGCCCGGAATGCTTCGCTGCTCCGTGTGATGCTTGTGAGTGTCCACCACCGGCCTTCGCCGGCTGCGAGCTCCGCGTAGAGCCTCCGGTCTGCGAGGCCATTTCGGACGAATCCGCTTGTTTGGCCCGACCTGAGTGCGAAGCCATTTATTCGGACTGCGCCAGCGGCGGAGCGGCCGCACCGATCGGCGATGAAGACCGAATCGCACCCCCGCCCTGCGAGGGAGGCTTCGCCGCTTGTCAGACCCGCCATGTCCCAACTCGGTGCGAAGGTCTGGACGAAGCCAGCTGCTTGGCCGATCCGAGCTGCGAGCCAGAGTACAGCGCAAATCGTTGCGCCGCGATGCCGTGCCTCGAGGGCGAGGAATGCGGACGCTGCGGCGGAATCAGCTACACGGGATGCCACGATCGTGGCGGTTGTGAGTGTGAGCCGGTGTTGTGCGACCTCTATTGTGAGTTCGGCTTCGCCCGAGACGACCGCGGCTGCGAAGTCTGCGCCTGCAACCCTCCGCCCGTGGGTGAGTGCCGCGCTCTGACCGAAGAGCAGTGTGTGGTGACGCCAGGCTGTCAGCCCGTGTACGACGGCGGCGGAGCCTGCGCGTGCCCCGGCTGCGTCGAAGGCGAAACCTGCCCTCCCTGTGAGTGTGACCCCATTCCCTCGCGCTTCGCTTACTGCACCGAGGTTCTGGAAGACAAATGCGCTTGGCTCGACGAGCAGAGCTGCAATGCGGAGCCTTCGTGTGTCGCCGAGTACCTCGAGACACCCTGCGCCTGCGACGCCACCAGCTCCGACTGCCTGGTCGATTGTCACCCCGTGTTCGTGGGTTGCCATTCGGGCAACTCGACCTGCGGCGACGTGTTGTGCGACATGTACTGCGAGTTCGGCTTCCAGACCGATCGCAACGGTTGCGAGATTTGCGCCTGCAACCCGCCCCCTTCGGGCTGCGCGGCCAAGGACGAGACGAGCTGCCTGTCCGATCCCAGCTGCCAACCCATCTACGGCGAGACCGGCTGCGCCTGCCCGGCTTGCGATCCTGCTTCTGGCGTGGCCTGTGGGCCCTGCGACTGCCCGCCTCCGACCCGATTCTTCGCCGGCTGCACGGACGTCGATCGCTGCGCGAACCTCGACGAGGCTTCCTGCAACGCTACGCCCGAGTGCCAGGCTGAGTACGGCTCGATCTGCGCAAGGATGCCTTGCCGCCCCGGGCCCGACGGAACCTGCGCCGAAGTGCCGCCTTGCGACGCCGAGGCGAGCTTCCTCGGCTGTCACCAACGCTTCGAGTGCCCGCCCATTCCGGCGATCTGGTGTGAGTACGGCAACGTGATCGACCCGATGACCGGATGCGCCACCGGCCAGTGCAATCCGAACCCAGAGTGCGCGGGGCTGAGCGAAGCTGATTGTGTGTCGCGCTCCGAGTGCAGCGCGGTTTACGCGCAGTTGGACTGCCTGATGTACTGCGAAGAGGGCGATCCGAACTGCGGCTGCTCCGTGACCTTCGTCGAGTGCCGCTAGAAGTCCCTCCGTGAGACCCAAGTAGGTAGCTGGCTCGCGAGCCACGAGCGTCGAAATTCGAGCCGGATCCGGCAGGACTAGGATCGGGCACGGGCACGGGCACGACGGTCCGCGCCACGCGCGAACCACAAGCCGCCTCTCGATGAGACCCAAGTAGGCAACTGGCTCGCGAGCCACGAGCGTCGAAATTCGGCGCGAATTTGAGGCACGGCATCGGAGTTATCGGGCCCCAACCTGTGGTCAATGTCCGCAAGCGCGCCCTACCCACGACCTACCGTTCTCCCAGAATCTCCTCATCCGAGATCGACTCGACGACGCCGCGACAAGTGCCTGCGCATTCCCGGACCCAAATGAGCGGCGAAACAGCGCACGTGTTGGGATGTGAGCCTGCCAGAGCCGACTCTACCCATCTCGTACAAATCGGCTCCCTGACCAGTGCCTTCACCACGCCGGTTCTGACGCGTGCTTGTCCGGCGTTCGCCGAGGAAATCATGAGTTCCCTGCTCACCATATCCTGCGCGGATTTCGTACGAATCCTGTGGAAGTAAAGGGTTGGCTCGTCCCACTTGCCTTCCTTTGCAATTCATAACCCGGCCTAGCCGGTACCATAGAAGATCGACAAGGCGGGGCTGGCGTTCGAGTCGTTGCCGTTGCCGTTGCCGTTGCCGTCGCCGTCGCCGTCGCCCACTCGATCCGGTTCACCTTCAAGCGACCAGCAACTCCTCGATATTCCAT
>CAYXDO010000182.1:11355-21345 GCA_964463485.1 uncultured Myxococcales bacterium | reverse complement strand
GGATGAGTGTCATAGGAAGCGTGCAGCACAACCGAAAGCCCGGAGACGGCTGGCGGATCTCGAAGCCGGTCGGCTTCTTCCTGCCGTGCAGCCGAGTCGAAGAGCTCAAGAGTCACGTCACCGAAGTCAGGCTCGGAGAGCGGACGTACTTCCGCTTCAAGCCGGTGATCAAGAACGTCGCCGGAGGCTTCGGCTTCTGCGACGGCGACCTGACGTTTGAACAAACCGGAGGCACTCGGCCGGGAGCGAAACTCCAGCTCCTCGGAAGAGACACCTGGGTGTTCAACGCCGAGGGCCGGACGGATCTGAGGAACTGGGATGACTTGGATGTCGAGGCCGCGACGGATGTCAGACTCACGACCCCGGAGGGGAATGTCATCGACCTGAACGTGTACAAGGGCGTGACGCGGTTCCAGGACCGGAATGGGAATTCGGTGAGTGTGGGCCCCAATGGGTTGACGCACAATCTCGGGATCGGGTTGCCGTTCGAGCGGGATGCCGAGGGAAGGATCACCAAAATCACCGACCCGATGGGGTACACGGTCCGGTATCGGTATGACGGGAATGGGAATTTGGTGCGGTTTGAGGACCAGGAGGGCAACGGGACGCAGTTCACATATCTCGCCTCGATTCCGCATCAGCTCCTGGACGTGATCGACCCGCTGGGCGTGAGAGCGCTTCGAGCTGAGTACGGCGCGGACGGGAGGTTGGCGGCAATCATCGACTCCATGGAGCGTCGGTCGGAACGTCGCCATGATCTCGACAATCGCGCAGAGTTCGTGACGGATCGCCTTGGATACTCCACTCTGCTTCGCTATAACCGGCGCGGCAACGTCGTCGAGCGACTGGATCCGACGGGGGCTAGATGGGTTCGAAGGTATGACGAAAGCGACAACATGATTTTCGAGCTTGACCCGGTGTCTCGGACGTCGACCATGACATACGACAGCCGTGGCAACTTGACAGAGCTAGTTCGTGACGGCTCGAGGCGCGTTTACACTTACTCAGATTTAGACCAAGAGACTTCCGCGACAAATGAAGAGAATGAGTTCACTTCGCGTACCTACGACATTCGCGGTAACCTCGTCGCCTTTCAGGATCGGAACGGCGCAACGACGAAGTTGCTGCGTGATGCGCGGGGCATGGTTGGACGGATCGTGGGTCCCAACGGAACGGTCGTCCGAACGTTGGAGTACGACACGCTCGGTAGACTAACGTGGGATCGAGACGCGGCGGGCAACGAGATTCGCACGGACCTCGATCGAAGCGGCCGCGTTGTTTGCGAAGTCTACGTGGAACTGGATGATCGAGGACATACAACTTCGAGGCGGTTTGAGTATCGCCGGGACGCACGCGGTCGCATTGCCGAACTCGTCCACCCCGATGGGTCTGTCCTCACGACCCAGCGCGACGCCGCTGGCCGCCGTACCGGCTTGGTGACGCGGCTGGGCGACACATTCACTTTTAGTTTTGACACCGAGGGAAATCAGACGGGGCGCCACTTTCCAGACGGCACCTCAACAACCGCCGAATATGACGCGGAGGGCCGTGTTCTGGCGCGTGAGGACGAGGAGGGCAATCGCACGAGCTTCGAGTACGGGCCAAGCGGTTGGATAGTGGCGGTTGGACTACCCGGCGGGGAACGGCAGACTGTAACGCACGACGCGATGGGTCGGCCGACCGTCGTTCGGAATTTCGATGGGTCGGTCGCAACCGCAACCTATGGCCCGGATTGGACCGAGACATCCGGCACGCATAGCGCGACTAGTCGTACTGAATTCGACAAGGTTGGCAGACCCGTTCGAATCTTTTCCATGGGCGAAGAAGCCGCGATCCACTACGACGTGGAGCGCGGCCGACGAGTGGTATCCGACAGCTCCGGTCGGTCGTCGCAGGCGTCGTATGACCAGGTCGGCAGGCTGATTGCGGTCCGAGGCGTTGACGGATCTACGACGTCATTTGCCTATGACGACGTCGGCCGGCTGATACTGGTAGCATCGGACGCGACTGGCAACTCGGTCGAGTATCGATACCGCGGCATGCAACTGTCGGCGATTGAGGATCCGAATGGAAATGTCGCGAGTCTACGCTCCGACCCGGTTGCGCGGACCGCGTCTAAGACGCTTCCGTCAGGCTCCACTTTCACCTACGCGTTTGACGCTGCCGGGCGACTCAGACGCTATGATGGGCCACAGGGTGCTCGGGTCGACTACGCTCACAATCTAAAAGGACTGGTCGCCACGAGAACCCTCGGTAGCGGCGAGGTCACCATGATGACCTACACGCCCGCGGGACGCCGGGAGACTTCCAATGACGAGTTCTTCGAATACGATGCCCGAGGCCGCCTCGTCAGAAATCAGAAACCATCGGGGGCGACATTGTCTTATTTATATGACTCGCTCGGAAACCTCGCTCAGACTGTCGGCCCCGCTGGCGTGCAGAAATACTCTTATGATACGCAAAGACGGCTTGAGGGAGTGGAAGACGCAAGCGGCCGGGAGTTCGGCCTGGGCTACGACGGCAAGGGGCGATTGGGGCAGTTTCGATATCCCAACGGAGCTATAGCCGACTACGGGTACGACGATTTTGGTTTGGCTCGGCTCACGATCACAACCGAAGAAGCCATCATCGGCGACTATTCCTACGTTCGGGATGAGTCCGGGGTAATTCGAAGCGTGAGCGATACCGTGTCGGGAGAGGCGGTCCGGTACGAATACGATTCGGCTGGGCGAGTCATTGACGCCGTCGAGACTGAACATGGACTGGAAGTCGGCCACCGCACGTATGAGTATGACGCCGCGGGCAACAGGACAGGTTCCACCGATGGCGCGACTCGATACGAGTACCAGCACGATGGGGACGGACGGCTGACGGCCATCTCGGATGGGCTTAGCGAAACGACTTACTCGTATGACGAGGCAGGGAACATTCGCTCCCGGACGAAGGCCGGAACCACGACCTATTTTGGTTTTGACGACCTTAACCAGCTCCGCTCGATCCGGTCTGGGCCGCAAGAGTTACTCTTCTCATACGATTCTGACGGCATCAGGGACGGAGTTTCACGCAACGGTGTGCCCTCGATTCTCGTTGTCGACAAACGTTCGAAACTCAGTCGCCTTGTGGCCAGGACAACGTCGTCCGGTGACCTTGTCGAGTCTTATCTTTGGGCAGGGAGCGTGCCCGTGGCACATACGAGTTCCACTGGCGGCGTCAGTACAATTCATGTCGATCGGGTTGGATCGGTTCGATTTCTCATGAATGAGGGCGCACAGGTTACCGACCGATATTCCTATCACGAGTTCGGCGAAATGACCCATGTGGGCGCAAGCCTATCGAAGTTGGGGTTTCTCGGCGAAGAGTCAGACCCTGAGTCAGGTCTGATCTACCTGCGCGCACGGTATCTCGATCCCTCGACGGGTCGGTTCCTGACGAGGGACCCGGAGAGTGGCGTAGCGACTCGTTCCATGTCGCTAAATCCCTACGTCTACGCCGAAGGCGATCCAGTTAATCGGGGCGACCCGACTGGGCGGAGCAGTATTGGCCTGGAGACTCAGATCGCTCTCTCAATTCAGGCGCAGATCTCGAATCAAAGCGCACTCCGAGCGCTGAGTCCCATCGACATGGATCAGGTGTGGTTGTCACTCGAGCAGACATACGGACCGGAGGACATAGCCGTGTTCGTCGACGAAATGGCTACCACTGGCTTTTCTAAGGATGTCGGCGTGTTGTTTGGATCGAACAATGCTGAAACCGTCACGCAGGTTCGTAACGCGTGGGGAAAAATGCAGGAGATAATAAACTCGCCTCGTCTCCAGATTGTGCCCTGCGAGAGGACGCGCTCTCCGAGTTGCAGCTTCTTCGCCGGGGTCGGCTCCAGGCTGCGAGACGAATTTTATCCGACCTTCGCGGACGACCCTTTCATTCGAATGGGCGACGCCTTTGTCCGCTCGTTCTCGTGGGACCACGTAGACACCAATGCGGCCGGTCAGTCCATCGAGTGGGTCATGCGCCCGCTAAGCCACCCCCTGCTACGAGTAGTGACAATCATGCACGAGTTGACCCATTTCGCCGAATTCGTCGGAGCAGGCCACGGGCGCATTAGTCTAGCTCCGTACCTAGATCCTTTCGAACCGCCACCGCCACCGTATACACAAATTGCTTGCGAAGCTGACGGCCGTTGCCTGTTTCCGTTGACGATGACCGAGGAGTGGGTTATCGGTTTCGCGCGTGGTGACCGGTCGGCCATCGTTCAGGCCGTCTGGCCTTTGGAGGCCAGCGCGTTAGACATCGCGGGCCGCCTTCAGGAATTCGCCCCCTGGGAGTTTGAGGTGGAGCGCCTAAGTCACGCAGCGTCGTTTCAGTTTCAGGCGTTTCGGCACCTGAGCGCGGCATACTCCGCGTCAGACGAAGGCGCACCGCCGTGAGGAGCGGGCCCGCCCGGACTCTTCGGCCTGCTTTGGTGCTGCTTGCTGCGGGTGGGATGATGGCCGCCGAGGCCCAAGACTTCGAGGAGAGAGTCGTGACTGTCACTCCCTGGGGGGCTTCGGACTTCGTTGTCCAGACGTCCCAGCAGCATGCAAAAGCGGTCTTTAGCGGCACGCCCCTCGGAATTCCGTTGGGCGCGGGGGAGCAGATCGCCGCATGGGTTCGGGGCAAGGTCATCGTGCGGGCCCCCAGTTCAGAGATCCACATCGCCGACGAGGAGACTCGTGTCGTGAGTCGGCTTCGCGGCTGCGTTTTTCCAGACGTCGATAGCCTTCGTCGCCACCTTTCCTTCCCTATTCTCGTTTGCGAGGCGAACTCCTTCCTTCATGCGCTTGACTTGAGGACGGGGATCGAGAAGTGGAGGGCGCCCCTTGGCCCTCTCGCGATCGATGCGGGCTATGTCTACCTGGCTACGAAGGGCTCGATTCGCGAGATATCCGCCGCAAGTGGCCGAACAAGACGAACGGTCGAAACGGCTCTGAGCGATTCAATTCTGGCTTTGCACGTAGCAAACGGATTTGTCATTGCTAGTTCGGGGCCCAAGGCGCGGCCAATGTCAAGACTGGCCGCCTGGGAACTCGGCCGCGGCACCCGCTCATGGGCTGTTTCCACCGGGCGAGGGGTGAGGCTACTGGAAGTGGTGCACGATGCGGTCATCCTACAGAGCCGCGATGGGTGGCACTGCTCAACGGTCAGCGGCATGCAACTGGTGGATGGTAAGCCCATATGGTCGGTGCAGATCCCGACTCAAATCACGCTCAGCCATGCCGTGTCGGGAAACCTGCTGTTGTTCACGGGCATCGGCTACGACCCTGAATCGCTCGTGACAGAAGAGACGGCGTTCGCAATCGACGTCCGGACCGGGCAGGTCCTCTGGGCACGCCTGCATAGGTCGGACCCCGAGGGTGACTTCGCGCGGTGGGTAGAAGTTGAGGAAGGGGACCGCTTCCTGTTGTGGGACAAGCGAAGCATCTGGAGCGTCGACGTACGAACGGGCGAGGGGCGGACGATCTTCGATGTCGACGATTTCGAGGAGTGCAGATCCTGGGATTTGCAGTGGGTCCCCTTCGAGGGCCCACCGCGCTGTAGTTTGGGTCGAGCGCGGCTGCAGTTTCCGAGTTTGCCAACTCCGGACGAGTGCAGGCACATGCTGATTGAGAAGTTCCCCCTCTGAGTGCCAGGGTACGGGTAGGGGGTAGGGGTCCAGCGACTTCGGTATTCGTGAAAACGTGGTATTTCGGGAGTTCGGATGAGTCGCAATAGCATGAGTTCGCACGTGCTTCAACAGTCGAAATCGGTCCCGCGGTACCAAGTCCGATACTCTTCGCTCGTGAACTGCCCTCCCTTGTCTTGGACGAGATACTTGGGTTTGGCGCCCGAAGACGTGATGGTGTCCTCGAGAAACGAACAAACCGCGGTTGCGCTCGGGTGGTCCGAGAAGACCGAGAGTTCCATGACTCTGCGAGAGTGCACGTCGATGATGAGCGCGACCCACCAGCAGAACGGCCAGCGCTGCCAGAGTGCGTTGGGGATCCAAGGCATCCAGAAGCCTCCTGCCGTCGGGACCAAGGTGAAGTCGATCTCCGAGATCTGATTTGGGCGGTCGGCGCGGACGGCTTGGCTCTTCGCTTTGGGTCGAGGTTTTGGCCCTCCCTCTCGGCCGCGCATTCGTCGGTACTCTCATTCGAGGTGTCGTCAAGAGGTGTCGTCAACGTTCCGCGATTGGCCCGCATCGACGGCGGTCGCCTCTCCCTGTGGCGGAGTGTTTCGTTCGAGCAAACGTCGGACAGTAGTGACTCCGACATGAAGGCCCGCGCGAGCGAGCACCTGGGCGATCTTCTTGTTTCCGAGGCGCGGACAAAGGGCCTTCAGCCGTTGGACCACGTAGGTGACATACTCAGGAAACTGATTGACCGGCTTCGGGAGCCCGATGAAGGCCTCTGTACCTTCTCGCCGAAGACTTCGCTCCCACTCGGAGATGCAGGTGAGTCGCCGCCTGGGCCATGGACCAGTGTCGAGCCGCTCGGAGCTCGAGGATCGCCAGCCTCTCGTGGGGCTTGTAGTGCGGACGTTTCCTCGCATCGAGGCGTTCGAGGCGAGCATGCAGGAGCCGAAGATCGACCTGTCTTCGACATCGAGGGCGCGACCGACCTGCAGCTCTACGTGCTCAACGTTTCGAGCACCAACGATCCGCCGCACATCTCCTCGGTCCCCGAGACCCAGGCGATCCAAGATCGTTTGTACACCTACCAAGTCGAGGCTTTCGACCTGGATCCGGGTGACGTCCTCAGTTACACGGTGACGAGCGGGGCCGCGGGCATGTCGATCGAGGCGCTGACCGGGCGCCTGACGCTCCGTCTGCCTGAATGAGACTCCGAGCTCACTGCGCTCCGGGTCGGATGTTGAGCTCGATGACGTCCGCCGATCTCGGCGTGCGCACGGCCTCGGACACCAACCGTCCCACGACCTCGGCGGGAATATGCTCGAACGGGTCGTAGGGTCGGCCCTCCAACTCACACACGTGTGCCTGCATGGGTGTGGCCGTGCGGCCGGGAAATACGGACATCACACGAATTCCAAGCGGTCTGACTTCTTCGCGCAGCGTGTCGGCCAGCGCCCGCAACCCATGCTTGGTCGCGGCGTACGCGCCCCACTCCGATCGAGTGAATATGCCGGCCCCTGAGTTGACGAAGACGAGCTGGCCCTTCGCGACCTCGAGCAACGGCAGGAGCGCATGAGTGATCGCCCACGGAGCGCGGAGATTCAGTCGATAATTGTGGTCGAGATCCGAGACGGGGCTCCAGGCGATTCGCCCAAGAGTCACCACTCCGGCCGAGTGAACCAGGAGGTCGAGCCCGGGCAACGCGGACGAGAGCGCCTCGGTCGTCAACTGCAGCCCTTGGTCGTCTGACAAATCGACGGCTCGGATGTGGGGATGCGCGCCGCGGGCCCTGACCTCTTCAGCGACGAGCTCGAGGCGTTCGAGGTCGCGCCCGAGCAGGTGCATGTCGGAGCACCAATCGGCCAAGGCGACCGCGATGGCCCGGCCAATTCCGCTCGACGCTCCGGTCACGACGGCGATGCGACTCTGAGGCCCAAGGGCTCCGGTTGGTCCTTCATCCATGACTTGGCCTCGGCCGGGGACGTTCTCGCCCCCCGAATCCCCTGTCAACGCGGCCTTTCACCGCGCGTCCCCATCCGCAGATCGGCTGATGGGAGGCAGGCCGCAACACTCCCTACGATGGTCTCGCATGGCGCTGGTGCCTTTTCTCGGAGGCCTCGCGGGTGCGCTCTGGCGCGAGCGACGATTGTCCGCCAAGGAGCTCAAGCGCGTGCGCGATCGAAGGCTCGCGTCGATCGTCGACCACGCGAGAAAATCCACGCGGCTCTATGGAGATCGGCTCGCTCATATCGATCCCACCGTTCCGATCAACCTCGCCCAGATCGATCCGATCACCAAATCGGAGCTCATGGATCGCTTCGACGACTCGATCGCGAGCCGCGCCCTGTCGCTCTCCGAGGTCATCGACTTCGCGAAGGACTCCCAGAGCGTGGACGACACGCTTCGAGGCTTCACCGTCGCGACGACGTCCGGCACGACGGGACGCGTCGGCTATTTCGTACACGACACGCGATCCTTCGCCGAGATGAACGGGATCCTCTTCGCCCGGGTGCTTCGCCATCGCCTCGTCCCACGAGAGATCGCGCGGTTCTGTTTCGGGCGTCGGTATCGCATGGCGATGGTGATCGCGACCGGCGGCCACTTCATCACTCGGCTGGTGTCCGGCTTTCGGCCGCTCTTGACGCGCGCGCTCGTCGACGTCCAGGCGTTCTCCATCGTCTCTCCCGTCGAGGAGGTCGTGAACGGGCTGAATCTCTTCCGCCCGCATTACGTTCACGGCTACCCGACGTTCCTCGAGACGCTCGCGCAAGAACGCCGAACCGGGCGTTTGTCGATCGATCCCGAGTTCATCTCCCTCGGCAGCGAGCCCGTCTCGGCGACCGCGCGCCTCGCCCTCACGAGCGCCTTCCCCCGCGCGCAGCTCTCCGAGACCTACGGCGCCACCGAATGCCTCGCGATGGCCAATCAGTGCAGCGCCGGGCGACTGCACATCAACGAAGACGTCTGCATCCTCGAGCCCGTCGATCGTCAGGGACGCCCTGTGCCCGTATGCGTCGCGAGCGACAAGGTGCTCCTCACGAACCTCGTGAATCGCGCGCAGCCGCTCCTGCGCTACGAGATCAACGACTCCATCACGCTGCTCGGCGGAGACTGTCCGTGCGGCTCGCCGATGGGCTCGATCCGGGTCGAAGGGCGCGCGGACGACACGATCTTCTTGGCCGACGAAGACGGTCGCTATTCGTCACATCCGCCGGTGCCTTTCGAGGCGCTCTTCCTCAGCATTCGCGGCCTCGCCCAGTACCAGCTGGTGCACGTCGTTCAAAACCAACTGGAAGTCCGATTCGTGGCCGATCGCGTGGCTGACTCGAGCTCCCTGGAACGACAGCTCGAGGCGGCGTTCTCTTCGTATCTCGCCAAGCGCAGGCTCCTTGGAACGGTCAGCGTTCGCTTCGCGCGGGTCGACTCGATCGGTCGAAGCTCCGGCCACAAGCTCCGGCAGATCTACAGCGAAGTCCCGCGCCCTCAGCTCGCCGTCTGACCATCCCGATCGCCGTCGGTCGCCGCGGCGTGTATAACGAGCCCCATGACCACCGCAGGGATCATCGTGATCGGGAACGAGGTCCTCTCCGGCAAGGTCGACGAAGCCAACGCGCGGCTATGTATCAAAGAGCTTCGCGCGATCGGCGTTCAGCTCTGCCGGATCTCGGTCATTCGGGACGACGAGGAAGAGATTGCGGCGGAGGTCCGCGCGATGAGCCCCAAGTTCGATCACGTCCTGACTTCGGGGGGTGTTGGTCCCACGCACGACGACGTGACCATCGTGGGTCTGGCGCGGGGCCTGGGCGTGCCGCTCGTACGCCACCCCGGGCTCGTGGAGCTGATTCACCGCGTTTATCCGCCGGAGAGAATCACGGACCGAGTGTTGCGGATGGCGGACGTACCGGAGGGGACTGACTTGGTGGACGCTCCGGGGCTCAAGTTTCCGGTGGTGCGCGCTCGGAACGTATTCATCCTTCCCGGGGTCCCCGAATTCTTCGAAATCAAGCTGCGCGCGATCTTGAGCGTGCTCGCGACGGACCGACCCTTTTATCTCAAGGAAATCTTCGTTTCGGCGCCTGAGGAGAAGATCGCGGATGCGCTCGAGGATACTCAGAGAGAGATTCCGGGGCTCGAGATTGGTTCCTACCCACGGTTCGATGCCGCCGATCACCGAGTCAAGATCACCCTCGAGTCGCGCAACCTGGAGGCGGTGGAGCGGGCCCTAGAGCTGCTCCTGAGCCGCCTCAACGCGTCCGACATCGTACGAGTCCATCGATGAACCGCGGCGAACGCAGTGAGCCTGCGGCGGTGAACCGCGGCGAACGCAGTGAGCCTGCGGCGGT
>CAYXDO010000182.1:0-11255 GCA_964463485.1 uncultured Myxococcales bacterium | reverse complement strand
AACGCAGTGAGCCTGCGGCGGTGAACCGCGGCGAACGCAGTGAGCCTGCGGCGGTGAACCGCGGCGAACGCAGTGAGCCTGCGGCGGTCCCACGAATCGTTTGTGACCAGGGCGTATTTAGGAGGACTGGCTTCGTGAATCGACTCATAGTCTCGATGTTGAGTTTACTCTCGAGCTCGGCGCTGGCTGGCGAGGGCGTCCTCGTCCTAGAGGCGCAAGGAACGGCGCGCGCGCGGCTCCCGGCGTTCGACCAGGTGATTCGGGAGAGAGTGTCGTCTTCGGGGTCGAAGCTCCTGCCCAAGCCCGCGCTCGACTTCGAGGGCATGAAGTTGGCCGCGGGATGCCTCGACGAGGGGCTCGAGTGTTTGAAGACGATCGCCGACACGATCGGAGCTCGGACGGTCACGCTCACGAGAGTGGACATGGTCTCGGACGCGGTGAGTGTCCGCGTCCTCTGGAGCGATGAGAAGCGCGGCGGCGGAACCGTCTCCCTAGACTTCTCCGACACTGGGGAAGCGACGATTCAGGACGTCGCCGAGGTCGTGGCCGGGCTGGTGAGCAAAGGCCAAGTCCCGAGCGGCAGCCTCGCCTTGGCCGCGAAGGACGCCGCATCGCTCGAAGGCGCGGTGCTCACCATCGACGGAGAGTCTGCTACGCTGGCCGGACTCTCCGCGGTCAGCCCGGGCCGGCATCGGCTGGCGATTCGCCAGTCTGGCTTTCGAGAGTTCACCTGGTCCGGCTCGGTTCGACCGGGCAAGTCAGTAAGTATTCCCGTCGAGCTCGAGCCCGAGCCGGGTCACACTCAGCAGATCGTGGCGTCGACTCCCGGCGCGTCTCCGACTCCGGAGATTCCGGGAGTCGAGGCGACGGCGCCAAAACACGAGGCCGAGATCGCGGTCGTGAGCCCGGCGATCCCACCCGAGTCGGGCCCTTCCGTGTTGGGGTTCATTCTCCTCGGCGCGGCCACGGTCGCAGGCGGAGTTGCGATCGCCGAGGGGGTCTCGGTCGTGGGCACGGAGGACGACCTCGACGCGTACTGCGCCGCGAACGACTGCGCCCCAGACCCTTGTGAGGTTCGCGCGGATCTCTGCGACGCAGGAGAGCAGGCCGCCGCGCTCGCCAACGTGGCTTGGATCCTCGCGGGCGCCTTTGCCGTGGGCAGCGTGATCACCTTCGTGCTCGACACCGGCGACGAACAACCGATCTCCCTCGGAGTCGCCAAGGGCACCGCCACGCTCGGGTTCGCGTTCGGCCAGTGAACATGATCCCGCTGCTCGTCCTCGCAACTCAGGTCGCCCCGCCCGCGACTCCGCTCGAGGCGCCCAGGCTCGCGCTCGAGGTCTTGAACTCGGCCACGACGGGGCGAAAGCTCGTCCATTTCGACGACATGGTGGGTCCAAAGGCCCGATCCATCGGGCCCCACGACAAGGCGAGAGGGCTGCTCGTCTACGCGACGACGCTCGATTGTGAGGCGTGTGAGTCGGACCTCGACAAGCTCGACCAAGCCGAAGAGAAGGTCGCCAAGCTCGGCGGGAGTCTCGTCGTGGTCGTGCTCGTCGAGAAACGTGAAGACGCGGAAGCCGTCCGCCGAGCGCTGGCCGGCTCCAAGCGGCGCTCGATCGTCACCCTGGATACTCATGGCTTGGCCCGCGGAGCCTTCGGCTTCGCAGCTCCGCGCCGGACCCTCGCCTTCCGGGCCGACGGAAAGTCCGTGGCGAGCTCCTCGGACGGACCCGACTATGCGCTGAAAAAGCTCCTCGAGCTCCTCGAGGAAGATCGTTGAGCTCGGCTCCGGCTAGCCCAAATCAGGATCTCGAGGTCGACCTTCCGATCCGACCACTGGTCTTCGCCGCCGCCGGATTTTGCGTGGGGGTCGCGTTCGGTCCGAGCAAGGCGCCGTGGCTGGACGTGATCCTCGCGATCGGCGCAACCCTCGTCGTCGCTGGGCTCGCCCGCGCCCAGCGAGTCCTCTCCGTGCTCCTCCTGCCCGTACCCTTTTTCGTCGCCGGCCTCGCCGTCACCGCTTTCAAGTCACCGCCGAAGGAGACGGTCACCACTTCGGCAGGCTACTCACCCAACTCACCTTGGGTGTTCGAAGGCCTGGTCGCCGAGGCCCCCGAGCAACGCCCCGAAGGAGACCGATTGATCGTAGACCTGATCGGCGCCGCGCCCTCGTTCGAAGCAACTCACACTGCGGTGTCCGGCCGAATGTCGCTCAGAATCCGTCGCCCCGGCCAACTCGGCGAAGAGGGCGCGCCCTGCGGCGAACCCGGAGACCTGATTCGATTCTTCGCGAGGGCCCGCGTTCCCGAGGAGGCACTCTCGCCCATTCGAGCCTCCCCGCGGGCCCTCGCCGCACGACGGGGGATCGCGCTGATCGGTTCGGCGACGGACTCTCAGCTGTGTGCGCGCGTGGGTCGGCGCCAGCTGGGACTGGTCGTGGGTATGGAGCGCGCCCGGTCCAACCTCCACGCCACCATCGACCGAGCGCTTCCCGCCCCGGTGTCCGGCGTAGTCAGAGCCTTCGCCACCGGGGAGCGATCTGGAATTCCTAAAGACGTAGACGAAGCCTTTCGCGCGTCCGGACTCTCTCACCTCCTGGCGGTCAGCGGACTGAATTTGGCGATCGTGGCGGGCCTCTTCGTTTTTGGCGTGGGTTGGTTGATTCGACGGAGCCGATTCGCAGTGCATGGCGCGGAGCGACTCGCGTCGATCATCGCGATCCCGTTCGTGGTGCTCTACACGCTGCTCGTGGGCGCCTCCCCGTCCGCCGTCCGCGCTGCGATCATGGTGCTCGCGCTCATCGGCTCGAGAGTGACTCGGCGGGCGAGCGACGCGTGGTCCGCGTTGTCGCTCGCGCTGATCGCGATGCTCGCGGTGGACCCCTCCACGCTGGGTGATTTGGGATTTCAGCTGAGTTTCGCCGCGGTCGCGGCGCTCCTGCGAATTCAGCCCGCGCTGGCCAAGGCTTTTCGACTGAAGTCTCTCCCCACCTGGGCGCGCCTCCCCGCCGAGGTCGCCGTAGCCAGCCTGGCCGCCACCATCGGCACCGCTCCGCTGATCGGTCGTCACTTCTTTCGAGTTTCGCTGGTGGGCGTTTTGGCGAACATCCCGGCGGCGCCGCTCTCCTCGCTGATTCTCGTCCCCCTGTCGCTGCTCGGTGGGCTGGTGGGTTTCGTGTCCGAGACGCTCGCGAGCCCGATCTTGGCGCTCGCCGGTCTGGCCGCGCGCGCGTTGATCTGGGTAGCCCGACTCTCGGCGGGACTTCCGTTCGCGGAGATCTTCGTCCCGAGGCCATCCATCGCGGAGTGTTTGCTGTTTTACGGCGCGAGCATCGGGCTGGCCGCGCGCACGAAGAGGGTCAATCGCCTCGGAGCTCTCGCCCTCGCCGCGCTGATCACCTCGGTGGCCGGACACCAACTGTCGCGCGCCCTCTCGCGAGACGTCGTCGCGGCGTTCTTGCCTGTAGGTCAAGGAGACTCGAGCGTAGTCGAGCTACCCGGAGGAAAAGTCGCACTCATCGACGCCGGGCCGGGCTCGGACCAGTTCGACGCGGGAGAGACGATCGTCGCTCCGTGGCTGCACGCGCGACGCATCGGAAGTCTCGATCTGGTGATTCTGACGCACTCCCACGAGGATCACGTGGGAGGACTGCCGTCGCTCGCGCGAAGGTTCGAGATTCGGGAGCTCTGGTGGAATGGAGACGCTCGCGACCTGGACGATGACGTTCGAGAGATCATCGACCGCGTGCCGAGCCGAGTCGTTCGGCCAGGTGAGTCTCGGACCTTCGGCGCAGCGCGGATCGAGGTGGTGGGGCCGGTAAGGACCGCGACCTCCTACGAGGACGTGAACGACGGGTCGCTCGTGGTGAGGGTCATTCACCCAGGAGGGGCGATTCTCTTCGAAGGCGACGCCGAGAGAGTCTCCGAGCTCGAGATGGTGGGTTCGGGAGCAAAGCTCGATGCAGACGTGCTGAAGGTCGGGCATCACGGCAGCCGGAGCTCCTCGTCCGACGAGCTCCTGAGCAAAGTCACGCCTCGCTGGGCGATCATGAGCCTGGCGAAATTCAACGGGTTTGGCTTCCCTCACCGAGAGGCTCTGGAGCGCCTCGAGCGGGCCAAGACCAGCGTGCTGAGAACGGACGTGAATGGGTTGGTGGTGGTGGAGGTCGACAGCGCGGGCGTGCGCGTGAAACCGTATCGGCACTAGCTTCTCGGACCGCTGCGCTCGCAGTGCTTGATCGTCATGAATCGGCAAATCCGAGCGCTTACCGGGTGAATCGCGAAGTCCCAAGCGCGGCCGACGCGGAACCAGTTGCGGGCCAGCTGGTTGCGAGCCATCTGGTTGCGAGCCATCTGGTTGCGAGCCATCTGGTTGCGAGCCATCTGGTTGAGAGCCAGCTGGTCGCGGGGTTGCGGGGTTGCGGGCATCTGGTTGCGGTCCGTGGGCCGCGCTGTAGAATGCGCCTGTGACCCGGCCCGTCTTTGCAGACCCGAAGACCGACTTCGTGTTCAAGCGGATTTTCGGCACCGAAACCCACAAAGACCTCCTCATCGAGCTCCTGAATGACCTCCTCGAGCTTCGCGGAGCTCACCGCCTGACCGACGTGACGTTCCTTCACCCGGAACAGCGCGTTCCCATCGAGGGCATGAAGCTCTCCATCGTCGACGTGAAGTGCACCGACGCCGAAGGCACGACCTACGTCGTCGAGATGCAGGTCCTCAACGTCGAAGGGTTCGAGCGGCGTGTCGTGTACAACGTGTCGAAGTCGTACACGACGCAGCTTCGAACGGGCGAAGGTTATCCGGAGCTCGCTGACGTCGTAGGCGTGACGATTTGTGACTTCAACCTCTGGCCCGCTCCAGCGGTACCCTTGCTGAGTCGCTGGCGCATGCAGGAGCAACATACCGGCAGCCTCTTGGGTTTGGGCCAGATTCAGTACGTGTTCCTCGAGCTCCCCAAGCTGGACCGGAGTCGGGACCCAGGAACTGCGGTGGAGAAGTGGGCCTATTTTTTCTCTGAGGCCGAAAACCTGAGTATCGTGCCACCGGTGCTGGCGAGCTCCCCGTTCGAGTCGGCCCTCGACGTGGCTCGGATGAGCGCGTTCACCGACGACGAGTGGGAAGCCTACGACCGCGCGAAGATCGCGGAACAAGACGCTCGCGGAATGCTGAGCCTCGCAGAGCGCACGGGGCTCGAGAAGGGCCAGAAGCTCGGCTTCGATGAAGGTGAGAAGAGCGGCCTCGACAAAGGAAAGAAGCTCGGGATCGACGAGGGAATGAAGCTCGGACTCGTGCTCGCCATTCGGGCGCTCTCGGAGGTTCTAGGGATCGAGCTCGACGCGGCCAAAGAAGAGCAGCTCGACAAGAACTCGAGCGACGTGCTGCAGGCCATACTGACTTCGCTGAGGAGCGATCGCCGGTGGGCCGAGCCTCAGGCACCGCCAGACCCGCGTTGAGCGAAGCGTCCGCCGGTCGTCGTGAGCGTGAGCGTCAATCGTGGACGTGAGCGTGGACGAAACCGTGGACGTGGGCGTGGAACCTGGTCCTCTGTGGTTTGCCCAGCGCCGAGCGATGATCGTCGACATATCGGGCAACTTGGTCGTGCATTGCTGAGTACTGCCAGATGTGAATCGGGTTCAAGTTCGGTCTTCGATCAGGGAGAGAATCGAGTATGCCGGATTGTAGTGTTTTTGGAGAAACATCGGCGCGCGCTGAGCCCAAAGCGACTCCGCGATCTCGTCCGAGATCGGTGTGACCATTCGTTCGTGCTCACACAGGACCGCATCGGGCGTCGAGAGCTCTCCGGTCGTTTGAAGGTTCAGGCACCCGCAACGACGATTGCAGCGCTCCTTGATGGCACAGCTCGAGCAATCCTCGTGGAGGGCCTCTGCTTCCTCAAAGCATGCCGAACGCGCATCTTCTCGAACGCCACCCCACACGTCGCCGATCGTGTACTGGCCTTTCCACTCGCTGCCTCCGTGCGGCACGAATTGAACGCACGGAAACAGGGATCCGTCCGGCGCCACGGAGACCTGCCGGATGCCGAGCCGGCACAACAATCCTCGAGCCTCCGAGCCACGAATGTGAGTCGCAATCTTGATGTCGAAAGGCGAGAGATAAAACTTCTCTTCTCGTTGGGTCATCTGAACGTAGAGCTCGGCGATCTCCTGGTACTGTTTTTCGAGCTCCACCAAGCCCGCGTCCGTCCATGCTCCGGCGTAATTGACTTGAAAGATCACGTATCGAAATCCGAGCTCGAACAGATATCGGACGCTCTCGGCCGCGCGGGTGACAGTCTCGGGCGTAGTTACGATGATCGCCGGAGAGTAAGGTCGAGCCGTTACGAGAGCCCTTGCACGCGACTCGACGCGACCGTGAGTTCCTTCGCCCAGCACGCTGAGTCGATGGCGGTCGTGAGCCTCACGGACGCCATCGAACGAAAGTGAGATCGCGACTTCGTTTTGTACGCAGACCTCGAGAAACTCGTCGTCGAGCAGCAATCCGTTCGTCGTGATTTTGTAGTGAGGAATCGCGCCTGATGCAGCGGACGCCGAGCGACCGTAGGCCAAGAGGTCGGTAATGAGCTTCTTCCGCAGCAGAGGTTCTCCACCGAAGAATACGATACCCGGTCTGTCTCCCCCGTCTCGCATGGCAAAATCGATCGCGGCGCGACCGGTTTCGAGGGTCATGTCAGAGCGTTCAGCGTGATCTCCTTCGAAGCAATACGTGCAGCGCAGATTGCAGCCGGTGGTCAGATGCAGGGTCACGTTCATAGGACGCGCTCCGTTCGCAGCCATTTCACGAACGCGCGAACCTGCTCTCGAAGCTGTTGGTCTCCAGCTTCGTGACTCCATCCTCGGACGCCGTCATCATCCCATTTTGCGGGCACCAACGGGTCATAGAACACGCCCACCCAGCCCGCCTTTGCGCCTTCAATCCGTTTTGCGAGCTCCTTGGCCAGCCCCTTGGTGTCATACAATTGAACGCTGGAGAGCGACGGCTCCCCGCCAAGTCGCACGTAGTCGTGAATTCCAACGAACTCGAATCCGATCTTTCGTTCCGGCTCGAATCCGTCCAGTCGGAGTCGATTCTCGTCACGAGGCTCACTTCCGACGTCGTCCGCGTCACCCATATGCCGAAAATAGGTACGGGCTCGGAGCTCTTCCTCGGTCGGTTTGTGCTCAGAGGCCGACAGCGTGATGTCGAGGCCATCCGGCTTGGCGTCGATGCCGGCCCGAACGAGCTCCTCCAAAATGACCTGGCGAGCGTCGGACTCCGTCAGGAACGCGGGGGGCGCGATCGCGACACACCCGAAGGCGCCGCGCCCTTCACCCCTCTCGAAAACGCGAGCGAGCGGTGCAGGAGAGAACCAAACGAAGGGTCGAGGAGCGGGCGGCAACTGTCGTTGCTTCGGAATTTCAGGCGTGACCTCTAGACTCGGAGAGGTGGGATCGACCTCGCCGGTCAAAGGAGGATCGGACGAAACAGGCTCTGCCGAAATCGAGTCCTCCTCCTCGTCCTCGACCTCCGGAGGAGGAGGCTCCGTCGCGACCTCGGGCGCACACATGCTCGTCGGAATCATGACGTAGGCGAGCGCTCCGACGACCGTCGAATTAGCTTTCCAACGTTGCGGCACATGCCGGCCCGCTTCGTCCGCTCCCTCCTCCCGTGACGGATAATTCGGCGGTTTGCTCTCCCCGACGGCCCTTCTCTTCATGGCGCCCTCCTTGCGAGTACACGATTCCCCGAATTCTTCGCTAACAGAGCTTGCCTGAATCGAAATTCCCATACGCGAGAAAAAACGGAGGGAAGCCGAAGAAGCCGCAGCAAGACTTGCGGAAGGCTCGACTTCGCACGCGCGGCACGACCCGCCGGCAAGCGATTCGCTCTTGCGCAGGCGCTGCGCGCAGAGACTGCAGACACGCCCTCACCGAAACGCGAGCCAGCCTGGCACGCCGCGTGAATTGCGCAGATGGTGTCGCCATGAACCATCGATCGAGCTTGCTGAATTGGATGCTCCGCCTCGCAGCTGCGCTGACCCCGGCGTGTTTTGGTCCGCCACCTGAATTGCCGGGCAAGAGCGAGCCGAAGCCATCCGTCCCCACCGAAACCGGAGGTTCCGCAAAAGGTGACCTAGGACCGCCGCAGGGCGCTCCCATCGAGGCGGAATTGACTTCACCCCCCTTCGTACCCAAACCGACCGGGCGGCATGCGCCAGCCAAAGTGGTGGTGCATCTCGAGGTTCGGGAGGTGACGATGAGTATCGCGGAAGGTGTCGACTATGTGTTTTGGACCTTCGGCGGCACCGTTCCCGGGAAGTTCATTCGAATCCGGCAGGGGGACACCGTCGAGTTCCATCTGCAAAACCACCCCGACAGCAAGATGCCCCACAACATCGACCTGCACGCGGTCACCGGTCCGGGCGGCGGCGCGAGCAGCTCGTTCACAGCTCCTGGCCACGAGTCCCAATTCACCTTCAAGGCACTGAACCAAGGTCTGTATATTTACCACTGCGCTACCGCCCCAGTGGGTATGCACATCGCCAACGGGATGTACGGGCTCATCTACGTCGAGCCCCCGGAGGGACTTCCTGCCGTCGACCGAGAGTACTACGTCGTCCAAGGAGACTTCTACACGGTCGGGAAATATCGCGAAAAAGGTACTCAGCCCTTCGATATGCAAAAGGCCATCGAAGAAAACGCCACCTACGTCCTGTTCAACGGAGGCGAGGCCTCTCTGGTCGGAGACAACGCCCTACAGGCCAAGACCGGTGAGCGGATCCGGTTGTTCATCGGCAACGGCGGTCCGAACTTGATCAGCAGCTTCCACGTGATCGGAGAGATCTTCGACCGCGTCTTCACCGAAGGCGGGACCCGATTTCAAGAGAATGTCCAAACCACGCTCGTGCCCGCAGGCGGCTCTGCCATCGTCGAGTTCCAGGTGGAGACCCCTGGAACGCTCGTGCTCGTGGATCACTCGATCTTCCGGACATTCAACAAGGGCTCGCTCGGCATGATGAAGGTCAGCGGACCCGAACGAAAGGATATCTATTCGGGCAAGGAGGTCGACTCGGACTACCTTTCCGACAAGGCGGCCGGACCCTTGCCGGCCAGCAACACGAAAGGACCTCTCACGAAGGAGCAACAGATCGCCTCCGGAAAGCAGTTGTTCCTGGGAACGTGCTCGGTCTGTCATCAAGCCGAAGGGCAAGGAATCGAAAATGTGTTTCCGCCCTTGGCAAACTCCGACTTTCTCCGAGCGGACAAGAAGCGCGCGATCGGGATCGTGGTGAACGGTCTCACCGGGCCCGTCACGGTCAACGGCAAAGTCTACAACTCTGTCATGCCACCCATGAGTCAACTCAATGACGACGAGGTGGCCAACATCCTGACGTTCGTCATGTCCTCGTTCGGAAACCCAGGTGCGGTCGTCTCTCCGGAGGAAGTCCGGGTCGTTCGAAGCACGACGCAACGGCCGGCAGGGGCTGCGCACTGAGGCACGACTATGCTGGCACTGATCGTAACTCTGGTGACGGCCGCCCCAGGCACGGCCATGGCCTCGATCCCCGCGAGCAATTTCAACCCGCCTTTTCCGCCATCGAGCGGTGGTCAGAAAGAAGTTCACATCGCAGCCTTCCTCATCGACCGCCGTCCGGTGACCAACCTTCAGTTTCTCCGCTTCGTCGCCAGACACGCCAAGTGGCGCCGAGACCAAGTGCCTCGCCTCTTGGCAGACGCGAGCTACCTGTCGCATTGGGAAGCTCCCGATCGACTCGGTCCTGCCGCTCTCGATGATCAACCCGTTACGCGAGTGAGTTGGTTTTCCGCCAAGGCGTACTGTGAGGCGCTTGGGGCTCGCCTGCCCACCGAGTACGAGTGGGAGGAGGTGGCCGCCGCGAGTGAAGTCGCGAGGGATGCTCGCTCGGACCCATTGTTTCGGCAGAAAATCCTCGCTTGGTACTCTCGACCCACGGAGGCTCTGGCCCAAGTGGGTCAAAGTCCGCCGAACATCTTCGGCGTTCAGGACATGCATGGCTTGGTCTGGGAGTGGGTGCTCGACTTCGGCTCCGTGCTCGTCTCGAACGACAGCCGAGACGCAAAGGATGGACTTCGCTTCTGCGGGGGCGCGGGCCTGACCGCCGACGACAAGACCGACTACGCGGCCCTCATGCGAGCTGCGTTCCGAGCTTCTCTCGCGGCTCGCTACACCACCAAGAATCTCGGCTTCCGCTGTGCCAAAGACACCCGTGCCCTCTCCTCGGAGGCTCCATGAATAAACTTCGTAGATCGCTCACTCTGGGATTGCTCTGCCTGCACCCCGCGGTGACGGTATTTGCAGAAGACGAGATGAATTTGTACGATTATCGGGCCAAGCTGGTCGATCAGGACGGCGGCGCGATCGATCTGAACGTCTACGCGGGCCGCCCCGTCATTTTCAGCTTCTTCTATGCAAGCTGCTCGTCCGCGTGCCCACGGCTCATTTCCGACGTGAAAGGAGTTCTGTCCAAGATGGATGAGGCCGAGCGGCGCGAAGTGAGAGTCCTCCTGATCAGCATCGATCCCGAAGTGGACTCCGAGGCAAAGCTCCAGGCCACGGTCGAACGACACCAGCTCGATAGAAGCCAGTGGAAGCTCGCCAGGACGTCGAAGGAGACCCTGCGCGAGCTCGCCGCGATCGTGGACCTCAAGTACCGGAAGGAATCCGACGGCAACATCCAACACTCCTCCGTATTGACACTCATCGACTCGACGGGCCGCATCACCGGGCGCTTCGAAGGACTCGGGCGGGAGCTCGAGCCGATCGTCGCTCGACTCACCGCTATGGTCCGAACCCGCCGCAACGCCGCCGCCAAGCAGCCAATCGTTGCGCAATGATCTATACACGAACGTGCCGGTCGTCTCCGCTCGTTCGATCTCGCGAAGTCGCAGCCGACCCAACCTGGCCCTGAACCGAGAACGCGGATAGGAGCACGGAAACAACGACTCAGGCTCGACAAGGTCACCCGCGTCCTCGACTCGACCCCCGGAAATCGCTGCGAGACGCTGCTCCCGACCGCCGCGTTCGGACATAGCCGGCGACTCGTATGCCGCCGATGACGGACTCAGACCCGGCAACGCACTCAGGCTCGGTGACTGACTCGGAACCTGTGACTGACTCAGAACCGGTGACGGACTCAGAACCGGTGACGGACTCAGAACCGGTGACGGACTCGGAACCGGTGACGGACTCGGAACCGGTGACGGACTCGGAACC
>CAYXDO010000181.1:0-21361 GCA_964463485.1 uncultured Myxococcales bacterium | reverse complement strand
CACGATTGACGCTCACGCTCACGACGACCGGCGGACGTTCTTTCCCCCCGCAAAGCCCGCCCCCTAACTTTGGGTCAGCGCCGATCCCCGGCAGTATTCTGCTCGAGGCACCGCAAGAAACACGCGAGGTCGCTCCCGAAACGACCTCAGCCCAATGGGTTGGCTTCGGCAGGCTTCGTAGGCGTGGGCGTGAATCGTGGGCGTGAGCGTGGACGATTTCGTGGACGTGGGCGAGATACGTGGTCGTGGAGGTGGACGAAAACACTCCGCCGATACTCTCAAACTTCAAAAGTGGCACATCTTCATGAGCATTCCAACGATAGTATGCGACGCGTTCGGACTCGTGGCCAGGCGGATCTGCGCCCAAATCGCACCGCGGAAATCACGCCGCGGAAATCACGTCGCGGAAATCACGCCGCGGAAATCACGCCGCGGAAATCACGTCGCGGAAATCACGCCGCCGGTGGGGCTCCGAAACTCATAACGTGCCCGTGCCCGTCCGTGCCCGTGCCCGATTCAGCAGTCAGCGACAGAATTCGCTCATAGCGCCTCACTGGCACACTCCGCCGCCATCCGGCGCCGCGTGGGCGCAGTGCGTTGCGTCCGTGCGCGCCGCTCCGAGGTGGAAGAGCCGGCACTGCACCGTGTCCCCGCTGTCCGAGCCGACTGCGCCCCGGTCCGAATACGCCGCACACGCCGGCCCGCAGGCCGAGTCATTCGCGAAAAGATCGTCCGCGCCGGTGCATCGCTCAGCAGCCTGCCGACAGTATACGTCGCAAAAGGACCCGCACGCGGCGCCCCCGGTCGGGCCCGCGTGTGAACAGTGCGCAGCCGGATCGGCTAGGGCGGCCCTCGCGTGAGTCATGCGACATTGCACGGAATCTCCGCTCAGATCTCCCGCCGAACCGTCCGCCGGCATCGCCGCGCACTCTCCGAGGCAGGCCGCGAGATCCGAGTACTGGCGCGTCTGCGGTTGCTTGCACGCACCCTCCATTCGCCGACAGTACACTTCGCAGGTGCTCCCGCAGACGCCCGCCCCGTCGGCGCCCGCATGTCCGCAGTGAGCTCCCGGATCCGAAAGTGCGGCGCCGAGGTGGTAGAGCCGGCAGGAGAGTGTGTCACCCTCCTGAGTGTGGCCGAGCTCCATGGTCGCGCACTCCGTCAGGCAAGACCCCACGTCCGCGTATTGAGCATTTGCGCCCGTACAGGCAGTCTGGATCATCCGGCAATAGATCTCACAGCTATCACCGCACACGCCCCCGCCGCCGATCGACGCGTGCGCGCAATGCGTCCGCGGATCGGAGCTCGCGGCTTGCGCGTGAAAAGCTCGGCAGTGGACGCTGTCCCCGCTCGAGTCCCCAGGGGCGCCCGACGAAGGAAAAGTGCCGCACGCTTTGTCGCACGAGCCGCGGTCGGCATAAGGCGCGCTCGCGCCGGTGCAGACATCGACCATGGTATCGCAGTATTCCGTGCACAAGCTCACGCACCGATGCTCACCGCCGCTCTCCACACACCGTCCCTTGTCGCAGTCCGAGTCCTTCGTGCACGCATGAGTACCGGTCGGCGGCGTCGGCGCAGAGCCCTCCGCGCAAGCGATCGAAGCAAAGGCCACCACCGTGGCGAGACGCAGAAGACACATGGCAACTCCTTTCCGTCGGCGAGTCGTCGCCGGGATCCGTGAGGCGGGCGGGAGTGAGGGCCGAGTCGAGTGGCCCCCACTCCCGGCGGGTGGGTCTCAATGGTCGACGAAGATGTCTTTCACTCGGATTCGTTTCAGCTTGTCGATGAGTTGCTTGGTGATCGGGCCGCCGGTGTCGGGATCGTAGGTATCGAAGCCGCGACCAGGCCTGCCGTCCTTCCCGTCATCGGTGCGCACGTGCAGGTTGTACACGAGCGGATAGCCCGTCTCTTCGTCGACGAGCCAGTCGAGTCGGTGTTGAATACCGTCGTCCGCGATGACGAAGCCATTGGAGGTGTCGTAGGTGCCGTGATTGGTCTGGACACTTTGGATCTTGGCCAAATAGGCGCTGGTTGCCGCAGTATACCCCGTGCTGCTGAAGCCGAAGACCGCGCCGACGCGGTCGGCCCCTCCTCCGCCCTCGTCGAGGTGGCAAGACGTGCAATCGCGCGTTCGCCTCCGCACGGAGTGAGGCTCCATCTGATCCATCCCAAGGCCCCCGTTGATGTTCTTCTTCGGGTCAGAGTCGCAGTACCCCGAAGTCTCGAGGCAGACCCTCTCGAATCCAGGGGCGTTTTGTACGCCACCTTGGCCATGCAACAGATTCCCCATGCCCACGCGGTCTCGGTACGTCTTCCAAATATGGTTGGCGTCTCCCGCCTCGGTCATGAGCTCGAACGGCTGCTCGTTTTTGAGGACGGTCTGGCGCATGAACAGCTTCAGTCGCGCCGGAAGGTACCAAGCGATCCGACCCTTCGAGTTCACCGATAGCTGCAAGTCCAGGTTGCTGACGTAGGTGAAGTCGAAGTGCTGTTGGGCGCCGATCGTCGTCTTGCCGGTGACTCTGTCCCACTCGTAGAATTTCGTCGTACCGTCGGTGTCCTTGAGTCCGAGGTGGTTGCCGTAGCGCATCGCTTGCCACTTCCCGTGACAGGCCGTGCACTGCAGACCGCCTGCAGGAACCTCGGATGGCGACGACGTGGGCTCGCCGAGGTGGGAGAATCCGAAGCGGGCGCTGCTCGTGCCGTCGGCCGCCTGCACGACCTCCGTGTTCGGCCGCGTCCCAACGCCATTGTCCAGATTCCCTCCTTGAGCGTTCTGTCCGTCATATCGCCCGTGAGCGATGGAGGACGCCGCGGAGCAGGACTGGCCGTTCGTCCTCGGATCCAACTTCATGCCGTCACCAAAGCAGTCCTGAGCGTCCGGATCCCACAGCACGCCCCACCGGATCTGAGTGACGAAGTGCCACGAGCCCTTGCTCCGCGAGCGCATCCAGACTCCTGGTTGAGATACGCCTGGATATCCTTCCTCTCCATAGCCTGGGGCCCGATCGAATTTCCAAAGTACCTTTCGCGAAGCACGCTGCCCTTGATGATAGAGCTCGTTGATCGGATTCATCGGATCGTCCGGATCCGCGTCGTGCTCCAAAGTGCCGTGGCAGTGAGTACAGTAGATCTTCGTCGCGCTCGACTGACGGCTGTAAATCCGACCGTCGCCGTGCATCTCCGAAGACACGTGGCAGTCGATACATTCGAGACCCGCTTCGAAGTGAATGTCGGGGAGAGTATCGTCCTCCCCGTCTTCGTCCAAATCTTCGTATTCGATCAGTTGATCCATCGTGAAGCCGCGAAGCCTCGCCTGCGGATTGCGCTGATTGTCGACGAGTTGGGTGGCATATCTGAACGCGATGTTCGCGCCGCCGGCTTTTGCCCGCGTCAGGTCTCGGTTGTCGTCCGTCCGAATGCCCATGTACTGCAGGACCGAGCGGGCCGATCCGGTGTGACATTGAAAGCAATTCTCGGACGTCGGGATTCGAGTGATCTGGTGACGGATCGGGTGTGGTCGTTCCGGAAAGCGAATCTTGGTGTACGCGTCCGGATATGAAGGCTCCTGCTTGTTGATCATCGGATCTCCGCTCGAGCTCTTGCCGGAGTAGTCATAAGGCACGTGGCAGGCCGAGCACCCCGAGCTCCTGAACTGACCGTACCTATCGTTCGAACCGTTGTTTCCGAGGTGGCAGTCCCCGCAGAGTTTGTTGATGGTCTCCTTGTGAATGTCGGCCTCGGTGAAGGTTGGGTACGGCCGCTCGTTCTCTCGGTCGAAGGTCGGGACCAGATTCAGTCCCGGCACGGAGCCCGGGGGTGACGAGCTCGCGTTCCAGTCTGGGTCTCGTACGCGGGCCGCCCCGAAGGTCGCGAGGTGCTTGCCCTTGGAGTCGCTCCCGATCTGGGCGTTGAATTCGGCCTCACGCGGAATGCCGAGCGCCTGAAGCATCGCGTCATACTTACCCGTGAGAGTGGACATGGTCGATCGGCGGACCTTCTCCCCTGCCCCCACGTGGCAGCCCGCTTTCGCGCATGTCTGGTCGACGACGCGAAGATCCGAAGGATTCACGAACCTGAGCCACTCGGGACCTCCGGCGAGGCTCTCCACGCCGCCCCGTCCAAGATAATGATTCTCGTAGACTGTTCGCTTCGGCTCGGTGCCACCGGTCCCCTGCGCCATCGCGGCCGGCATCGATACGTGGGCTTGCTCGCGGGTGAGTTGACGAGTGGGCTGAGTCGGATCGACGCCCACACCGCCATGACAGTCCACGCACGTGACATACAGCCATGGGTGCATGTTCTCGATGCCCCCGCTGCTGCCCGAAGACGCCAGCCCGTGGCACGCCACGCAGGCCCTGTCGCGCGCGCAAGCAGGGTCGGACGGGCTCGTGTTGCAGTCCACGGCCGGGCAGTCCGAGCACTCCCACCGCGAGGCCCCACCCTGGTCGACGCACTCGCATGGGAACACGTTGTTGGCGCAAACGAACGGGAGCTCGGGCTCGGGGCCGCACTTCTCACCGCGCACGTCTGCGACGCAGGTCGCGCCTTGGAGCGTGAATCCGGACGTGCACGTCGCGGGTACGCATGTGCAGGTGTCCGTGCCGTCGTGCACCGATCGCGTCGAAGCCACACCGACCGCCCCAGCCTCTGGCGGTCCGCACTCCACCGAATCGCAGTGGAGCTTGCCGGCGCCATCCCGACATACTTCCCGAGCACCCACCGTCGCCTTCGTGAACCCAGAGGGGCACTCCGGCGGAGGCGGGAGATTCACGGGCTCGGCCTCGCAGAACGTCGAGCCGTCAGCCGCCACGGCAAGGCGAGTCCCATTCCCGCACTCCGTGGATTTCGAACAACCGAGTGAGAAAAAGGGCCATGACAACACGATCCAGCTAGTAACCCACCTTCGTCCCGACGCTCCTGCCACATCAACCTCCTAGCGCGCGATTTGCGCTGCTCGGGGCCACGATAGGCGAAGTGAGTTGCGAAATTCCTGCGCCGACTCAACGATCACTTTGTGCGGGCGCAATGAATGCGGAATTCGTCCGCAGCCCTCCCGAATGACGGGCTAGATGGGAGTCATCGGCGCCCAACATTGCGTCGCCTCACGGCGCGCATTTTCTGTAACATCTCGACAAATGCAGCCGGTGCGTCGGGGCCGACCTCCCTACGGTAGGCGCTCTTTTGGGTCGCCTGCGGTCAAAAATCTTCGCGTCGCAGCACAACTTTCAAATCTCGGGGATCGCGATCGGGCTCGACGGGTGGAGCCGTGCTCGCGTATGGATCGCCCGATGCGTCGGTCTCTCTTCGCCCTGCTGCTCGGATCGCTTCCGTTCGTCGCTTGCGACTGCGACGAGCCCGCACCTGGCTGCACCTCCGCCAAAGACTGCGAGACGGGCCTGTTGTGCGTCTCCGGGGAGTGCCGCGCGGTGCTGCTCGACAGCGGCATCTTCCCCGACGCCGAAGTCTTCCCGGACGCCGAAGTCTTCCCAGACGCAGAGCCCGTCGACCTCGGGCCGCCCGACTCTGGCGACGTCCCCGATTCGGGCGCGCCCGATCTGGGCTTCCCAGACTCGGGCCCTGGAGACCGCGACGCGGACGGCGTGCCCGACGACCTCGACAACTGCCCCGACGCCTACAACCCACAACAGACCGACTCGGACCTCGATGGTCAAGGCGACGCGTGCGATCCCCCCGACACGTTCCGACCCACCGGAGCCTCCGACTCGACCTGCCGCTATACGCCACCGCGCGGTCAGTTCTCGCCCATCGTGGAGTGGGCTTGGCTTCCGAGCCCGAGCTCCCCTTCGCCAGAGAAAGACCAAGTCATGAGCACTCCGGCGGTCGTCAATCTCACCGACGACGACGCTGACGGCCAACTCACCTCGCGCGACATTCCGGACGTCGTGTTCCCAAGCTTCAACACGACCGGGCCCGTCGATCAGCCGTTTCAACACATCCTTCAGTCCGGAGTCGTACGAGCCGTCTCGGGCGCAGACGGCCACGAGCTCTGGACAGCAACCCAGCCCGTCGCGCCCGCGGCAAATGTCGCAGTCGCCGACCTCGACGGAGACGGCCGACCCGAGATCGTCACCGAGCGCTGGGCCGGCGGCGTGATCGCGCTTCGATCGGACGGCTCCCTGTATTGGGAATGTAGCAGCGCAGCGTGCCGACCGGTGACTTCACTCTGGGGAGGCATCGCGATCGCGAACCTCGATGGCGGCGCGCCCGAAGTGATTCGCGGCGCCTGCGTGCTCGAAGGCACCACGGGCGCGGTCCGCTTCTGCGGCGCGGGCGGCCACGGGAGCAACGGCGTCGGTGGGTTGTCGGTGGCCGCGGACCTCGACGGCGACAACTCCCTCGAGATCATCGCCGGCCGCACCGCCTACCGCGCCAATGGACAGATCGCTTGGGACTTTCCGGCCCGCACAGACGGATACGCCGCGGTAGCACAGCTCGATGGAGACGCCGACCCTGAGTTCTTCGTGGTGTCCCAGTCAGAAGTCCTCCGGCTCGACACCCAAGGGCAGGAAGTCTGGCGGGTCCCTTTGCGCGGCGGAGGTTTCGGCGGGCCACCGACGGTCGCCAACTTCGACGGAGATCCAGCCCCGGAGATCGGAGTGGCCGGTCGAACGAGATACACGGTCTACGAGGCCGACGGTAGTGTTTTGTGGTCAAACGAAATCCAGGAGATCTCGAGCTCGAGGACCGGATCGAGTGTGTTCGACTTCGACGGTGATGGCAGCGCGGAGGTCGTCTACAACGACGAAAATCGGCTGTTCGTATTCTCGTACGCAGGCACCTCGAGCGCCACCATCGTCTGGAGCACCCCGAACGCGACCCTCACCGCTCATGAATATCCGGTGATCGCTGACGCCGACAACGACGGCAAGGCGGAGATCATCGTGGGCGCCAACAACTTTGGCCGGCCCGGCATCATCGATCGAGGGCTGCGGATGTTCGGGGACGCGGCCGACAACTGGGTCTCGACGCGTACGATCTGGAACGAGCACGCCTATCACATCACCAACGTCAGAGACGACGGATCGGTGCCCTACCCAGAGTCGGCTTCGTGGACCAACACCAACACCTACCGAACGAACCTCCAGGGCACCGGGAACACTTCGGCGCTCGCCGCGGCAAACGCAGTCGCTACGGGCGCAAGGGCCACACCGCATTGCCCGGGGTACGTGGACCTCGGCGTGTGGGTCGAGAACCGAGGCGCGCTGCAGATCGGTCCCGGGCTCACCGTGGCTTTTTACGACGGACCGCCGAGCGCCACCAACCGCGCCTTCGCCACGGGCATGACCAGTCGTACTCTGCTCCCAGGCCAGGCCGAGTTCGTCGTCGTTCGCTGGCTCGCGCCGCCCGCGTCCGCGCGCGCCGTCCACGTCGTCGTCGATGACGACGGCACAGGCTCCACGTCGGGCTCCATCAACGAGTGCGATGAAGCCAACGCGGCGATCCTCACCGGAGTTGGCTGCCCATGAAGACGATCGCGATGGGTTCGTCGGGTGCCCGCGTCGCGCTCATCGGCCAGGGCACCTGGAACATGGAACACGACGATCCGGACACTGCCGTCTTGGCGCTTCGAACAGGACTCGATCTCGGCGCAACTCACATCGACACCGCAGAGATGTACGGCGCGGGCAAGGTCGAACGGCTCGTTGGCCGAGCGATCACGGGTCGCCGCGCCGACGTCTACCTCGTCACGAAAGTGCTGCCCTCGAACGCATCCCGCGCCAAGACGATCGACGCCTGCGAGCGCTCCCTAGAGCGCCTAGGCACTGACTACATCGATCTGTATCTTCTGCACTGGCCTGGATCGCATCAGTTCGCCGAGACCCTCGCGGGCTTCGAGCAGCTCGTCGCCGCGGGCAAAATCAGGGCGTACGGCGTGAGCAACTTCGACAAGCAGGAGCTCACGGAGGCGGTCGAGCTCGCAGGCCCAGGGAAGATCGCCTGCAATCAAGTGCTGTATCACCTCGCCGAGCGCGAGATCGAAGCCGAGATCGCTCCGCTCGCCGACGGGCTCGGCGTGTCGATCGTCGCCTACAGCCCGTTCGCTCAGGGCGCTTTTCCCCGGCGAGGGACCGCCGGCCGAAGAGCGCTCGACGACGTCGCCAAGAAGCACTCGGCCACCGCGCACCAGGTCGCCCTGGCCTTCCTCGCCAGGACCGGACGTGTATTCGTGATCCCAAAGGCGGCTACACCAGACCACGTCCGCGACAACGCCAAGGCGTCCGAGCTCGCGCTCGACGCAGCCGACCTCGAGAGCATCGACCGCGCTTTTCCGCTTCGAAGGCGGGGCTTTCTGCCTACTGGCTGAGACTCAAGCGGCTCCGGCTCGCACAGCGAGCACGTCGGCGAGCGCATCGAGGAAGATCGCGTTCGCGTCCTCGGGCCCGACCGTGATGCGCAACGCGTCCGGCATGCCGTAACCAGTCAGAGAACGAACGAAGATCCCTCGCGCGACGAGCGCTCGCTCGACCTCGGCCGCGCTCCGCGGAAGCCTCACGACGATGAAGCTCGCGTCGCTCGGAATATGCGCAAGACCTAGCGCCACAAAGCCTTCGGCGAGCTGTTGGCGCCCTTCGAGCACCACCCTCCTCGTTCGCTCCACGTGGGCGCGATCCGACAACGCGGCGAGCGCGGCCGCCTGTGAAACCGAGCTCACGTTGTAGGGCTGGCGCATTCGGTTCACATAGCTCGCGATCTCACGCGACATCACACCAAACCCGACGCGAAGCCCGGCCAAGCCGTAGGCCTTCGAAAAAGTCCGCAGCACGATCACCTGGTCACGAAACGATCTGCGCAGCTCGAGCCCGTCAAAAGCATCATCCTCTGCGAACTCACGATAGGCCTCGTCGACTACGACCGTCGTCGAACGCGGGATCCGCTCCAGAAAAGTCTCCAACCGACCGCGCTCCACCGAAGTGCCCGTCGGGTTGTTCGGATTCGCCAAAAAACAGAGCTTGGTCTCGGCCCGACAGATCGAAGCCAACGCGTCGAGATCCACGACGTCGTCGACGAGCGGCGCCAGCACGACGTCCCGCCCCTGAGCCTGAGCGGCCTGCCGGTACACGACGAACGAAGGCCACGCCGCAGCCACCACTTCGTTCGGACCTACCATCGTCCGTACCAACAGCTCGATCACCTCCGAGCTCCCGTTGCCCAACACGATCTCGTCAGGAGCCACTCCGTGATGGTCCGCCAGCGCGCGCTTCAACGCCGTTCCGTCCGCGTCAGGATAGCGATGCGCACTGGACAATGCCGCCATCGCGGCCTCAATCGCCCGCGGCGACGGCCCCACCGGGCTCTCGTTCGCTGCGAGCATGACGACCGACGAGGCGTCGAGGCCGAGCTCGGCCGCCTCGACCCGCCAAGATCTCGGCGGCGCATACGGACGAAGCGCCTCTACGACCGAACCCACTCGAGGCCTGGAGTCGACGCGAGAACGTGCTCGGCGCCGAGGCAATTCTGGAATGCTGCCATCGAAACTCGACATGATGCCCCCGGGGCGCAGAACGGCGTCGCGTAACCTCTCCTTGGACGCACTCATCCGGCCTGCCCTTGTTGCTCCAACGATCTCGGAGCCTCTACTCGCGTGGCTACACGTCGAGTCGGATGAACGCAATGAAAGCCGCCGAATCCTCATTCACGACGCGTTGCGGCAACGAAACGCATCGTCGAGCTCGGTCGAAGGGCTCGACCGTGACTCGATCAGGAGTCACGAATACTTCTCTACGAACGTCGACACGAGCTCCACCTCCGCTCTCGGACCAATCACCAGACCCACGCGGTCATGCAGGCCCGCCGCGGCCAAGTCGAGGATGGGACGACGACCGTCGGTCGCCGCGCCTCCGGCGACTTCGGCGATCTTGGCGAGCGGGTGGCACTCATAAATCAGCCGGAGCTTTCCTTCGCCTTTGCGCGCATCCGGCGGGTAAAGAAAGATGCCGCCGTACACGAGATTTCGGTGAAAATCGGCGACCAGCGAGCCAATGTGCCGAGAGGACACGCGGCGCTTGTCCAAGTCGTTGCGGCTCTTGACCGAGTCGATGTACGGACGGACCCACGCAGGCCAATACGGTTCGTTACACTCATTGATCGACAGCACCGAGGTCGTTTCGGGCATGCGAATGTTGGGTCGCGATAGGAAATATTCTCCAGATGCGGGGTCGAGCGTGAACACGTCGACGGTGCTCCCGTCCGTGTACACGAGCACCGTGGACGAGCCGTAGATGATGTAGCCGGCCGCGACCTGCTCGGCGCCCTTCCGAAAGAAATCGCCGCGTACGATCTCGGTCGGATGAGTTCGCTTGTAGACGGAGAAGATGGTGCCGATCGAGACGTTCGCGTCGATGTTGCTCGATCCGTCGAGCGGGTCGAAGGCCACCACGTAGTCGCCCGCGAAGTCGAGCGGCACCTCGATGACTTCGTGCTCCTCTTCCGAAGCCATGGCTGCGACCGTGCCAGACCGCCGCAGCACGCCGACGATGGTGTCCTGCGCGATGCGGTCGAGCTTCTTGACCGTCTCGCCCTGAACGTTCACCTCTCCGGTTTCGCCCCAGATCTCGATGAGGCCCGCCCGTCGGACCTTCGCGGCCACGAGCTTGGCGGCCACACCCATCTGGGTGAGGAGGGCGGTGAGCTGTCCGGTGGCTTCGGGGTGGTCCTTCTGCCGTCTCAGCACGTGTTGCGTGAGTGTGGTTCCGATGTTCGACGACACGCGCATCCCTTAGCGACGTCGGAGGCAACGGGCAACGGAGGAAAGCGGATCGGGTCGTTTGTGCGGCTTTTCGCGGCGCTCGACAACTTTCGGAAGTACGAGATCAGGGCGCCAGAGCGAGGCCGAGGTTCTCGAGCAGGACTTTGTCGAGCTCCTCCTTTTCCAGCTTCCCTTGTTTTTTGAACACGACTCGTCCGTCCGGCGAGATGAGTGTCGTGAAGGGAAGGGCGCTGCCGTCAAAGCCGAGCCTCTCGTCGACCTTGGCTTCGGGTCCGAGCCTGAGGGCGCTATCCGCGTCGAGCCCAAGCTTGTCCGAGTAGGCTTTGGCGTCCGCGATCGTGTCGTCTTCTTCGATCGCTACGAGCGCGAAGCGTCCGCCCTGCGCCTCCACCGCCAAGCCCGACTTGGCGAGGAACCCTTCGAGCTCCTCCCGACAAGGCGTACACCACGTCGCCCAGAAGTTGACCAACGTCCAGCGACCCACTGCCACTGCGGGTTCAGGAGCGCCGTCCGACAACCGCGTCGTCGGCAGCACCCAGGGCCGCTTGTCGACCGTGGCCGGAGCCGCAGCTTGCGTGCCCTTGGCGACGGAGTCGGCCAAGAAACGACGGAATTGCTCCGGGTCGTTCGTGGAGCTTGGAAATGTCGCAATCACCGTCCCGTCCGGCCGCTCGACGACATAAAACGGCAGCGCCGCGGTCGAAAACCTCGCGACCTGATCGTCTCGGTTTTGGTCATTCTCCGGAGTCCCTCCATCGGTATAGAGCTCGATGAGAGTCATCGCACTCAGCAGCTCGAATATCTCAGGTCGCGTGAACACGCCGGACTCCATGTAGCGACAGTTGGTGCACGTGTAGCCGGTGTAATTGATGAACACGAGCGTTCCGGATTCAGCTGCTCGCTTGCGACCCTCGGCCAAGTGGGTCACCCACCTCAGGCGGTTCTCCGAGCCCTTGGAGCTGGCGCGCATGGGCGCTCCGGGCAGCTCGGCCGGAGGGAGCCATCCGTCTACCCATCCGCCGAGCGGCCGACCGGCGAAGAGCCCGACCGATAGGTACAGAGCGAAGGCAAAGGTGGCCGCTGCCGCCAGCATCCGTGGCACCGAGATCGCTTCGCCCCCAGTCACTCCGGCGAGCTGCAGCTTCCCGAGCAAGAACCAACCAGCCAGCGCGAAGAGCGCAACCCAGAGCGCCAAGACGGCGTCCCGCGAGAGCATGTTCGTCCCCAGCACCAAGTCTGCGTTCGAGAAAAATTTGGTCGACGCCGCGAGCTCGAGGAAACCGAGCGTCACCTGACTGAGGACGAGCCACTCACCCGACTTTCCGCGAAGGGCCTGCGCGCGTTGAGGAAACAACGCCAACAGGAAAAAGGGGAGTGAGAAGGTCGCGGAGAAGGCCAGCATTCCGAGCGTCGGCCAAATCCATTCCCCGCGCGCGGCGGCGACCAGGACGACGCCGACGAACCCGACCGTGCAGGTGAAGAACACCAGCGTGGCCGACATCGCCGCCACGGCCACCGCGACATAGTCCCGAACTCCTTTGGTCGAGGCTTCGTTGACCCCGACTCGCCGCTCGAGCTCGTTGATTTTGATCATCACCGACGCCGGAAGCTCCAGCTTGAACATGCCGAGCAAACTCAGGGCGAAAAAAGCCAGCACCAGACCCAGAAACAAGTTGAAAGCGGGGTGCGCGGCGAATCGTTGAATTCCGGTGACTCCGAATAGCATCGAAGCGGCGACTCCGCCGAGGGTGAAAAAGCCCATCATCGAGACCGCGTAGACGGCTGCCATCTTGGTCGCGCGCGCCGCGCCGTCCGAAGAGAACTTCGAGAAGAAGGACACCGTCATGGGTACGGCCGGAAACACGCAGGGGGTCAAGAGCGCCCCGAAACCGGCGAGGACCGCGACGAGAAGGAACGACCACAGACCGTCCGACTCCGAACCGAACGCCGGAGCCACTCGCGCAGTAGGCTCCGGCTCTGGCGCTGCCGGAGTCGCCGTCGGCGACCCCGACCCGACGGCCCCGAAGCTCGGCGCTGGGCCACGCTCCGAGAGCGCGACTCCTCCGAGCGCCGGATCCCCAACGCCGAGCGGCGTGTTCGACAACGCAAAGCTCGCCTTGGCCGTCAACCGCTGCACCACACACTGCTCCTCGGTGCAGATCTGTCCGCGGAGTCGAACAGTCAGCTCTCCCGGTCCTTCCACGCCGCCTCGCGGCGTCACCACGCGCTCCAAAATCAGCGTCCCGTCCCCGTAAGACGCGAGCTCTCGGCCGAACCCTCGGTCGAACGCTCGCTTCGGCGCCGGACCCATCCAGGCTCCCACGGTCGCCAACGGCCCTTCCACGGCCAGCGTCAGGGCCATCGGCCCTTCCCCCGGATCGAGGCTCCAAAGGTGCCACCCAGAAGGCACCTCGATTCGAACCTCGAGCTTGCCCTTGTCGTTGGGCCCCAAGCGCTCGGGCGTCACGCGAGCGGACAGCTCGACCACCGCGTCGCCGGCCGACGCCGGTCCGGCCGCCATAGTCAGGAGCCCGAGAGAAACCGCCCAGAGGATCGGGTCGAGACGCACAGACCGAATCTGTCCTCGCCCATCGCCCACGGCAAGAGGAAGCGCCGAGGCGGTCCAGAATTTGCGGCCTTCACCCGCCCGGTCCCGGACCGAGACAGAATGGACGGCGAGAGCGGGATTCGTACTCAGCACAGCTCCCGGCAAATTCGTGACCGCCGGAGAAACCACAGAGTGAGGATTTCTTTGTGTGGTTTCAGCATGGTCACGAACTCCCGCCCAGCCGTGCTGGCGGGGAAGCTACGGTTCGCTACCAAGAGAACGTCGTCGCCTTCTCAGGGGTATCTCCAACCGGCGGGGCGTTCGTTACCAGCTCTCGGCAAATCCGATTGGTCCGGATCAAGGCGCCGACCGGGTACCGAGCGCCCGAGCCAAGACGGTCGACGAGTTCGCCGTTGCCGCTGCCGTTCGTTGCCGTCGCCGTCGCCGTCGCCGTCGCCGAAACTCATGATCCCGTTCATCCCGCCATCTTCACCAACACGGACACGACTCGGTGCGGCAGCTGCTGCGGATGAGTTGCCGCACTTGTGGTCGGTCGTCCGTTCGCTCATGCCACTCCGCTCGGCGACGGCGACGGCAACGGCAACGCACACTCATGATCACGTTCGCGACGCTGGCCACGTGGACTCAGTCGATGTCGAGGATCTTCCAGCGCCCGTCTTCACGCACCCAACGCACCGAGAGCATGGACCCGTACCGAAGCTCCGCCCGGTCGCCTTCGCTTTCGACCTCGCGCTTCGTCCGGGTGCGCTCCTCGGCGAGCCTGAAGCGAGCACACTGGCCCCGTACCAACTCATCGAGCTCCGCCTCGGACGCCTCCGTCCGCGCGATCAACTCACCCAGCAACCCAGCCCCCCCGCGTCCCGAGCACCGCGCCTCGACCGCTTCGAAGAGCCGTTCCATGACCTCCAACGGCGAGTCCGCGGCTCGGATGGGTCGTTCCCTGACTCTCCACTGTTCGTTCTCGAGCGCCATCATCACTATGCGCCCGGAGAGCTCCGCGGAGATCGTACCCACGCGATTCGGTCGGCCCAACCAGGGAGTCGGATCCGCCGCGGTCGAGCTCAGCGACAGCGCCAACGCCAGGTCGCCGCGCTCCAACGCCCGCGCGTAGGCGACGAGGACCTCATCCGCGCCCGGACGAGCGCATCCCGACCAAATGAGTGCGACAAAAAAAGGGATCGCTCGCGGGAGACTGCGGGAGACTGGCCAACCGAACGACTCGACCGAACGACTCACCAGGTGATGGTGGCCATGTCCTGTTCGACTCTGCGGAAAAAATGCAGCTCCGTCGACGCGTCTCGGAATGGCCACTTCGCGGCCACGTAGTAGTCCATCGTGATCACGACGAACTTGCCGCGCCCCACGAGGAGCGCCTTGTCGTGGTCGTCCTTGTCGGACAGCTCCTCGGGAGAGTACGGAATGCGCTCGAATTTGAAGTCTTCTTTGACCGCGCCGGTCAGCTCGAGCCGACGGGCCTCGGCAACCAACTTCTTGTAGAGCGGCTCCGAATCCGTCTGGTGATAGCCGTCGAAGGCCACGCCGCGCATGACGCCCGTCATGCGCCACACTTTCCACCAGTGCGGGAGATACCAAGCTCCGAAGTAGCTCAGGATCATGAACGAGATGATCCCGACGATGGTCGGCGCGTTGAAGAACTTCTGTTTCTTTGGATCGTATACGCCCACTTTAGGCCCCGAGCGCCGCCTTCATGGCAGCTCCAATGTCTGCCGGAGACTGTGCCACACGTACGCCCGCAGATTCCAGTGCGGCCATCTTCTCGGCCGCCGTGCCCTGCCCGCCCGAGATGATGGCGCCCGCGTGGCCCATGCGCTTTCCGGGAGGCGCGGTCCGACCCGCGATGAAGCCCGCTACTGGCTTCTTCATCTCGCGGCGGATGTAGTCCGCCGCCTTCTCTTCGCCCGTGCCGCCGATCTCGCCGATCAACACGACCCCTTCGGTCTCGGGGTCGCGATTGAACGCCTCGAGCACGTCCACGAAGGTCGTGCCGGCCACCGGATCGCCTCCGATCCCTACACAAGTCGACTGACCGATCCCCAGCGCGCTGAGCTGCCACACCGCCTCGTAAGTCAGCGTGCCAGAACGAGAAACCACGCCGATCTTGCCGGCCTTGTGGATGTGTCCCGGCATGATGCCGATCTTGCACTGCCCAGGTGAAATGACGCCCGGACAGTTCGGCCCGACCAACCGGGTCTTCGATCCGCGGATGACCGAGGCCACCTTCACCATGTCCAACACCGGAATGCCTTCGGTGATCGCCACGACGAGCTCGAGCCCTGCCGAAGCACCCTCCAGAATGGCGTCCGCCGCGAAGGGCGCAGGCACATACACGACCGACGCATTGGCCTTCGTGGCCGCGACCGCTTGGGCCACCGTGTCGAACACCGGGACTCGATCATCGAACTTCTGGCCGCCCTTGCCCGGGGACACGCCTCCGACGATTTGGGTTCCGTATTCGATCATCTGCCGAGCGTGGAAGGATCCCGCAGACCCGGTGAGGCCCTGGACCAAGACGCGAGTCTCTCGATGGACGTAGATGGTCATGGGTCACTCCTTTCCTGCGAGCAAGACGACCTGTTTGGCGGCGGTCGCGAGGTCGGGCGCGGGGACCAAGTCGAGGCCGGACTCCGCGAGCATCTTTCGGCCGAGCTCGACACGCGTTCCCTCGAGACGAACGACGACCGGGATCTTCAAGTGAGTCTCCCTCGCCGCGGCAATGACACCTTCGGCGATCGTGTCGCACTTCATGATTCCTCCGAAGATGTTGACGAGCACGGCCTTCACCGCCGGATCCTTCAAGATGATCCGGAACGCGGCGGCCACTTTCTTGGCGTCCGCGCCGCCACCGACGTCGAGGAAGTTCGCCGGTCGACCACCCGCGAGCTTGATGATGTCCATCGTGCCCATCGCGAGGCCCGCACCGTTGACCATGCAGCCGATGTTGCCGTCGAGCGCGATGTAGCTGAGATCGAACTTCTTCGCTTCGATCTCCTTTTCGTCTTCCTCGTCGAGGTCTCGCATCGCGACGACCTTGGCCTGGCGATAGAGCGCGTTGTCGTCGAAGTTCATCTTCGCATCGAGGGCCAAGAGCTCCCCGTCGGTCGTCACGATCAGCGGATTGACCTCGAGCAGAGTGGCGTCGGTGCCCATGTACGCCGCGTAGAGCGCCTGGAGCATCTTCGTCGCCGCGCCGAACAACGAGACCTCGAGGCCAGCGGCAGCCCATACGGTGCGCACCTGATTCGGCATCAATCCGCACGCCGGCTCGATGGCGACCTTGTGGATCTTTTCGGGCGACCTCTTGGCGACTTCCTCGATGTCCATGCCGCCCTCGCTCGACAGCATGAACGTGACCTTCTGGGTCTCGCGGTCGAGCACGAACCCGGCGTAGAGCTCCTGCTTGATCGAAGCGCCCGCCTCGATCAGCAGTCGGTTGACCTTCTGCCCTGTGGGCCCGGTCTGATGGGTCTTGAGCATCATTCCGAGGATTTCGGACGCTCTCGCTTTGGCCTCCTCGGGGCTGCCGGTGACCTTCACGCCGCCGCCCTTTCCACGCCCACCGGCGTGGATCTGGGCCTTCACTACGATCTTGCCGGGCGGCAAAGCCTGCGCGGCGGCAAACGCTTCGTCGACCGTCATCGCAGGCATGCCCATCGGAACCGGCACGCCGTAGCTTTTCAGGATCTCTTTCGCTTGGTATTCGTGGATTTTCATCGCTTTCCCAGCCTGGATCACCAGGCCGCGCTCTCATACGACGGCGCCTCGAACGAAGCAACGCTAGCGTTGCGCAGAGTGACGGCGCCGTGCCGTTGTGCGATCGAAACGCCGTGCCGCTCGTGTCGCTCGCCTGGGCCTCGCTCGTCGCGACCCACGGCTGGCCCGGCACAGAGACCGCGCTCGCCCAGACCGCCAGCGCAGCCGAAGCCGCGGCCCGCTCGGGCGACGAGAGCACGCTTGCGCGCATCGTGGAGCTGGGCCTGCTCGCCGAATGGGTCGGACGCGAGGAGTTCCTCGACGCCCCGCTCGAGAGAGTCCTCGCTCTCGAAGCGGTGCCGCCCCTCGCAGCTGCGCGCGCCCGCTGGATTCGAGCGGGGCGTCGCAGAGCTTCGGGCCGAGCAGACGCGGCCGAAGACCTGACGACCCTGGGCCTCGTGCTGTCCGGCACCCTCGGGGCTCACCACGCCGGCCAGAGGATCGAACGGTCGATCAGAGACCTCGTTCCCGATGGAGTCATCCGTGTTTCTCGAATCCTGGACGTCTCTGACGAGCTGACCGCCGAGTTGGTCTTCGGCGCTCGTCTCGAATCTGACGCGGACGTGGTGCTCCGAGTGGGCTCGAACACCCCGTTGAAGGTCGTCGCGGGAGACGTCGACTCGATCCTGGTCGCGCGACCGCGCGCGGAGCTCGATCAGCACGCGACTCTCCTCGGGTTGAAGCGCGGATTCAACTCCGTGCGCCTGATCGCGACGGGGCGCGACATCGAAGTCATCGCGCGCCTTACGGCGCCAGACGGAAGCGCTCTATCGGGCCTCACGATCAGCGACGTCGATGACCTGGCGGAGGCTACGCCTCGAGGAGCTCTTGCGGCTCCGTCGTCGGCGCAGATCAACGACGAGCTGAAGCGGTCGCGGTCGATGACTGGTTCGATGACTGGTCAGCGCCGTTCTGGGTCTTCGTCAGGACGTCCTGTGGTCACACCTGAGTCGTTCCTGCGAGCAGGCGCGAGCTCCGCGGGAGCTTCGAGGCTTCGCGCGTTGCTGCTTCATGCGCTTGGCTCCGAAGGCTTCGAAGGCGCTTTCGAGACCGCGATCGCAGCCCATCCGGACGACGTGCGAACGCGCCTCGCCAGAGCGTTTCTCACGTCGATTCCGGCGCGAGCCACGCAGGACGTCCGAGCGATCATGATGCTCGATCCATCGAACGCGCTCGCCGAGCTCCGACGGGGCCAACTCGCCTCGAACGCCAACAAACCCGTCGCCGCGCTCGCGTCGTTCGATCGCGCGGTGTCACTGGATCCTCGCCTCCACAGCGCCGTGGCGGCGCGCGCCGAGTTGCTCGAGACCAGCCCGGTGGCCCGAAGAGCCGTCTTGAACGAGCTCCTTGGCAACCCGCGACTCTTCGGCTCGGCGCTGCTGCTCGAGCGCGCCGCGTCGCTCAGCTTCGCGGAGGGCTCGTACGATCGAGCCGCGAAGCTCGCTCGAGCCGCGCTCGAGCTCGATGGCACGCGCTGGCTGGCTAGGTCCATCGCGACGAGCTGTGCGATCGCACTCGCCGACGGCGCCGCCCTGACCGCCTTGCTCGCCGAGGACTCGAAACAAAGGCCATGGTCGCCCGAGGTTGCGCTTCGCTTCGCGCGCCGAGTCGCCGGCGAGTTTTCCGACCAGGGGATCGAGGCCGTCGGCGAGCTCGTGCGCCGGTTTCCTCGAAGCGCCGAGGCCCACGTCTTCGCCGGAGACCAACTCGTTCGAGCAGGGCGCGACGCGGACGCCATGGCGGCATACTCACGCGCCCTCGAGCTCGACCCAGAGGCTCAGAGCGCCCGCAGATCCATCGACGCCATCGAGGGACGGCCGATCTCCAGCTGGCCTCCGCTCGAGCTGGAACGACTCAGCGCGACCCTCCCCTCGCATCCGGAGCAAGGCTCGACGATCCTCCTCGACGAATCGATCATGGAAGTCCTCGGACCCCGGCGCGCGCGAACCCACCGGCGCGTCGTCTTTCGCTACGACCAGAATGAGCCGAACGCCGAGCTCTCCTTCGGTCACGCAACTCATTCTCACCTGGAAATTCGTCGAGCCGAGCTCACCCGCAACGAAAAGACCGAACCCATTCGGACGATCGACGAAGCCCGCTCGAGCACCTTCGACGAGCGCGCGTCGAAGTCGCTCCGATTCGACGCTTCATCGGGAGACGTCGTCGTCGTCGAGCTGTACGAGACATCGACACTTCCCGAATACCTGGGCCCTCTGTTCGCGCGGATCACCGACCTTTCAGACCACCGCACGAAATACAACTTCAGCCACGAAGTGGTGGCTCCGGCGTCGATGGGCCTGCGCACCCTGAGCATCGGCATCGCCCCGCCGGAGATTCGGCGCGACTCGGCGTCGGTGCGGATCCGCTGGACCGCAGCTCGCCTGGCCGGGCGACCGGCGGTCCCTTTCGAACCGCCGCCGACCGAGCTTCACGCGATGGTCGGCGTCTCGACCTTCGAGTCTTGGGATCAAGTCGGAGCTTGGTTTGCGCCGATGTACGAGCAGAGGATTCGAGGCGATGACGAGGCGCTCCGCCAGACCGCCGAACGGCTCGCGCGTGGCAGGTTCTCCGACGACGACCGCCTCGCCTCGATCTTCGAGTTCGTCGCGTCCTCGATTCGGTACGTGGCCGTAGAGCTCGGCGACCACGCCTTCGAGCCGGCGCGCGCTGCGGACGTGCTGAGGCGGCGCTCCGGCGACTGCAAGGACAAGGCCGTGCTGCTCGTCGCGCTCCTCGACCGGGTCGGCTTGAAGGCGAATGTCGCACTCATCCGGACCTACTCTCGAGGCCGCCTCCCGCCCGAGTTCGTGACTCCGTTCGCGTTCGATCACGCCATCGTGTGGGTGCCCTCCATCGATAGGTTCGTCGATCCAACGATTCCTCTCGCTGGCTTGGGCGAGCTACCGCTCGAAGATCGCGGCGTGGCGGCGTTGGTCCTTGGACTCGATGGAACGGCGCAACTCCGCCGGACCGAGGACGCTCGGGTCGAGCACAACACCAGCACCTCCGAGTACCACGCCAAGCTCACTCTCGCAGGGAAGCTCATCATCGACGGAACCGAAGCCATCACGGGCGACCGCGCCGCGGTCCTCCGCGCCGAGCTGAGTGGGCCCGATTTCGTGTCACGACTCGAGCGCCTCGTCCGGAACGATTTTCCAGGCGCCAAGGTCCTCTCGGCCGTCGCCGAGGTCAGCGACCCCAATCGGCCCGCGCGCTATCGAATCCGCGCGGAGCTCCCTCAGAGCTCCGGAGACGAGCTTCCCGCGGCGCTCTTCCCGTTTCGACTGACAGAGCGCTTCGCACCTAGCCCCGACCGCGAAGTGGGTATGCTGATTCGAGGCCCCTGGACCGCGACCAACGACGTGACCTACGAGCTCCCGCCCAACGTCATCTTCGAGCTCCCAAAAGCGGAGTCCATCGAGACACCATTTGCGAGCCTAAACCAGTGGATCGAGCCGACCGCGACTGGCTTTCGTGTGAAGGAAACCGTCTCGCTGCTCGTTCGCGGCGTAGCCCCCACGGAGCTTTCGGCGTTCAGGGACGCCCTGCGCGCGATCGATTCTGCGCTCGAACGAAAGGTGAAGCTGTCGAAGTGACTAGCAGGTCGATGAGAATGGCTCCGAAACTCATGACGTGCCCGTGCCTACGAAACTCATGACGTGCCCGTGCCCGATTCACCAGTGAGCGATGGCATCTTACTTATCAATGCCGATCACGTTGGGCGCCGCGGCTACTCGGCAAGCTCCAAACCACTGACGTCGCCCGCGCCCGCTCGAACGAGCGTCGGCATGTAATCGCTCCAGTCGATGACCGTCGACGGGCTGCCACGAAGGACTGCCCTGCTGAACTGCGTGTGGCGGCTCGGTAAGACGGTAAGAAAGGTGGCTTGACCTCCGGCCCAACGAGTGAGATTCTGCGCGCCGGGTCGGGAGCCGTGAACAGAAGCCGAAACAAAATCAGCCACCTCCTTGTCTGCCTGCTCGGCGCGGAGGCCGGCTGTAGCGACAGGGAAGATAAGTCACTACCCCCCCCTACATCGAGCGTATCGTACTCGGGCTTGAGCGCCATACCGAATCTGTCGGAATTCGTGCTCCTTTCCGAAAACAGCTCATGTCTGAGGCAGGGGGCCTCGGTCCGAGGTGGAGACGTCGGAGTGATTCAAAGCGGGCCGCCTCAGCAAGTGCTGTGTGACGATGCCAGGCTGGTGTTGGGCCAATCCGCGAGCATCGATACGGCTCATGACCTCGCGGCCGCGACGGTCCGGCTGCGACAACATGCCGCGGTCGGTG
>CAYXDO010000180.1:0-21625 GCA_964463485.1 uncultured Myxococcales bacterium | reverse complement strand
CAAGCTTTCGAATCCCTTCGTCTCCGCTTTGTTTGGTCGAGGGCCCGCGTGGTGAGGGTGGTTGCCGGGATTCTCGGGTCCGCGAGATGAGTGAGCAGACAGACGCGCTTCAGCCCTCCGATGATCATCGAGGTCACGCTGCTGTTGTTCAAAGAGGCTCCGCACCCCGCTTTCTTCCGACGCCCGCGTTTGATACGCGTGGGGCATGGCCGACCGGACCCTCCCCAACTGGGCCGAAGAGCTCCGCGCGACTTACCTTCGCGGTGAGTCCTCCGTCTTCGTCCTCCATGGCAACGTCTTCGACCTCATCCTCTACGACGACAAGCTCACCCCGCTCTCCGACTTCGTCTCCGACGTGCTGCTCAAGTCGAAGAGCCTCATCGTCCAGTACAACATCTCGACCGGCATCAAGATCCGCAAGAAGGAGGCGAAGATCGACAAGCTCGAGGACCTCGTCCGATCCTCCGATCCCGAAAAAGCGGTCGAGACCCTCGAGAACTTGCTGTTGACGCAAGACCGCGTCGGTCTCGTCGTCGACTACGCGGACATGGTCGCGCCCCGCGGCGAGACCACCTTCCTCTCCGAAGCCGACCGAAAAGCGGTCACTCGCATCCACCGCTGGAGCCTCGACCGCCGCTTCGACAACGCCGACAACATCGTCGTCCTCATCGCCGAGCAACTCACCGAGCTCAACCAGAAGCTCGTCTCCAACCCGAAAATCACGTCCATCAACGTCCCGCTCCCGGACGAGGACACTAGGAAGATACTCATCCGACTGCTCGAGCCCGACGCAGAGGAACGGTCGGTGAATCGCCTCGCCGAGATGTCCGCCGGCCTCAAGAACGTCCAGATCCGCGGCATTCTCGCCCCCGGAGAGGACGCTGAGGAGGAAGTCTCGGAGCGCAAAGCCTTCATCCTCCGATTGCTCGGCGACAGCCCAGCGGCTCGCGAGCGCGCCGAAAAGCTCGCCCGCATTTTCGTCGGCCAGACTCACGACGAGATCAAGACGCTCCTGCGACCGGAGGGCGCGCCTCCTCCTGTCGCGCCCGATCAGAAGGACCGCTGGCAGGACGTGCTCACAGTACTCAAGAAACGAAAGCGCGAGATCCTCGAAAAAGAGTGCTTTGGTCTGATCGAGTTCGTGGAGCCGACTCATGATCTCTCGGACGTGGGCGGCATGGAGGGAGTGAAACGCGAGCTCATGGGGATCGCGCGGAACATCCGCGAAGGTCACACGCGGCGGGTACCGATGGGGCTGTTGTTCACCGGGCCGATGGGTTCCGGGAAGACCTTCGTCGCCGAAGCGTTCGCTCGATCCTCGGGCCTGACTGCCATCAAGCTCAAGAATTTCCGCAGCAAGTGGGTGGGTTCCACCGAAGGAAATCTCGAGAAGATCCTCGGCGTCGTCAAAGCCATCGGCAACATCCTCGTCATCGTGGACGAAGGAGACCGTGCTTTTGGCAACACCTCGAGCGACGGCGACGGCGACGGCGGTACGTCGAGCCGCGTGATCGCTCGGCTCAAGGAGTTCATGAGTGACACGACCAATCGCGGGCGCGTGTTGTTCGTGATGATGACCAACCGTCCCGACAAGCTCGACGCCGACATCAAACGCGCAGGTCGGTTGGATCGGAAGATTCCCTTCTTCTACGCGCAGGAGTGTGACGACGTGGAGCTGGTGCTCGAGGCGCAGCTCCGCCGACAAAAAGTGGACTCCGACCTCGTGTTCCCGCGCGATCGTCCGAAGGTGTCCGAGAAAATGCTCGGCTACAGCAACGCAGACATCGAGGCGGTCACCGTCTTGGCCAACGACATCGCCCAGAACGAGGGGAGCCGCGCCACCGCGCTGATCTTCGAGCGGGCGATCGGCGACTACCTGCCGTCTCGCGACGTCTTCATGCTCGAGTACATGGAGCTCCTCGCCGTCTTCGAGAGCTCGAGCCGCAGCCTCCTGCCGAAACGTTACCAACAAATCCCGCTGTCGGAGCTTCAGGAGCGCCTCGCGCTCCTCGAACGGAAGTCGCTCTGAATGTCGAGCCGGCGCCGTGACGAGGGCCGACCGTGAACCCACCCCAGATCGTCAGAGGCGCCGTCGTCCTCGACCGATACCAGCTCGTCGAGCCCATCGCCACGGCCAAGGACACCTCTCAGATCTGGCAGGCGATCCAACTCAACCTCTCACGAAATGTCGCACTCAAAATCTATCCACTCTCGACCGATCCGCGTCGGGTCTCTCGGCGTTTCGAACGAGAGGCGTCATCACTCGCCAAGCTCCACCACGCCAACGTCGTCACCATTCATGACTTCGGAGAGGTCTGGCCCGGCCAGCCGTTCCTGGCGATGGAGCTCCTCGAGGGCCGTACGCTCGCAGAAATCATCGAAGGCGAGCCTCCGCTCGATCTCCGAAGGATCACCCAGCTCGGGCTCCAGATCGCCCGCGGCATGCGAGCGGTCCACGAGGCGGGCATCGTGCACCGAAACCTCAAGCCGGCCAATTTGCTGCTCACCTCGCGGCCAGAGGACGACGGCAACCTGGACGTCATCAAGATCCTCGGATTCGGCCTGGCCAGAGTGACCGCGACGGGCGGCGAGGAGGACGTCACCGCCACTGCGATGGGTTCCTCCGGCTCCCCTGAGTACCTCTCGCCCGAGCAGATTTCCCAAGGAGACCCCGACCCTCGCTCCGACGTCTATGCGATCGGAGTCATCTTGTACTCTCTGGTGGGCGGGGAGGGGCCCTTCTCGGGCCCGACCAAAGTGCAGGTCGCGCGAGGCCATCTGCTCGAGCCTGTGCCGCCGCTGTCGACCAAGCGCTTCGCCCGCGCACCGTCTTCGTGGTTCGACGAGGTCGTGCGACAGTGCCTCGAAAAAGACCCCGACAAACGGCCTTCCTCCGCCGAAGCCTTGGTGACGGCGCTCGAAGGGGTCGTGGAGAAGGAAGCTCGCGCGTCTCGCCCGCCCGGGCCTCGGATCGCGCCATCCCGTGGCGCCAAATCATCACTGCTCGAGCCCGACCCGACGGTCTTCGACCGCCCGAGGGCGCTCCCGCCCACACCCATCGATGAGTCCATCGTCAACCCTCCGTCCCCCGCCGAGCCCCACGACACCCTCGTCTCGCAGCCCGCCTACGTCACTCCTCGACTCTCCGCGGCGACGATCGCGTTCATCGTCGTGGGCGCGGTGCTCACTTCGCTCGCGCTCTGGGTAGCTTTCGGGCGATGAGTAGGCGAGTCTACCAGGTATGAATGTGACGATCGCATCGAGGCCCGCGTGACGTCGAAGAATCCGCGAGTCCTCGTCCTCACTCGTGACTTTCCGCCTCACAAAGGCGGTGGAGTCCGCCGTATGGGCGCGCTCGTCCAAGGACTCTCCAAGCTCGGCTTCGAACCCATCGTGATCGCCTCGACCGGCGATCCCACGACGCGGTACGACTCCACCGCCGCGCGTTTTCGAGCCGGCGCAAAGAGCGTCAAACTCGGTCGAGCCTATCGCGCCCTCGTACCGTGGCTCGAAGTGCCCGACGAACACGTGGTCGACCTCCCCCAAATTCTCTGGGCGGGGTCCGACGTGCGCCCCGACTTGGTGCTCGCAAGCTCGCCACCCTATTCCATGCTCTTGGCCGGCACCCTCCTCGCCAAACGTCACGGCTGCCCCTTCGTCGCCGACTTCCGCGACCCGTGGATCGACTATCCCTACCTGGCCGCGCCGACCCCGATTCATCGATTTCTCCACCAAACCTTGGAGTGGCGTCTCGTGACCTCCGCGTCCGCGGTGCTCTGCGCCACCGAGCGTATGACCACGGCCATGGCGCGCCGTGCTCGCCCAGACCTCAAGGTTCGCTCGTTCTTCAACGGCTATGACCCCGAGCTGTTCGTTCACTCGTACTCACCTACTCCTGGCAAAATCACCGTGGGCTTTTATGGGAGCATTTACGACCCGATCGATCCAGAGCCGTTGGTTCGGGCGGTCGTCAAAGCGGGCGCGCGCCTCGAGCACGCTGGCGACGACTTCGACGGAACCCTCGCGCGAGCGGTGAAGAAATACGGCGCTGAGCTCTCCTCTCTCGGTTTCGTCACCCAAGCCGAATCCGTCGAGAGGATGCAGCGCGCGGACGTGTTGGCCGTCGTGTTGCCGGACGATCCTGTGTACGGATACTGGCGAACTCAGAAGCTTCCAGAGTACCTGGCGTCCGGCCGACCTGTCCTCGGCCTACTCCCTGAAGGAGAAGCGCGCGAGCTCATCGAACGCTACGACGCCGGAATCTCGGTATCCCCCGAGGACGCGGACGGCGCCGCCAGAGCCATCTCCGCGCTGGCCCAACGAAGGGAAGCTCGACCGATGCCAGAGGACCTCACGTGGTCCTACCAAATCGCTCGAGTCGCGGAGCTCCTTCGATCGCTGCTCTAAGTCTAGCCAGGTAAACCTGGAAGCATACAGTGGGCGTGGCCGTTCACGGTCGACAGTGTCGACAGTCGACAGTTTTGAGGCCACGAGCGTGCCCGCGCCCGTGCCGTGCCCGTACCCGGTCCGGTAATCGTAATCATGTCCGCACGCGACTACGCGACTTGACGTTGCAGTCTCTCGGCCTCTTTCCTGATAAGCTCCGCCCCATGGAAGCGGTGATCACGGCTTTGAGCGACGCCGTGGCGCGGGATCCCAACAACACGCCGCTTCGGCGCCACCTCGTCGCGTTGCTCCTCCAAGCAGCTCGCGGGCTCGAAGCGTTCGATCATTGTCGAGCTTTGCTGGGCGACCACCCCGATGATCGCGAGACCCTCGAGCTCACCGCGCGCTGCGCCGAGAGCAGCGGGCGCTTCGAGGTCGCGGAGCGATATCGTCGATTGATTCGCGGACTCGAGCTGCTCGAGCTCACTCCTGAGCCTGTCCCCGCGCTCTTCGTTCCCGACGCCCAAGCCGAGTTCGACGCGCCGAGCCACGACACGCTCCCTCCCGACCCGATGCTCGATGGGTCGAATGAGTCGAATGGGTCGAATGGGTCGAATGAGTCGAATGAGTCGAATGGGTCGAATGGGTCGAATGGGTCGGACGCATCGGATGATTTTCCGCTGGAGCTCGGTTCTCCCGGCTCGTCGATCGGCTCCGACCAGCCCGAGCCTATGACTCTGGAGCTCCACTCGGTGCCTCCCTCGGTGCCTCCCTCGGATCAGAGTTTGTTCGAGCCCGCTCTGCCCGTCGAGCCGTCCACTCCGGAAAGCATGAGTTTCGATTTCTCGCCGCTCGAGTTGGCCCCCGCTGAGTTGGCCCCGCTCGAGCCGCCGCCAGAAATCTACACGATTCAGCGAAACGTCGAGGAGCTACCCATCGATCTCGATCCCGAAGCCGAGGGCGTCTTTCAGCTTCGCTTCGACGTGCAGCCGCTGCGCGTGATCCTCGGCTCGGTCCGCGCCCGCGCGACCGGCGTGCTCCGGTTCAAGACACGCCAGCAGTCCTTTCGGCTGCACTTCTCCGAGGGCAGAATCGTCGAGCTCGCCGTGCTCGGGGGACCCGAAGTCTCCTGCGCGCTCCACTTCCAGCGCGCGGGAGTCATCCCTGCCGAGCTCGCGCCGCGGATCGGACCCGATCACGCGGGAGACTCTGCCACCGTGGCGTCTCTGGCCCTCGAATCTGGCGCCGACCCTTTCGTGGCGGCCACGGCGCTCCGGGAGTGGTCTCTCGCAGTACTCATCAAACTCATCAATGCGCGGTCCGGATCGTGTCAATTCGTGGCCCAAGACATTCCGGATCCTGTGATTCCTGCCTTCGAGGAGCGCTACGAGGGGCCCATCTGGGCTTGGCGGCAGGGGGTCGATGCGCAGGACTTGGTGTTCGACTTTCGCGCCCTCGCCGAGCACGTGGTGGGTCCTTCCGACAAGGGACTGTCGTTCGACGAAATTCCGCTCGAGGACGCCGAGCGAACGGTCGCACAAGTCCTCTCGCGGAGCGCGCCGGTACGAATGATCCTCCAAAATGCTCCCGACCCCGTCTTCCGCACCCTCGCGCTGAAGGTGATTCATCTCGGACTCAACGCTCAGATCCTCAAGCTCACGAGCCCTCAGGAGGCCGCCCAGCTTCAGCAGGCACAAAACATCCGGGTCGAAATCAGGCGACTCTCGACCGCGACGGACGCCGAAATCCTCGGGGTCCCCGCGACTGCGACGAGAGAACAGGTGAAGGCTCGCATCGAGGAGCTGAAGCAAGCCTTCGCCTCCGCGGATCCAGGGTCGGAGCTCGAGGAGCTCGCGGACGCCAAGGCCGAGTTGTTCACGTTGTTCGAGCGGGCCGTGCTCGGGCTCGGAGAAAAATTCCGTGCGGCCGAGCGTTTTCGATCCGCCGAGGCGGCCGCACCGCCGCCACCGCCGCCAGCGGCCCCACCGCCCCAGCCGCCAGAGCCCGTCGCCGAGGAGCTCGAGGTCGTTCGCTTGTCGAGCGACCCGACACCCATCGAGCTGGTGCGGGCCCTCAACATGGCACCGATGCCCTCCGCCGTGAGTCCGAGCGCGGTGCATCAAGCCACCACCGCCACCGCGGCCTTCGATCAAATGCTCGCCGCGATGAAACGCGGCTGGCACGCCGACGCACTCATGTTCCTGGAGAAAGCAGCGCGCCTCGATCCAACCAACGCGTCCAGATATCGCGCACACAGCCTGTACTGCCGCGCGCTCGGCACCTCCGAGCTCGACCGGCGGACCGCCGTTGCTGCGGCCATTCACGGCATCCAATTCCTCCTCGAACGCGACAAGCCCTTCGCCGACGCCTACATTCTTCAAGGCCGACTCCGAAAGATCAGCGGCGACAGGAAGCAGTCCCTGGCCGATTTCAAGCGGGCGCTGGAGCTCGACCCGACCAACGCCGAGGCCTTGCGAGAAGTCAGCGTGGCCAGCGGCCAGGCACCCGGGCGTCCTACGTCTCGAAGGTAGACCGGAGAGTCGAGCCCGGCCAGATGTTCGAGGGACGAGCCCGGTCCCTCGTGAGCTCCTGAGGCGAGGACTCAACGTCGACCGATCTAGGCGCGACGAGGCGTCGAGCTCCGATAGGCTCTTGGACGTCGTTTGGATCGCCGGATATGGCCGAGCCTCCGCTCGCGGTGCGGTTGTAGTTAGTTAGACCTCGCGCTCGAGGCCACGAAACGACGTGACGACGAGCTCGAGCTCAACTGGGAGGTCGTGCGGGTGCTCGATCGAACCGGGAACCGATCCAACTTCACCTTGGCCCTTGACGAAAGCGACGCGGAGGCATAGAAAAGGTTCAAGTGACTGTTTCAACGTCGATGCAACTCGAACACGATCATCAGCGCAGCCTTGGCGAGCAGCTCGGCTTTGCCGCGGGGTCGGTGATCGGTCGGGATCACACCCGAGGTCGTCGCAACAACCAAGATGCGGTGGCGATCGAGATCGCGGATGAACGATGGGTTCTCGTGGTCGCCGACGGCTGTGGCAGCGGACGCGGGTCGGAAGTGGGTGCTCGTCTGGGTTCCGCGTTCGTCGCTTCCCACTTCGCGGAGCGCGGCTTTTCAGCCGGGATCGACGCGTTCGAACCGGCGCTGCTCGGCTACCTGAGCCAGGTCGCGGTCGCTTTCGGGAGTGGTGCGAAGCGGGCCCGAGGGATCGCCGATCATTTGCTGTTCACGTTCTTGGCGGTCGTCGTCGAACCCAGCCGTACCCGAGTCCTCGGCGTTGGGGACGGAGTTGTGATTCACGACTCGACCCGATCGGTTCTCACCTCCGGTCTCGAGAACACGCCGAGCTACGCGGCCTATGACTTGTTGTCGCCTGAGGACCTCGTAGGGGTGGGGTCGACTCCGTGGGCTCGACCCGTGTTGCATGCCGACGTTCCCACGGCAAGTCTCAGCGTCATCGGGGTGGCCACGGACGGAGCCTCTGTGCTGGCCGAGTCGGCGAACGATCCCCTCGCGATGATTTGTGAGTCTGCCCGTCGATCCCGAAACCCGTACGTGGTGCAGCGCAGGCTCGTGGCCTTGGCCGAACGCGGCCCACGAATGTCGGACGACACGACGATCGCGTTGGTGTGGAGGACGTCATGTACCTGAAGATGGGTTCGAAAAAGGTCACTGTGTCACCGGCCGACGTGATTGGCGTCGGAGGCGAGGCCGAGGTCTATCGGCTCGGAGATCGTGCCCTCAAGGTCTACACGACGACGGATGGGTCAGCGTTAGCACAGAAGCAGGCCAAGCTCGCCGATTTCCCGGTGAGTTTGCCTTCGGAGGTGCATGCGCCTCTCGACCTCTTGACCGATCTCAAGGGTCGATTCGTGGGCTTTTCGATGGCCCTCGCGGACGGAGCGGAGACCGCGGCGCGGCTCGCTCAGAGGCCCTTCAGAGAGGGCACGATCTCCAATACGCGGGTGATGGGGCTCTTCAGACGACTCCACGGAGCTCTTCTGCGAGTCCACGCCCAGGGCATCGTGCTCGGCGATTTCAACGACGGTAATGTCATTTTCACGAAGAGCGTGTCCGATGAGCTCGACCCGCATCTCATCGACGTGGACTCTTGGCAGTTCGGGAGTCATCGGTGTCTGGTAGCGCACGACCGATTTCTCGATCCGCGACTGTACGGGGCCGACTTGTCGCAGTCGTCTTTCGACACGAGCGCCGATTGGTACTCGTTCTGCGTCATGCTCTTCGGGTCGCTTCTTTATGTCCACCCGTACGGTGGCACCCATCCCACGATCCACACGATGGCTCGGCGGGCCGAGGCCAGTCATAGCGCGCTTCGACCGGACGTGACTTTGCCAAAGGTTGCGGCGGCCCCGGAGACTTTGCCGGACGAGCTTCTGCGCTGGTTCGAGGCGGTCTTTGACAGAGGAGCGCGGGACGTGTTTCCGGAGCGTCTCCTCGGGCTTCGTTTCACGCAGTGCGCCTGCGGCGTTGACCACGCGAGAGCCGTCTGCCCTAGCTGCGCGACGCGAGCCGCCCGGCCCGACCCGGTTCGCCAGCGCGGTCAGTGCAGAGAGTCCATCGTCGCGGTGACGCGTGGGCGGTTTGTGTATGTCGCACTCTCCGCAGGGAGGCTCGTGTATCTGTCGGAGGAGGACGGCGTGTTGGTGCGAGAGGACGGCACCCGCGTGACGCAGAGGCCCGCGCCACCCGCCTTGCGGGTGCAGCTCGCCGGGCGGTCCACGTACCTCGGCATGGGGAACGTGGTGGTCGAGGTCGAGCGAGAGCAGCCCGTCGGACGCTACTCCACGGCTCGCTTCGGTCACGTTCCCGCGTTCGCCGCGTCGTCCCTCGGGCTCTTTCGCGTTCAAGACGGATACCTCGTGCGCGGGGATGGAATTCGAATGGGCACCGTCCTCGACGGTCAAACTTACATTCACGTGGGTGAGTCGGTCGGCTATGGATTCTACCGCGTCGGCGGAGTCACCGTTCACTTCGTGTTTCGACCCGAACGTCCGGGTTTCGTTCATCCCGCCCTGCCTCCGGTCGTCGGCCGCATCCTCGACCTCGGTGTGGTGAGTGACGATCGGTACGCTCTCGTGACTTACCACACCGAGCTCGAGGGTCGGGTGGAGGGGCACGCTCACCTCGTCGATGTCACCGGCTGCGTCAAAGCGAGCCTTCGCGGAGATCCGAAGGACTCGTGTGTGATCGCTACGGTCGGTGGCCAAGCGATGGTGGGCGGCCGCTTCGCCACGGCCACCGATCAGGGTGTCGTCTTGGTGAGTGTCGAGAACGGCCACTTCACCGAGAAATTGTTCGTCGATTCCGAGCCGTTCGTCCGGGCAGGGGACGCACTCCTGCCTGGGCCCAACGGCTCGCTGTACGTGGTTCGACCGCGAGAGATTCGAAAGCTCTCGCTCGGTTGAGAAGGAGAAAGTCATGCAACTCGCGCTGCCCAGCTTCTACGACCCTCAAGACGTCGCCGCCATTCACCTCGAGCGGGCCGGCCTCGTGGCCGAGGAGGCCCTCCGCTACCGGGACCGCCATGGCATCAAGCCCGCGGGACAGGACCGACTCAAGATCGCTGCCTTTGGCATCGACTGCCAGATCGGCTTCTGTGTGCCCGGCGCGAGCCTCTTCGTGCCGGGTGCGGTCGAGGACACCCGAAGGACCGTGGAGTGGTTGTATCGCAACCTCGACCGAATCACCGGGCTCCACTTCTCGCTGGATACTCACCGAGTCTTCCAGATCTTCCACCCCGCTTGGTGGGCCGATCGGCAGGGGCACACGCCTCAGCCGTTCACACCGATCACGTACGACCAGGTGAAGCGTGGCGACTGGACGCCGATCGCTCATCCCAAGGAGTGCCTCGAGTACACCCGAAAGCTCGAGGAGTCCGGCCGCTATACGCTCACGGTCTGGCCGTTTCATACCCTGCTGGGTGGAGTCTCTCACGCGCTCGTGCCGAGTCTCATGGAGGCCGCGATCTTCCACTCGATCGCGCGGCTCCGTCAGACTCACTTCGAGACCAAGGGCACCCACGCGATGACGGAAAACTACTCCGTACTCTCGCCCGAGGTGACCGATATCGGCGGCCAAAGCGTCGGCGGATTCAACGCTCCGTTCTTCAAGATGCTCATGGAGTACGACCGGATCTACGTGTTCGGTCAGGCGAAGTCTCACTGCGTCTTGTCGACCCTGAACGACATCCGAAGCCACATCGAGAAGACCGACCGGAACTTGGCACACAAGGTCTACATCCTGGAGGACGCGACGAGCCCGGTGCCGGCGCCTCCGATCAACCCGCTGCCTCCGAGCCTCGACTTTCCGGCGATCGCCGAAAAAGCCTTCGAGGAGCTCAAGCGAGTCGGTATGCAAATCGTAAAAACCACGGACCCGATCATCTGAGGTGTGACATGAGTGAGACGAGTATGGGCGGGGCGGACGAGCTTCGCGAGCTATTCAAGAAGGCCGAGGACGCGAAGATCATCGGCAAGGAAACGGGAGGCCTACTCACCGGCCATCTCGGGCACGTCGTGATTGCGGGAGCGGCCGGAGCGGCCCTCGAGGACATCATGGCGTCCGAGGTGACGCTCGTGACGGTTCTGGTCGATCGTTCCTCGAGCATCGGGGCGCGCAGGCTCGAGGATGCGGTGAGGGCCGGTCAGAGCGCCCTCCTCGATGCGTTCGTCGGAAGCAAGGAGCGCGACTCGATCCTGGTGGCGCTGTGGACCTTCGCCACGAGCGTCTCCGTCGTGCATTCGTACGTGCCCGCGAAGGACGCCACTCGGCTCGATGGAAAGAATTACCGATCGTCGGGCTCCACCGTGCTCTACGACGTTTGGTGTGATGCGCTGGCGGCCAATGTCGCCTATGCCCAGAGGCTGCGCGACGGAGGTACGCCCTCGAAGAGTGTGGTCGTCGTAGTGACCGACGGTGAGGACACCGGATCGAAGCGGACTCAGGCCGATTGCGCTCGGATCTCGAAGGACCTGCTCGCGTCCGAGTCCTTCGTGCTCGCCTTCGTGGGCGTCGGGCGTGACGTCAACTTCCGAGCCGTCGCCAAGGGCATGGGTGTGCCCGATGGGTGTATCGCTGAGGAGAAGACGGCCACGCCATCTGCGTTGCGCCACGTGTTCCAGATGGTGAGTAAGTCGGCGATTCGGACCAGTCAGGGGATGGTTCGGCCGGGTGCGGCCGCAGGCTTCTTCCTTCCCTGAGGTCGCGGGCGCGAAGACTCCTCATCGAGAGATTGACCATGGCCGTTGACCATGGTTGAGTTCTCGACATGGAGAGTATGCCGATCTCGAAGTTCAAGGCGACATGCCTCGCCACGCTCGAACGCGTGCATCGGACAGGGCAGCCGCTGTTGGTCACTCGCTTCGGAAAACCAATCGCGGAGATCGTACCCCCGAGGCCTGGGAATCAAGGCGAGTGGATAGGGTCGCTCGAGGGCACGCTTCGAATCGTGGGGGACATCGTCGACACCTCGGACCTCGCCGAGTGGGAGGTCGACGAGTGAAGCGGCTTCTCCTCGACACCCATGTGTGGGTCTGGTGCCACGGTGAGCCGTCTCGACTAGGCCGAAAGGCCCGATCGCTGTTGGCCAAGGCCGACGAGCTGTGGCTCTCGCCGATCAGTATTTGGGAGTTCCTCATGTTGGTCGAGCGCGGTCGCATCGATCTTGGTGAGGTCGATGCGAGCCAGTGGATAGCGTTGGCTCTGGATCGCTCGCCGGTGAAGGAAGCTCCGGTCGATCGTGAGGTTGCCCTCTGGAGTCGGCGGATCGGCCTCGATCACCAAGATCCGGCAGATCGCTTCATCGCCGCGACCGCGTTGATTCACTCCCTGACTTTGTTGACCGCGGACGAGCGCCTGCTCGCGGGGGCAGGATACCGATCCGTCGACGCGAGGCGTTGACTGCGGGGGTCGATCAATACGATTGACAGTCGAGCTCGGAACACCGCGTCCTGTTCGCATGAGTAGGCTGGCGTCGCTGTTCGTAGGCGTGCTGATCGCGGGTTGCTCGTCCGATCCGAGTGACGATCCTGCGGATTGGGACGTCGACCCGAGCGTCGATTGGAAGCTCATCGTGTCGGAGCCTCGGTGGGTCGTGCCTTCGTCCGCTTTGCCATCGGAGGTGAAGCTTATGCCCTCCAACAACAACCTCGACCTGACTTATCACGAGGGTCGTCTCTTCTTCGCGTGGCGGACGGCGCCGACTCACTTCGCCTCGTCCGAGGCGCGAATCGAGGTCGTATCGTCGGGGGACGATGGAGAGACCTTCGTTTACGAGACCTCCGTGGCGCTCGGCGCGGACGCTCGGGAACCCCGGCTCATTTCGATCGATGATGAGTTGTATTTCTACTACTTCGAAGCGGGCACCGAGTTTGCCAGCTTTCGACCCAAGCAAATCTGGCGGCAAAAGCGTATCTCCGAAGGCGAGTGGTCCCCCAAGGAGCCCTACGGGGAGCGCGGAGAGGTGCACTGGGACGTCAAAGTCCGGGGCGAATTGGCGTACATGACGAGTTATCTCGGCAACCACTATGGCACCGGCACGGTGTCCGTGGACCTGCGATTCGTGAAAACTCAGGATGGAGAGAACTGGACCCCTGTAGGGAGGAACGGGCCGACGGTCTATCGAGGGGGTGTGTCCGAGGCCGCCTTCGAGCTCGATGAAGGCGGAAATCTCTGGGCAGTCACGCGGAACGAGGACGGCGACGCCACGGGCTTCGGATCTCATGTGTGTACGGCGCCGGCCTCGGACCTCGGCGCGTGGGAGTGCTCCGTGAAGTGCGACCCAGAACGCTACGACTCACCTGAAATGTTTCGCCACGGCGACGATTTGTTCTTGGTCGGTCGGCGCGACGTCGGGGGGCCCTACGACGCGGGCCTCGAGCTCCCTCTCGCCGAGGCGCGACTGAGATACCAGGCCTCGTATTGGGGGCGTCCCAAGCGCACGGCCATCTACGAGCTCGATCGGGTCGCCAGGAAGGTACGGCACCTGCTCGACCTTCCCTCGGCCGGGGATACTTCCTTCGCCGAAGTGGTACGAACCGGGGCGCACACCTTCTTGCTCGCGAATTACACCTCACCCCTCGACGACCCGGACATTTCGTGGATCGAAGGACAGGGCAGCGATCGGGGAACTCAGATTTATTTCGTGACCCTGACCTTCACGGAGTGAGTGCGGGCGCGTCGGCTCGCGCTGAGCTCACTTGAGTCGCACGGTCGTCGCGGGCTCGTATTTGTCCGATCGGTACTCGCGTCGCTCCAAGTCCACGTGACGTGAGCCCAGATCGATCGTGTACACGTTGTATCCGCAGCGCTGGTGGAGGTCGGTCGCGCTCCCCGCGCATACGATCGGCGCGTGACGGTCGAGGAGCGTGTACGCTTCATGAACGTGACCATGAATCACCAGGTCGACGCGGGAGCTCGGGCTCGACAGGAGCTCGAGGAGCGCGACGTCGTCCTCGATCCCGTGGGACCGACGATCTCGTTGTCCGTTCTTCCTCAACAGTGCGTAATGTAACGCGACGATGACGAAGTCGTTGGCCAGCTCCGGGCTCGAGAGGAGTCGCGTCGTAGCCGCGAGCTGCGCCTCGCCGACTCGTCCGGATGAATCGAAGAGGCTCGTGGCTCGGCAGACGTCGAGCACCACCAGACTCACCTGTGGGGCAATTCTTTTCGTGTACGGGAACGTGCCCTCGGGGGACGAGAGGGAGGCGAAGAACTGCTCGAACAGACGACCTTCGTCCGTGGCCTGAGTGTACCGATCGTGATTGCCGGGCAAGACCGTGTGGCGGGCGGGTTGGTTTCGTCGGTCCCCAAAGAGCTCCGCTGCCCGCGACATCTCTTCTTGAAAACTCATCGCGGTGAGGTCACCGGTGCAGATCGCGTGGTCGACGTTCTGCGTATCGATGTCCTCGAGGAGCGTCTGAATTCTCTGCTCTACCTCCCGAAAGTGAGCCCTGCGGTTGCCGAAGTAGTAGTTGAGCGTGCCCATCACTCGCTTACCCGCGAACGCGCGGGTCATGAGGCGCAGGGGATCGAGCGTGACGTGGACGTCCGAATAGTGCGCGATGCGGACTGACACCTGGTCGAGGTAGCGGCTTTGTAGGCAACTCGCAACTGCCGAGGCCGTTCGGCCCGTTCGGCGAGCCACCAAGGCGTTCCGACGGATGTGTACGACAACTCATCGGCCCGAGCTTGCGAGCTCCGCCGAATCGACCCATCTGAGTCCGCTGGACATCCCTCGTTGACGCTCGGTGCCAGGCATCGTTCGCTGCGACGAGTCGTGGACGTGCTCTACGAGGACGAGTTTTTGCTCGTGGTCTGCAAGCCGAGCGGCGCGCTCGCCCATCGAGGGATCGGAGTGGATGGACCATTCGTGGTCGATCTCTTACGGGCGCAAGGGGAGCGCGATCCTCGACCGGTTCATCGGCTGGATCGCGGCACGAGCGGAGCGCTGGTCGTGGCGCGCCACTTCGACGCGGCGCGAGCTTTGTCCGGAGCGTTCGAGGCGGGCACGGTCCGCAAGGTCTACTTGGCGTTGGTCCGAGGCACTCCGCCGCTGGAGGGACTCATCGACCATCCCGTGCCCTCGGGACCGCGTGAGCGAGGTGTAATCGCTCCGCGTGTCCCAGCGAAGACCAAGTTTCGAACGGTCGCGTCGGTCGACATCGACCCGCGGACCGTGTCCCTCGTGCTCGCGCAGCCGCTGACCGGGCGCTTTCACCAAATCCGCCGGCACCTCAAACACCTCGACCATCCCGTGATCGGCGACTCGACGCACGGCAAGGGGCCCCTCAATCGCCGATTTCGGGAGCTCTACGCACTCTCTCGGATCGCCCTGCACGCGCTCGAGCTTCGGTTTCCGCATCCGATGTTCGATCGGGAGATCGTCGTGCGTGCGCCCGTTCCGGCCGACCTTTGCGCGCCTTTGACCAAAATGGGTTTCGCAGAGAGTCAGTGGATGTGCACCTTCTGATCCGTCCGCGGCTCCGGGAGAAGCGCCACGGTCTGCGAGACATCGTGGTACGGTGTGTCGATGGCTCGGTCCACGATGGTTCCGGCCGCGTGCGCGTTGGCGGTGGGCTGTGCGGATACTCCGCTCGTGACTTTGGCCGCACCGGAGCTGGGCGAGTTCGAGTCGGTCGTCGTCGCCGTTTACGAGAACGGTCAGAGCGCCTTCGCGCACCTCGATCTGGGCTCGAGCACGCAGATGCATCGAGGGGAGGTCGATGACGACACGCAGCTGCGGGTCGAGCTCATGGGCTATCGAACCCGGCTTCGAATACCGAGGGAGCCCATCCGGGTCGCGGGACCGGACGAGGCGAGTGTGCGCCTGCCTCAGCCGGACGAGACCATCGCGAGTGAGTGGGTCGAGGGCGCGCTGACTTCTTGGAAAGTGTCGCAGCCTCGCGAGCGGCCGCCCATTCCTACAGCGTGTCCATTTGCGCCCAGGCTGGTTGTCCTGCCCTATCCGAATCCGACGGACTGGGCGGTCCCTCGCGGCAAGACGGTGCTGTTCGGCGACAGTGTCGGTCGCGCATTCCGGCTCGGTCGAGACGGCGTGGCAACAGAGCTCGACGTTCAGATTCCGGAGGGTGATCAAGTTCGGACGATGGCGCAGGTGGGCTCGTCGCTCGTCGCAGGCTCTCAGCGGGGTCTATATCGGGTCGCCGAGCTCGAGGACCGCATCGAGCTGAGTTGGATCGAGGGCAGTGACTCTCCGGAGCACAATTGGATCGCCGGAACGGAGGCAGGTGGGCTCGATGTGTTCGGATTGTCATGGGCGACTGGTACGTTTGGGCGATTTCGGAACGGGGCCTGGGAGAGTTTGCACGAGTTCGGCCCGCCCGGGTTGTCGCTGAGCGCCAGGGGTTCGGTGCTGAGTAGAGGTCCGGGCCGCGCGCACGCAGTGCTAGGGGGCTCCAACGTCTTCGTTTCGGTGGAGGGAGAGCGCGTCGAGACCACCGAGCTCGGCGGGGTGGGTCTGAACTCGGTCGGCTGGGCTGAAGGAGTTGGTCTCATCGTGGGCTCGCAGGACGGAGATTTCTGGGTCGACGGTGGAGCGGGGCTGGTTCCGCTTCGCGCCTCGAAGGTTTTCTCGCTGCATGTAAATGCGTTGGTTCAGTATCAGGACGGATTTTTGGCGGCGGGCGCGGCCGGGTCGTTCGCCTGGTATCGGCAGTCGCTGGGGGACTTCTGTCCGGCGCAGTTCGTCCATCCGGACACTCTGAAGTTCCTCTGCGTCTTCGACGACCAGGGCGTGGTGGGTTTGGGGACGCGCGACGAGGAAAGTGAGCATGCGACGCTCGTCATGCTCGAGCCGCCGGGGCCGTGAGTGCTGGAAGACAGCCCGCGAGATCCCGAAAGAATCGTGGCGCCCATCGCCCAGAATGAGCTGAACGCCTTGCCCATTCGCGCGCCATAGCCGCGCTCGTCGGCAACGCTCGGATCGACGATGGTGACGGGTGAGCCTGTATCGAGAACAAAAGTGTAGACGCCTACTCCGACCGGACCCAGAGATCGACGTCCACCGAAATCCCGCGACGCTTGGGGTCAAACCTGCGGCACACTGAGAAGTGGCCCGAGGATGATGGGCTCGCGCTCACCAGTCCAGAAAACGGCAACTCGCTTGAGGCTTCGAATGATATCTCGAAGCGAAGCTCGATCAGAGCTTCGAGCATACAGGGCGCCTGCTTCAAAATTCGTATTTTCGACGACAATATCGGTGAGCACAACCCATTCGTTGGGATAACGTCGCCAGATTTCTTCTCGCGAGAGCACCTCGCCCGTATATTCAATCCTAGGCTCGACCATGATCCGAGCGTGGCCCGTCAGAAATGAAGAGACAACTCCACATTCTTGGCTTCTCGGCTCAGTCTAGCAAGTCGACCGAATGGAATTCGTTTGTTGATCTCAAACCGTCTGATCGTGCGCGGTAGACTCCGCCGCCTCTTGAAGCCGCTTGGCCATTTGCTCGAGCCGCTCGGTCGGGACGTGCTCGAGATGCGCCCATTCAGCCGATCGCGCAGAGGCGAGTCGGCCACGCATGCCCGTAGAGATTGCGGTCGCATTCAGCGCGAACACGTCCGGGCGGAAGGGCTTCTCGTCCAGTCGGCGAACCTTCGGCACGGCGATGAGCCCGTTGATTTCGACAGCTATCCGAGCATGGCGCGGAGCAGCGCGAGGTAATGGTTGACGGAACTCTTGTCCTCGCTGCGCCCGATTTCGTCGATTTGAAGCGCTCGACCTTCTGAGTCGCGATTTCGTCTCCACGGCAGTCGCTTGAGCTTCGCGACCTCGTCGGCCTCTGAGGCGGAGATGGCGGTCAGCAAAGGTACGGTCGAGTCGAGCGCACGGTCGGTGTCGTCGGAGCTAAAGGGTGTTAAAGGGTGTTTGATGCGCCCACTTGTTGCGCCAGTCTCGAAGCTCCTGCACGAGTGATCGCTCGGACCGGCCCAGGGTGCGGCTGAAGACCTCATTCCAGCCGTCGCACGTGACCTTCAGCAAAACACTCGCATCCCACTGTGCGATCGCGCGGTTACCGTTGATCCGGTCGTCTGGAGGCAGCAGCGTCTTGGCCTCGCTGAGCGCCTTGTCTTTGTAGACGCTGACCAACTCACGCTCGACGAAGGGCGCGAGACCCGCTTTCAGGAGAGCGATGCCTTTCGAGACCCGATCGTGGTTGCTCATCGCCATCAATTTTCCCCTGCTGAACCGGCGCCGTGGACCGGCTCTTCTGCCAGCTTCGCGAGGCCGGTTACGAAGACCTGGAAACTCCGTGATTGGTTTCGCGAGACCGAGATCGACTGTCCCAACCGAATCGCGCCCGATCGCTTCTGAAACTCCGGAATGAGCTTGAGGAGCCATTCCGATGGCTTCTGGATGGAGTCAGGGGTTCGAAACGCCTTCTTGCGCGACTCGAACCTCAGCTCGGTTCGGCCGTAGGCGTTCGCGACTGCTTCGAGGTCCCCCAGGTACCAGGCTTCAAGCTCTCGACACGCGATGCGAACCAATACTTCGGTGCGGCCGGATGCCCGGCAGAGTTGCAGGAGACGCGCCTTGAGCTGTCGGCAGTCCTCTCGGTCTTGGTCACGAACGACGACGAATCGGACGCCGGGCTCGCGAAAAGCCCGCAGGCGCGCCGTCAGGCGCTTCTCCAGATCCTGCTTTCCGTCGTGAACGACGCAAACGAAGGCGAGATCCGGAAAGAGGCGCGGGAGCAAGGTCTTCAGGAAGTCCGCCATGGACGGCTCTTCGAGAAAGAACACGACACGGCTCATGGCTTCGCGGCCTCGAACACGCCCTGTCTCCACAAGACACCGGGAAGATCGCCTTCGGCGACCAGGTTTTTGAGCAGGGGTAGATCCGAAGGTCGGTAGATCTTGGAAAATCCGTCCTTCTGGCGCTCGAACCAGATGATCTCGTCGAGATCCACGGCGTCGAGAAGCTCTGGAGAATGGGTGCTGAGGAAGACCTGACTTCCCCGCCGGGCGTAGTCGCGAAGATCCTCGACCAAGTGGCCCAGGAGTCTGGCGTCGAAGTGATGCTCGGGCTCCTCCAGCATCAACACGGGCTCGGGCTTGGATACTCGGAGCATCATCAAGTAGGAGAGCTGTTTGAGAGTGCCCTGTGACATCGCGTCGGCCGAGATCCCCTTCTCGAAGCCCGCGTCGAAGAAATCGAGATTAGCCCCTCCGTCCTCGTCGCGTCGGATAGAGACCTCTTGGACCGCGGGAATCCGGTGGCGAAGGTCGGCCATCAGTGCTTCGTACTGATCCGGCTGAGCCTGCCGAAGCTCGTCCACGCGCCGCGCGAGCTGCGAGAGTACGGGCGTCCGACTCGCGCTGAGGCTTCGATCGAGGTCGTACGTGGAGATCCGGCAGCTCTGCAGATACGAACGGACCTCCGACATTGGGCCACGGAACAGGCCCAGCGCGCCCAGCGCAAGACGCTCTGGTGTGTCCATCGTCAGCGCGACCTTCTCAGGAAAGCCGTCGCCCTCGCTGGTCACAACTTCACCCCTTCCATTGACGAATTCGAACCGCTGCCAGGGGTCGCGTTCAGCACCTTTGGTAATCCGAAGCTCCTCGCGTTTGACTGTGACCGCCCGATCGTCTGTCGCGCCGAGGCTGACTCCGAAGGAAGCGGACCCGGCGTTCTCGAAGGTCAGATAGAAGCCCAGATCGCCGGACGAACCTCGGCTGAGGACCTCAGAATATCCGCCTCGCACAAGGCAAGCGCGTTGCGCGTTCTGGTCCACCGCGTCCCGCAGAAAGCTGAGTACGTCCAGGAACGTAGACTTGCCTGACCCGTTCATACCCACGAGAACCACGAGCTTCGGCAGGTGGTCGAGCGTCACGGCTCGCAGGATACGAAAATTCTGAAAGGCGACACTGAAGAGTCTCATTCTTCGTCGTCCCCGAATCCGAGGTGGCCTTGGATCGCTGCTGCTTTCGTCGTTTCGCCGCGCGAGAGACGCACGATCTCCGGCCAGCTCTGGACGAGCCCGTTGTAGCTCATGGCCTCCGTCGCGCGCTTCTTACGTTCGCAGAGGGTGTAGAGACGGTAACAAAGCTCCTTCGCGAGGTCGGCCTTGTCACCGAGATTCTTCACAAGGTCGGCTGCGGCGGATTCGCCGGAGCCTTCGAGCGCCGCGCTGTCGCTCTCTGCCACCACATCGAACCGCGCGCCCTTCTCGACGACTTGAGTTCGCCAGTGTACGGAGCCTGGGTCGAGCTGCAGTAGAGGCAGAGGCTTCGCCGACGTGAGCCGAGCGAGGAACGTCGCGGCCAAGCCAGGGTGCGAGCGCAAGAGCCAGGCGAAGGCTTCGGTGATGAGGTTCTCACGAGGATCGCGGTCGTCCGAGGGCGCGCACCTGCGAAGCGCGAGGAGGAGGTTATCGTTACTCATCGGTCTACTCTCGATAGTCCTGTTGGGGTTGGGTCGCGGCGTCCGGCTCGAACAGCACGACCCGAACCAAAGGCAAGTCGGAGAAGGAATCGACAATTCGAGGGCGCACGTCGGCCCAGCTCAATCCTCCGAGGCCGCAGCCAAGCGCCGGAATGGCGATCGAAGCAATCTCCAGCTCGCGCACACGGGCGGCGAGGTCGAGGAGGCCGGCCTCAATGAAGCCCAACCGGGATGGCTGTCTCCAGTGCTCCTTGGTCGGGAAGTTGATGATGAATCGTGGCGACACGAGACGCCTCACGACGTGCATCTGACCAATTCGAACGTCACCGTCCCGGCACGCTCGGGCGTACTCCTCGAAGCACTCTGGAAACGTCCCCTTGAACGCCAGAGCGAGTCCCTTCCCCATCACCCCGACCGTGTTGACCGGATTCACGAGGGCGTCCACGTCGGCTGCCAGCAAGCTTTCCTCTCCGCGTTCAATCATCGAAGGACCACGCCGATGGGATCGCGGTCTTCCCTGACGAATCCCACGACGGTCCTGCGCCCATACTCGACACCCACGCGGTCTCCCACGACCCGCTCGGCGGTTTCGCTCGTCTTCATCAGAACATCCTCCTACCAGGGACGGTGGCCGGTCAAACGAAGCAACTTGCTGCGCATCAAGCGTCGGTGCTTCGCGAGCCGGTTCGTCCACGCCCAGACGGGCCGCGCGAACTCCTGCGCCTCGCGCATCAAGTTCGCGGACGAATTCGATTCCAAACCTGCCGAAGTCGGCCCCAAGTCAGCCGGAGTGCGCGTTCCCACGATCAAGCTGCCTGTTGTCGCCAAGGAAGTCGCGAAGCAGCTGCGCTGCGTGCGTGACTCCGCCGAACGCGATGAAGTCATCGTTGTCGGACGAAGTGGTCGATGCATTCGGTGTGAAGGTCGCGCCAAAGCCTTGACCTGCGAGGCAAGGAGTAGCACGTAGCCGTCCACCAGTTGTGACGTGACGACTCTCGACCCCGAGCCGCCGCGAGACGCTTTGACACCACGTTCGACGGCGTTGAGTCGCGCGGCGTATGCCACTCGATGAGCGAGCGAGAGGTCACCGTGGGCCCTCCGCGCGCGCGAGGAGGTCGGCGAAATCGTGGTTCACGCTCGTGACACCGAAGTCAGGCTCGCGCTGGAACGGCACGTATCTGACGCGAACACTCTCGTCATCGATCATCTTGACGAGCGCCAAGATGTAGTCATCCGGCTTATTGAGCGAGTATAGTCTCTTTCTCCCAAAGTTCGCGCACGATCTGGCAAGACTTTGGACGCGAA
>CAYXDO010000179.1:0-22148 GCA_964463485.1 uncultured Myxococcales bacterium | reverse complement strand
ACGCCAGCCCCGCCTTGTCGATCTTCTATGGTACCGGCTAGGCCGGGTTATGAGTTGGGCCTCGTGGATCGGGTCTAGGAGACCAACTCGAGCATGCGAAGCTTGTTCGGGTGTTCGGCGCCCACGAGATACATCGGGATGTTGAAATCGACGTAAATCATCCGAGGTCCCGTCCGGTCTCGATCTCTCGAAGGAGCTGATCGATATCGCCGGTCGGCCCCGAGAAGCGCGCGAAGCGAAGGATGGCTGCGAGCCGCTCCTCGGCCGAGGGCTCGGTTTCCTCCGCGACGTTGCGCCTGAGGCCCTTTCGTACGAGCTCCGAAAGGGGCGTGCCTCGGCGCTTGGCGGCTCGCGCGGCCGCGCGATATTCCGTATCCGTCATCACGACCTGAAGCCTTCGGCTCATGGCTACAGCCTGATTCGGCTCATGCCTTGAGTCAAGACCGTCCGGGCGCACGATCGCGTCTTGATCGGGGGCGCGACCTTAGGCAACGTGTCGGACGTGGGAAGCCCAGCTTATGTGTGCACCGTCGGTGGCTCCGCCGAGCCCATCGTCAGCGCGTTACGCCAAAACCATCCGCTCTCGTTCGTCTACTTTCTCTGCTCGACCGGCCCCGCCGGTTCCGACCGCACGATCGAAGAACCCACCGCGCAGGCGCGCCGAAGCAAGTGTCCGAGCTGCGGAAAGACGAGTGAGGAAGTCACGCACGAAGAGGCTATCGTCGCTCGAGCCCAGCTCGGCGCGGGCACCTATTCGGTGGAGCGGGTGAGCGATCCAGACGACCTCTCCGCGGTGCTCGAGGCCTGTAAGCGCATCGAAGAGGACCTCGCGGCGCGGGGTCTTGGCCCTCGCGTGGTCGCAAACTACACGGGCGGCACGAAGACGATGAGCCTTGGGCTCGGCTATCATGCGATTCAAGCCGGGTGGGAGGTCCAAGTCAGCTCCGGGACGCGGAAGGACCTCATCAAGGTGACCATGGGCGAGCGCGCGCTCCGCCAGGATCTGAGCGCAATCGTCACCCAGCGGGCGCTCGAAAGCGCGCGCCAGCTCTTCGAGCGCCACGACTTCGAAGGCACCACCAGCGTGCTCGAAGATCTATACGCGCGCCATTCGGTGCCGAAGGAGCTTCGCCCCACATGTGACGAGCTGCTCGAGCGAGCGCGAATGTGGACGGCGATCGACCGGTTCGATCTCGCGAGCGCCGCGAAGCTCGCCGAGCTCGGGGACGATCGGGAGAAACTCACTGGACTGAGGCGCGGCCTGCGCGCGCTGAGCTTGTTCGACGACCCGAGCACGACGTGGAGCCCCAAAGACGTCGACGGGCTGGGACTCCTCGAGGACTTGCTCACGAACGCGGACCGATGCGCCCAGCGAGGGCACTACGATGACGCGTTTGCGCGGCTGTACCGCGCCACCGAGCTCTCGGCCCAACTCAGGCTGAGACGCACTCACAATGTAGTCACCGGCGACGTGGATCTATCCAACCCACGACTGCCAGATTCATCTAAGCCGTGGCTCGATTCCCGGCGGCGTGACGCGAAGAGCCCCATTCTGATCGCGCTCTTCGACGCCTTCCGTTTGCTCGACGAGCTGGCCGATCCGCTCGGTGCGTATTTCATGGCTCACAAGGAGGAGTTACTTGGTTTTCTCGAGGTCCGAAATCGGTCTTGGCTCGCCCACGGCGTCGTTCCGGTCACTCCCGAAAAATGGCGGGAGACAGGCCCGGGTTGGTTCCGCTGGCTCGAAGGCGCCAAGGCGCTCGTGGCGGCGTCATGAGTACTTTCGCGCCGCTCCCGCGCCTTCCTCTGGCGACCTGGGCCCGACGTGTCCAAGCGCTCGACCTTCGCGCCACCGAGCTGGAGGTCGCCGTCAACGAACCGTTCGACGCGCTCGACCCGATCAACAGTCGCATCCGCGGGATCCTCGGTGCGCGGCTGCGCGACGCGTGGTGCCTCACCGGCGAGGAGAGTTGCGAGGGTTGCTGCGAGCTGGAGAACTGTCACTATGGGCGGACCTTCGAGACACCTGCCGAGGTCGCGCGCGGGCCTTCGCACGGCTCGCACGGCGTTCATCCCTTCTGGCTGAGCGGAATTCCGACCGCCTCCAGACTCTCAGCCGGATCGACGTTCTCCGCGAAGCTGACCCTCGCCGGACCCGACGCGGACCTGCTCCCATCGTTCGAGGCTGCCCTGGCTGACGCCGTCCTCGGTCTGGGCCCTCGGCGCCTCCGGGGTCGCCTCCTCACCCTGGCCTCGCCTCGACGGTCGACGCCGACGATTCGAGAGGAGGCCGCGCCAACTCTGTCGATTCGATCTCTGACCCCGCTGATTTTGCGCCCACCGAGCCCGCGGGCCAAAGACGAATGTCCTGCCGCGCCTTGGCTCATCGAGCTCATGCGCGCAGGAGTTCGCAGGCTCGGAAGTCTCTCCAACGCCTTCACTCGCGTGGAGCGCGCCGCGGCTGACTTGCCCGAGCTCGGGAGAGTCGAGGCGATCGAAGGTACCTTCACGCCGACGAGGCTCGTTCGACACAGCCAGCGGCAGCGCGCGCGCGTGCCCCTCGAGGGCTTCGAGGGCCAGGCGAGGCTCGCCGGACCCACACTCACCGAGCTCTGGCCCCTGCTCTCGGCGCTCGAGGTGATTGGCGTCGGTAAGTCTACCTCGATGGGTTTTGGGAGCATTGCGGTGCGAACCTAGGAAATTTCGAGACGTGGGGCGCTGCGACAAGAGGTGACCGATGAAATCGAACGCAACTCAGGAAGAGATCTTCGAGCTCGCCTCGAGCGGCGCGCCGGGTCTTCGCGATGCCCTGTCGCGCTTCGACTCGCGCACGGTCGTGAGCGCCGAAGTGCATACGCGGTTGGCAAAGCTCGCGGAGTCCGTCGGTGATCTCGAGCGCGCCGTGCTCGAATACAACCTCTCGCTGAAAGCCTCCCCCGATCAGCCCGAGGTCCTCTGGAGGTTGGCGTGGCTCCGCCTCGACCAGGGTCAGGTCGAGCGGGCGATTCGGTGTCTTCGTCGTTTGCTCGAAGCCCAACCGTCGAACACCGAGGCTCGGGAGCTCCTCGCTCGCACGCTGGCGGACGCCGGAGCCCTCCCGTCGGCGATCTCGACCGCCAAGGAGGAAGGCTCCCCGCGCTTCGACGCGCTCGCGCGTGAGTTAGGGTCCCGACAGCAACGGGACGACGAAGTGACGGACGAACGAGTCGAGCTCCGGCCGCCCTCGGACGGCGACGTACTCACCTTCTTGATGGCCTTCTCCGCGCGAGAAGGTGTGTATGCGCGACAGTGGGCGAGCCCCACCGGACGCGGCGGCTACACGCCGATTCATGCTCCCTTCACGCCGCAGGTCGCGCGCCATCATTTGATGGGTGACTACACGGTCGGCGTCTACGCGGTCCGTCGTGACAACACCGTCCGGTGGCTCGCGATCGACCTCGACATCACTTCGGCGGAGCTCAAGCGATCGCGAGACGCCGCAACTCACCAACGCCTCATGAAGGCGGTGCATCGGGCTGCGCTCCTCCTGATCGACGCCTGCGCGCGGCTCGAGCTCGATGGAATCCTCGAAGACTCCGGACACAAAGGTCGACACGTCTGGGTGCTCTTCGAAGAGCCCATTCCCGCGGGCGCCGCCAAGCGGATCGGCGAGTGGATCGTCGAGAGCGCTGGAAAGTTGCCTCCGGAGGTGAGTGCGGAGGTCTTTCCCAAACAGGCGAAGGTACAAACCGCTGACGGACTCGGAAATCTCATCAAGCTGCCGCTCGGAACTCATCAGGTCAGCGGTCGGCGCTGTCCTATCCTCCGCCCGTCCGGCGGCGTCAGCCCCGATCCGTTCGGGGATCTGAAGCGCGCGCGGCGGGCCGAGCGTGAGCACCTCTTCGGACTCTTTCGCACGGCTCGGGAGCAGCTCGGTGTCACTTCGGCCGATCCAACGCAGCAGCAGGCGGAGGCGCCCGCCGGGGTGAGTCTCGTTCCCGCCGATCCGCCATACACGCTCAAGGAAGACACCGAAGTCAGTTGGCTGAGATCGCGCTGCGCGGTGTTGGACCATCTCATCGATGAGGCGAGAGCGAGTCATGTGCTCAGCAACGAGGAGCGCTCGGTCGTGACGTATACGATGGGGCACCTGACGAGAGGTGCTCTGGCGGTGAACGCGGTGCTCGACGGAGTCATGAACGTCGACCCCCAGGCGCTGCTCAAGAGCGCGCTGCGGGGCCACCCGATGTCGTGTCCCAAGATCCGATCCAAGCTTCAGGAAGTCACGGCGCGGGTGGGTTGTGATTGCAGGTTCGATACGATCGCGAGCTACCCTCACCCGCTCCTCCACCTGGAGGGTCTTTGGTCGCGGCCCCGCCTGGAGGTCTCATCGGACGAGCTGTCCCCGGCCGCCGCGGAGCGTCTGGTACGTGACTGGCTCAAAGTGCGGGCCGACATGGAGAGATTGAACAAACTCTCCGTGGAGCTCGAGACGCAGCTCGGGGCGATCGTACGCGCCAAGGGATCGATCGCTTCGGCCGCCGGATCGCTCGTCTGGGTCGACGGCAGAATCGTCCTGAACGTCAACCCAGCGACCACCGCCACCACCGACGAGAAGGCCAAGGAATGAGTGTCGTCTACGTCCTGGAGCAAGGCGCGCAGGTCCAAGTCTCGGGCGGGCGTTTGTTCGTAGCGAGGGGTCGGGACGAGTTGCGGAGCGTGCCGATCGAGGAAGTGGAGCAGCTTGCGCTGATGGGGAATGTTTCCCTGACCGCACCGGCGACCCGAGCCTTGCTTCGGCGTGGCATCGATACGGTTTTTCTGACTCGCTCGGGCAGTTTCGTCGGGAGGCTGACGACGGGGTTTTCGAAGAACATTTTGCTTCGCCGAGCCCAGCACCAGCGGTTCGCCGATCCGGCGTTTGCGCTGCCGATCGCGAAGCGGATCGTGGCGGGAAAAATCGCCAATCAGCGTCGAGTCCTCGCGCGAGCGCAGCGCAAGAGAGCGAGCGACCCGTTGGCCAAGGCGCTCGTCTCGCTTCGGCTTGCCGAGGAGAAGCTCCGCGAAGAGCTGCGCCCCAGACCAGGGAGTGAGTTGGGTGCCGCGAATACGGAGGGCGAGCTCGATCGGCTGCGAGGCGTCGAAGGGCACGCCTCGGCGATCTATTTCGGGGTCTTTGGAGAGTTGGTCCGTGCCCCGGGGATCGAGTGGAGCGGCCGGAAGCGGCGACCGCCTCCCGATCCGATCAATGTATTGCTGAGCTTCGGCTACACGATGCTGGGGAATTTGATCTCGGGGCAGTCCGAGCAAGCCGGGTTCGATCCGTATTTTGGGGTCATGCACACGGCCGAGTATGGTCGACCTTCGCTGAGCCTCGACTTGATCGAGGAGCTCCGGCCGCTCCTCGTCGACTCCACCGCGATCATGGTTTTGAACCGCAAGGAGATTGGCAAGGTCGACTTCGAGATTCTGCCGGTCGATGGAGAGAGCCCGGTGGAGGACGCGTGGGCGTCCGAGGAGAGCGACGAAGCCGTGGCGGCCGCGCGACCGTTGATTTTCCGGAGGGAAGGCGTGGTGAAGTGGGTCTCGGCGCTCGAGCGTCGACTCTCCGAAGTGGCGTATTACGAGCCGCGAAAGGAGCGAATGAGCTATCGAAACATCATCAAGGAGCAGGTATATCGGCTGGCCAGAGCGGTCGAGGGTCAGGACGAGTACGATGCCTTCGTGGGCTCGGAGTGAGTATGGTGGACAGGTGGTACGTCGTGGTCGCGTACGACATCGTGGATGACGAACGGCGGGGCAGGGTCGCCAAGGCGCTGAACGGGTACGGGGAACGAGTACAGAAGAGTGTCTTCGATTGCCTCGTGGACGAGCGCCGGCTCGCCGAGCTCCAGGAGCGACTCGAGGACCTGATCGATCTTTCGACGGACTCGGTGCGTTACTACCGGCTGTGTGCAAAGTGCGAGAGGACGGTGACGGTGCAGGGGCGAGGGGACGTGCGGGAGGACGAGCCGCTCGTGATCGTGTGACGCGGTCGTCGAACGACTTCGGCCTCGGCGTCAGAACGAGGTCGGGCTGGCGTCTCTCGGGGGTATGAAAGATCGTAGCCTGACCCGACCTGGTGACCGCGACGAGCGGCTGTGCTCAGCGAAGAACGACCAGCCTGAGCTGGTCCACATCCCGGACGTCATCTCGGCTCAGGGCTCAGCTGCCCTCGTCCTGATGGGGGCGCTCGCGACGGCCATCGGCGTCGTCCTTGGTGCAGGCATTGCGCGCGGATCTTTCGGCGGCAAATGAGTTTGGACCGTGTTTGACGAATCTCGCACGGCTGGGTTGACGGCGGCGTCGGAGCGATCTACTGGGAATCGCTGCGGCGCCTCGGCGCCGCAGCGGAGGGTGATGATGGAGGGTTCGGGCGACACTACGAAGTGGCTGTACCGTTTTGAAGCGAAGGGGATTCAGAAGTGGATTCTCGCCACGGACAAGCTTCGGGAGTTGAAGGGAGGGAGCTCCCTCATCGAAGAACTCGCTCAGCTTGGGTCTCAGCGAGCAGAGAAGCTCATGGGCCAAGTTCGTGTGGCCGCGGCTGGTGCTGGAGAGTATGAGCTGCCCAATCGAGAGGCCGTTGAACGGTTCGCACACGACTGGCCGTTGTTCGTTCAGGGCCATGCGCCTGGACTGCAAGTGATTCAGGCCTGGGTTCCGGTGGGCGCGGACGAAGGTCACGCAACTCGTGAGCTATTCCGAAGGCTCGGCGCCGCCAGAAACCGACCTGCACCCGAGCTCCCCGAGATTGGTCCCTGGGTGGCCCGTTCAGGTCGCACGGGGGGTGCCGCCGTCGGTCGACACCACGGCTCGCTCGAGGATTCCGCTTCACATGCCAAGCGGGAGGCTTCGATGCGTGACGAGCTGGTCCGACACACTGGCGAGATTCGGCTACTCGATGACTTCGACGAGTGGGGGGAAGGCTACCTCGCGGTCGTCCATGCCGATGGCAACGCCGTCGGCGAGCGAGTCGCGAAGCTCAGTGGGGCGTCATTGCGCACGTTCTCTTCGGCCCTCTCTGAAGTCACGCGCTCAGCATTTAGCCACGCCATGACTCGGTTGGCCATGGAGTCGCCGTACGGGGTCCGTGCAAGACCCATCGTCGTAGGCGGAGATGACATGACGATCGTGCTCGAAGCGGGCGCAGCGCTCCCGTTGGTCCATGCATACCTGACGGACTTCGAAAATCGAGCGGTCGCTTCTGCTGGGCTAGGGGGGCCGCTGACCGCTTCGGCCGGAGTGGCGTTCGTGAAGAAAGGATACCCATTCCACGCGGCGTACGAGCTTTCCGAGCGCCTCTGCAAGTCAGCCAAGCGAGCTCGTGAAGGACGCTCCGCGATCTCCTTCTACAGGGTCACCTCGGCGGTAGTCGACCTCGACCGAGCGAGCGAAGGTGCGCACGAGGGCAACCGTCCAGCCCCCCCTCGAAGAGATGCGTATACGCTCGGAGAGCTTCAAAGCCTCGACGACCTTTGTGTGACTGTCGAGAGGCTCCCGCGGGGCTCCTTGCGGCGATGGTTGGGAGAGCTTTCCGTTTCAACCTCGAGAGCAAGGCTCCTGTGGCAACGGATGAAGGAAGTCGAAGGCGACGAGATGACCGCGCTCGAAACGGAGCTTCAGAAACTGGTGGGTGCGACAGAGGGCGAGCACGCCGGGCTCGTGGCCGATGCGTCAACCTGGCTTCGACTTCAACCTGCCGCAGGGAAGAAGTACCGTCGATTGTGGGGGCAGGAATGAGAAGCGCTACCGCAACTTTCGAGATACTCACCTACTGGCAAGCCGGAAGCGCATTCGGCGGCGGAGCACGGTCGGACTCCGCGGTTCATCGTGATGCCGATGGACTTCCGTTCCTACCAGGCCGTACCGTCAAGGGGCTCTTCCGCGCTGCTTCGAGGCTCGGAGAGTCGGCCCGAGTCGTGCCTACCGGTTTCACGGACGAGATGTTCGGCACTCGCGCCCCAACACGTGGCGGCGACGATCGCGAAGCGGACCTCGAGGCCGCAAGGTTCCGGACGACCGCCGGTGCTCTGCGGTTCGATTCCGGACGCCTCCCTCCCGAATGGCTCGACTGGGCCAGAGGGGCAAACTCGGCTCACGTCGAGCAACTCTTCACCGTCGTTTCCAGCACTCGCATCGAGGATGGGCTTGCTGACGACAAGACGTTGCGCGCGGACGAGTATGTGGTTCCCATGGGACTCTTGGCCCGAGTATCGGGTCCAGACGACGAAGGCTGGGTCGACGCGCTCGATCATTGCGGGCGGTTGTTCATTCGAAACCTCGGACACCGCCGAAATCGAGGTTTTGGCCGCGTCTCGGTGAGGGTGAAGAGATGAGCAAGTTGTTCTTGGAGCTCGAGCTTCTGAGTGATGTCGCCATTAGCCTCCGAGGAGCAACTCTGGGTGGGCATCGGACGCTGAAATACGTTCCGGGTGCTCTCCTGATGGGACATTGCGCGGCACCCGCTCGCTATGCTTCGCTCGATCCGGCCCAATCCTTCCGGCTATTCCACAGTGCGGAGACTCGTTTTGGCTGGGCGTTCCCGGCCATTGGCACTCAGCCAGCGCTGGTCGCCCCGATGTCGTGGCACAGGCCCAAACGTGGCGAAGGGAAAATCGTGGACCTCACGCACGAAGAAACACGCCCCCACGGCTATGAGCAAGTTCGCGAAGCGTTCGTGGCGGACGCTTCCGAAGCGCGACCCGAGGTGCGTTATTCAATGCGGACGGCGATGGACGAGGACGGTCGTGCGCAACCTGGCTTGCTTTTCGGCATCGAGAGCCTGCGGGCCGGACAGCACTTTCTCGGCTCGGTGGAGGCTGACCACGACGAGGATCTCGAAATCGTTCGACGCGACCTGATCGGAAAGGAGATTCGCATCGGTCGATCGAAATCGTCCGAGTTTGGGCACGTCGCAATTCGAGAGGTCGAAGGTTGGACCTTCGCCGGCGACTCTGGAGCGGTTACCTCGCTTCGTCTCTATTGCATGACCGATCTGTGCCTCCGCGACCGAGTCTCGGGCGCGCCGAGCCTCGCATCGAAGCCCGGAGATTTTGGCCTACCTGCAGGCTGGAAGGCCGACGCCCAAAGGACGTTCATCCGGACGCGATCGTACAGCCCTTTCAATACCTTTCGTCGCAGCTTTGACCTGGAGCGACAAGTCATCGAAGCGGGTAGCGTCTTGACCTTTTGCGGCGGCCCACCCGTGAGCCTGGATGTGATTCGCGACCAACTCGATCGGGGAGTGGGCGAGCATCGCCAAGAAGGCCTGGGACGAGTGCTGGTCGAGCCGAAGCTGCTTGCTCCGCCCGACGAGTTGCGCTCCATGAAGCCTTCCAGGCCCAGAATCTCACCGGTCCCCGACGATGTACTAGGGCGTTGGCTTGGGCAGCGGGTGGCCCGCGCGGAAGGGTTCGAGCGCTCCTTCGAGGCCGCGCTGCTCGCGGCTCATCGGTTCTCGAAGTTCGATATCCCCAGGGCGCAGTGGGGTGAAGTTCGTAGAATGGCCCAAGAGGCTCAGCTCCGTGGCGAGACCGATCTTCGTTTGCTCGAGCGTGTGACCGAGCACGTCCAGGGCAAGTCTCGAGAGAGGCAGCCAGACAATGTTCAGCGGATGCGCGGGACCTCGCGATTGAAGTGGCGCCTGCGTCGAGATGGTGAGTTTGCTGACGAGCTGCTGGTCGAGACGATCAAGGAGTGGTCGAAGGGAGCAGTTTCAGCCGCGGCAGCGCTCGAGCAATTGGGGGCGCGGATGGCCCGAAACGCGAGTCAGGAGTCCGAATGAGTAGCCGTGGATTGCGCCTCGAGCTTGCGCGCATCGTCATCGAGGCAAAGACGCCCTTCCTCGTCGGAACCGGCCGAGGTTCCGACCTCCGAGACGAGGTCTTCGTCACGGACGCGAATGGCCTGCCAACCATACCCGGAACCACGATCGCCGGTCTCCTCCGGCACGCGATCGCGGACCGCGATGCGTCACTCGCCGACGACTTGTTCGGTTCGCAGGAGGCGAGCTCGGGTACCGCCTCGCGGGTCGAAGTCAGTTTTGCTCAAATCCACGGCGCGAGCGGGCGCCCGGTCCCGTTCCTCGGCTCGGAAATGGGTCGTGACGAGCTTCTCAGCTTCGTGGCCGGAGGAATCGTACGCGATCACGTGCGCATCGATTCGCGCGGTGTAGCGGACGAGAGGGGGAAGTTCGACGAGCTCCTCGTGCCCGTCGGGGCACGATTCACGTTCGAGCTCGTGATCCACGGCGACGGGAGTCCGGCCGCGAGTAAGCTGGTTGGTTACCTGGGGAGCCTGCGGGTCGGGGCGCACACGCGTCGTGGCCACGGCCTGTTTCGAATCGCCTCGCTGCGTTCGAGACGATTCAATCTCGAGGAGGAGGACGACCGCAAGCTCTGGCTCACTCTTCCGCGCGACTTGTCGCACCCAGAACCTTCGGGCGTGCTCAACCCCACCAAAGTCGACCGGAGCGCCCCAGCGAATATCCTAGACTTGAAGTTGAAACTGCGTCCTCGGGGCTATTGGATGTTCGGCGGTGGCGCGCCGATGCTCGAGGAGCACAAGAAATCCAAGACCGAATTCCATGACCGCGTGCCGGTGACCGAGCGCCGAATCGTTTGGAACGACCAGGGTCAGGGTTCGGTCAGTGAACTCGTTACGCACGTCGTGCCCGGAAGTGCGGTAAAAGGCGCGCTTCGGCATCGAGTCGCCTTCCACGTTCGCCGGGAGCAGCGCGCCTGGGCCCTTGCCAAAGTCGAGCGGGCTGACGACCGGATAGATCCGCAACGCCCCGACGCGCTTGCCGAGGTGGTGGAGCTCTTCGGAACGATCAAGAAATCGTCTGAAGGAGCTGACGTTGGATCGCCCGGCAGGGTCTATATCGACGACGGATACCTCACCCAGGTCGTCTACGGCCAGCTTGAGCACGTGAGTCTTGACCGGCTTACTCAGGGTCCGATGGCAGCAATGCTCTTCGGCGAGGCGCCGCTTCACGGCGGAGAAATCGTGCTCACCGCAAGCGTCGACAAGCGTGAGGTCTCGGAGCTTGCGAAGAAGTCGCTCGACTTGGCACTTCAAGACCTATGCGAAGGCCGACTGGCCATCGGGGCCGGCTCGAACAAGGGACATGGGTACGTGAGCGGTACGATCGAATGGTCGGATGGCGGACGATGGATCGGAGAGCGTAAATGAGTAACCACGAGAATGCCAAAGTACGCTTGAAAATTCTTCCGGAAGGCCCCTGGACCGACGCTCGAGAAGCCGCTCGGTGGCTCGCCTCGCTCACGGGTGAGGGTTGGATGTACGCGCCAGGTACTCCCGTAAGAAAATTCGTGCCGCGGGACGTCGGCGATGGCCCGGTGCTCGCCGCCGAAGTCGCGATCTCCGACGTCGAGAGTGTGACTTTCCGCTTCGACGGCGATCGGTTCAGCGCCTGGCGGTTCGTCGAAGCCGAAGGCTACGAGTTTCGTCGAATCAGGAAGGAGTATGAATCCACGGTACAGGGCGAAACGGGTCCGGGGCGAATGGTGTACTTCGTATACTGGAAGCCTACAACTTCTCACGCGTTTGAAGTGCCCGAGGCCGAAGGACCGGTCGCTGTCCTCGAGCCTCATGCGGCGCGTTTCGGTGGGTGGAGCCACTCATGAGTGACCTCGACAAGATTCGCGCGCCCTACGGGTTCGTCCCTCTTTCGGAACACATCTATTTTCCACCCTGGCATGGGTACGTCAGTCAAGACGTGCCCTTCGGGGATGGCGTCTGCGGTACGCTGGACGTCGAAGTCGAGGCGCTTTCGCCGATTTTCGTACGCGACAGCAAGAGCCCCGATCAGTTCTTCGCGACGCCCGACTCGAAGTTTGCGCTGCCAGGTTCGTCGGTGAGAGGTGCGCTCCGCAACGTCGTGGAGATTGCGACGTTTGGCCGCTTGGGCCGCCTCAACGACCACAGATACGGCGTGCGAGATCTAGCCAACAACGAGCTATACGTGCAGCGAATGTCGAAAATCGAGAAATCGAAAGACAGTCATGGACGCAGCATGGCTCGGCCGGTTCCGCTCGTGAATGCTGGATGGATGCGTAAAGCAACACGTGATGAGCAGATCAGGGGGATCGCGGCAGTCATTCGGCCGGTCGACTTCGCCAAGATCGAATACCGCAAACTCTTGGATCTCGCACGGACCAGGAGCGTCGGGTCGTTCCAGCCGGGCGACCGTCAGTCGTCGGTGAAGAAGTACCGGAGTTGGAACAAGGAGTTGACGTTTCGACCAAAGGTCAAACCCATCGACCGGACGGGAACGTTTCCATCGCGCTACGGTGAGGTCGAAACGCTGGACGGCGGAAACGACGTATGGACGCTCGTGTTCACCGGTCAACCCAACCGATGGGATCCTTCCGCCCCGCCGAGAAAGGGCAAGGGCGCGGGAAATCCGAAGCATCATGACTTTGCCTTTCGCGCATCCACCTCTGCCACGTTGGAGCTCGAAGTGTTCGCGAAGCGCGTGGAGGACGACTCCCGCGCCACGTTCGAAGACTTTGAATTCATTCACGCCGACCGAGGACAACAACATCGCGCCGATGAGTCGCCGAACGAAGAGTGGAGATTCTGGAAAGAGCGGTTTCAAGCGGGCGACCTAGTCCCCGTCTTCTTCCTCTCCGAACAAGGGCAAGTGAAATCATTCGGGCTGGCCATGATGTTCCGCCTCGCCTACGCGCATACGACACGAGACGCAGTGCGGCGTCGCCAGCGGAGCCTCGAGTCCAAGGACCTCGATTTCGCCGAGACGTTGTTCGGACATGTTCGGCAGGAGAAGCTGAGCAAGGGCGAAAAGTCGCAGGGAGTGGCGCTCAAGGGGCGTCTTGGGTTTGAAGCGTTCGTCGCCGAAGGCTCCCCGAAACCCATGGGACTGGTCACGGTGGTACTCGGCGGACCCAAAGCCAGCTACTACCCGAACTACATCGAGCAGGATCCGAGGCGGCCGGGCTCGCCGCCCGCTCGCGTCGCGGGAAAGCCTGACTACAAGACGCTGATGGACGAGGACGCCGTCGTTCGCGGGTGGAAACGGTATCGACCGCTGACCTCCCTGATTTCTCCGCCAGAGCCGACGAAGGGTGACGGCTCGAAGATGTCACTCGATCGAGTCGGGTCGCGGTTTCGACCTCTCCCGACGGGCACCAAATTCGTGGGCCGAATTCAGCTCCACAACGTGAAGCGAGTCGAGCTTGGTGCGCTCCTGTGGTCGCTCAATTTGGGCGAGTTGGGCGCTTTTCAGCCAAAGACGTCTTGTCGACACATGATTGGTATGGGTCGACCGCTTGGCTACGGTTCGGCGAGAATGACAGTCAGGACCGCGCAGCTGTTCGCCAATGACGGCTGGCGAGCGATGGATCGATCGGAGCTCGACGGTTGCCGCGCCGAGTTCGAGGAGCTCATGGACAGTTGGTGCCGCGAAAAAGGCGAGCCCGGCGGCTGGGCCGCTTCTCGAGCGATCTTCGAGCTGCGCGAACTGGCCCGTCCCCTCGAGGCCAAGGACGGCCGGCACATGCAAATCAACCATCCCGAGTACAGGAATGAGTTTCAGCAGGCCAAGCTGCGCGGTCTAGCCCTGGCAGCAGCCGGAGACGAGGCCGAGTGGGAGGCCGCGGTCAAAGCGTCAGGCTTCGCCGGCGCCACGACAAGCGCAGAGCGCGGCCCGACCGCGAGAAAGCCCAGCGCAACCAAGAAAGCGTGGCCCGGGATGAAAGGCGGCTCGATGCTGCTCGTGAAGCTCACCGGCAAATCGAAAAAGGACAAGTGGATGTGCGAGGCCGTCGACTACGTGGCGAAGGGTACGATCTCGTTCGGCGACGCGCCTGAGTCGGCGAAAGAGGGCGAAGTCGTCGAGGTCGTGGTACAGGCAGGGGGAGACGGGATGAATCTCGGACTCCGCTGGTCGGGGAAGTGACTCATGCTCAGATACGTCCGCCTCAAGAACTTCAAATGCTACGAGGATGCCGAATTCCAGTTCGGCAGCAGCCTGACGTTGATCTATGGTCGCAACTCGTCGGGGAAATCGACCGTGTTTCACGCACTCATGGCGCTAAAGCAGAGTTGGGAGCCAAGACTTTCCGGCTTCATGGAGCTGCGCACGCAAGGTCCCTACGCAAACCTCGGCAGGTTCGACAACGTCGTTCACCGCTCGAAGGGCGACCAGGGCGTAGATCGAATCGTCGAGATCGAGCTGGGCACCCCTACGAGTAAGATCGCGCTGCAGTACGTCTCCGACAGCGCGGGATTATGGGGTCAGCTTCGCGGCCTTGGAGTGTCCGGGATTCAACTTGTTCCGATCGACGGAACTGGGCTGCAGATCGACCGACAGAGTTTGGGCAAGCTCGAAGTGTCAGACCTGTCGGACGCGGATCGGCTCGAATGGCTCGATCTTTGCGGTTCGGCATCGTTCCACGCCTCGCTGCGCATTGACGACGAGAGCGGAACCTGGATGCTCGACCGCGCCATCGACACTGCCAAATTGTTGGACCCGCTGGCAAAGGGGGCGGGCGCCGAAGACCAAGCCAGCGCATCCGGGCCACTCACCAGGGAGGAGTCCGAAGAGGCACAGCAAGCGTTTCAGCGCGGACTTGCAGCCAAGGCGGAGGCCCACAAAGCGAGGCTGGAGACAATCTGGAATCGACTCGTCGGGCCCAATGAAGTCGGCCCGATCGGGAGGGTGCTGCGCTACGTTCTGAATGGCCTGTTCACGATCCGAACGGAGGTCCTTGGTACTCAACACATCGGTCCAGTGCGGGCACCGGGCCGGAGAATCTATGACGCGCCGAACCGAGGCACGAATTTTGTGGGCCACGATGGACACGATTTTGTGGGTCTGCTGTCGCGGGATGAGGCCCTCGTGGCTACGGTCAACGAGCGAATGTCGAGCATGGGACTCGACTACGTACTCAGCGTGGAGAGCCGGGGATCGACTGGTGACAGCGTCGAGCTTATCTTATCGTTCAGCTGCGAGGATGCCGAACACGAGCAACATGGCCCGGTGAGTCTCGGCCTCCCTGACGTTGGCTTTGGAATGAGCCAGATCCTGCCTATACTTACGCAAGTCGTATATGACTCGGAGAACCAGGCGGAAGGTGCTCTCCTGCTCGAGCAGCCTGAGTTGCACGTCAATCCGCACTGGTCCCAAAACATCGTGGATTTCTTTCTTGGCCTTTATGACGCGAAGGACCACGGGCAGGAAGGTGCCGGCGGCCAGCGAGTCATCATTGCCGAAACTCACGACGACACGCTCGTGAACCGTGTGACCAAACTGATCGCGGAGAAACACATCGACGCCTCGCAGGCGGCCCTGATCGTCGTCGAGAGAATGAATGGCGTCGCCGAGGCTCACGCTGTGGGCCTTCACTCCGAGACAGGGACGTTTCTCGATCCCTGGCCGGGAGGGTTCTTTCCCGAGAGGTGGGCGTGAACGCCGACGGTTTGCTCGTGCCTTTTCGAGCTTCCTGCGACACACTGCTTTCGATCCTGGAACCCGACGACTGGCATACGTCTAGCTTTCTGGAACATTGGGCACAGGTCGGTATTTTCGTTGGGGGTAAGGAGATCTTCGCAGAATTGGCGAATCGACTCCCCGCCCGGCCTGATCCGCGCGGCGCTCTCAAGCTCGTGGGTTCCAGCTGCGTTCGTGGGTCCGCCGGCATTTCGCGCAAGTACGCAGTACTCTCTGAACCGAACTTCGGACTCAGGCCGCGAGAGCTGCGGAAGGACAACTGGGAACAACAACTGGTGTCTACCTTTCGAACCATCGCTGTCGGAAGGAGTGACGACGCCATAGCAGCTCTGCGGCCGTTCCTGGCAATAAGCGATTGGGTGGAGGTTTTCGATCCTTTCTTCGGCTCGGAATCCGCTGAGGCTGCGCGACAGAGACTGAGCGACGCGATCAGGGATACCAACGGCAAGCTCGTCGTTAGTGTGGTCGCCAAGCGGGCCAGGAACCCGAAAGCGCCAGGAGATCTGCCCCGCAGTGACGCGGAGCTGCGCAACCGCATCCAGGCTGACATGCGCTGCCAGCTTGGTCAGGTGAGGGCCGTGGCTCCCTATCCCGGCCCGGTATCGGACTCCAGCCCTTACTGGTCGTTTCACGACCGCTTTTTCGCGTTCGGTACCAACGAGAGTGACGTTCCACTCCGCGTCGTTGGCGTTGGTGCAGGCCATGTTTCCCTGGCGGGCAAGCCGACGACGCTCAGTTCTGTGCATCCTCTGCACTACTCTGACGTCATTCGGCGACGCGTGATTCCTCATGGCCGCCCGCGGACATGAACGAACTCGCCGGACTTCATCTCATCCGAAAAGCAGATTCGGCCGCATCGAGGGCGGTTCGTCGCCGTGCCCTTGAACTCAGTGGAGTCTGGTCGACCTCACATTTGCCGCCGCATACTCGACGTTGGAAGGCTTCGCAGCGGACTCCCGAAGTAGTGGATCAGAAGAGGTCGGGTCGACTGACAAATCGCCGCAAATACGTCTTCTCTGAGTTCGAAAGCTCGGCGCCCGATTTTTTGAGTTGCCAAGCGACGATTTCCCGACTCGTGCCATAGTTGACGGCCAGGCTCTCTACCAGCCGATCGATCGGCTGATTTCGAAGCGTCGCCTCCTTGAACGCCTCGAGTACCTCGGCGCGGGGCAGCAAGAGCTCGGCGCTGAAGGCCCGAGCGCGTTGCTCGATGGCTTCGGGGACTCGACCTCCGAACACTTCGGCGAACGGGAGCGCGTCCCCGCGATCGAGCAGAATGTGACCGATTTCGTGCGCCAACGAAGACCGCTCTCCGGCAGGGCTCTGCGCGTGCCGGCCGGCCCGGTTGAGGAGCACTGCCGGGCCGTGTCGCCTGCCCCAAACACAGATCGCGTCGAGCGACGGATCGGTGCGCGTCTCGGCGAGGATGACGTTCCATTGCTCGAGAATCGCTCGGGGCTCGGCGCGACCGCGCGCTCCGAGCCTCGAGCGGAGCCATCTCGCCGCGTCTTCACCTTGCTCGAAGGGCTTCTTTCGCTCACTCCCGAGTGCCCCGCAACAATCCGCCGACAGACGGTCGAGGTCCGGCAGTGTTCGCTTCTCGATACCGCGAACGGACTCGAGCGTGGTGCGAATGAGCTCCGCAGAGACGGGTGCACCGATCATTCGCGCAACGGCCAGCAACTCGTTCCCCTCTCCCGTCAGCTCGAAGACTTCCTCTATGGCTTCTCCGGCAACCTCGGTCACGATGGTAGACTCGAGCCCCGTGCTCGCAGTGACGAAATCCAGGGCGCTGATTTCGTTCCGACTTTTCCAGGCGGCGCAGGCTTCCCCAGCACGAGGGTCTCGCGACCCTTCGAGGCGGGGGATCAACGTTTGACCGAGCTCGTCGAGGCTCGCGCGAAGCTCAGGCTCGGTGACCCACTCTTCTGCAGCCTTTGACCAAACGTGAAATCGCGCTCCCCTTCGAAGCACCCATAGCTCGGCCGGCCAGACACCTTGGAGGCCGCGCGACAGCTCGTGAGCGTCGCAGAACGTGGCGAACGCGTCCTCTTCTGCGTCGGACGTCGGCTCCCTACTCATCACCTCGACGGCCTTTCGCCGGATCTCGCCGGGCACCCCGACGTCGAGCGGAAGCGGGCACGATTCTTCCCACATCAGATAGTGCCAGTTATGGGATAGGTGTTCGAGCAGCTCGATCCAGGTCCAGACAAAGTCCCAGACTGTTCGTCCGCTGATCGTGACTACGAGTCGGCCTCTCGTTCGATCCTCCGCTGAATCGCCGTCATACTCCGACGGCTGAAAGTCGAATTTCAGCGTCACGCGTCGCCTCGACTGGGTTGCCGAGCGATCCAGTCGCGCAGGGCCTCCTCTTGACCCAGCTCGCGAGCTCTGTGAAAAATCGCGAGCCTGACGTGCTTGGGCAATACCTCGAGCTCGTCGCGGTGTTCCGGAAAACCGTGATAAGAGAGTCCCGCTCGAGTCCGCACAGCCCGAAAAAGTGCGCCGCGCCAGACCACGTAGATCCTGTCGGGATCCTGGCCCCCGCCTTTGAACCACGCGATCCCCGAATTCAGCTCACTCTCGGCCTCCGCCGACGAAACGTCCGCAGGGCACTTGGCTACGAGGGTGCCGTCGATCGCCACGAATCCAGCGTCCGACGAGTTCCAGTGGTGTTTCCGCTTGGGCTGCTCAGGCTCGTATCGATACTGATTCGACAACGTGGCTCCGGTCTTCGCGTCGACCATTCCGACCGATCGCTTACCACCGCTTCGAGGAGCGACGCAATCCAAAGAGCCGACCCGCTCACTGGAGTGGGCGGGAGCGCGAGCCTTCGAGTGCTGGCGTAAGATCGCGGGAATTCGAGATTGGACTCACCGTTGGGACAACGACGTGCGGACGACCTCACGGTTGGCATTTTTGGATCGCCAAGGTCCCGAGTCTCGGCGTGAGCATTCCTGAGGCTCACCTCCATCAGATGGGTGTGCAGGCCCGAGGACATGGTCGAACGACGTCTTGGGCGAGCTCGTGGGTTAGTGCTTCGGTGCGTCGCCTGGGCACGCCCGGCCGGCTTGGGTGCGGAGCGTTTGATCGAATCACCTTCCTGGAATTCAGAAGCGGCTATTCTGGAGTCGGTGGACACGCTGGAACGAGTCGCCGAGGTCGGCAACCTGATGCGAGCTTTCGACCGAATCAAGAAGCGTGGGAGCGCGCCGGGCATTGATCGCGTTGACACGGACGAGTGGTCCGCCACGGCCGAAAGTCGCGCCGCTGCTCTGTCCCGCAGCCTGCTCGAGTCGAGATACCGACCCAAGCCGGCGCGCCGCATTCGACTCAAAGACGACCCAGATCGACCCATCACGATCCCGACGATCGACGACCGTGTGGTCCAGCGTGCGATCGCCCAGGTGCTCGGGCCGATCGTGGAGCCGACGCTGTCCGAAGCGGCTTGGGCCTATCGCCCGGGGCGCTCCGCGTTTGGCGCGCTGGAGCTCGTCGAGCAGCACCTACGGACCGGTTTTCGATTCTATCTCCGTACGGACGTCGCGAAATTCTTCGATCGCATCCCGCAGCCAGCGCTCCTGGCTCAGTTGGCTGAGTTGGTTCCGGATGGGAGGATCGTGTCCCTCGTCGGCTTGCTGGTGCGTGCGAACGTTCTCGAGGGGGCTGCGTTCCACCTCCAGACCGAAGGTGTGCCGCAGGGATCTGGGCTCTCTCCGGTGTTGTCGAACGTGTACCTCCGAGCTCTCGATCGCACGGTGATCGAGCGTGGCTACCCGTTCATCCGGTATGCGGACGACATGCTCGTGTTGGCAGAGACCGACGAAGTGACGGCGCATGCGCTCGACTTGATCGCTCGGACTCTGGCGGGCCTCGGGCTGACGCTAGGCGCCAAGAAGACCCTGCGCGGTCACGTGGGGGACGGATTCACGTTCCTCGGGGTTCGATTCGGACCAGATGGGAGGGGTCCAGCCAAGAAAGCCATCGAAGCCATGACCGCGCGCGCGATCAGGCTGTCGCTCGAATCTCCGCGGGCATCCGCCCCCCGAGAGCTCCGAGAGCTCGCGGCCCGTTGGGCTACTCATCACGGTAACCTGGCGAGCACCGACGTGCATACACTCCCGGCCTTGCTCGGGGCATTGTTGCTGAATCCCAGCCGAGAGAGAGTGTTCGAGCTGTTGGCCCAGCGCCGCGTGCTCTCGGTAGACGACTCTCCGCCATGGGTTCACGTGGAGCTTGCCCGCACTTGGCTCCGCCATGGAATGCATGAGGGTTGGCTCATCGAAGCTCGCTCGGCGATCCATCGTGGAATCTCGAGCGAGGATCGCGGAGTCTTGTTCGCGTCCGCCTCGATCCCGGAAAGCGTCACGTCGGAGCTCCTCTCGGCATTGGCGGCCAAGGATTCGATGGGGCTGGCCTCTGCGCTCGGCACGGCCGGTGCCAAGGCCTTGGCCCGGGCGGCGAGGAAGCTCGACGAGCGTTCGGTGCCTGGGCCCGCCCTCCAGCCGGCGCCGCAGCTCGAGCAACTGCTCCTGGCGCGACTGCCCGGCCGACCCGACGCGGCCAGGGACCATCTGGCGGGCAAGACTCCGCTCGCCATTCACCTAGTGTTGGCCAATCGAACGATGGGTTGCGCCTGCATCACGGTGGGCGTGATCAAGAAGACCTACGCGGGCGCCGACGTGCCGGCAGCCCTGCTCGGTCAGGCGCATGACATGGCCGCGGCCCTGGTTCGGGTGGCCAAGGAGCGCAGGATCGCCTCGTTGCTGGAAGACGATGGTCATCGTGACCGTCGCGTTTGGTTCCCGTTCAACGCGCCGATCTCGGTGCCCGACGCACGCGCGCTGCTCGTGCGTTTGTGCTCCGAGGCAGGTCCTGGCGCGCCCGACATTCGAAGGGAGCTCGTGCCTTCCACGGACGTGGTCGAGGGTATGGGTCCTTTGATTCCACTGCCGCTCGGTACTCATCCCCGCTCGGGGCGTCCGAGTCGCTTCGTAGATCTTTCGGGAGCGCCGCTCGATCCGGGCGTCGAGCTCGGAAAGTCGGGAACCTTTCCGGAAACGGTTTACGACCTCGTTCGGCGGGGTCCTTTGGCGCCCGATCGAGGGACGGCGAAGGGTCAATCGCTGACTGAAGTGCTGCGGGAGTGGCCCCGAGCCCTGAGAGTTGCACTCGGCTGCGAGCGCTTGGGGCGGCTGGTGGAGAAGGCGCGCGACTTGGGATATCTCGATGGAATCGAACGAGCGACCGTCCGGGAAGTGCTGCTGCCGCTAGGCGACCAGGGCCGCCAGGCGGCGGCCGCGGTCAATTCGCTCGGCGGGGCCGCGCGGCGGGACACCGAAAGAGTAATGGAGTCGACGGACGCCGAGCGCAGTCCGATCTCCTGTACGAAGGTGCGGGCGAGGCACGGCGAAGGGTGTGCTTGTCCGTTTCGAGGGCTCTACCAAGGGACCTATCCCACTCCCAGCCTCCACGTCTTGGCGCCTGGCGAGGTCCCTGCGTTCGCGAAGCTGCGGCCGCGACGAGCGCCACCGTCGCCGCCGCCGCCGGAGGCCAAGTCGGCCGAAGGCGAACGGAGCCTCCCCGACGATCTGTATGGGCTGGTTTCGCGGCTGGCCGAGCTCACGAAACAAGCCGGGGAGTTGGAGAAGTCGAAAAGGGAGATCGAGGCCAAGCTGGCCGAGCACTTTGACCGAGAGGGCGCGAACGAGATTTGGATCGACATTGGGATGTTGGTCCGCGAACGGAAGGGCGACCGGTGGCGGTTTCGTATCGAGCTCCGGGACCTCGAGTGACAGCGGGGCAAAGATTCGTGATAGGGTGCGGAGGCTCGTGCGGTCGTGGAATGGCAGGGATGCGGAGTGGTCGTCACAGCGGGACCACCGGGAGATAACCCGGATACGCCGTCACACCTCGCAGCTTTGTCGCAGCGAGAGTGGCGTTTTGGGCCAAGTCTTTGAAAACCGAAGAGAAACGCCAAAACGGAAAAACCGAGGTGTGGCGACGGAGAAAAGACAAGCAATTCGTAGACTTGCGGAAAGAGAATGTCGCACGGCAACGTTGCCGACCCCCTCCCCCCCGGGGGTGTGGCGGAAGCAGGGCAAAAGGGCCGGCGAAAACAATGGGATCCGAAGGTGGCTGTCCGAACACTCACCCCGTTGCGAGGGGGACTGAGACAGCCCTGTGAGACGGGCGAGGACACCGGCCTCGGTCTCCTGTCCGAACACTCACCCCGTTGCGAGGGGGACTGAGACTTCACATGACCGGACGAACATCAGAAGCCCGAAGATTAGGTCCGAACACTCACCCCGTTGCGAGGGGGACTGAGACGCGTTGAGGGCCGTGGAAAAGTTGCTTGCGCTCTCCGCGTCCGAACACTCACCCCGTTGCGAGGGGGACTGAGACTTAGCCCCTTCATGGGAGCGAAATCTGACTGAGGGTCGGTCCGAACACTCACCCCGTTGCGAGGGGGACTGAGACGCTTCCTCAGCGATGGCGCGCTCGATCGCGCTCACGTCGCGTCCGAACACTCACCCCGTTGCGAGGGGGACTGAGACTCAGGGTCCGTCCACGAATTACGAGGCTTCAAGAGCTGTCCGAACACTCACCCCGTTGCGAGGGGGACTGAGAC
>CAYXDO010000178.1:0-22247 GCA_964463485.1 uncultured Myxococcales bacterium | reverse complement strand
AACAACAACAACAACAACAACAACAACAACAACAACAACAACAACAACAACAACGGCTGCGTTGGCTTGGATTGCCCCAACTCAGGACTAGAGAGAGACCGCCCGGTGAGTCAGCTCAGCTCCACTGAGTTGCTGCGGCTGTGCGCGTGGTCGGTGGAGAGACAGGGCGGGCCTCGAGAAGTCGAGTGCCAATCGGGTGACTTCACCATCACCGTCACGGTGAAGCCCGCCGAGGAGTGCGTCACCAGCAGCGGATTCTCGACCGCCCCGGAGACCTGCACGGTCGGTGTCGTCGAAGACTGCATGATCGCGATCGAAGGTGACCCCTGCGCGATCTTCATGTCGCCTTCGTGCCAGTCTTTCGCCGCGTGCGCGGGCGGCTCTTGATCAACGCCGGCCGGTCCTCCAAATCGTCGAGCGACCTCGGCCAGTCTTCCTTCAGGAGCCTCGAGAGCGATCGATCGGCCAGCACTCGGCCTCCGGTCTGGCAGCCGGCGCAGTAGTTGGACTCATTGTCTCCGTGGACGATCCGCAGGACGGGCGATCCGCACACGGGGCACGGTGAGCGATATTTTCCGTGAACCGCCATCTCGGGTCTGAACGCGGTCACCTTCGTGGGAAAATCACCGGCTTCCTTTCGAAGCCGATCGGTCCAGGCGGTGAGTACGAGCCGGGTGGCGGAGAAGAGGCGATCCCACGACTCGTCGTCCAGATGAGTCGTGAGTTGGAAGGGAGAGAGCCGAGCGGCGTGCAGGATCTCGTCGGAGTAGGCGTTGCCGATGCCCGACACCAAGTCCGGATCCGTGAGCGCGCGCTTCAAGGTGTGGCGCTCGCGACTCAGCGCCGCACGAAAGGTCGCGAGCTCCACCTCGAGCGGCTCGATCCCTCCGCGGCGATGGGCGTCGAGGCCGGCGCGTCCGCTCACGAGGTGAACGGACGCGCGCTTCTTCTGGCTGGCCTCGGTGAGTATCAGCGACCTGGTCTCGAAGTCGAAGGAAGCGAGCCCGATCTTGCCGGGTGACTTTGGGAGGGGCTCGGAGTTCTTGAGCTGGAAGCGTCCCGCGATCATGAGATGAATGACGATGAAGAGCTCGCCTTCGAGCTCGAGCACGATGCGCTTGCCGATCCGGGAGACACTCTCGAGCCGCCGCGCGAGGAGGTCGGAGACCGGCGGCGCTACACTACGGAGCACGAAAGGGCTGAACAAGCGGATCCCACGCAAGGACTGACCGCCGAGGTTGGTCAGAATGGACTCGGCGTAGACCGTCACGTCGGGGAGCTCGGGCACCGCCAACGAATGTCACGGGAGGGGGGGGTCTTCAATCGCATTTACCTAGGATCGGGCACGGGCACGGGCACGGGCACGAAGTCCTCGCAGAGCCGCGCCGAATTTCGACGCTACTGGCTGGCGAGCTAGGGTCTCACTCATCGAGAGACGGCTTGGGTTCCTGAGGTGGTTCGCGCGTGGCGCGGACCGTCGTTGCTCTCCTCGACAGCCGCTGAGGTCCCGAAAATGCCGTGCCCGTGCGCGTGCCCGTGCGTGCCCGTGCCCGTGCCCGATCCTGAGGCAGGATGAGGATCAGGCAGGATTAGCTATAGCTAGCAGCTACTGTGTCATGTAGCGGGTTGGCTCAGCGCCTGGGTTTGGCGACTCGCTCGAGCACCACATTCAGCTCGAGGTTTCGACTGTCTGGGACGGTCACTCGCTCGGTCGCTGCATAATACCCGTTGTGCTGAACTTCGATGGTGAGTGTTTGTCCAGGGCTGAGCGACATCGGTCGTAACATCGGCGTTCGACCGACCTGACGACCGTCGACGGCGACGGCGGCGCCGCGCGGCGAGCTGTCCACGGTGAGCACGCCTGAAGGCGCGGGCAGGCCGGTCGAGGGCACGACCGCTCCTCGAATCAGATCCGCCGGGCGCGTGTGCCGAAGCGGCTCGGGCTCCGGCGGCGTCTCGATCCTCGTGGTGGTGGCGAGGTCGGCTCGAGGCTTGGACGGTTGGGCGATGGCCGGGGGCGGAGCGCGCGGGGTCTCCGCGCGGACCAACAGATTCTTGGTGCTCGGGACCAAGATCGGCTTGCTCGGATCGGGCGCACGCATGGCTCGGACGACCAAGGCGCCGACGATGAGGATCAGCACCACCGAAGCCGTCGGAAGCCACAAACCCGTTGGGTTCTGCGGGGCCACCGGGCGGCGCTCGCCGTCCGGCGAGAACTGCAACAGAGACTTCCGAATCGCGAGCGGGGCCGGACCTTTCGGGACGGGGAGCACGAGCCCTGGCTTCGAGCTCCCTTCGGCAGTCGCCTTCTCCGCTCTTGCACTCTCCGATTTTGCGCCTGCGTTCTCCGGTTTTGGGCCTGTGCTCTCCGGTCCTGTGTCTTTGGGCCGCGAGTCTTCGACCGTCTGCGCGGGATCGGATTTGCGTGGGGCGGCGAGCAGCAGGTCCGCGGCGATGCGATCCGTGTCGAGCTCCGCTGATTTCGTGATCGGCTTTCGAGCGGACGCCCACGGATCGAGCTCCGGCGGCGTCGACACCCGGGTCGTCGGTCCGTCGACCTCGGCCTTCGGCGATGCTTTCGGGGGCGCCGAGGGGCGAGCGGGGGAAGGCGCCAGAGCCCGCGGCGGCGCGGTGGGCCTCACGGGAGCCCAGGCGTCCCCCGGTGCCGATACGGTTGGAGCAGCCGCGAGCGGCGTGTGCGCTGGCGGGAGCTTCTGGGGTGCGCTGACCGCCATCGGCGCGGGCGGCGGACGGCTCTCGGAACGGCTCTCCGGTGCCGCAACGACCGGCATGGGAGCGGCCGGAAGCGGCGCCCAGCCCGACGTCGGAGCGGGCGCAAGCGGGGCCCAGCCCGCCGCCGCGGGCGCCGCGTCGATCCGCATGGTCGGCAGATCGAGCGGCCCAGGGACCGGCGGCGCTACGGGCGCAGGCAGCCGAAGCGCCTCGACGCCTTGGCGCGAAACGTCGATCCCGCGCGACGCCCCAAATCCAACCACATCCATCGGCATCGCAGGTCCAAAGGCCGCCGCGAGGGCCGACCACAAAGACCCAAGCTCCGGAAAACGATAGCGAGGATCGGGCGCGAGCCCCCGACCGAGCGCTTGCTCGATCTGCGGAGCGCCGAGCGGAACGGCCTCGCCGCGCGCGAAGGCGTTGGCCGCCACGCTTCCGATCAAGGTCTCCGCGACGATCCGACTGAGCCCGTACACGTCGGCCCCGGGTCCGAACTGCGACGGATAGGGCGGCTCGAGCGAAGGCACCAAGAGCACGTCGAGGAGCGGCAGCCCTGGTCCGATCAACCGAACCGCGCCCGTTGGATCGAGCGTCACCGCGGCCGGACAAAGCCGGGAGTGGACTCTCGGCCGGCCCATGAGATTTGGCGCCGACGCTTGCTCCCGCAACGCGCCTGCCACGCCGTCGACGAGGGCGCGCGCCCAGGTCGAAGGCACAGGTCCGCCGCGCACCAAGAGCTCGTCGAGCCGAAGGGCACCGGCCGGCAGAGCTCCCACGCGGACGAGGATCCGCTGCGGCTCCAACGTCAAACCGAACACCTCGAGCGACCCGCGCAGCGACGTCGTGGCCGCGATCTGAGCCTCCGCGACGAGCGCGTTCGCGAGCTCGGACAGGAGCGGTCCCTCCAGCCGGATTGTGATCAAGGTCGCAGGTCTGCCGTCGGCCTCGGTCCAACGGACCGCGTGACGGACACCGAGAACCGAGAGGAGTCGATCCATGCGGAGTCCGAGATCATAACACGTTGGAGAGAAGCTTGCCGATCGGACGGCCCAGCCGCAGGTTCGAGGCCGAGTGCGCATCGCGTCCGTGTCCGATCTCCACATCGACTACGCGGAGAATCGGGAGCTCCTCGTCAGCCTCTGCATGGAGATTCTCAAACAGAAGCCCGACGTCATCGTGTGCGCCGGAGATATCTCCCACGACGACGGCCGCATCTCCCGGACGCTGACGGCGCTCCGGGCGATCGCGCCGGAAGTGCTCTACGTGCCCGGCAACCATGAGCTGTGGCGTAGGGAAGGGGACACGTTCGAGCGTTACCGCGTCCACCTCGCCAAGCTCGCTCGAGACGCCGGCGCTCACTACCTCCCTGCGTCTCCCTTCGTGGCTCGGGGCGTCGCGTTCGTCGGGACCTGCGGCTGGTACGACTACTCGTTCAAGGCCGACTGGCTGAAGCTCCCCGAGGAAGTCTACCGGGCCAAACAGCTCGACGGGCTCGCGTGGTCCGACGCCAACCGCGTTCACTTCCAGGTCGATGGACGGCCGCTCTCGGACGCCGAGGTCGCCAGGCAGATGGAGCGCGAGCTGGCCGAACAGCTCGAAGAGGTCGAAGCGCGTGCGGACGTTCGCGACGTCGTCGTGGTCACCCACCACCTCGCGTTCGAGGCCTCGGTCTTTCGCGTCGGGCGGCGGCCGTGGGACTTCTTCAACGCGTTCATGGGGAGCTCCGCGCTCGGCGACGTGATCCGCCGCGGACGACGCGTGCGGGTCGCGATCCATGGCCACACCCACGTCGTCGGTGACCGCGAGGTGCAGGGCGTTCGAGTGTTCGGGACGCCGCTCGGCTATCCGCGGGAGAGGGCCGGCCTGTCGCAGGAAGACGTGCTGAGAACGCGGATCGGCTGGATCGAGCTCGACTGATCAGCTTCAGGTCGCGACCCGCGATCCGGTCGGTTCAGGTCGCGAGTAGCTGGGCGATGTTCGTGAGCAGCTCGCGAGCTTTGTCCGTGCCGAGCTCGGGCACTTCTTTGGAGAGGCTGCGGGCGCGGAGGTCGAGGAACTCTTTCGACACGACGGTGTCGGCCTGTCCCGAACCCGCGCTGCGCGCGAGGATGTCGATGCCGGAGAGCGCGTTGTTTCCGACGCCGCCGTAGTACTTGTTCGCGAGCTCCTCGAGCCCCTGCAGCACGGCCTCGGCGAGCGGGCTCGTCTTCGAGGGGCGAGTACCAACTTGGCTGATCTCGTCTTCGCTATCGAGCTTGTCGACGATGCGGACGTTTCGGACCTGGTCCGCTTTCTCTGCTTTGTCGGCTTTCTTGGAAGTCTTGGCGTCGATCCCTTCACGGGTCGGGCGCTGGGTGATCGGAGTGCGCTGAAGGCTGCCAGGCGTTTTCATTCGTCGCAGGTCCTCGCAGGAGGTTATCGGATCTCGGATCCAAATGGTGCGTCTTTGTGTGTCATGAAGCGAGATAAGACTCGATGGACCGACGCCGCGCAGGATCTCCTACACGCCCGCAGGCGTCGGCGAGATCGGCTCGAGCTTCCACTGTGCGACCGAGCCTCAGCAGCAGTTCCCCTCGCGCCAAGAAGGCCTCCGCAGCAACGTCGTCTTGATCGCGATCGGCCGCGGCGAGGTGGATCGCGCGACCGAAGTACTCGAAGGCCTCGGGTACGAGGTCCCTCATGGCCGCGGCATGCCCATACATCAAGTAGTGGACCGCCTGTTCGGGCTCCAGATCGATGAGGACACCGAACGCCGCCTTGGCAATCTCCGGCTTGCTCGCCTTGAGCATCGCCATGCCCAGCGCGCCGAGGGCTCGGCGCTCATGGGGCGTGAGCCACGGGAAATCGCGAAAGTCGATCTCGCCGCGGATCAGACGCGAGAGCTCCCTCGCGACGTCGCGGGTATTACCCTGCGCGGCTGCGGCCACGGTCTGCGTCACTTCCCCCGAACGTCCAAAAGGCGGTAGGGTGCAAGCTCACCCTACGAAGTTTTCGGCCGAAACTGCAAGTTGGTGACTGGATTTCGTCGGGTGCACGACCGACCTGCGGCGTTTCAGTTCAACCTCCGCATGAACCAAGGAGAGCACGAACGACTTTTCTCCAAAATTCTCTCCGTTCCTGCTGGCAGTTTCAGGATCCCCAGCGGACCGATACCCGAAACCGAGCGAAGCGAGGTTTCGCACCGTGCCCGTGCCCGTGCCCGTGCCCGACGCGATTCCCCAATTGGAGCACTGCCGAGCAGTGTCTTTGCATCCGGGCGATCCAGCGCACGCTGGACGCTTACCTCATTTCTTCCTGAATCTGGAGATCGCTCGCCCCACCCGCGAAGGACTTGGGCGCGGCCTGGGCCTCGGCGAAACCTCGGGCCGCACGGGCGCCACGGGTTGCGGCGCGGGTTGGGAAATCGGGGGAGGCGGAGGAGGTTCGGACCCGGCCATGGAGCCGTCTCCATCAGGAAGCAGCATCGTGGCCTCGCCCTCGTCGAACCCTCGCGCAAGCGGCCGCCCCGCCGGACGCAAGGCGGCGACCGCGGCCAGCACCGGCGTGTGCTCGTCGAAACCCGATGACTTTCGCTCGAGCTCGGACTCCGAGGGATCCACGGCCTCCAACAGATCGCGCTCCTGGATCTCGCCGGAGGGCTCCATCCCGAAGCCTATGTCCTGGTCGGGCGCGACCATTTCCCCGTTTTGGGTCATCACGAAGTCGACAGCACGGACACGAGGTCGGTTGGGCGCTCCGGCCATGTCTTCGCTTGGATCGACGGCATGTCCGGTCTTTGCCTCGTCCCAGTCCACGGTCGCAGGCTGCGGTAATCCCGCAGGCCCAGAGAGGGGTGGCCGGTCGCTGAGTACATCGGTCGGGAGTCGCTCGGGGGCCGCTCTGACCACCGGGCGTCGCGGTCGGACGCTCTCCTCCTTGTCGCTCCCCATCGTCTCTTCGGACTCGCCTTCTGACCAATCCGGCGGTTCCTCATCGCCCCCATCGTCGGCGGTTTCGTCTTCGATCGAGACCTTGCGAGGTTCTCGGAAGTCCGCTGGAACCTCCTCGATCCCGGTCCCGATGTCTGAAGCGTCCTCGACCAGCTCATCGTCGGAGCTCCAATCTGTCGACGGGCGGATCTTCCGATCGGCGGGCACGACCAGCGCGTTGTCGTCGGAGACCCGCGCAGTCGCCCGCATGATGGGGCTGATCGGGCTGATCGGGCTGTTGTTGGCCGCCGGGGCCGAAGCCTCCTCGTCTTCCTCGAACAGGTCGCGGTCATCCGCTGCCCGCGTGGTCCGAACGGGTCGGTCGGAGGGTGCGCGCGCCGTCGCCAGCTCGGCTTCGATGAGCTCTGGAGCGAGAGGCTCGTCGGCGGTGCCCTCTTCATCGTCGCCTTTTGTTTCGTCTTCGTCGTCGATCCAATCGTCGTCCCATGGCTCGGCGGGCGAGTCCGCAGGCGCCGAGGCCTGGGCGACGAGCGCTTCGTCGTCTTCTGCGTCGGCGAGTGGCTCGGGGACGAGGCTACCGACCTCGTCTTCGTCCTCATCCGGATCGGGCGCCTCGATGCTGACCAAGCCCGGTTGGAACATCGACGACTTGCCTTCGGCCGAGCGTGAGAAGCCGCCGACGTCGACGAGGAAGGACTTGCTGACGAGCTCCTCGGGGCGCAGCCGATCGAGCTCGCCTGCGCGAACCTGGCCGACCGGGCCGGAGCTTGGCGCCTCGGCGACGTCGTGAATGGCCGAGATTCCGCTCCTGGACTCGATCCCAGCTCGAGGGGAGCTGTCGCGGCCGTCCCACTCCGAGGCCTCCCCGAGGCGGACTGCCAGCCTCGAGCCGGAGAGGCGCGCCTCCACGCCGTTGGTCGTCTCGCGCACCAAGGTTCGCAACCCTAGCCGTCCCTCCTCCCTCGTCGGCTCGGCGAGCTGCACGATGCGTCGCGCGCGACTGGACTCTACGAACAGGTCGACACACGACTCGACGAGCGCTTCGGCGGCGCTCGTGTCGACCCCTGGGCGTTCGAACGCGATCCGCGCGACCATGCCGCGCAAGGCCGCCCGCGCCGTGCTCGATTCACACGAGATGACGAAAGGCCGACCGCTCATGAGGATCGACAACAACACCGCGGGCGGAGGCTTCTCGGAGACGAGGAGGTCCGCTCCCAGCAGCGCCGCGTCCGTCACCTGGGTTCCGGAGAATCGCAGCGCGGAGGGCAGGGCGGCGTTGGTCGGGCCGATTACCGCGATCGTGCGATCCACGAGCAACGTCAACGCTTCCAGAACCTCCGAGCTGACGACCGGATCGCTCGCCGTCACGACGAGGCTCGTCCCCGCCCGCATCGCCGCCCCGAGATGCTCCGCAAAGCCTTCTGCCATCGAGCCGTCCGACGCGAACTGATCGAGCGTGGCGCGGTCGCTGCGCCGCGTGAGTCGGATTGCATCTCCGTCTGCGGTCGCCGCGATCGAAGCGACGAGGCCGTCGGCGACGGGTCCGCTCGCCGCGCCTTGGGCGGCGCCGAGGTGCGTGCGGATCGCGTGTGCGCCACGAGCGACGTCTTTGGAGTCCAGCGCAGTTGGTTTGGCCTGACGCAAGCCAGAGACGTAGAGGATCACGAGCCGCCCGGACGGCTCGATCGCCAAGGCAGCAACGTTCGCGTCCTCCACGTAGCTCGCGACGGGGGCGAGCGCCTCGGAGACGGAGAAGGGCTTTTTGGGGAGGCGCGGCATCGATCAGCGGGCCCCCAACACGGCGACTTCCAACACGAGATCGTCCACGCCGAGGGCGTCGATGATCTCTAGGCCGTCGATGGCTCGAAGGAACAGCGTGTACCCGCCGGTGAGATGAGGATGGAACGCGTGCATGAGGAACCACTGGCTTCCGCCGGTGTCCCGTCCTGCGGTCGCAGATCCTCCCGCACCGCGAAGGAAGGGCAACGGCGAAACTTCGTCGAACAAGCCATAACCCGGTCCTCCGTAGCCGTCACCCCGCGGGCAACCCCCTTGAACCACGAAATTCCCGACGACTCGGTGGAACGTCTTGCCGTTGAACCAGCCGTCGCGTGCGAGCTCCAGGAAGGCTCCGGCGGTCCAAGGCGCTACGCTCCCAAGGACTTCCAGGTGAAGGTCGCCCCGGACGGTTCGCACCAACACGGACACGTCCGCACCCTCGGGGCGGGCGCTTGGCGGAGGGCTTCCGGGCCGAAACGCTGGCGCCTCGAGGCCGAAGGCGCGGAGCGTTCGCCATGCCGCTCTTCGAACCGGCGGCCGAGCATCGTCGAGCAACGTGCGAACCGAGAGCTCCACGTCTTTGCCGCCCGGCCCCAAGCGAGCGAGCGCCGACAGTACTTGCGTCACCAGCCCGGCGTCTTCACGCGCGGTCGTGACGAGCGCCCGAGCCAACGCCGGGCCCGTCCGGTCCGGGAGCGGCCCCTCCACCGCTTCGAGCGCAGCAGCAGCGGAAGACGCGACGAACGGGTCTTTCGAGTGCAACAGCTCGATGAGCGCGTCGATCGCGACCGTGGCGATCGTGGCCAGGCCGTCCGCGGCCGCCGTTCGGATCCGCTCGTCGGGATCGCTCTTGGCCAGCTCGAGCAGCTCGGGGACGCGTTCCCACTTTGCCAGCAGGCGCACCTCGAGCTCGCGCCTTCGCCAAGCCAAGATCGAAGCGTCTCCGCAGGTCTTCACGCGTCGGACCGCCTTCTCCTGAGCGTCCGCGTGAAAGGCCAGCGCGCACTGGACTCGAGCTCGGTCCGTCGCCGAATCGGGCCCGAATCGCCCCGCTTCGTTCAGCGCGCTCTCGATGACCGTCAACGGCGCGTCCGCCGAACCCGCCGCAGCCTCGATGGACGCGAGCAGGACCTGCGCGGACTGCCCGCTGTTGACCGCCCCAGGGCTCCGCAGCTTTTGCACCTCGCGCTCCACCAGGCCGGTGAGCCGCTTGGTCGCGGCGTCTTTGTCACTCCCGAGCTGCCCGAGCGCACGCGCGACTTCCACGCGAACCCGGGCGTCGGGGTCGTTCAAGACGGCATCGACGACCATCGGTGAAGCGCCAGTCGTCGCGAGCCCCTTCACCGCGGTGGCTCGCGTCTCTGCCGACGAATCTCCGAGGAGCTTCGTGAGCGGTCCGATCACCGCAGGACCTCCGATCCGGGCGAGCGCGTAGGCTCCGGCGAACCGAACCTCGGGATCGGGATCGGCGACCAGGGCCGCCGCCGGCTCGGACCAAGCGGAGAGCGCCCCCTTTGGGTTTCGTTTGGCCAAAAGGCCCAAGCCGATCCCTGCTGCTCGCCTCACCTCATGGCGGGGATCGGACAGCGCCTGGGCGAGCGCCGCGGCCGAGCTCGATGTCCCCGATCGACCTAGAGCCAGAAGGGCTTCCGGAGATCTGCAGTCGGGCTCTTTCGTAACACACCCAAGCGCTGACACGAGCGCGCGCTCGGCGTCGTCACCTCCGAGCTGGCCGAGGGCGAAGGCAGCCATCTCGCGGACGGATCGATCCTCGTCTTCGAGCGCAACGATCGCGGCGCGTAGGCTCGTCGGGTCTTCGATTCTCGCGAGCGCCAAGAGAGCCCTCGCGCGCTCTTCCGGTCTTCCCGATCCGAGCGCTCGTTTGATCGAGGGATCGGCGGCGTCCCGGTTCCACTCCGCCTCTGCGATTTCGGCATCGAGCCCCCGCAAGCCGCCGGATCGCGACGTCGCGCAGCCCGATGTGATCAACACGCTCGACGTGATCAACAGGTTCGTCGTGATCAACAGGTTCGACGTGATCAACAGGTTCGTCGTGAACAGCTTCGACGTGATCAACAGCTTCGACGTGATCAACAGGGCCCACGACGCGCGGCGCATCTACTCCTCCACGAGCTGTCGGAGCCCTCCGACGACGATCTCGAGCGCCTGCACGACCCGCTCGGGCGTGGCCTCGTCTTCACGAACCATCGCTTGAAGTCTCTCGGCGAGCGCGAGCGTCTTCTTGCGCTTTTCGTGGGTCTCGTCGGCCCGCGCTTCGTACGATTCGGGCTGATGATCACGGACGAGTCGTTTGATCTGCGCAGGGGAGGGGTCTTCGGAGAACACGCGATCGCGCAGCGACTGGTAGTCCTCGGGCGACAAGTACGGATTGTTTCGAGCCTCCGCGAGCACGTCGAGGGCCTGATAGCTCGGCAGCGGAGGCGCCGCGTCTTCGGACGTCGACTCGAGCGTCTCCTTCTCGTGCTCGGCGAGAAATCCATACGAGCGCAAGAGCTTCTGCGTGGTGTCACGCCTCAGGTGGAGCTCGTGTTGAGCGTACGCCTCGAGCGTTCGGTAGCCCCACTCGCGATAGTCGTTGGACTTCGCGAGCGCGCTGAGGCGCTTGGCGAGATCGAGCCAGCTCTTCTTGAAGCGGATCGCCGACCGGAGCGTCTCGTAACGCGGAGATCCCGGCTCGAGGTCCTCGAGCTTTCGCTCCATGCGAGCCTCGGTCTTCGTCTTGTCCGAGGCCTCCGCTACGTTGGAGCTCTCTCTGCGCATCAGCGCGTCCTCGCGCGCTCGACGATCAACGGCTTGTCTTCCCGCGTGAGCCCACGAGCCGCGGCTTCGACGGCCTTCTCCGCCAAGGCCGGCACCGCCTCGACGAACGCGTGGCTTCGACGCAGCTCCACGCGATCCACCTGCGCGGTGTCGCCTTGGCCGGCGACCTCGACGAGCAGCGCGGCGACCTTCGCTTCTTCGTAGCCGTCGGACTTGCCGCGGTTGACGAAGAGCCGCCACGTCTCCCTGGCGGGCTGCAACGAAGATTCGCTGGCCACCGGAGCCCCCTCGCGCGGCCGATCGTCCGCGCGCCCTCGCCGACGCTTCGCCTCGGCCGGGGCCTTCACTTCGGCCGCGGCCTCTCCGTGCTCGGATCGGTCTCGCGCTCGAAGCTCGGCCTCCGCCTCTTTCGTCCTGCGCGCCTCGTCCGCCCGCGCCGTGGCCTCCCGCTGATCTTCGAGCTCCGTGAAGTACTTCTTCAACAGGAACGCGACGACCTCCACACCGCCGTCGACGCGTCGAAGGTGATCGGCGACCGGCATGAAGCCCGTGATCTCGGTCTCGCGAGCCACCTTGATGATCTGCGCGACGAGCCGCTCCGCCCGCAGCCGATCGAGCTCCTCGCGCGGCGGCAAGGTGCGCTTCTCGAACTGAATCCCGAAGTTCCGCTCGAGCTCCGTCGCGGTCATCTCGTCTTGGCCGCCCACCAGCGACACTGCGGTGCCGCTCTTGCCGATGCGCCCGGTCCGACCGACGCGATGGATGTAGACCTCCGTGAAGTCCGGCAGCGAGTAGTTCACGACGTACGGCAGGTCGGAGATGTCGATGCCGCGCGCCGCGATATCGGTGGCCACGAGGAACTGCAAGTCGCCGCGTTTCATCCGCGACATGATCCGCTCGCGCTCTTTTTGTCCGAGCTCTCCCGACAAAGCGAGCGCGTCGTGCCCTTGGCGCCGTAGGTACGCCGCCACTACACCGGTGTCGTCGCGGGTGTTGCAGAAGATGATCGCGCTCTCCGGTCGCTCGGCTTCGAGCACGTAGAGCAGGTTGCGAGGCTTGGGCAGGCGATCGTCGCGTTCGTAGATGATGTTCTTGATGCCTTCGACGGTGAGCTCGTCGCGAGACAGATCGAGGCGCTCTGGCGTTCGAAGATATTTGGCGGCGGCCTTTCGGATCTGGTCGGGCAGCGTGGCCGAGAAGAGCAGCGTCTGTCGCTCTGTCGGGAGCTTGTCGAGGATCGCCGTGACCTCGTCCCAAAAGCCCATCGACAGCATCTCGTCGGCCTCGTCGAGGACCGCGTGGTGGACGTGTACCAAGCGGAGTGAGCGACGGCGGATGTGGTCGAGGACACGGCCGGGGGTGCCGACGATGACGTCGCAGCCGGACTTGAGGCCGGCCAGTTGGGGTCCCATCGGCGTCCCGCCGTAGATCGGCAGCACGCGCACGCCCTTGGCGTCACCGAGCTCGGCGAGCTCCTCGGAGACCTGCACGGCGAGCTCGCGCGTGGGGCACAGCACCAGGACCTGCGGGTCGATGAGGCCGTCCTTGATGCGTTCGATCAGCGGAAGGCCGAACGCGGTGGTCTTTCCGGTCCCGGTCTTCGATTGAACCACGACGTCTTTGCCAGCCATGACCGGGCCGAAGGACGCGGCCTGCACGGAGGTCGCGACCTCGTATCCGAGCGACCGAAGTCCGGCTCGGGCTTCGTCGGAGAGCGGGAGGTCGTCGAACCTCGTGTTTTGCGAAGCGGTCGCAGGGTCGGGTCGACCCCCGGGGGACGTCGTCACGGGCGCGAGCTAGCGGGACCCCGGGTCCGAGTCAACGTGTTGTGACCCGGCCGACCGAGGCGAACGTATACGGACTCGGACGGACGCTCGAAGGGGCGGCCCATGTTACGGAGGCGCGACATGAAACTGACGAAGGTGTGGGTCCTCGCGACTGCGGCCACTTTCGGCTGCGAGGACGAGGTCTTGATCCGGCTACCGGAGCCCGAGATTCACGTCGACGAGCTCAAGCAGAAAGACGCCGCGCAGGTCGATATTCTCTGGGTCGTCGACAACTCGGGATCGATGGTCGACGAGCAGAACAAGCTCGCGCAAAACTTCGACCGATTCATCACCGGTTTGACTCTCTGCGCGGGCGGCGCGGCCGACGACGTTTGTGATTTCGCCACGAAGGTGTGCTCGAAGTCAGGCGCACCCTGCAACCCACCCGACTATCACATCGCGGTGGTCTCGTCGGACACCTTGAATGCGCTCGACCAAGGCAAGGTTCGAAAAGTGGGTCTCTGCGTACCCACGGCCGGCAGCATGCCCCAGGACGGTAATTTCGCGTACTGCCTGGGTGACAATCGAGACTGCGCGGCGCCCAACTCCGTCTGCGACATGAATCAGTCCCTCTCGTACATCACGCCCACGACAAAGGGAGCGGCGAGCGCGTTCGGCCGCGCGGTCCGTGTGGGAATCACCGGCTCCGGGCTCGAGCGAGGCATTCAAGCCGCCGCGATGGCGCTCGGCCGCGAGGCCGACCGAGCCACCGGGACCTTCCAGCCCCAGCCCAGCGAGAACGGCGGGTTCATTCGTCCTGAGGCGTCGCTGTTCGTGATCTTCGTGTCTGACGAGGAGGACAGCTCGTTCGGTCAGGTGCCCTATTTTTATCGCGCGTTCGAGAGTCTGAAAGGCGCCGGCAACGAGGGGCTCGTGAGCTTCTCCGGGATCGTCGGCGACCCCGATCCAGACGGCCCGACCGGTGCCATGGAAGGAGGCTGTATCGCCTCCGACGGCCAGAATGCAGCGCCTGGCGCACGTTACGTGAGCTTGGCGATGTACTCTCGAGGGCTCTCGGCCGAGTTCCGAGTGTGCGACAACGTCCGTCTGAGCTGTGGTCCTGGACAAGCTTGCAGGACCGACGTCGTCCCGGGCCTCCCTGGCGTCTGTCTCCCCGAGGCCTCCTGCCAGATCGACCAAGATTGTGGCAACTTCAAGTGCGGCGACCGCGGCTGCATCACCTGCGAAAACGCGGTGTGCCAGACCGACTCGACCCGCTTTCTGCAACTGCTCACCCGAAATGGCGTGTTCACCTCGATCTGCCAAGACGACTACAGCCAGGTGCTGAACGCGCTCGGCTTCGAAGCCGCAGGCCTTCAGCGAAAGTTCCAACTCACCAAGAACCCCGACTGCGCGAAGACCGTCCCGTGCCCAGACGACGCGACTCAGGCCGCCGTCTGCGTCAAAGTCGCCGGCCAGGTGATTCCTAACGATCGAGCCACCGGCTGGATTTACGAGTCCACTACCAACTCGATCTTCTTCGACGGCTCCTTCGTCCCCCCCACCAGCGCACCCATCGAGATCTCCTTCAAGGCGTCGAAGACCGACAAAGCCCTGTCGTGCTCGACCGCGCTCCAGTGAGCCCGACATGAAACGATACCTCCTCCTTCCCCTGTGGATCCTATTCGCCGGCACTCTCTTGGCTGGTGCTCAGCAGGCCTGTACTCAGCAGCCCCAATTCACCGGGGAGTGCTCCGAGAACACGACCTGCCCTTCAGGGTACCTCTGCCGCGGCGGGTTGTGCGTGTGCCGTAACGACGAATCTTGTGAGGAAGGCCAATTCTGCAACACACAAGGCATCTGTCAGGAACGAGCCGGGTGTGTGAGCAACTCGGACTGCGAAGCCTCCAAGTTCTGCAACGTCGCCACGGGCGTTTGCGTCGATCGCACCGCGTGTGGCACGGACGTGCACTGCGTGCCCGGCCAGGTCTGTAACGCTGCCGAAACCCGCTGCGTCGATGGCTGCCGCGACGACGGAGACTGCCCGCTCTACAACGTGTGCGAGAAAGCCGCCGGCGCGGCCCTCGGCGCCTGTATTCAAGGCAAGTGCGGCGATAAGTCGTTCTGCGCCTTCGGAGAGAGATGTATGAATGGCTCGTGCGCCCGCGACAACGACCCGAACCACTGCGCTCCGTGTGACAATCTCCCAGGCCAGTGTGGGTCGGCGCAGAACTATTGCCTGATCAACGTCAACTACGACCCCTCGGACCCTTCTCAGGGCACAGAATACTACTGCGGCGTGAACTGCCAACAGGAGGCCGACTGCCCGAATGGGTACGGCTGCGGGCCCATCATCTTGCTCACTCAGGCCCTCTGCACGACCCCCGCCGAGTGCGGAGGCGGGGGCCGGCAGTGTGTGATCGGCGAGGGTGACGTTCGCGGAAACTGCACCTGCGCGACCGATACCGACTGCAACACCGTGTTCGAGCGCGCCGCGCCCGCGACCTGTGTCCTGAAGACGTGCGGCGGCCTCGGGCTCCAGCCTTGTCAGATGGACTCCGACTGTTCGTTCTTGCGCTGTGAGGGCTCGGGACCCGGCCAGTGTCAGTGGCCTCAAGGTCAATCCTGCGTCTCGGACTCGCAATGTCAGGACTTGCCGCTCTGCGCGGATCTCGGCCTCGGAGGCAAGGTCTGCGTGACCGATGGGCTGACCCAATGCAACGGCCCGGGAGACTGCTTGTGCAGAGCAGGCACCTGCCTGGGAACCGGTCGATCATGCCAGAGCCCCGCTGATTGCTCGCTCTCGTGTCAAGGCGGCGGCTGCGTGCTGGGCGCTGCCTGCGGACCCATCCAGGGCGTCTCATGCGAAGACTTGCGCTGACGCCCTTGCGGGGAGCCGTACTCACTCTCTCACTCGGAGCTTGCCAGCCCCCCGAGACCCTCGCGCCGGTGCCTTTCTCTGACGACTTTACCCGCGCCGAGCTCGGACCCAACTGGTTCCCGAGCGGCGGGCACTGGACCCTCCGCGATGGGTACGCGTACTCGACCGGTGCCAACAACGCACCCTGCTTCCTGCGCGCCGCGCTCCCGAAGGACGTCGTCGTCGAGGTCGATGTCCACAGCGAGACCGCCGAAGTGGACTCGAAGATCGAGCTCATGACCAACGGCCGCGCCCACGCCTCGGGCTACGTGTTCATCTACGGCGGCTGGTCCAACAAGATATCCTCCATCGCGCGCCTCGACGAGCACGGCGCTGATCGAAAGGAAAAGAAACCCACCAACGCGGTGGGAAACCGAACGTATCGCTGGCGGATCGAGAAAAAGGGAGGCTCGATCAAGTGGCTGGTCGACGGACGACCCTACCTCTCCTTCGAAGATCCTCAGCCCCTCGACGGGCCAGGCCACGATCGACTCGCCCTCTCCAACTGGCAGAATCGAGTCCGCTGGGACAACCTCAAAATCTGGCCCTACGCCGATGCGCCTCCCGTGAGGACTGCCACGACGACCGAGGCGGTCCCGTCGACCCCGCCCGTCGAACAGGATCCGCCTCCTTCCGCAGCCGAGGTCGTTCCCCCGACTTCGACCGCGGAGACTACTCCATGATCGGAGTCTTGTTCTCACTCCTTCTTCAAGGAGCGCCCATTCCGAAGTCGATGACCGAGTGTGTCGAGACTCATCGACTCGACCCATCGAAGAAGCTCACCCGCGGCCGTTGGGCTCCAGCGACCTTCGACGCGCTGAATTCACTCATCGAGCGGCGTGGTGCGAAAGGAGACGGCTTCGACCGCTGCAAGCGGCCGCTCGCCGTGTTCGACTTCGACAACACCATCATCGTGAACGATCTCGGCGAACGGGCGCTCGATTTCGGCCTCGAGGTGGGACTCATCAAACCCACGCCTGCTTCGGCCGATGCGCTGCCCGAAGACCTCAAAAGTCAGCTCGACCCGAAGAAAGTATCGACCAGCTCGGCGGCGCGGACCCTCGTGCATCAAGTGTACTCGGCCCTGGAGGACCGTGACGAGCAGGCCGCCTACGCGTGGCTCGCGCAGCTCTACGCCGGGAACGAACGCGAGACCTTGACTCAGTTTGCCGCGAAGTTACTCGGGGTCGCGCTCACCGAGCCCTTGGAGAAGGTCACCGTCGGCGACGTCACGGTCTCGCGCGGGATCCGGATTCGAGCGGAAATGGTCGACCTCATCGCCACGCTCGACGCCCATGGGTTCGACGTATTCATCGTCACCGCGTCGGCCGAATGGCTCGTCCGGGAGGTCGCTCCCCGGCTCGGTCTGTCGCGCGACCGAGTCATCGGGATCCGAGTCGCCGAGAAGGGGCCCCTCACGGCGCGGGTGCTGCCGCCGGTGACCTACCGCGGGGGCAAAGTGCAGGCGATCCGGACTCGCATCCCGCCGGGAGGAAGAGTCCCGGTGTTCGCGATCGGTGACTCCCGGACGGACCTCGAGATGTTGACCGACGCGACCGACCTCGCCGTGCTCATCGACAGAGGCTCGGAGGAGCTCCGAACGGTCGCCCTCGGAAAAGGGTTCGTCGTACAGCCGGCGTTTTGACCTCGGTTCCACCAGTGTGCTACCTACCACTCCTGTGTCACGACGAACTGGAGCACCTTCAAATTCGTCCCTCAGGACGTCAGAAAAAGGCTCCGAAACTCATGACGTGTCTGTGCCCTGCCCGTGCCCGAGCCCGAGCCCGTGCCCGAGCCCGTGCCCGATTCGCCCGTGAGCCCATGCCGATCACGTGCGGCGACCAAAATCGCCTTTTTCAGCAATCATCTGTGTGCTCTGTGGGCTTCGGCTCGGTGCTCTCCGTGGTCTCTCGCCTGGTCACGAATCCGCGGGGACTCGTACTTAGACGTCCGCGGCGAATCATCCCTTGTCGCGGCTGCGCTGGGGACCGGTGAGTCGTCTGGGTTCGGTGAGTCGCCTGGGTTCGGTGAGTCGCCTGGGTTTGGTGAGCCGTCTGGGTTCGGTGAGTCGCCTGGGTTTGGTGAGCCGTCTGGGTTTGTTTTGGGTGGTCGGGCTCGCGGGCGCCTGCGGCGTGTCGGCGCCGCCGCTCTCCACTCCAGAGGGTACGAAGTCCTTCCTGATCGTCGGCCGCTTCGGCGAGGTCGTGAGTATTCGGGCCGGCGAGGGCGATCGATTCGAGGCGTCTTACGACGATTTCGGCGAAGCGCTCAGCGTGTTTTTCTTGGCGCGAAGTCTCGAGGAGCTCGATCTGGTGTCCGGGGGTATCGAGCCAGCGGACCCGCGTACCGAGGCTACGCGTGGCATCCCGACTCCGATTTCGTCGGTCGCGCTGCTGCGCGGCGATCCGAATTGGTCGAGCTCCGCCGATCCGGAGACTGTCCGCCTCGTGCGGTTGCCGGTCATCGACCGCGACCGCTGCGCGAAACGAGGGTGCTTCGGGGACGTCGAGGTCTCAGAAGAGGACCTGTACTGCTCGATTCCTTGCGAGCCGAGCCCGCTCTCGTCGCCGTCGCGGCCCGACCCCGCGGCGCCGCCTGAGCGGCCTCGCTTTGGGGCTTGCGCGCCGACCTGGGGTCCCGTCGAGCTCACCCCTGGCCTGACCGTCTGCGAGCCTCCAACCGTGCCTCCCCTGCTGGGCTGCTCCGAGTTCGAGGGTCAGTTTGGACTCAGCGGTGAGTGCCGACCGATCGGGACCCCGTGCCCGGCCGACGGGAGCTTTCCGACGGTCCCCGAGCCGGCGCTCTATGTCCGGGCCGGGGCCCCAGCCGGGGGAGACGGGTCGATCCTGAACCCATTCGCCTCCATCTGGAGCGCGCTGGAGCGGGCCACTCCAGGCACCTCGGTGGCGCTGTCGACGGGAGATTTCGGAGGTCCTACCTTTCTCTCCGACGGCGTGTCGCTCGTGGGGGCCTGTGTGTCGGGGACCCGACTCACCGGCAACCTCACCATCTCTGGCCGCGGAGTGACCGTTCGAAATCTGCATTACCAATCCAGTCCTCAGGTCGACCTCGTGGCGGGCGCGTCTGCCGAGCTCGCGGACGTGGCCGTGAGCTCTCGCGGAGCCGTCGCCGTGGACGGCGCCCTGAGACTTCGCCGGGCGATCTTCTCCGAGGCTGCGGTGAGTCTCTTGGTTCGAGGTGAAGCTGAGCTCGAGGACGTCGAGCTCCGTGGCGCCTCGGATTGGTCGGTGCTGATCGGCGACAACGCGACGTTGGAGGCACGAGGCCTGTCGATTCACGCAGGTGCGGGCCTGGCGGCGACGGGCTCGGCGACGGTGAACGTAGTCGACTCCGTCGCTCGTGAGCCGCTGGGCGTCGCGTTTTACGCCGAACGCTCGGCAACTCTCCACCTCCAGAGCTCACACGTTCGTTCCGGCCTACGAAGCGGCGGCCTCGCGCTGCTCATCGACAGCTCGACCCTCGACGCCGAGCTCGTGTCGGCGGGCGGCACCGAGTTCGGCGTTCAGTCGTGCTCGACCTCCACTCGCTCGTCGATCAGGCGTGCCTTCATCAGCGACACCGGCCGCGTGGGCGCGCCGGGCTTCGGCGTGCTGGTCTGCGCGGGAAGCGTCCACGTCCAGGAAGTGATGATCGCGCGAGGGCTCGGAGACGGGGTTCGGGTAGTGGGTACCGGGAGAGCTCACGCGACCGACCTCGTCGTCGAGTCTGCGGCCAGCGCGATTCTGAGTGATGAGTTGGGCTTTGCAGAGGCGACGCGAGTCTTCGTCCGCGACAGTCAGAACGGAGCGGTCCTGACTGCGTCTGCCTCCGCGGAGCTCTCGGACCTCGAGGTCTTCGCCGACCTCGGCTCGGGGATCGTCTCGAACGGGACCCTACGCCTCGAGCGCTTCCGTGTTTGGAACCCCAATGACGTCGGCATCCTAGGTCAAGGCGGCGACCTCGACGCCAAGGACGTCATCATTCGCTCCAATGGCTCGGAGCCTGGGCAGGGATCGGGGCTCATGATCCAAGGCGGGCTCGCCTCGGTGAGGAGAGTGAGTATGATCGGAGGGCGATTTCTCTTCGGAGTGTCGCTCGCGAGCGGGACGGCCACGGTCTCCGACGTGGAGGTTCTCGAGGCTGACGGAGAGATCGCGATCCCTTTCATGTCGAAGGGCGTCTCGAGGATCGAGCGCGCCTCGATCCAAGGCGGAGGCACCGCGTTCTTCGTCGATACGGAGGGCCAGATCCCGCAGTCTCTGTTCGCCTCCGACGTCCGGATCGAGGGCGCGCGCGATGCCGGTGTCGCGATCCACCACTTCGCCCGAGCTGCCTTTTCGCGAGTCGAAGTGTTGGGCGGGTCGGGCCTCGGAGTCACGACTCAGGGAGACGCGGAGGGCAACTTCGACGATCTGCGCGTAAAGGACTTGAAGGCGGGGCCCGGAGGAGGCGCGCTCTTGGTGTCGGGAAGCGGCACGCTGCGCGCAAGGCGGTTCGTCGTCGACGACAACGAAATCTCGGGGCTCGTGTTCGCGGGAGCGGTCGAAGGAAATGCTGCCGTCCTCGACGTTCGAGACGGGACCGTCAAAGGCAACCGCATCGGTCTCGAGCTTCGCGGCGTGGCTTACGACCCCAAGCTCTTCATGCACCGCGTCGCCTACCGGCTGAATCGGGAGACCTTTGCGATCCCATAGGCCGCGCCTGCCCTGTGACCACCCGTGAGCACCCGTGAGCACCCGTGAGCACAGGCTGATCTTGCCTGTTTGTACATTTCGTGGGCACCTCGTGGAGTGACGGAATCTGCGGATGCCCAGCCCCGTCGCGTACTGCAACCCAGACGACAGGGTGATTTCGAGGAGCGGGCTCGGTGGAGGGCAAATGTTCGAATTCACACTTGCTCGACTTTGATGCCGACAATCGAGTCGATGACCGTCGCAGGCTGCGACCTGAGCTCCTGCGCGTGACTGCGAAGCGCTCGATGGGTTGCCCGAGTGGAGCTCGTTGGCTGGCGGCTCTCTTCCTCGCCACGGGTTGTTCGCCGCCTCGGACGACCCAGCTCGAGCTCGCCGACGCCGCGACGATGATCGTCCTCGATCAGCGCGAGGGCGGCATCACTGGGCGGGTCTACGAAGTCAGCCCGGCCGCGCGCATCGTGGTGACGTCGGACTCCCTCCGGCTGGCGGTGCTCGCCTACTCTCAAACGCCGGCTGAGTTGGACCTGGAGAAGGGAGCGCTCAGCCTCGTTTCGGACGGAGACCCTTTGCCGAACCCGAGCCGCGTCTTCCAGTTGAACGATGACGAGTCTGGCTTCGTCGAGGCGCCCCTCTCGGGCGCGTTCTTGGATGTTCGACTTCCCGCGAGGTCACGCTGCCTGCCGCTCTCGATTCGCCCCAGAGTGCTCGAGGGTACGGCCATCGGTGTGGTGCCGGACGGTGATTTGGGCCTCGTCGCCACGACCTCTGGGTTCGTGCACGTCGGTCGGGAGCTCGAGCCCACTCCGGTTCCGGGGAGCGATCGCTGGCCACGTGGAAGAATCGCGTCCCAACCCGCGGCCGAGTTGGTTTGGCTCGTCGACTCGACGGGGAGAGTGAGTTTTGGTTCGTCCGCCCGCGGGTTCGCGGAGGCGGCGCCGTTTCCGCTCGGCCTTCCGTCCGCGCTCGCGGGGGGCGCGAGCGCCGAGCCGGAGCTTTGGGCAATGACCTCGAGCGGCGCCGTCTACCAACTGCGCAGAGGGGCCTGGCACGCCCGGGCTCCCGAGACACCCCTGCGTGGACCCACCCGAGTCAGGATGGCCGCGATCGCGCCGGGCAGAGTGTGGATGACTGGTACGACCGACCTCTTCAACCTGCGCCAGGTCGACGAGGATGGAGAGTCCGTGATTCCGTTCGTCGGGCGAGTTTCGAGCGCCGCCGAAGGACAGCCCGTACTGGTAGACGTCGAGCCTGGGTACGGAATCATCGTCGGTACCGCAGAGCACTTCGTTTATCTGAACGGGCCCGACGCGTGGCGCGGGCTCGATACTCCGCTCGGAGACCTCTGGTCCTTCTTCCAGCTCGAAGGCCAGCTCTTCGGCCTCGGGGACCAGGGCAACGTTCAAGGCGTCTGGCAGGTCGACCCGACCTGCGCACCCATGCTCGCGGAGCTCGAACGGGTCTTTTCCGTGGCGACCGTCGGGGACCTCGCGTTGATCCTGGGTGACTTCGCGGGCGTCACGACGCTGATCGGCCTCGAGGGAGATCGAGCCGCTCATCGGTGACAGTATATGTTGCACGGACCGCCGCGGTGTTAGTCTCTTTCTCCCAAAGTTCGCGCACGATCTGGCAAGACTTTGGACGCGAA
>CAYXDO010000177.1:0-22257 GCA_964463485.1 uncultured Myxococcales bacterium | reverse complement strand
CCCGCAAAGTCCACCCCCTAACTTTGGGTCAGCGCCGATCCCCGGCAGTATTTTGTTCGAGGCACCGCAAGAAACACTAAAGGTCCCAATGGGTTGGCTTCGGCAGGCTTCGTAGGCGTGGGCGTGAATCGTGGGCGTGAGCGTGGACGATTTCGTGGACGTGGGCGTGGAACCTGGTCGTGGAGGTGGACGAAAACACTCCGCCGATACTCTCAAACTTCAAAAGTGGCACGTCCTCGTGAGCATTCCAACGATAGTATGCGACGCGTTCGGACTCATGGCCAGGCGGATCTGCGCCCTTTTGAATTTCCCCGCAGGCTGCTAGAAGCTCAAAAAAGCTGAAAGCTGGGCGCTGAACGCTTACGACGCCGACGCCCTGGGGCTCCGTCCGTACTCGACCGCTGCACTCTGGCGGAATGGCCTCGCAAGTCAGGAAATGGTGTAGGTGTTTCGACCGGGTGACCCACGCAGATCGAGGTTTGAGTTGATCGTGGCGCAGAGCCTCGACCACGATGCTGAATAGTCGGTCGCCCGAGGCATACGCCGGCGCGTTCCCAAGTTCGATACGGAGAGCACTCACGGACCACAAGGCAGCGCCCGGCGAAGAATCACGAGATCATCGATATCGCCGTCGAACGTAGGTTGCGCCAACGTGCCCCACGTGCCGATCGTGGGAGAACGAGGGTTCGAAAGATCGGTGCCAACGGGCACGTTCGCGGTCCCCTGAAGCTCACCGTCCACGCAATATCGAATGTCGCCGGTCTGAGTGTGCCGGGTGATTCGATAGTGGTGCCATTGTCCGACGTTGCGGAGGACTCCGACGATCGTCCCCGTGCAGTAACCTGAGGAACAGGCGACGTTCGGTGTGTTGATTCCGCCCGGATCCGGAAAAAGGAACTGCGCCGTCATCGTACCGACGGCGCCCTCCGGGTCCAGCTCGAGGGCTACGCCGCCAGCGGTTGCCGCGTCATAGGCGGACCAGTCCGAGTAGATCGCGGTGTCCCAATAACTGTTGGAATCGATTCGAACCCACATGTCGACGGTGAAGTCTCCGCTGTAGTCGAAAAATGCGCCCGGCGCCGAAATATAGGCACGCCTGTCGAGGTCTCTGGCCTGTCCCATCCAGGTGAGCGGTCCGTTGGTGGACACGGAAGGCGTGCCGCCCGTCTCCGCCGAATTGTCGAGTGTTCGGCCGCCGCAGCTGTCGAGCAGTGGGTTTGAGTCATCGAATCGCGCGGCGAACATACACTCGGAGAGGGGCGGACCATTCAAATCTCTCGACACCCGGACGTCGACTCCTATCTGGGCGGCGCCCGCTGCGCCAGCGAGGGGGCGAAGCATGAACATGAGTCGGTCGCCCGCCAACACGTCGACGGCAGTGGTGAAGACCTCCTCGACGGTGGTCGGGGCGGACCTGGAACGGGCGATGAGGTTCGAGCGTGTGTTGCGACTGACCAGCACCTCGAAGGGTTCGGTCCCGATCGCTCCGTCGGCCTGTCGATACCGAAGGTTGAGTTCGTAGGTCGTGTCGCTGGGCGCGGTCAGGGTGAGAACAGGGTCTCCTCCCGCGCCGGGCGCATCCGTCACGAAGAGCAGCGAGTCCCGCAATCCGGCGCAATCAGCCGCTGCTGAGGAAAGCGCGCAACTGCCAATCGCGGGTGGCGGTGAGCCGTCAGCCCAAACCGAAATCCCGTGATAGGTCCCCGGCGCCATGTCCACGAAGGTGAGCCCGGATGCGCCCCGGGTGTCTTTCATATATCCCCAGCTCAACGGCCCGGTATTCTGCATCGCTGGGTCGAAATCGAGCACAGCATCGCCGACACAGGGGTCCGAACAGGTCAGAGCAGGTCCTGAATCGATCTCACCCGTGTCCGCGGGACCTGCGTCGGGCTGCGGGCTCGCGGCGTCGTCTGGAGCCACTGCGTCCGGAGCGAATCCCGCGTCTCCAACTTGCCCATCCGCCACGCTGGCGTCCAGCACCACGCTGGCGTCGGCCCCGACGTCCCCCTCTCGAGCGTCCGAATCGATTCGCGCATCCGGGTCGGCTCCGGCGTCGGCCGCCAGGACTGCTGCGTCGACGGAGGCGTCGACGCAGCAGTCGACGGAGGCGTCGACAGAGGCGACAGAAGAGTCGACAGAGGCGTCGAAGCTGAATTGTCCGAAGTCATCGAGCCACACACAGCCGCTGAGAGTCATGAGACAGAGGGTCACTCCAAACTTCATGGTGCGTTCTCCGAGCCTTCACCCACCCAGAGGAAGACGCCTGTGATGGCCAGAGCGATCGCGACACCCGTGAATGCGGTCGACACGATCGCCAGGGTGCGCCCGGAATCGCGGGTGCCTTCCAGGCTGGACGGACAAGACCCGCTAGAGCACTGCGAATCGAGGTCTCCATACTTACCGTGCGCGACGAGGCCCGTCATGAGCGCAAGGGCTCCCGAGCCGCCTGCGCCAGCCAAGACTCCGATGGTCAACGCACCCGGATGACTCTCGGGTGGTGGCGGGATCGGAGCGACCGCGACGGACGGTGGGGGCTCGGGAGCCTGAGGCTGGGGTGGAGTCTGGAGTGGAGTCGGGACCTCCGCTGCTTTTGCGCTGGCGCTCGCGAGCGCCCGAAGAGTGTCGATGCGACTCTGGATGACGACCTTGTCCTCTGCGTGAGGCTCCTTTTGAAGGTACTCCTCCAGAATCGTGATCGCCTCGATGTACTGATTTGCCTGTTGAAGAGCGGTCGCGACGTTTTTCAGCAGATGAGCACGCTCCGAGAGCCTGTAGGCCTCCAGAAACTCGCGCGCGGCGTCTTCGAATCGTCCTTCGGCGTAGTATCCGCGCCCTGCTTCGAAGTGGTGTCTGGCGCGGTCGGCTGCGTCATTGGCGGGAGTCTTGTCGGCGAATGCCATCGATGAGTGGACGAGTATGCTGAGTACGATGTGCGGAACGAATCGAGATATATTCAAGGTTTCTTCTCGCTCGGCAGGTCGAAGGGTTCAAGCTCCGGAGTCCCGCTCAACGGGTCCTTCGTCTCCTCGGCTGGCGACTTGGCGGGCTTGGACCGAGGTTTTTTGGGGGTGGATTTAGGTAGCCTCTTGGAGGGCGCGGTCGAAGGCACGGTCGAGGCCGCATCGACGAGGACCGCTCCGGCATCGGACCGGACGGAAGCTCCGCCGTCGGCGATCATCGACGCCGCGATCGGGCCCGCCATCGTCGCCGCGATCGTACCCGCGTCGGCCGACGTGGCGGTCGACTCGACGAACCCGATCCCCGCGTCGGCCGAAAGGACTTCGGAAGCGAGCTCCACCTCTATGGCCGGCACCAAACCTTGCGAATCCTGTCGCCGATTCACTGACGCCGTGAGCCACGCCGTGAGGGCCGTGACGGGCAGCATCACGGCAGGAATCCACAACCATCTTCGCCGAGGAGGTTCCGCGGCGGGCGGCGGGCGCGCCGTACTGATGTGAGTATCCGCGAGGCCCGAACTCATCCGGGGGGGAGGAGCCGCGAGCGCGTGACCGCGTGCCCGGTCTTCCCGCACTTCGCCCCACGAGGGGCCCGCGGTGTCGACGTCGTCCGCGGTCGGCGATTCGCCCCCGCGCCAGCGTGCGAGCGCCTCCCGCATCTGGGATGCGCTTTGCCAGCGCAGCGCGGGATCTCGGGCCAGCCCGCGATCGATGATCGAGCAGAGCGCCTCAGGAATGTCCGGAGCTTTCTCCCGCAATGGTTCCGGGTCCTTCGTGCAGACAGCGAGGATCATGCTCTCGTAAGTATCGGCGTGAAACGGCAGGCTGCCGGCGAGGAGTCGGTACAGCGTGACCGAGACGCTGTACAGATCAGAGCGCCCGTCGACTTGCCGCGCCGACATGTATTGCTCCGGAGCCGCATATCCCGGGCTCCCCATCGTCGCGCCGGTCTGCGTGATTTCGCTGACGCCGCTCGATCGGATCTTGCTGATGCCGAAATCGACGAGCTTTGCGTGGTCTTTGCGTCCGCTGCCATCGAGGGTCGTGCCGTCGAGCATGATGTTTCCCGGCTTGATGTCCCGATGGATGATCCCAGCTTCGTGCGCGGGCGCGAGCGCTTCGAGGACCTGAAGGCCGATCGAGACCACCCGTTTCGGATCCAGCCGCCCAACCGACGCCAACTGCGACAGCGAGCAGCCGTCGACGAGCTCCATGGCGATGAAAGGGTAGCCGGTCTCCGTGACGCCAGCATCGTGAACCATCACGATGTGTTTGCTGCCGATCGAGGAGACCGCTCGAGCCTCGCGGAAAAAACGCTCGAGGATTTCCTTTTGACCTCGGACTCGTTCGTGGAGGACCTTGAGCGCGACTCGTCGGCCCATCACGGTGTGCCGCGCGCGATACACCGCGCCGAAGGCGCCGCCGCCGAGCCATAACTCGACGGCGTAGCGGTCGAGAGTGGTACCGCACAGGCCCGGCGAGCTCATCGCGGCTCCGGTGATGGTGCATTCGTCGGCGGCGAGGTCGTGGCCTCGACCGCAGTGGTGGCACGTCACCAACGGCCCCCGAGTCTACCAGAGCGCGCGCATCTGTCGCTGGGAATGTGCCGTGACGTGAAGCCAAGGTTCCTAGATCATGACCCAGGCATCGAGCGGAAGCAGAGCACTGCTTGGCCCTACCAGCCGGGGCACGACTCACTTGATTCCTCCTTTCAGCCCAGAATCGAGACTCGACTTCCGTCTCGCCTGATGGGTAGAACGAGGACGTGCAACCGCTCACTGTAGGCACGGCCTCTGATTCCTCGGACGCCGACCAACGAGTGATCCTGCACGGAATCAGCTGGGACGCGTATGAGGCGCTGCTTCTCGCGCTCGGAGACACGCCCGGCATTCGCGTCAGCTATTTGGATGGGGAGATGCAGCTCGTGGGGCCGTCGAAAACGCATGAGAAGCTCAAGAAGCGGTGGGGCGCTCTCATCGAGGTATTCGTGGAAGAGACGGGTGGAGTCGTCGATGGATACGGCTCGATGACCCTGAAAAAGGAGCGAAAGCTGGCCGGTGCGGAAGCCGACGAATGTTACGCCGTGGGCGGGGAGAAAGAATGGCCGGACCTCGCGCTCGAGGTCGTCTGGACTTCAGGTGGAGTCGACAAGCTCGAAATCTACCGTCGGCTCGGTGTTCGCGAGGTTTGGTTTTGGATCGAAGGAGTCATCACCGTTCACGTGCTGGGACCGAGCGGATTTCGAGCATCCAAGACGAGCAAGCTGCTACCAGGAATCGATCTCGGACACTTGGCCCGATTCCTTCAGCGAAGTGGGCCCCAGACCGAGTTGGTTCGAGCGTACCGAGCAGAGTTGGCCGCAGGAAGAGGAAAGACCAAGCCGCGTCGCAGGGCGAAGGCTACTCACTGAAGTCCGCTCGGCCCGGCGTCGCGACGTTCCATCCTGGCAGAGTGCCCTGGCAGAGTGCCCCGCAGGACTCGATCGAGTAACCCATTGGGCTCCGATGGCCCTTCGGGCGTTCATGAGATCGTACTCACGATCAAGCTCGTCGCCTCCTCGAGCGTGTCCTCATCAACTCCGAGGGACTCGGCTGCGTCGGGTTGTCGCAAGATCCCGACGAGCTCTGTGACCTCTTCGGGTGAAAGCTGCGCGCGCTCGCGGCCTTTCACGCGGATCCAAACACGTGCCTCCGGGCGGCGCGACTCTGCGGGGGTCGCGTCGCATCCGAGGAACACGGGTCTTGCCTTGGCATCCTTGCCCCACAGAGTCACTTCCGTGCCCCGAAGCGACAAACCCAGCAGCTCGAGCTCGTCGAGGGCAAGAGCACGCTCTCTGTCCGCGCGACGGTCTCGCTTCTCGATAATCTCAGGGGGAAGGTCGGGCCTCTCGGCGGGTTGTATCCGCGGCGGGTCGACTGCGGGCGCAGCGAGCGCCTTCTGGACCCTTCGACTTTGCGCGGCGCCCCGCTCGCCGCCAGCAGAATCGAAAGCGGACCGCGCGAGAAACGCACTGACGGCGTCCTCTATGCCTTCCCCAAAGTCATTCCGATCTCGCTCGACGCGTTGGGCCGCTCGCTCAGGGCCCAATCTTCCCAGCTGTCGCAGGTAGTCGGGCAGCCGCGTCCTGTCGATCCGACTCATCGCGACTCATCGTTCGGCAAACAGCCGCTCCAAACCTTGATCCAGGCTCACTCTTGGCTTCCATCCGAGGTCTCTCTCGATGGCCCCGACTTTGAACCAATGGGACGTCCCGAGTTGGGCGGCGAGGAAGCGAGTCATGCGTGGCTCCTCGCGCTTGCCTACTGTTTTGTAGGCGAGCTCGAGAGTCGCGCCGAGGGCCCTGGCGACCGAATAGGGCACAGCTTTGGTGACGCGCGGCGCGCCGAAGCCGACGAGGATACGGTCGAGAAATTGCCAGAGATTGACCGGCTCGGGCTCGTTCACGAAGTAGACTTTGCCGAGCGCGGGGGAAGTCGCCTGGGCTGTCGCGTCCAGGGCGAGCAGGTGTGCGTCGACGACGTTCTCCACGTAACTCACTGACACTCGGTTGGTGCCATCGCCCACTCGCGCCAATTTCCCAGCTCTCGCGGAGTCGAGCATTCGGGGAATGACTTGGCGGTCGCCTGGTCCGAACACCAAGTGGGGCCGCAGCGCGATGACGTGAAGTCGTCCCGGCGCCTGAGCTCGAAGACAATCGAGCTCCGCCTCTTTTTTCGTCGCTGGGTACGAGCACAGGAAACGCTCTGCGTACGGCAAAGACTCGTCGCCCCCCTCGATCGAGCCGTCGGCGTAGACGACCGAGGGCGTGCTGGTGAAGACCAGCCTTGGCACGCCCGCCCTCGACATCGCGTCGAGGAGGTTTTTGGTACCGAGGACGTTGGCCGCGTAAAACTCGCGGTGGTCCCCCCAAATCCCGACCTTGGCCCCGACGTGGATCACGGCGTCGACGCCGCGAACCGCGTCGGCGACATCATTGGGACGCTCGAGGTCGCCACGCAGCTGCTCCGCGCCGGCCGCAACCAACTCGGGATAGTCACCGCGTGCGAATGTCCGCACCGCGTCGCCGCGGGCAATCAGCGCACGCGTGAGGTGACTTCCCAAGAAGCCACCCGCTCCCGTCACGAGCACCTTCATGCCTTCACCCCCAGCCTCCCAGCTGCCCACGGGCCTAGGAGCTCCCGCTTGATCTTGGCGTTGTGTCGCACGTCGACCGGCAACCCTGGATGAGTTAGGAATGTGTCGATGGACTGCGACAAAGGGGACGACTTGGCGAGGTCGAGGAGCTCCCGACAAAAGTCGTCGAGCTCCGGCTTCGACTTTGGCCGCTGGCCGGACTCGCACTCCACGACCAACACGGGCTTCTGCGCGCCGCGGGGACCCACACCCACCAAGGCGGCGCGATACACTCGCGGGTGCCGCTCGAAGATCGCCTCGACCCTCGAGAACAGGACCCCGTTCGAAGTCTCTACTCGGTGGGACTTTCGACCGCAGAACCAGAGCCGACCGGACTCGTCGAGATAACCAACGTCCCCCATTCGGTGCCAGACGTTCGCGCCGTCGTGAATTTTTGATCGCTCGGTCGCTGGCTGATCTCCGAAGTAGGCCCGTGTAGACGTCGGCCCCCGGACGACGATCTCTCCGATTTCGTTCGGGCCCAGAACCTCAGTGTCGGCAAACTCTCGCACGATCTCCTCGGTGATTCGGATGATTCGCACCTCGTTCACCGACAAGACTCGACCCACACAGGTTCCGGCTCCGGCGGCAGTGGCTTCTGCCGTATCCCGCAAGACGTTCGACCCCGAATTCCAGGCCACCGGCAACGCCTCCGTGGCTCCGTACGGAATGAACACGTTTCCCTCGAGGATCGAAGCGAAGCGTCGCAGGAGCTCGGGCGGCACCGGCGCGCCGGCCATGAATACTCTGCGAAGCGACGGCATCCGCGCGCCGCTGCTCTGGCAGTAGGACGCGACGCGGCGCCAGAACGTGGGTGAGCCGAACGAATAAGTCACCCCGTGATCGTTGATCGCCTCGACGACGCGAGCTGGGTCGACCTGAGCTGGGTGAGAAGGGTCCATGTCCGGAATCACACAAGTCACGCCCAGCGCGGTCGAGAACAGCGCAAACAACGGGAACGCAGGCAGATCGACCTCCCCCGCTTCGATCCCCCACTCGTCGCGAATGAGCCTCGTCTGCGCGTCGAAGATCCCGTGCGTGTACTCGACCCCCTTCGCCGGACCGGTGCTCCCTGACGTGAAGAGAATGGCCGCGAGCTCGTCGCGCCGGGTGGGTGCGAGGTCAAAGGGAGAATCGTCGGGGTTTCGAACGTCTTCGAGTGTGGGTCCGCCCCACCACCACCTTCGCCCGACAGTCACGGATATTTTGACGGAGCGAAACGCACGCGGAAAAAGCGCCCGCGCGGCGTGGGCCGGCGGAATCGCCACGAAAGCCTGCGGCTCGACCTTCTCGATCGAAGCCAGCAGCCCCTGGCGACCCATCCCCGGATCGATCATCACCGGGACAGCCCCGATCTTGAAGAGCGCGAAGGTGAGTGGAAAGAATTCCAGAGACGGACGCACCATCAGGAGGACTCGGGTCCCTCGAGCGACACCCAGCTCCAACAAACCTCGTGCAAACCGATTCGACTCCCGCTCCAACTCGGCGAAGGTGATGTGGGCGTAGGATCTCTTGCCGTTACCGAGCCGGCCCCCAGGAACGACGATGGCTCGCACGTGCGGATATTTACGTGCGACCTCGGGAATGTAGCTCGCGATGTTGACTCGATCGGCCGCCTGGGCCGCGGCATCACTCGTCATACTCATCGGTTGGCTCGTTCGAGCAAGGCGCTCATCCACGGGATGATTCGCTCGTACGCATCCTCTACGACCCAGTGACTGGCGTCCTCGAGCACATGGCTCTCTGCGTTCGGGAACCGAGCCATCCACTCGCGGTGGAACTCGAGATCGAAGCAAAAATCCTTGGCTCCCCAGACGACCAGCATGGGTTTGTCGCGAAGTCGCAAAAGCCCCTCTCCGATCTCTTCCATCGTGCGGTGGCTGGGGTGCGACCGGGACATCGGAATATCCTGGACGAAGCGCAAGAGCGCCACGCGGCTCTTCCAAGAGTCATACGGGAGTAGATATCCGTCTCGTACCTCCTGCGTGAGTCGCTCCGGGTGCCCAACGGCCCGAATCAGGGCGGCCCGAACGAACGCGTTGGCACCGCGAATCGCGAGCGCGCCGAACCCAGGAATGCGGCAAACATCGATCGAGGGTGGGATTCGGGCCGAAGGGAACGCTGAAGTGTTGAAGACGACGAACCCGCGCGCCCTCTGTAGATTTCGCTGAGCATAACCCATCCCGATCGGTCCGCCCCAATCGTGGACCACGACAGTGACTCGATCGAGCCCGAGGTGCGACGCGAGAGACTCGACGTGCCGGATGCGATCGTCGAGGCGATACGAGTGGCCCTGCGGCTTGTCTGACAGTCCGCAGCCAAGGTGGTCGGGCACGACGACGCGATAGCGAGCTCGGAAGGCAGTGACGAGGTGCCGATAATAGAACGACCAAGTTGGATTGCCGTGGAGCATCAAGACTGCGGGCGCGTTCCGCGGCCCCTCGTCGAGAAAATGCAGCCTTCCTCCATCGACCTCGAGAAAGCTCGATGAGAATGGGTACTCGGCCTTGATGCGGCTCAGCGCGCCCGTTCGATCGAGCCCGGAGCTCACCACTCGACTCCGAGCATGATCGACGACAGCCCGCTGCCAATCCCGAGCAGGGCGAGCTTGTTACCCGGCACCACGAAACCGGCTTCGACCGCACGCGCAAGAGTGATGGGCCAGGAAGCAGACCCGACGTTGCCGAGCCACGGGTAAGTGAAATATCCGTGCGCGAGGTCGAGACCCAGGGTCTCGTAGAGGCCGCGCGTGTGAGCTTTTCCGACCTGATGAGTAATGATCCGATCGAACTCGGGCGTGCCTGTGCTCTCGATGAGCTCGCCGAACGTCGATTTGGCGAGAACGAGTCCAGCTTCGAGCAGGGCCTCGGCGTCGGTCGACATCTCGAGCGTCGAGGCGGCTTCGACGCCGCCGTCGCGATGATCTCCATGTCCCCCTTCGCAGAGCTTCACGTGCTCGGAGGCGGTACCGGCGGCCCAGCCGCGAAGTGGGTGGCCTCCATATCGATCGCGATCGGCGACGACGACCGCAGCAGCTCCAGATCCGATGGTCAGGGAAGGAAAGGCGAGCTTTAGACTCTTCCTGGTGACCGAAGGGTCGTTCACGAGGTGATGAATGGTCGAATCGACGAGAGGCCTTCCGTTTTCGCCGGATACGACCAACCCCGCAGATACGAGCCCGCTCTCGATCATGGCGCTCGCTACGACGATCCCGTTCATGACGCCGAGGCAAGCGTTCGAGAGGTCGAAGATCTGAGTATGTCTTGGCAGTCCCAGACGCTTGTGGATCACGGCGGCGGTCGCGGGCTCGAGGAAATCTCGGCACACGCTCGCATGGATTAAAACGCCGATCTCACTTCGAGGCACGCCGGAGGCGGCGAGCGCTCGTTCACCGGCGATCGCGGCGACCTGACTCGGTCGAGCGGGTCCGGGCCAGTAGCGCCGCTCGCGGATGCCCGTCATGAGCTCGAGCCGGCCGGGGACGAGGCCAATACGCTCGTACAGCGGCGCGAGCCGCGTCTCGATCTCCTCGGAGGAGAGGATAGACGGAGGGATTTCGTCGGCCACCGCGGCCAGCGCAGCTCGCTCGAGTCGTCGAGGGCTCCGACGCTCGACCTTCACGGTCTGCCTCCCTTCACGATCGCCTCGTCGAAGTAGTTCACACCCATGCCCGCGTCGATGACGAGGCGCTGGGCGTTGATGCCGGACGAGCTCGGGGAGAGAAGGAAGGCGGCGGCGTTGGCGACTTCTTTGGTATCCAGGCCTCTCTTGCGCAGAGTTGCCTTTTCGGCGTGGAGGTAGCTGTCCACGTAGCCCGGAATGCCCGCGGAGCTGCTCGTCTTCAGCAAGCCTGCGCAGACGGCGTTGAAGCGGACGCGCGAGAACCGAGAGAAGCTCTTGGCCAAGAATGGGATCGCGGCGTCGAGCGCCGCCTTCACCGGCGCCATGTAGCCATAGTTTTCGGCGGCCATGGAGGTCGTAGAGATGGAGATAGCGACGACGGAGGCGTCTGTTCGAAGCACGTCCTTGAGCGCGTCGGAGATTTCGAAGAGAGAGTGCGTCGACACCTGAATCGCGTCGAGGAAGTCGGCGCGGGGCGTCTCGTGAAAAGGCCGAGAGACCGGACCCTCACCCGGGGCGGACTCATAGCGAGCGAAAGCGATGGAGTGCACCATGCCGTCGAGGGGCATGCCGAGCGTCTGAATCTGGTCGCGAAGGCTCGAAGCCGCGCGAGGAGCTCGAACATCGCAAAGGACGGTCTGAGCTGCCGGAAAGAGCGACGCGATCGCGGCTCGGCGCTCCTCGTTTCTCGCGGACAGCACGAGCGTCGCGCCTTCTGCCTCGAGCAACCGCGCGATGTGGAAGGCGACGCTCTTCCTGTTCTTCACGCCGAGAATGAAGAACGACTTGCCCTCGAGACCGAGGAAGCTCACGGAGGGCTCCCGGGAGCGGTGGTGATGGCAAAGCTCAGGGAGGCCGCTAGCTTCCCAGCCACGCGAATCGACCCGAGCATGAATTCCACACCCATGACGGTCTTGTCTTGCTTGACCTCGATCTCCAGCAAGTCACCGGGCTTCACCATCCGCTTCAGCTTCACATCGGAGATGCGAGTGACCACGGGAATTCGACCCGACTCGATCGATCCTCCCCGCTTGACCAGCAGCAGGCATCCGGCCTGAAGCGCCGCTTCGACGAGCAGCACGCCGGGCATGATGGGGCTGCCTGGGTAGTGGCCGAGAAACTGGGGCTCGTCCTCGCGCACGAGCCGCTCGGCGACGAGCCTGCCCGGTTCGAAGGCAGTGACTCGGTCGACGAAAAGAAACGGGGGTCGATGGGGGATCGAAGCAAGGACCTCGGAGTCGACCATCACAGTCCTCCCGTCACACGCAGCACGGCTCCGCTCACGTAGCTCGCCGAGCGGCTGGCCAAGAACAGCACGGCGCTGGCGATTTCGTCCTCGGTGCCGAAACGTCTGGCGGGGACGGTGGAGAGCAGCTTGGACTTGTGGTCCGGACCGAGGTCCTTCAGGAGCTCGGTGTCCACGAAGCCTGGCGAGACGCAATTCACGGTGATTTGGCGGCTCGCGACTTCCTTGGCGAGCACGCGCATGAGTGCGACTTGTCCGGCCTTGCTCGCCGCATAGGCGCCCTGCCCTTCGAACCCGAGCTCCGCGCTCGGCGAAGTCACGAAGATGATTCGCCCGTAGCGCCTCCTGGACATGGCGCGGACCGCGAACTTGGCGACGTGAAAGGTCCCGTCGAGGTTCACCGCGAGCACCCGGTGCCAGTCTTCACTCGAAGTCATCGCCGTCATGGCGTCGCGCCGAATGCCAGCGTTGGCGATCACCACGTCCGGAGCAACGGTCAATGACTCGAAGAAGGCCTTCACTCGTTCGTGGTCGGCGACGTCGAAGCGGACCGTGGTGAGCCGGGCCGCGTCTTCGCCAGCCTCTGCTCGAAGCGACTGGGCGGCCTCCTCGTTGCCGGAGTAGGTCGAGGTGACGTGAGCTCCTCGTCGAAGAAAAGCTCGTGACATTCCCCGTCCGATTCCACGAGTTCCTCCGGTGATGATCACGCGCTGGTCGGTGAAGTCGTCGATGGGCGGGACCGAGCTACTCATGAGGCTTCCTTTCGGGCGAGCAGATATCGCTCGACCTCGTTGGCGACGATGACGCCGTAATTCGCCGCTCCCAACCAGCCGCTCATGATGATCCCGACGCTTCCGGCGTGGAAGAGCCCAGGAACTAGCTTGGGCACGGACTGACTCACCGCGAGGCCTTCGAACTTGGTGCCGAAGGAAGCGCCCAGGGGATGCTGAGTGAAGTACTCGAACGTCCGCGGCGTAGCGACCTCGACGTGATCGATCTTGGAGGTCACGCCAGGGACGTATCGCTCGAGGATCTGGATTGTGTCCCGAGCGAGCGCCTCTTTGTGGGCGAGGTAAGTCGCTTCGTCCATCTTCGCCCAGTCGTCATAGCGAGCGTTGGTGGAGCAAACGATGGCGTACCTATCCGAACCGGGTCGGATCTCGGGGTCGTAGAACGAGTAGGTGCGGCTCGTGCAATCGAGCGCCACGAGGGCTTCTGAGTCGAACTTCGGCGCGGTGCTGGTGAAGAGAAGCTCGGCGATGAAAGGGATCGATTCACCCTTCCGAATCCCGAGGTAGACCTGACAGCTCGAGGTATTGACTCGGACGGACCGGACGCCCTCGAGGAGATCCGCGGGCGCGTGCTTGGGGTCGAGCAGTCGTGTCAGTGTGGCGTGAAGGCTTGCGTTCGAGACGACGGCGGAGGCTGAGATTCTCTTTCCGTTCGCGACCACGCCGATGGCGCGTCCGTTCTCCACCAAGATCGACTCCACCTGAGCATGATTTCTCAGCTCGACGCGATTCCTCTCGAGCTCCTGCTTCATCGCGTGTACGAGTCGGTCGGTCCCTCCTCGGAAAATATACACGCCGCTCTTCATGAAATTCGAAAAGACGATTCCGTAGCTGATGGCGGGGTCGTCCAGCGTCGAGCCGTTCGCGTACGCGATGGGCTCCATGAGCAAGCGATGGACGTCGGAGCGCCCGGGGAAGTGCCGTTCGAAGAGCTGCCGGGTCGTTTCGGACTTGTCGCCGTAGAAGTCCATGCCGCGGACCTCGGCGAAAAATCCGGTCACTGAAGCAGGCGCCACGTCGAGCCGAGACGTGAGGATACGCGTGAAATCGTCGGTGTCGAAGGTCGTGTCGATCGAAAATTCCGGGTTGTCGAAGCGGATTCTTCGGAGCCGAACGATCGAGGCGGCGATCTCTGGGCTCCAATACTTTCGGCAGGTCTTGATCATACCGGCCGGAAAGCCGTGCAGAGAGATGTCGAAGATGTGGCCGTTCCTGCGCTTGAACCACGTCGCGAGCCCGCCGAAGTTATAGTGCTGCTCGAGGAGGAGGACCCGCTTGCCCGCACGGCCGAGCACGTTCGCCGCGGTCAGCCCTCCGAGCCCCGAACCGATCACGATGACGTCGTAGCTCGAGGCGACGCCTTTCAAAAAATCCACGGAGCTCCGGCGGACTCGGCTCGCCCTGAGTCCCGTCGGGCTGGTGCTGGCGACCTCCGACAAGATGGACGCCGCCGACAAATCAACCAAGAGAGGGCTCCTTTTGGAGCGCCACGTGATTCGCGATGGAGATCCCCGAGACCATCGCGCCGACGATACCGAGGAGTCCCTGGTCGGTGCCACAGAGAAAGAGGTTGGTCAGATCGGTGGCTCCGGATTTGGACTTGGTCGGCGATCCGTACACGGCGCCATTTCTGTGGCCGGTGTACCGAGTGATGGTCTTGGGCGTGAAGGAGTCGACGTAGACCAAGTGCTTGGGGACCTGACCAAGCCACGGGGACAGCTCGTCGAGCGTCCGAGCGACGAAGCGTTCCTTGGCCGCGCCGTACTCGGCTTCGTCGAGCCCAAACCAGAATCGGTGATCCGCGAGGTGAGTCACGCGCAACACGTTCTGGTCGATCGGGGGCTGATGATCGAAGTTGCCAGGGCAACAGATCACCGCCGACGAGGTGTCGACCGGGACGTCGGGGCGTGCCCATCGAAAGCGAGGCGTTCGGCTGAGAAAGGTGATGCACTCAGGCACGCCGAGCTCTCGGGCGGGACGGGCGAGCACGAAGCTCGTCTCGGTGAAGGCAAGCTGTCCTTCGTCGGCGTCGGGAGCCGATGCGTCGTCTCGCAAAAACTGAGTTTCGACGCGGCCGGCGCTGGAAATCACGGTCTTGGCCTCGATGACTTCGCCCGAGTCGAGCACGAGCGATCGGACTTTGGAGCCCGTCACGTTCAGTCTGGCGACTCCTTGACCCATTCGAAGCACGACACCCTCTTCCTTGGCGCGACGCACGAGGGATCGGATGATCGTCTTGACCCCATCCCTGGGTCGCGAAAAGCCCTCGCGGTAGATGCTGTTGAAGAGAATGTGGAGCTGGTCGACGTCGAGGTCGTGCTCCCTCGAGCTGCCATAAAACAGGAGCGGGCACAGGAGCATGTCCATGAGGAGGGGATCGCTGAGAAACTCGCCCATCAAGGCACGCGCCGATCGAAACCCCGGCGAGGCGAGGGCGTCCGGGTAGGGTTCGAGGCGGGCGGCGAGCGCTAGGAACCCGTGCACCTGAGTAGGAAAGACGCGGCGGATCTCGTCGGTGAGTCGTTCGAGACCGTTTTCGAAGTTGAGAGTTGCACCAGGAAAAACGACTCTGGAGAACGTCTGAGGCTCCAGCTGAAAGTCCTCGTGTTTGAGCCTGAGTTGGCGAAACACGCGATCGAGCGGCAGGCGCTGGTGATTGTCGGACGCGCGAGGTCGCCTGCCTTTGGGCAGGTAGTTGGTGACCGCGTGCAGGCCCGTGTCGAAGGGGTGCCCGCCCTTCTTGAAGAATGAGTTCAGCCCGCCCCACACCGTGTGCCGATCGAAAACGACGGTGTCTTTGCCGGCCATGGCCGCGCGGATCGCGGCGGCGAGGCCGGACATTCCGGCCCCGATGATGGCCACGTCATGGGACATGGTCGGTCAGGCGGTCGCGCGAGCCTGAAACTTCGGCATGAGGTAGCTGACACAGCCGTCGAGCGTGGCGAGCTTCATGTAGTCTTCCTCGGGAACTTCCACGCCGTGTCGCTTGCGAAGCTCCATGACGATGTCGAGGAAGTCCATGGAATCGAGGTCGAGCTGATCGCGCAAGCGCACACCAGGGTCGACCGCGCTCAGGTCTTCGTCAGGCGCGATGTCATGAATGATGTCGAGGATCAACTGCTTGAGATCCTGATCGGTCATTGCGTTCCTCTTCGCTCTAGGTCGGTCTCAGCCACGTTCGGGGCGCCGAACGATGACCGTAGAGTTGATGCCAAGCATCCCGAACGAGTTGTTCATGATGACTCGGACGTCTGCGGTTTTGGGTTGTCCGAGGACGAGTCCCTCGATGGCGCAGTCCGGATCGAGGTCGTCGACGTTGAGTGTGGGATGGACGAGTCCGTCCCAAAACGATGGAAGGTTGCCCGCGAGCTCGAGGGCGCCAGCGGCGCCCATCGTGTGGCCGATGAAGCTCTTGGTGTTGTTCACATGGAGGCCGCGGCGGCCCTCGAACACTCCGTTCACTGCCTTCGCTTCTTGCACGTCCCCCTGCGGTGTCGACGTGGCGTGAGTGCTGAGCAGGTCCACGTCGGACGGTGTCATCCTCGCGTGCTCGATCGCGCGACGCATACACGCCTTTTGTCCGTCCGCGCTCGGGAGCACGAAGTCGAGCCCGTCCGAGCTCGTCGCATAGCCGGCGACCTCGGCGATGATCCGTGCCCCGCGCGCCTTGGCGTCCGACAATCGTTCGAGCACAAACAAACAGCCGCCTTCGCTGACCACGATTCCGTTCCGCTTCCTGTCGAACGGTCGAGACGCCTTGGTCGGATCTTCATGGTGGGCGAGCGCGCCCTCCGCTTTGAACGACGCGAAGATCCCGAAGGTGTGAATGGACTCCGAGACGCCGCCGGCCACGGCATAGTCGACCTGGCCGAGTTGCAGCATTTGCACGCCCTGCACGAGCCCCAGGTTGCCCGCCGCGCAGGCCGCGCCGATGCAGTAATGCGGGCCCGTGATCTGGGCGTTGACGGTGACCTCACCCGCCGGGTTGTTGGAGACGGTGCGCGGGTTGTGATGATGCGACCAATACCGCACGTCGTCCTTGTACGTGCGCAGGCCCGCGATCTCGTTCTCGGTCTCGACGTTGCCGTGCTCGGTGGTACCCACGTAGACACCGATTCGCGATCGATCGATGCGGTCGAACGCCAGGCCCGCGTCGCTGATCGCCTCGTGGGCGCAGAAGATGGCGATCGAGCCGGCGCGTGTGCCGCGACGCAGCGCCTTCTTCTTCTGATAGCGAAGCTCGTCGAACTCGCACACCCCGGCGAGGACCCGACCCATGTGTCGAGTTTCGAACCAGCGCACGCCCGATCGCCCTTGGAGCAGGCTTTGGCGATAACTCGCCAGGTCGGTTCCGTTGGGCGCGGTGAGGCCGACGCCCGTGATCACGACCGGCGGAAGCCCGAGCATCCGCGGCACCTAGCACGATTTCGGGGCAGGAGGAAAGCGAGTCGCAAAGAGGTCGGCTGCCGTTCGAACAAGTTTGGGAGAAAACACAGGATCGGACGCGGTCCCGCGAACCACGTCCGCGCTGTCCTCGGCCGTGAGTACGGACCACCGAAGCCGCGCGCCGAAGCTCTCGTCGGGGCCTAGCCAGCTGGCTACGTGGGTTTGGTCATCGCCTGAGCAATCACTTCGGCCACGTCGAGGACCTTCACGGACTCCTCTTTGTTGGCGCTCTTTACTCCGTCTTCGATCATGGTCATGCAGAACGGACAGGCGACCGCGATGGTGTCGGCTCCCGTTGCGAGCGCTTCTTCGGTTCGTTTCAGGTTCACGCGCGTACCGAGCTTCTCCTCTTTCCACATCTGGCCGCCGCCAGCTCCGCAGCACATCGACGTCCGCTTGGAATTCTCCATCTCGACCATCTGGAGGCTTCGCACGGCGGCCAGGGATCGACGCGGCGCCTCGAACTCTTGATTCCACCGACCCAGGTAACACGGATCGTGGAAGGTCACCTTCTTCATCATCTCCTGATCGAGCTTGATCTTGCCTTCGTCGAGGAGCTTTCCGATCAGCTGAGAGTGATGTACGACTTCGTACTTGCCGCCGAACGCAGGGTACTCATTCTTCAGAGTATTGAAGCAGTGAGGGCACGCGGTGACGACTTTCTTGATTCCCATTTCGTTGAGCATCGCGACGTTCTCTTGGGCGAGCGCGTCGAACGCGTACTCGTTGCCGGTGCGGCGCAGCGGGTCGCCCGAGCACTTCTCGTTGGTGCCAAGGATGGCGTAGCCGATCTTTGCGGCGTCTAGAATGCGTGTGAACGCTTTGACCGTCTTCTGCGCCCTGTTGTCGTAACTTCCAGCGCAACCGACCCAAAACAAATACTCATACTTGCTCGCGTCAGCGGAAGTCTCCCAGAGCTTCAGGCCCAAACCTTCGGCCCAGTCGGCCCGTTTGTCCGCGCCGATTCCCCATGGGTTGTAGTTGTTCTCGATGTTCTTGAACGTGTTGGCGAGCTCGGCAGGCACGTTGCCTTCGGTCAGGGTCACATATCGACGCATGTCCATGATCGCGTCGACGTGATCGATCAGCACTGGGCACGCATCCACGCAGGCGCCGCAGGTGGTGCAGGACCACAACACGTCGGCGGAGATCTGACCCTTCTGAGCGCCTTGCTCCGATTCGACGATCAGCGGAAGCTTCACTTCCCATTCCTTCGGAGCCGTCGTGAGCTCGAGGAGCTTTCGAGAAGCGAGGATCGGCAGGCCATTGGCCTTCATGTTGTTCTTGATGTCGTGGATGACTTTCTGAGGTTGCAGCGGCTTCTTGGTGTTCGCGGCCGGGCACCCGAGATCACAACGTCCGCACTCCGTACAAGCGTAAGTGTCGAACAGCGCCTTCCACGTGAAGTCCGTGAATTTGCCGACACCAAAGGACTCCGCGTTCTCGTTCTCGAAATCGAGGCGAGCGAGGGCAGCTTTCGGCTTGTCCTTCTTGTTCAGGAATACGTTCGGGATCGCTCCCACGAGGTGTTGGTGTTTGCTGTGAGGGATGTAGTTCAAGAAGAACAGCAACACGAAGGCGTGCGACCACCAGAGCGCTTCGTAGATGGGGCCTTGCGCGGAGTCCGTTGAAACGGAGGCATAGACAGTCGAGGCGAAGAAGCTCGACACGGGGTACCAATGTGCGTCGACGGCGACGTCCGGATGGCCTCCGCGAATGCCGGCCGCAGTGGCGCCGAAGTAGGTGAGCATCACCATCGTGATCAAGCCGAGCACGACGAAGGCGTCCGCGGACTTGTAGTAGATGAACCAAGGTTTGATGACGATCCGGCGGAACAGCGCGGCCGCGATCGCGAAGAGCACGACGAAGGCCATCACGTCGGCAGCCGCGAGAATCAAGCCTCCGAGCGACCCAAACCAGAGCATCGAGAAAGCAGGGATGATGCCGTGGACCATGAAGTCGACGTGGCCGATCGAGATGATGACGAACGACCAGAAGATGATGACGTGGTTGTAGCCGAACGGCCGATCGCGGACGCGCTTCTGCAGGAACACGTACGCGACGAGGTCCTTGATACGCTCGCCAGCGTTCTCGAAGAGCCCCTTTTTGTCCTGGCCCAGTCGGGCCAGCCGAACCATGCGCCAGACGGACCACGCGAATCCGGCTTGTGCGACGAGGAAGAGGAGCCCGAAGAGGAAGGGCTTGAGCGTTTCGTAGCTCATGAGCTTTGCTTAGTCTCGCAGGGAGGGCAAGGCAACTTCGAGGTGCTCGAGATGACCGTCTGGCGACGATTTATCGTCGCATCCAGGGGATCACTCGGCGGTCCCCGTTTTTTTTGGTGAAATCCCTTTCGCGCGATCGGCCCGCGCCTTCGACGTTCAAATCACGGGCGTGAGGTACGAAGCCTGTGGGCACGGAGAGTTCCGCAATTTCACACTCACCCGCTCGAACGACGCCCCAGCAAGCAATGACGCCGACAATGACTCGGATATCCTCGTGGGAGCCTCGGATCGCCGTCGGTCGGGCCTCAAAGTCCGCGGAATGGGTTCCCGATGCGAACGCCTGCGAGGGTTCGGCCGTGCTGGAGATCCTCGCTCAACAATCGATTGCATCGGGCGGACGAGGCCGCACGAAGAATGAGTGCGTCCCAGAACGAAAGGCCGTGCAGTCGGTGGAGATCGATCGCGTGAACGATGTCGTCGGGCTCGATGCGGACAACGTGCATTACGCGGAACCCGTGTCCAGTTGGACTCGAAACGGAGGACGCTGACTCGCAAATTCGCCGTACCTCCCAACTTCAAACCGTGCCCCCAAATTCGAGATACTTGGGTTTGGCGCCCGCGAACGCGCTGGTGTCTTCGAGAAACGAACTAACCGCGGTCGCGCTCGGCTGGTCCGAGAAGGCCGAGAGTCCATGACTCAGCGAGAGTGACGAGGCCTTCGCGCGAGCGGAGCTCCTGACGTCGAGCCTCGAAGAAGGTATCCTCGACAGCCAGGACGCGGTGCTCCGTCAGGACCCAAGGCCGGAGAGCTCGTGCCTCGACGGACCCAGTCCCGCCGGTCCTCGAGCTCAGCATCAACCTCGTGCCCTTCCCGATCTTTGGAGGTTTTGGAGGTCACGCGAGCTTCACACCGCCGAGTCCCGGGGTGTATCATGTCGTGGTCGTGGGTACCGACCCGGCAGGCAATGTCGCGACGACAACGACGCGCCCAGGCGTGGCCGACCCCGCCGATCTGCTCCCGCCGACCGTCGCGATCTCCACGCCCGTGGAGGACGTCTCGGGACTTGTCGGCTACGGTGCCGCGCGGCTCGTCGCCCGGATTCAGGACCTCCAGCAACTCGCTCGGGACAAGGCCCGCCAAGACGCACAGGCGCTATTCAACTTGCCGGACTATCAATCGTACTTCACTTACGTGAGAGAACACTCGCTGTCTCGCAATGAACGGCGCCAAGTCAGAAATGCACTTCAGCACTGCTACTTCGCATGTTGGTTCGGCCTCGACGCAGGTGTCAGCAAGGTTCCGCATGAAACAGACCCAGAGACCGGCGTGCCAATGCGTTTGGAGGCCGTCGGCGCGATCCAAGTGCTCGTCGCCGCAGGCCATAGATGACCTGCGAGAAAACATCCACAATCCCGCGGCGGGCTGGTGCGATATCGAAAATCAGAACGTGGGCGTGGCAATTGCGGCGGACTTGTATCCGGACCTATCCGGACCTAGGGCCGGCTCCGCGAAGTCAGGAGGAGTGCAATCTGCGTTGCGGTGCTGCACTATTCAAGAACTACCTTGAGGGACTCTGCCCTGTATGACTTCTTTGGCGCTTCGCTCGTGGCTTGGCGCCAGCCTAAGCTGGCTGCCCATCCTCGGTTTCGGCCTCCTGCTCCTTATTCCACTGTCAGTCGATGCTGATTGCCTCCTTTCGTTGCTACCTGTGGCCACCGCGTCGACCTCTGTGGCCCTTGTGGCGAGCGCTACGAAGGGAGAGGAGCGGCTGTTTCGTTGCGTGGTCATGCCGCTACTCGCTTCGCTTGCTCTTTACTCAAGGGCGGACGATTTTCGTCGAGAGTTGCTTCCGATCCTCGGAGCGCGCGAGATTGCTCGGGCCATCGAAGGGGCTGATGCCTCCGTCGCTAGCGCCAGTACTGACTCCATTCTCTGTCTCAGGGTTTCGTTCGGCCTCTATGAAGAGTACTCAGTCCTGGAGCTTGACTGTCGCCTGTTACGGAACTCAGGTGCCCGCTACATCTGTATGGATGATGCCGTCGGTCGGGAGCTTGACCTCCAGTCCCCCGTCCAGCGCATCGGGCGCTTCGTGTGCGGCTGGGTCGAACTCGACTGAACGCTGCAAAGTATCGGGTGCTTCCTCCCAAATTCAAGCCGTGCCCCCCTGTGACTCCCCCCAAATTCCACCCTGAGTTCAAGCCGTGCCGCTGAGTTCAAGCCGTGCCCCTGTGTCCCATTTTCGGTGGGCGGTCGGAAATGTTCAGTAGTGACTCACCTGATTTTGCTGTCACGGCGGGAGCCCGCTGTTACAGCCGAGCGACGAATTCAGGTTGCGGACGACGCCGGCGGAGGCTTTCGCGGCGCTCAAGAGGACTCTTCTTGACGCTGAGGACGAGCCTCTCCGACTCGGCGGGGCCGCGGGTCGATCGGGAGGCGCTGCGGGGCCTCAGTCAGTCCGTTCGGAGCTCGCGAGCGAGCTACGTGGCGATGAGTCCCTGTCGCACGTACGTCGAGGGACGGAAGCTCCAGGGAGGAAATGCCACAGACATCTTGCCGGCTCTGAACGCCGCGGATGCGGCCGCGTAGAGCGCTCGGAAGGCGCGAACCTGCTCGAGGTACTCGAACCAGCGCTTGTTCGTGGAAGCGTGGCAGAGCGGCCTCCAGCTCCGGTCGGTCTTCGTCGGTTGGCCGTCGAACGGCCGCGCGAGGATCGCGTCGCGGCCGAGGACGTGGGGCTTCTTGGCCAGGAGCGCTTTCTCTTCTTCGCTGACCTCGCGCTCGATCTCCTGGGCGTCGACGC
>CAYXDO010000176.1:0-22286 GCA_964463485.1 uncultured Myxococcales bacterium | reverse complement strand
AGCTCGGCATCGAAAAAGGCGAAAAGCTCGGCATCGAAAAAGGCGAAAAGCTCGGCATCGAAAAGGGCGAGAAGCTCGGCATCGAAAAGGGCGAGAAGCTCGGCATCGAAAAAGGCGAGAAGCTAGGCATCGAAAAGGGCTTGCGACTCGCCGTGGAGTCGGTCTGCGTGGTGCTCGGCGTCGAGCTCGATCAGACTCGCCGAACCACGCTGGAAGGCAGGCTGACGAACTGCGGGAGGTCCTCGTCAAGCTGCGGGACGAGCGCCGCTGGTGAGGGGAGTTTGGCGGTCCGTCGCTGGGGACCAAGTTGCGCGACAGCTCGGGCAAACCACAGAGGACACACAGCAGAAACGCAGAGAACACAGAGGATTTTTGGAGAAAAGTCCTTCGCGCCCTCCGTGCTTCTCTGTGCTCTCCGTAGCTCGTGCGGAGTTCAACTGAATCGCCGCAGGTCGTGCCCGCTCACGACGGGCGATCGCATCCTCTCCTCACGTAGAACCACCAGTTGATCGCGACCGCCAGCGTCGAAAATACGGCGACTCCGAGAAAGAATGGCTTGGCCGACCCAAGCTTGGTGATGCTCGCACCCAGCAGCGCCGAGAATACGAATGGACCGTAGGCAGCGACCGCCCCCGTCCAACCGAGGACCTGCGCGCCTTGCCGGGGTGACTTCCGAAAGATGATCGGAAACTGCCGAAAGGTGGACGCGTTCCCAAGCCCTGAGAAGAAGAAGATCCCAAGCATCAGCCCGACGAACCCTCCGAACTCACCCAGCGACGCCGGTGTGAGGTACCCCCCAGTGACCAGCAGCAAGCAGCACCCGATGATCCCGACTCCAGAGAGCTGAGTGAGAATTCCCCCGCCTGTCTTGTCCGCCACGAACCCGCCCAAGACCCGCAGTCCCGACCCGATCAACGGTCCGAGAAAGGCGTATTTGAGGGGGTCCGGTGCTCCCGAGAATCCGCCATAAACGTCCCGGATGAGCAGCGGGAACGACGCCGCAAACCCCGAGAAAGAGCCGAACGTCATCATATACGTAATCGTACAAAACCAGGTGTGCCGGTCCCGGAAAATATCGAGCTGCTCGCGAAACGAGGCTCGGACGGGTACGCTGCGCAACATGAGCCAGCTCGCCACGCCGACGGCGATCAACAGGGGTACATACCAGAGCGCGGCGTTTTGAACCCACACGTCGGTCACTCCGTCTGACCGCCGGAGGAGCTGCGAGCCAAGGAATGCAAAGAGCGGCGTCGTGATGATCCAGGGCGTGACGAGCTGCGTCAGACTGACCCCAAAGTTGCCCACGCCAGCCTGGATCCCGAGCGCGGTACCCTGGAGGCGCTTGGGAAAGAAGAGGCTGGTCGACGGCATGTGCGACGAGAAGTCCCCGCCGCCCATCCCGGCGAGGAAGGCAAGGGTCAAGAACACCCAAAACGGAGTCTCTGGCCGAGTCACCGCCACCCCGATGGCGACACACGGCAGCACCTTCAGGAAGGCAGACCAGGTGATCACGTGCCGAGTCCCGAAGATCGGCACCAAGAACGTGTGGATGATGCGCAGCGTGCCGCCGGCCAGCCCTGGCATCGCGGCCAGCCAGAACAGCTGCATGGTCGTGTATCCGAACCCGATCTGCGGCAGCCGTACCACCAAGGCGCTCATGACGAACCAGGTAGCGAAGGAGAGCGTGAGCGCGAAGGTCGTGATCACGAGCGTCCGCCAAGCGATCGGACTGCCGATCTGCCGCCAGAAGGTCTCGTCCTCGGGTTCCCATCGGTCGATCTTGTTCATTTTCCCTCCGGCAAGGCTGGTGTCCCCGGCGGGGGCTCGAGACAAGCGCACTCGCAGACGGCTCCGCCCTGCAAGAGAGAGCACGTCTGGACCCTGGACGCGGTCGCCAGGACACGCACCCGAGCCGCCAGTCCTTGCACCGGGCAGTGAACCCGCAACGGGACCGAGATCCCGCCTTCTTCGAACTGCTGAGCGACTTCGGGAGCCCGCGCGGAGCTGATGCGCCGCACGACCGCGTGCATCCACGCGAGGGACAGCGCGCTCAAAATACCCAAGAAAATCCACGTCATCGTCCACAGCCCGGTCAGGTCGAGCAGCGTCCCGAAGACGATCGGACCCACGAACCCGCCCAGGCCCCCGATCACCCCGACGATTCCTCCGACGGTCCCGATATCCTTCGGAAAGTACTCCGGAATGTACTTGTACACGGCCGCCTTCCCGATCCCCATCAGGATCCCGACCACGAACACCAGCCCCGTGAACACCCATACGTTTGCCTGGAAGTAGATGTGGGTCACCCCTCGGGCCAAGAGCTGCCTCTTGGCGACCAGGTCCCCTTCCTTCACCACGGGCTCCTGCCCGAAGACCGCCGTGGGCCAGACCAACGTCCCTTCGCGTCGGGGACCCTCCGACACCATCGGCGTGATGGGATAGGTCCTCACTCCGACCCCGATGGCGTCCTCGCTCACCCGGGAGACTCGACCAGCGCTACCCGCCAGGACCCCCTCCCCGGGAGACCTGATGTCCATCCGCGGGACGGAGAGCAGCACGCAGCACAGGAGCGTGCCTCCGAGCACCCAGTACATGACCGACCGCGCCCCAAACCGGTCCGACAGCCATCCTCCGAGCGCCCGGATCACCCCCGAAGGCAGCGTGAAGATCGAGGACAGCAGGCCTCCGAGGACGACGGTCATCCCGTAGACCGAGACGTAGTACGGAATCAGCCACTGAGCGAGGGCCAAGAACCCCCCGAAGACGAGGAAGTAGTACAGCCCAAATCGCCACACGCGGACGAACCGGAGCGGCTCGAGGCGCTCGGCCATGGACCGAACCACGTCTTCCTTCACCTTGCGGTCGGTGCTGAAGGCCCAAAACAACGCCGCACAGACGAGCAACATGACACCATAGAGCTGCGGGAGCCGCCTCCACGCCTCCAGGTTTTGGCCGTCACTCGTCAGCCACCCGAGCAGCCACGGAGCCAACACCGCGGTCAGCGCTCCTCCCGCGTTGCCGGCCCCGAAGACGCCGAGGGCGGTCCCCTGGCGGTGAGGCGGAAACCACAGCGCGACATAGGCGATCCCGACCGAAAACGAGGCGCCGGCGATCCCAAAGCCGATTCCTCCGATCAGGAACGACCAGAACCCGCTGGCCTGGCTGCTCAGCACCGCCGCCGCCCCCGACAGGACCATGGTGCCGGCCAGGACAGGGCGCCCTCCGAATTCGTCGGCGAGCATCCCAGCGGGCAGCCGAAGCAACGACCCGGACAAGACCGGGATCCCGATCAGCCAACCCATCTGAGACTTGCTGAAGCTGAACAGGCTCTGATCCACCAGGAAGGTGATGAGCACGCCGTTCAAAGTCCAGACGGCGAAACAGGCGGTGAACGCGAAGGTCGTAGCCGCGAGGACGACGAGAGCCCGCCTGTTCTCCGACATCGGCGACTTACTTCTTCAGCCCTTGATAGCTCCGGACCGAGATGAAGGCGCGCCCGAGGTAGCCGAACGGATAGCTCAAGGCGTGGACCAGCTTCGTGAAAGGGAAGTAGGCCAGGAACAACATCGCCGTGATCATGTGGAGCTTGTTGATGAGCGGAACACCCGCCATCAGCGTGGGGTCGGGCCGCAGCCTGAAGACGCTGCCGAGCCACGGCCCCGCCGAATACGAGATCCCAAACACGAGCTCGACCCCCGATTGGTACAGCCCCAGGCTCGCGATGGTGATGAGGAAGAGCAGGACGAGATAGTCCTCGCGGCGGCTCATCGCCTTGACCTGAGGGATGCTCAGGCGGCGGACCAGCGCCCAGATCAACCCGTAAAGGAGCATGATCCCGGCGGCGAGGCCGCTCCAACGGAAGATGTTGACCCAAGTGCTGAGCGCGTAGGCCCCTCCGACCAAACCGATGATGTGAGCGAGGAATAGGGTGAGGACGCCCCAGTGAAGGCAGAGCGCGGCCGGGCCAATCGACGCGCGGCCGAAAAAGCCGGTGGACCGAGTGGTCCAGTAATAGTCGCCGCGAGCGCTCCAGTCCCATTTTCCGCGGTACCCGCTCATGATACCGCTGAACGCGCGGTACGTGATCCCGCCTATGAAGAGCAACAGCGTGATGTAAGGGAGGGCTACGAAGTAGAGGTTGGTGTCCATTTGGCGCTCTCTGTGTGCTTCAGGTCGTGATGGATGATCTTTTCCAGGGCATCCAAGAGGTGGAGATAGGGTACCTCGAGGCTCGTGAGCCTCTTCCTCATGGGGGGAATGAAAGGCAAGACATAGTCTCTGAGGAGCTTCACGCGGACCGGATCCTCCCGGGAGTCGACCGTCATCGACAGGAAATCGATCAGCATCGGCACGTAATCCGGGAGCTCCCTGCCGTTGGGCGCTCGGCCGAAGTGGCGATAGACTCCGAGGAGCTCGATCATGTAGTCATTGCGCTCCGAGACACTGGCGCTCGCGCAGGTCTTCGGCTCTTCGAACACATGGCTGCCAAAGTAGAGCGGACACTTCGGCTCCAGCTCGAACAGGTCGATGTAGTCCTCTTCCGAGAGCGGCGCCTGCTCGAGGAACCTCGACAGCGCCAGCGCGCCCTCTTCGTTCACGAGGGCGAGAGGCACGAGCAAGGCCTGCGCCTCCGCTCGCGACTCCTCCTGGTCCACCTCCAACGAGTTGCACCAAAGCTCGCCGATCGCCGCGTAGGCGGCGGCCAAGACGTCCGTCTCGAGTGTCTCTACGAGCTCACTCATACTTCTTGCCGTCCGTGTGGTGCGATTGGTGGTAGCTCCGTCGACGTTCCATCGGAGACCACGGCGTCATCTGGTCGAACCCCGCGAAGCCACGCTCCGTGTAGGGGCTGATCTCGGCGTTCTCTCGCTTGGTGTTGGGCACCACGAAGCGCTCGTTGTAGAAAGCCAAGGAGAGCGCTCGGACCATGCCTTGGGCGTCCTCCACGCTGAGCCCGACCCGGCGGAGCACCTCCAGGTTCGGCTTTTGGTCCACCCGGATGCTCCGCTGATAGTGCCGTACCGCGAGCTGCCGCAGGAGCGCGCGCTTGACGACCTCCACGTTGCCTCCACCGAACATGGTCGACAGATAGGTCATCGGCAGTCGCTGCTTCTCGAGCTCGCCCAGGTCGAGCAACGGTCCGCCGCTCGCCGGCTTGTCCATGTCGAAGATATCGGACTCCGAGGGCGAGTCCTTCCCGAGGCTCGTCATGATCGGGGCCAGCGGCGGAATGTAGAAGAGGGACGGCAGAGTCCGGAACTCGGGGTGAAGCGGCAGCGCGAGCTCCCACTTCTTGACGATCCGGTACACCGGAGATCGCTGGGCCGAGTCTATCCAGTCGTCGCTGATGCCGCTCTCTTTGGCGCCCTCGATCACCTTGGGATCGAACGGATCGAGGATGATGTTGCGCTGGGCCTGAACGAGATCCTTGTCTTCGGCGAGCGTCGCCTGCTCCACCCCGTCCATGTCGTAGAAGATCACGCCGAACGAGCGGATCTTGCCTACGCACGAGTGAAAGCAGACCGGAGGAAGGCCAGACTCCACCCGGGGATAGCACAAGATGCACTTCTCCATCTTGCCGCTGCGCCAGTTGTAGTACGGCTTCTTGTAGGGGCACGACGAGATGCAGTATCGCCAGTTGCGGCACCGGTTCTGGTCAATCAGCACGATCCCGTCGTCTTCTCGCTTGTACGCAGCGCCCGAGGGGCACGCCCCCACACAGGCGGGATTGACGCAGTGGTTGCAGATCCGGGGAAGATAGAAGTAGAAGACGTCTCGGAACTTGAGCGTGGCCTCCATCTCGGCGCGGCTCATCGCCTTGAAGTTCGTGTCGTGCTTGCCGGTGACGTGGGTGCCGCCCGCGTTGTCCTCCCAGTTCACCCCCCAGTCGATGGGGATGTCTTTCTCGTCCGTCACCATCGACTTCGGGCTGGCCACAGGCTGCTGTTGGAGCTTCTCGGTGGTGTGCAGGTCGTCGTACGAGAAGGTGTAGACGTCACCGGAACCGTAGTAGTCCTTCATCTCCGGCGTGTGGGGGTTGAAGAAGAGGTTGGAGAGCATCGCGAAGCGGCTCCCAAAGCGAAGGACGAGCTTGTCTCCGTCCTTGACCCAGCCGCCTCTCCAGAGGTCCTGGTCCTCCCACCTCTTCGGGTAGCCAATCCCCGGCTTGGTCTCGACGTTGTTCCACCACATGTACTCGGCGCCTTCCCGGTTGGTCCAGACGTTCTTGCAGGCGACCGTGCAGGTGTTGCAGCCGATGCACTTCTCGAGGTTGAAGCACATGCTGAGTTGGGCTTTGACTTTCATGGTTCTACCTCACCGGCAGCTTGTGCAGGTCTTTCTCCTGATAGACGGGCTTGTTGTCCGGTCCCAAGGGCATCTTACGGATGATCACGCCGTGGTCCCGCTCGGAGGGGCTCGTCCCCCAGTAGTTGATGTAGTACGAAAACTGGGCGTAACCTCCAATCATCGTGGCCGGATTCATGAGGATTCGGGTGGTCGCGTTGTTGTTTCCTCCGCGCAGGTCCGACTTGTTCAGCTTCTTCGCGAGCGGCGAGAACGGGACGTTGATGTGCCGTTCGACCTGGTGGTAGGTGATAGCCATGCCCTTCGGGACTTGGTGGCTGCAGACGGCGCGAACGACCTCCACGCCGTTTTCGCAGTACATCTCGACCCAGTCGTTGTCCTTCACGTCGATCTCGAGGGCCTCGTCGGGGTTGAGCCAGACCGTCGGGCCGCCGCGGGACATGTGCATCATGGGCCAGTGGTCGCGGAAGGAGCTGTGGATCTGCCATTTCCCGTGGGGGGTGATGAAGCGGAATACCTTGGACTTCGGCCCCAGGCGCTTGAGGTCGATGTCACCGATCGCGACCATGTCCAGCGGGGGCTTGTTGGTCGGCAGCGCCTCCCCGAGCTCCCGAATCCCCTCGTGGTCGTAGTAGATCTCTTGGCGGCCCGAGAGCGTGTGCCACGGCTTCAGCCGCTCGACGTTCATGGTCCAGGGTCCGAACGTCCTGAGCTTGCCGCCTTTTTCGCTGAGGATCGCGCTCCACTGGGGCGTGGTGTGGATTCGGCGGGGCTGGGAGATGATGTCCTTGTAGTGGACCTTGCGATCCCCGACGTCCGCGACCAGGTCGGCGAGCGGGAGGCCGACCTTCTTCTCCATCTCCTTGAAGAAGATCTGGGCCAAGCGGCCGTTGAGCTCCGGTGAGATCTGGCAGATCACTTCGCAGGCCTGCTCGGGCCGTTCGAAGTAGACTCGGCCGTCCTTCACGGTGAGCGCTTCGTTGTGCTTCAGCTCCTCCTCGACGATGGGGGTGAGATCGGCATACTGCCCCTTCGAGCCGTAGCCTTTTGGCTTGCAGACGAGCGGTCCGAGCGAGACCAGCTTCTCGTACACCTTCGAATAGTCCCGCTCGACGATGGCGATGTTGGGGAAGGTCTTGCCAGGAATGAGGTCGACCTCCCCCTTCTTCCAGTCCTTCACTTCGCCCATGGGCTGGGCGAGCATGTCGGGGCTGTCCATCCACAGGGCGTTGAAGACCACCTCCTTCACCGGGTTGGGGAAGTGCTTCTTCGCGAGCTCCGAGAACTTCTGGGCGATCAGCCTGAAGCTGTCCCAGTCGTGTTTGGCCTCCCAAGGCGGCGGAGTGGCCGGCGTCAGCGGGTGCACATAGGTGTGCATGTCCCCGAAGGTGACGTCGTATTTCTCGTACCAGAAGGCCGCTGGCAGCACGATGTCGGAGTAATTGGCCGTGGAGTCCATGCGGAAGTTCAGGTTGACGAGGAGGTCGAGCTTCCCGACCGGGGAGTCCTCATGCCACTTGACCTCGTTGACCATGCCCTTGCCCGGCTCCTTGTCCCAGAGGACGTTGTTGTGGGTGCCGAGGAAGTGTTTGAGCGTCAGCTCGTGGCCGCGCATGCTGGTGCCGATCAGGTTGCCGCGGTACACGGTCAGGACCTTGAGGCGATTCTCGGGAGCGTCTACGTCCTTGAGGGCGAAGTCGAGCTTGCCGTCCCTGAACTGCTGAGCGACCCACTTCTTGACCTCGTCGTCCGTCTTGCACCCGGCGTTGACGGCCTCGGTGTAGAGGTTGATGGGGTTCTTTCGGTCGACCTGCGGAAAGAACGGGAGCCAGCCGAGCCGCACAGCCAGGGAGTTCATGTCCGCCGCGTGGTTGAAGCGCACGAGCTTCTTGGCGTCGACCGCCCACTGCGTGTCCAATCCCATACCGTCGTAGCGCCACTGCCCCGTGTGGAAGTACCAGAGGGACGTGGTGTTCATGAGCCGTGGCGGTCGCGACCAGTCCAGCGCGCCGCTGAGGTTCACGAACGCCGCGTGCAACCGGGTGTGCTGCGTGCCGACGTAGTGGTTGAAGTTTCCGCCGTTGACACCGTTACACCCGCAGAGCGCCAACATCACCGCCTCGTTCCGGTAGTAAAGCGAGGCGCCATGATAGAAGTGCTGAAGGCCCGGGCCGGTGATGAAGAGCGACTTGCCCCTCGTCTTCTCGGCGTTGTCCGCAAACTCACGGCCCACTTGGATCGCCAGGTTTCGACTCACGCCGGTCTGGGCTTCCTGCCACGACGGGGTGTAGGGAACCAAGTCGTCATAGTCCTTCGCATAGGAACCCTTGAGACCGCCCCGCCCAACACCGGCCTGCGCCATGAGGAGATCGAAGGCAGTCGTCACCAAGAGCTCTCGTCCATCCTTGGTCCTGACCTTCCGGGCCGGCACTTCTCGGCGCAGCTCCTTCGCCTTCTGCCCCTTCCCCGGAGTCTTCCCCATCGAGATGTTGAACGTGTCCGTGAAGTCGCTGAACGAGACCGTGGGTCGCTGCTCCTCCTTGCCCAGCACGGTGAGCAGCGGATCGAACTCCTCCTTGGTGACCGCGTTCTTGAGCTGCAGGTTCCAGTTCCCGGTCGGCTCCTTCTCCCACCGGAAGCCCACCGATCCCGTCGGGAGATGCAGCTTGCCGCTCCCGTCCGTCATCAGCAGCTTCCAGTCTCCGTTCTCTTCGGCCGCATACTCCGCGACGTCGGAGGCCCTCAGGAATCGACCCGCGTGGTACGTTTCACCCTGCTTGTCGAGGATCACGAGGAACGGCAGGTTCGTGAACCGCTTCACGTAGTCCGTGAAGTAGGGCGTGTCGCGATCCGCGTAGAACTCCTTGAGGATCACGTGAATACACGCCATGAAGAAGGCGCCGTCGCTGCCCGGGACCACCGGAACCCACAGATCCGCGTACTTCGCCACGTCCGAGTAGTTCGGCGAGATGACCACGATCTTCGATCCGCGGTACTTCGCCTCCGGCAGAAAGTGGCAGTCTGCGGTCCGCGTCATGTTGATGTTCGAGCCCGCTACGACCCAGTACGTCCCCTGGTACCAGTCAGAGCTCTCGCAGTTCTCCGTCTGGTCTCCGAACATCGACGACGAGACGTGCGGCAAGTCGTGGTACCACTCGTAGTAGCTGCAGTAGATTCCGCCGATCAGGTTGTTGTACCGGTGTCCCGAGATGAAGCTCAAGAGGCTCATCGCCGGGATGGGCGAGAAGTTGGCGATGTGGTCCGCACCGTATTTCTTGATCGTGTGGATCTGAGACGCGGCGATCAGCTCGACGGCCTGGTCCCAGGAGACACGCTTCCAGCCCGCCTTTCCTCGCGCGGACTTGTAGGAGTCGGCCTTCTTCGAGTCGTCCACGATGGCGCCGTAAGCCTCTACCGGGTCCTTTCCGACCGCGCGCTCCTCCTTGTAGAGATCCCAGAGCACCTTGCGGATATACGGGAACTTGGGCCTGAGCGGGCTGTAGGGGTACCAGGAGGCGGTGGCCCCGCGCTGGCATCCCCGCGGCTCGACGTTGGGGATGTCGGGATCGATCTGGGGATAGTCGGTCTTCTGGAGCTCCCAGCAGATCAGACCGTCTTTGACGAAGACCTCCCAGCTGCAGGCCATCGAGCAGTTGACGCCGTGGCCGGTTCGAACGCTGTAATCGTAGTTCCAGCGCTTCCGGTAGAACTCTTCCCACGAGCGGGAGTCGTCACTCACCTGGAACCATCGGCTGTTGCCGTTTCTCGACTTGGTCATGCGGGCCTCCCTGGGCGCACGTCTACTTGTTTGTTTCCAAAGCGCAGGGCCAGCCCGGTCAGCCCGAGGGCCGCCATGATGCCTGCGAGCAGCGACGGCAGGTACTCGGAGGGCACGCCGGCCGCGACCTCGACCTGCCCGGCCGACCCCTCGAAGAACGAGATCACCGACTCGATCTCCGACTCACTCAGGCCGAGCGGGACCATCGCCAAGCCGACCTCCTTGACGAGCTGAGTCGCGATCGGGTCACCCTCGGCGATGAGCTTGTCGGGTTCCCGGATCTGGCGCCGCAGCCAGGCCTTTTCACGCCGCGCGGCCACCCCCTTGAGGTCGGGGCCGACCAGCTTGCCGCCGCCGATGGTGTGGCAGGCCGCGCACTTCTGCTTGAAGATGAGCTCCCCCTCCGCGGGGTTGGCCAGCGCCAAGCCGCTCGTGAGCATGATGGGGACCGCGAGAAGAACCGTAGATTTCATGTCTGACCTCGCGCGTGAAGCTCGGTCTCGTCACTTACAAGCCACTTACGACGGCGAGGGATCTGAGCGGACTTCGGGCTTCAACTCACCGCAACTCGGCGCAATTCGGCGTAATTCGGGATAGGGGCGGCACGTTGTCGCAGTCGCGACTGGCTTCATGCCGCCTCGACGCTCAACGTGGCTCGACGCCGATCAACACTCCGAGCCTGCGGGTCTCGGGCAGGGGCTCCACGTCGAGATCGGTCTTGAGCCGGACCACGAGCTGCCTGTATTCGTCTTGGGCTGCGCTTCGACGGCCCGCGCGCCAGAGGGCGCTGATCAGCGCCTGCTCGACGTCTTCCCGCCCCGGGTCGAGCGTGACCACCTTGCGCAGGAGCAGCAGCGCCCGGTTCGCTTGCGCATCCACGAGCAACCTCGCGAGCTCCACGATGGAGTCGAGGTGGATCGACTCCAGCGAGGTGCAGAGGCTCGCACAAGCGCTCGGGCCGCGCCCCCCGAAGAGGGGCCCCTCGTACAAGGCATGAGCCTCCTCCAGGGCCTCGATGCGCTCTGGCGTCGAGAACCGGCCCGGAGTCGCCGTGGCCCGAGCCACGAGGCGTCTGAAATCCCAGAGATCGACGTGCGCCGAAGCCGCGTCCAACCGATACGTGTCCGCGTTCCTTCGTATGAGCCCGCGGTTATCGGGATCGATCGCGCGCCGAAGCGCGTTCATGGCGACGTGGAAACAATTGACGGATCGCTTGTGGGGCGCTTCCGGCCAGAGCGCCTCGGTGAGCTCGTCCCGATGCCAGCCCCGCTGCTCGTGCACGACCAGAAGCTGGAGCAGCTCCACCGCCTTGGCCCGACCGAAGTCCTGAGCTGTCAGGACTCGTCGCCTGCGAAGCACCTCGAACCCACCGAGGCATCGGATCCTGAGGTCCGGCTCGGCTGCCCTGAGCTCCCCACGCGGCGCGCGCAGGGCCATGCTGGCCAAGGCCTCGGAAGCCAGCCGCGCTTCCAGCGGCCGCGTGGCCGAGCTGAGCGCCGACACGGCGTGGCCCGGTAGACCGCGCTTCCACGCGAGCTCGAGGGCGCCCGCAACCCTCCCCCGCCGCTCGATCGGGAGACAGGCTATCGCACGGTACCCTTGGCATGGCACGAGCGTTCTCAAGAATCGGGCGTCGTGAGGGAGGTCCTCCGTGACCAGGGGCGACGCCGATCCGGCGGCGATTCCCGGAAATCCAAGCCCCAGCTCGAATTGCTGGCGACTCGCGAACGCCGTGCGATCGTCCCCGCAAAACACCGCCAGCCGCAGGGCCTGACTCGGCTGGTCGAGAAGCCACAACTCGGCCGCGTCCGCCGAGAGTCCCTCCCTGAGTACGTCGATCGCTGGATGTAACTCATCGCACTGGAAAAGGCGGTCCGTGAACCGGCCCCAGAGCTCGGGCTCGACGGAATCCGACAGGACCAGGTGTTCTCTCACGAGCAGAATCCTAGGTCGGCCGGTCATCGGGAGTCATCCCAGGCCGAGCGGCGCGACCCGCTGAGGCAGTAAACCCCCAGCGGGTGCGACAAGAAGTCGCATGGCCGGATGCCGCAGAGGCGCGCGGCGATCCGAACGGGCTTCGTTCGACATTCCGAGAGAAGCGTTCCAAGAGAAAACCAGGCGACGAGCTCTCGTGTCGCGCCGCACGCCTTGTTCGGCCCTGGTCGATATCCCAGGGCAACTTCAACTACAGGCCGGGGCTGACCGCTCGATCACACGGGTCCGAGCCTCGGACTCGGCAGGATAACCGGCTTCGAACGCGGTGCGCGATCGAGGCGCGGCTCCCAATCGACTCCACAGGCGATGCCTCGAACCGGCAGGCCATTCCGAAGCGGACTTGGAGCCGCGCCGATGGCCAGCCAGTCTCACCGGTCGCCCGTCGATCTGTCGCAGCTGCGAGAACGTCGCTCGGAGGCATCATCCACTCGCAGAGGTGTGGGGGTAAATAGGGCGGCGGCCTGCCGACGTGAGCTAGCACTACTGTGTCACACGAAATCCCCCACGTTTTTCGAGCACGGACGGGCACGGGCACGAACGGGCACGAGCACGGGCACGAACGGGCACGAGCACGAGCACGAGCACGATTTCCTGGGAGCGAATTCCCAGATTCGTCGAGTTCTGCAACGGACAAGAGTGAAACTCGTTCGAATGCTCGAAAACCTTCGTGCTCGTGCTCGTGCTCGTTCGTGCTCGTGCTCGTGCTCGTTCGCGCTCGCGCTCGAAAGATTTCGAGGACTTACAAATTGACACAGTAGCGCTAGCTTGTCTCCTCGAGTGCCTTGGTGCATCCGTGGAAGCTACGAATGCTGCAGGTCATTCTCCCAGGGCCGGCCGTGGCACGAGTACCAAGGTTCCCGGTTGGTTCCTTGCGGTGCCTTCCCTTCACCTGCGCGCTGGTGAGCTGCTCGCCGCCTCTCGTCCGCGTCGAGGCAGGCCTTCCACTCGACGTCCGCTGGGTCGCGACCCTCGTATCCGACTCCTTTGGACGACTCGAGGCGTCTTCGCCACTCATCGCCGCGGACTCGCCCGTCGTCGAAATTGAGGTCGACGGGACTTCCGAGTTGGACGGGAGCTTCATCGACGTTCTGGGTTACAGCGAACCGGACTTCGCCGAGGTCGAAATCCCGCCGCCCGACGTCCTGGCGGCGTCCCCAATTCTTCCCACATCGACCGGCGCGCGACGCCTGCCTCGGCCGAGTTACTTCGCGTCCGGACGAATCACGGGGGCCTCTGCCTCGCTCGCGAAGTCATCGACCTACGCCGTCACTTCCGGCTGGATGAGAGGCTGCCCGACGGCCTGCGAAGTCGTACCCATCGGCGAGGCGACGCGAATCGAGCTTGGAACCGCCGGAACCGGGCGAATCGTCATACCCATGGACGAACGCTCGGAGCGGCTCCTTCTCATCACGAATCGCAACGAGCTCGTCGAAATCTCCAACGGTCGAGTGTCTCCCCTCTTCGCGAACACGGCGTCCGCGGCGGAGATCACGGGCGGCGTTCGAGCGGGGGACCGCTACTTCGTCGCCGATCTTCTGGGTTCGTTGTTCGAGCTCGAGCTCGGTCGCGGCCTGACCCGCCTGGGAGCTCTGCGCGGCGGCCGGCCCAAGCTGGCCGGCGGTATCGGTCCGGACGGGCCGGAAGTCTTCGCGACCTCGGATGCCGGTACTCTGGAGCGCTGGGTGGGCTCGGAGCTCCTCGCGGTTCACTCCGAGCGGCTCCCAGATGGGTTGACTCGAGTCTCGAGCTCCTTGATTTGGCTCGCTCCCGGCGAAGTCATTGCGATTTTCAAGGAGACCAGCGCAGTCGTGCACCTCGTCGAGGGTGAGGTCTTCGTCGACGACTCCGTCTTCGAGCCCCGAGCGATTGGGCTCGTGGACGGGCTCGGACCCGTGATCGCCACTGCGGGAGGCGGACAAACCGGAGACAGTCTGTTCCACCTCGTGGGTTCCTCGTGGCAACCGCTCGGCGGCGAGAGCGGCTTTCCTCCGTTCGGCGTGTGGTCGGCGGGTCGTGGATTCTTCTTCGGCGGACTCCGCGGAGTCCTCTCGTATCATGACTTTGCGCTCGGAGTCTGCCCGGCGCAAAGTCTCGCCGAGGCCGACGTCCACGAAGTCGTGCCAACGCTCGACCGCCTGATCGTCGTGATGACGGTCCGCGACCAGGACCTGCGCCGGCCCTCCATCCTCGAATTTCCACTGCGCGATACTCGGCTCGAGACTCTCGGCTGCGGTGCCCAACGATGATGCCGCCCGAGCCGCGCGACGAGTAGCCCGGCCGCCGTGAGTACGACCGACCAAGAGCTGCGGCGCATGATAGATACCGAGCGCCTGACGGAGGAGGTTCAACGTGACTCGCCCGGCGTTTGTCCCGGAACAGTCCGCGAAGCCTACGCGCCAGGGCCGGATGAGATCACGCCTGGGACCGCAGGCATCTTGTCTGCGGCTCGAAACCAGTTGCGGCCAGAGACTCGCAGCTCATCCACCGTACGGTTCGGTGAGACGCTGTGAGACGCTGAGTCCGCGAAGCCTACGCGCAGGCAAACCAGTCGCTGCGAAAGACTCGCAGTGGCTCGCCGTACAGATCGGTGAGAACCTGAGTCCGCGTGGCTTACGCGCGGGCCAGATGATGGAGGCGAAGGCTCGGTCCCGCGGTGGCTCACTTCGACCCGAGGATCTTTCGGATGGCTTCGAAGAGCGTTCCGGGATCGATGGGCTTCGAGATGCACGTGGCTTCGGCGGACGCCAGGAATGCTTGCGCCCGCGGGGTGAACGCGCCGCCGGTGACGAAGATGAATCGCTTCAAGAGACTTGGGTGAGTAACCTGAAGTCGCTCGTGGATCTCCATCCCCGAGAGCTCCGGCATCATGAGATCGCATAGGACGGCGTCGAAGTGATCTCCTTGGATGATTCGCTCGAGGGCCTGCTTCGCGTCGGTCATGACGACGACGTCGTGATCCGGTTCGAGCGTGCGAGCGATGGACTTTCCGACTCGCGCGTCGTCGTCGATGACGAAGATCCGGCCGCGGTGCGCTGGGAGGTGCGGTGCCAAGACGGGCTCATCGGGCCTCGTGTGCTGGGCCTTGGGTAGCAAAACTCGAAAGGTCGTCCCGGCGCCGAGCTTACTCTCGACTTTGATCTCTCCGCCCAGGCTCGCGATGATGCCATGGCACACGGCGAGGCCTAGGCCCGTGCCGGCTCCGACGGGCTTGGTCGTGAAGAACGGATCGAACAGTCGAGGCAAGTGCTCTGGCGCGATCCCGCTGCCGGTGTCACTCACTTCGATGATCACGCGTTCGGAGCCGTTCTCCATATAAGTTGCGAGGCGGACAGAGTGACGCTCCGGCGTGCCCTCCGGAATCGCCTGCGCTGCGTTCACGAGCAGATTCAAGAGCACCTGCCCCAATCGCGCGTGACCCGCGGCGACCGAGGGTACATCGCTCAGCTCCTTGACGATTCGGGCACGCGGCCGGATCTGGAGCTCGGCCATCTTGAGTGAGAACAGCGCCACGGAGTGTACGTCCGCTACCTCGCCTTCATCCTCCTGTCCGCGCGCGAACATCGTCAGGTCCTTCACGATTCGCCGTACGCGGTCGGCGCCCTCCTGGCAGTCCGAGAGGACCTCCCGGGTCTCTCGAAGCCGGTCGCAGCCCGCGCGGTGGGAGTCACGGTGAGCGCTCGCCCAGCGCCCTTCGAGCTCATCCAGATACCGCTCCATCGCGCTCAGATTTGCCTGGATGAAGGAGAGGGGATTGTTGATTTCGTGGGCTATGCCCGCGGCCATGGTTCCGAGCGAAGCCATGCGGTCGGCTTGGATGAGTCGGGCGCGCAGGCGCTCTCGCTCCAGTTCGGCGAGGCGCTCCTCGGTGATGTCCCGGAACACCATGACGATACCGAGCACCGCGCCCGACGCGTCTCGAATCGGCGCGGCGCTGTCGGCGATCGACCGCTCCGTGCCATCTCGACGGGTGATCGCCGTGTGGTTGGCGAGCCCGACGACTCGGCCTTCCCTCAAGACTCGATCGACCGGACTCTCGACCGGAGCCCGGGTGCGCTCGTTGATGATCTTGAAGCTCTCGGAGAGGCGCCGGCCCGAGGCCTCGGCCGACGTCCAGCCGGTGAGCAACTCAGCGACCGGGTTCATGAGCTCGACGCGGCCTTCAGGATCGGTGGCGATGACCGCGTCGCCGATGCTCGTGAGCGTCGTCGAGAGCCGAGCCTCGCGCATCATGAGCTCCCGTTCGTTCCGCCTTCGCTCCGTCACGTCGAGCAGCGTACCCATGACACTTCTGATCGAGTCGCTCGAGTCGATCTCACCGCGCGCGCGCATCCACATGTCGAGCAGCCGGCCATCGGCGTGACGCATACGAAGCTCAATCTGAAATGTCGGACTCTCCAGACTCAGCCCCGTCAAATGCGACGTCAGCAGAGGTCGGTCGTCCTCGTGGAGCAATCCGAGAAACGCAGAGAGTGTTGGGGCGACGTCGGCTCGCTCCCGTCCGCAGATACGAAACACCTGCGCCGAGCACTCGAAGTGGCCATCGCGCGGGTCATGGAGCCAACTCCCGAGACCTCCTATGGCCTGTGCTTCGGCCAGAGAGCTCAGCGCCTCGCCGCGCGCGTCGTCCACCCGCCCCACGTGCTTCGCGGTCACGACGATGAAGACGGACATGAACACCATGGCGGCGGTTATCATCCCGGCGAGGCCGAGGTCTGGCTCGAAGAGGCCGAGTCGCTGGCCGAGCATTCGCACGCTTCCGAGCGCGAGCGGCACCAGCATCACCGCAGGCATCAGGCGCCGAGACATGACTCCGTCTGGGGCTGGTCGTGTGAGCAGGCGCGGAACATACCCAGCTGGCTGAGTAAGCACCAAGGCTGCGCAGAGCATCCACAGCCCGAGGGCGGCGGGAAAGGTGATCCAACTCCAGTTTGCGAGCGGGTAGCCGCCTTCGACCCCGAACAGCGTGCGCAGCAGCCCAAAGACCGAGAGCGCGAGGCAGGCGAGCGCGAGGCCTTGGGCGAGTGCGCTCGCCCGCGAAAGAGAGGTCAGGATAACGGCAGTACCCAGCGCGCACAGGACCATCGCGGTCATGGGGGACGGCCAGGCGCCTTCGGGCCCAAAGTCACGCCCGAGCATCAGGGCGCTCAGTCCCACGGCCACGAGCACGCCGGCTGCGGCCTGGGCTGCTTCGAGCCTGCGTGTCAAGAGCGCCGCGACCGCGACAGCTCCGGCGATCAATCCGAGGGCCACCGCCGCCCGAAGGGGTTGGTCACAGCCAAACTCAGCGATCCCCGGGTTGCCGGTCGCGTGCCCCAGCAGCCCAGCGCAGCCGATCGCGGCGGCGCAGCCGGTCAGAATCGCGGCGAGCCGCTTCAACGAAATCGGGTCAAACTCAGGATTGCCTTCAGCCTTCGCGGCGAGCATCAAGCCGCCGAGCAAGATCGAGCTCTCGCTGGACCCCCGCACCATCGACCAGGTTCAGCAAAGTCGCACTCGGTGACCCACTCACGCACTCCTCGATTGTCTCCAAAACGCGGACGCGCGTAAACACCGGAAGCCAGGATTCGGACGTGCAGCCGCCAGGTCTCCGCGCTCCTCGGGCGCAAAAGCTTCGCGGCTCGAGCGACCCGGCGATGGGCGCATGGGGCTCCGACCGGCGTCGTGCCGCGAATGCGCTCGCGCCCAGATCATGGAGCTCCAGCAAGGCCTCGCCGCGCGATGATTCTCGGAAGGAGTACGGGCCTGGAAAACTTGTCGCCGATCCAATTTCGCTGAAATCAGGAGCAACGAATGCCGCTAGTTTTGCGCAACTCTCGGGATCTGCGCCGGCGCGCGCAAATACTGGCTCCGAATGGCTGCACGGGAGCATCGTTTGCTGCTAGGTTCCAAAGTCCGTGGGCCTCGCCAACAAAGGAGGACAGGACGGGCTGCTCGGCCAAGTCCTCGGCGGCTACCGTCTGGAGAGAGTCCTCGGCCGCGGCGGAATGGGCAGAGTTTATCTAGGAACTCACACGACCCTCGGACGGAAGGCTGCCGTCAAGGTCCTCGAGCCGAGCTTGGCGGCCGACGATAGCTACGTCAGGCGATTCTTCAACGAGGCGAAGGTCGTGAGCGACATCGGCCATACGAACATCGTGGACGTGACGGACTTCGTTCGGGTCGAGTCGCCGGCCATCGTCGCGATCGTCATGGAGTACATCGACGGGCCCTCGCTTACTCAGGGCCTGAGAACCAAGGTGATTGGACCCGGCGACGCGATCGAGGTCTCGGTGCAAATCGGGCGAGCGCTCGAGGCCGCGCACCGCGCGGGCGTCGTTCACCGTGACCTCAAGCCCGACAACATCTTGCTCCGCGTGAACGACCACGGTCTTCACGTCAAGCTCGTGGACTTCGGTATCGCGAAAGTGAAGACCGCTGATTTCAAGACGGCGACGGGCGCGCTCATCGGGACACCCGTGTATATGGCGCCCGAGCAGGCGATCGCTGCGGACGTCTCGGGCGCGACGGATGTCTGCGCAGCCGCCGAAGTGCTTTTCGAGATCCTCGCCGGGCCGCGTCTGTTCGGTGGCGAGATTTCCGACGTCATGCGGGCGAAGGTCCAGGGCACCCAGCCATCGCTCGAGCTTCCGGCGGGCACGCCGAACGCGCCGGACTTCGTGGAGCTCCTCCGAGAGTGCCTCGACATCGACCCAGCCAAGCGGCCGTCTGCCACGGACTTCGTCAGGCGGCTGATCCAGATTCGCGAGGGGCCCGCTCGCACGCGCCCAAGCCATCCCGAACCCACCGAGCCCACGGTCGCGCCGGTCGCGCCGGTCGCGCCGCTCGCGGAGTTCGTGCTGCCGACTCAGCCAGGGTCGTCGACGTCGAGTCCGCTCCCACCGGGAAGGCGGTCTACCGGTCTGGTTTTGGGGTCGATCGCGGGCGCGGTCGGAGTCTTTTGGTTCTTCGGCAGGGGTCCAGGCCCAGAGATCGTGCCGGTGGATGCTGGAGTGCTCGCCGCTCGTGAGGCGCCGCTCGTCTCCGCGCCCGTCTCGGGTGCGTCCGACGCCGGGACGACTCGGCGGGGGCGCGTGACGTCGAGTCCGCCGGGCGCCGACGTATTCGACGGCTCGGGGCGACTCATCGGACTGACACCTTTCGAGGTCGAGCTGCGGCCGGGGGAGACGCATCGCCTGACGATTCGAATGCTCGGACACTCAGCCCGCACGGTTGAGCTCTCGGCAGCGGCGCCGGCCGTCGAAGTGTCCTTCGGGAGGTCGAGGGGCTTGGTGGCCAAGGTATCCGATGCTGCGGTGACCGCGCCTGCGGAGCGCGTCGAAGCAGCCGTCCCAGCTACCGACGCGCCCGTGGGCGAGCCTGCCGAGCACCCCCACGCTGGCGTCCCCGACACTGGCGTGCTGAGCGAGCAGCCAGTGACGAGGGAGGCGCCAGGCGACGCGGGGAGCACCGAGGTTCGCAACATCGACAAACGAAGGACGACGAAGTTCTGAGTGGAGGGAGAAGTGCAGAGACGAGGATCACGCGCGCCATCGTGGGTGTGTATCATTCTGGCCGTCGGCGTGCTGACAGGCGTCGAGGCCTTGGCTGCCGAGCCCGCGGAGGCGCGGGATTTGGAGAGAGCGAGGCTCGAGTTCGACGTGGCGACCGGCTTGTTCGAGGCCGGTGAGTTCGCAGGCGCGCTGAGTCACTTTCGAAGCTCCTACGAGCTCTCTCAGGGGCGCCCGTCCGTACTCTTCATGCTGGCTCAGTGCGAACGGAACCTGGAGCTCTACGAGCAAGCGCTGGTCCATCTCCAGGACTACCTCAGATCCGAGCCGGAGGAGGCGCACGAGGTGCAAAAGACCATCGAGACGCTGAAGCAACTGATCGCGGACCGAGATCGCGCTCCGAACGGCTTGGGGTCGTGGATCTGGGTGGCAGGCGGGGTCGCCGTGGCCGGCGCGGCCACCGGGCTCACCTTCGGATTTCTGGCAAAGTCGGCTGCTGGCGTTTCGCCGTTCGACGATCGCTACTCGCTCGACCGAGCGCGAGCCGACGCGACCCTCGCGAACGTAGGCCTCGGCGTGGCGTGCGCGGCGATCGTGGGGGGCGTGGCCTTCTGGCTGCTCGATGGAAGTGGGAGTTGATGTGAAATCGATGGTTCGAGCTCTCTTGCCGTGGGTTGGCCTCGCCTGCACGGTCCAGCCGCCTTTCGACGAGTCGGAGCTCTCGAGTCGCGACTTCGAGGTGGGAACGGACGGGGCGATCCGGCTCAAAGACGGGTTCGTCCGCGTCGACAGCCTCGTGGGTTGCGAGGGCAAGATCCTCCGTCGGGCCTCGAGCGGATGGGAGTGTGTGCCGCCTTCCAGTGACGGCTTCGAGGCTTTGGCGAGCACCTGCGGGCCGGGCCAAACGCCGGTGATTTCGCAGGGTCGATGGACTTGCGGAGAGGACACGCTGCGAAAGCTGGCCTGCGCCGACGGTCAGGTCGCCAAGTCCGCGAGCGGCGTGTGGAGTTGCGAAGGCGATGCCGACACGCTCGAGAGTCTGGCTGGGGCCTGTGCGGAAGGAGACGTCGCGAAGCTCCGATCCGCGAGCTGGGTGTGTGAGCCTGACGATGCCGGCACGGACACGCTCACGTCGCTCGCAAGCGGGAGCTGTCCCGCAGATTCTGTCGCCAAGTTCGTCGCAGGGGCCTGGCGCTGCGAACCAGACGTCGCTGGGCGCGACACGTTCTCCGAGTTGGGCCTGAGTTGCGCGGACGGCGACGCTCCGACTCGGCTGGGCGGAGGCTGGGTATGCCGGTCCGCCGAGATCGAAGTCGCCCTGCGAGACGATCCAGGCCCGCTCTCCAACCCGACGATATCCGAGGTGCGAGCTCTCGCAGAGGTCGTCAACGACCTTCGCCGGAGAGTACGTGACCTCGAGGGACCGCGAGGGTTCGTTCGCATACCGCGGGGTGAGTTCATGTTCGGGTACTCGGCTTTCGAGGCGGCGAGGGGGTACAGGGAGAGCGACGAGTGGCCCGCTCAGCGGGTGCAAATCTCCCGCTCGTTCTGGATGAAGGCGACCGAGGTGACTCAGGGCGAGTGTGCCGAGCTCGATCCGGGCTGCGCGCACTCCCAGCACGGGGGCTGCCCGGACTGTCCAGTCGACGACTTCACGTGGTATCAGGCGGTCGCGTTCGTGAACCTGATGTCGGATCGCGAAGGTCTGTCCAGGTGTTATGAGCCCGTCGGAGGCGGAGCTCAGGGTCTCGAGTACGCCTTCGCGGGCTTGGATTGCGCCGGGTATCGGCTTCCGACCGAGGCGGAATGGGAGTACGCCGCCCGAGCCGGAACGAGCACGGCCTCGTATCATGGCGCGGGGCGCGAGGAGCTGTCGATCGAGCCCGACGGCGCGCCGGACTGTGGCAACTCGCTGAGTCACTTGTCCGACATTGCCTGGTACTGCGGTAATGCCGAAAGTCCGCCGGGTGGGCAGGACGGAACCGCCACACTCGGCGGCTGGGTACCCACCGGAATTCAGAGACCTGCGAATACGCACGAGGTCGCCCGCAAGCTCCCCAATGTCTGGGGCCTCTATGACCTGCACGGCAATGTCGCGGAGTGGACCGGCGACCGCCACGGTCCAGCCGCCGAGGCGTCGGACGATTTCTGCGAGCGCTGCTGCCCGGCAGAAGCCTGCGCCGGAAACGTCTGTGCGAACGGCACGTGCACCGACCCAAGCAGCCCCGCCACGGGCGAGGAGATTGGCAGCACGGCCGGGACGATCGCGACCAAGGGCGGCGCGTGGTTCTCATATTCTAAGAACCTGCGTGTTGCCAAGCGCTCGAACCCATTCAACTCCGCCCCAGCAGGCAACACGCTCGGCGTGGCTGCTCAGAATAACGGTTGGTTCGTAGGGCTCAGGCCCGTCAGAACCATCCTGCCCTGATTCCGGCGATCGAGGACAAAACAATAGATTGCAGCATTCTTGGACTCCGCGACAACTCTCTGGGCGGTTCAGCGGGTCGTGGGCACAGTCATTTCCCAAATCTGTGGTTCCTGATGGCTTGACCGATCCCGAGTTCGTGGGTGGGCCGGCGTGGACGTAGGCGTCAACACAGGCATAGGCAATACATTTGGGCGCAGATCCGCCTGGCCATGAGTCTTGGAATGCTCACGAAGATGAGCCACTTTTGAAGTCAGAGAGTATCGGCGGAGTGTTTTCGTCCACGTCCACGACC
>CAYXDO010000175.1:0-22287 GCA_964463485.1 uncultured Myxococcales bacterium | reverse complement strand
CAGCCGCCGAGGTCCCGAAAATGCCGTGCCCGTGCCCGTGCCCGTGCCCGATCCTAGTCCTGCCTCACGATCCTGATCCTGCCTCTAGAACGGGCCCTCGGCCTCAGCGTCCGCCCTTGTCTTTCTTGGGCGGACCCACGACCAACTCACCCGTCGCAGGGTCGAGATAAAACTGCATGGAAGTCGACGGCGGTGGCACGATCGGCCGGGCGGTCGAAGTGTCTGCCGGCATGGGCGGGAGAAACTCACCGGAGACATCCGCGGAGGGCGCCCGCGGCTGGTCGAGCCGCGGAGGGGCTTGGACGCCGCTCTGCCCGCGTGCCTTGGGCAGCGGAGGAGGCCGCAGGCCAGAAGCAGCTCTAGGGAGCGGCGAGACCATACTCTCGAGCGGAGGAGGTGACCGACCGGGAGCGCCCGGTGGAAGCGGCGCAGGCGGAGGTGTGAGTCCGGAAGCCCCACGCGGCAGGAGCGCCGGGGGCGGCGACACGCCGGAGGCAGTGCGCGGCAGGGGCGCTGGCGGAGGTGACAGCCCGGAGTTGCCGCGCGCGAGCACGGGATGAGTTCCGGAGGCCGTGGGGGGAGACCAAGCAGACAGGTCCGGTCGCGGCCACGAACCCGAAATATCCGGCAAAGGAGGCAGCGGCGTGTGCTGACTCGGCGGCGGAGGCGCAGCAGGCGAGGATACTTGGGGCAGGGGCCAAGCCGTCGGCGAAGGCCACGGAGTCTTTTCCGCCTTCGAGGAAAAGCCGGCCCAGGCTCCGGTCTGAGTTCGCGGCTCGAGCGAAGGCATCGGCCAGGCCGACGGATCCGGCGCTCGCCACGCTCCAGTCTGAGTTCGCGGGTCGAGCTGCTGAGAAGGGTGCGGTGAAGGTGAAGGCGAAGGCGACACGGCGGAGAAGGCCGAGGGGTCAGGATTGAATCCGCGCCGTGGGTCGAGCTGGGGATGCACCGGCGTGAACTTGGGGGTGTCGTCCGGAGCACGCGAATCCTTGGGTGCGAGCACCAACCCTTCAGCCAAATTCGGTGGCAGCAGCTGAGGACCGTCCGGAATCATGTCTTCGATCCGCATGATGTCCGTGACTTGGGCTCCCGAGCTCGCGTCCTCTCGCCGCAAGGCCTCCAGCACCAGGGCCGTATTCACCGAATTGATGTTGATGGGTACGTCGGACGATCGGTACTCGATACGAAAAATGCCGTCCCCGGACGGCGCGAGCTTGTAGAACGCTTCTTCTCCCGTCGCCTCCCCGGCTCGACAGCCGCGCACGTCACCATCGTCCACCCGAAGCTCGCCGCTTCGGCCGTCTTCGTACTGAAGCACGACGTGGGCCGTCTTGCGACCGACCTCGAGACTTTGAACCACGTCCACCACCGACATGTCGCCCAGAGATCCCGACACACCTCGGAACATGGGTACGGCCCCAGCGGGCGCCCGGCGGGTCGTCGCCCGCTTCTGAAGCTCGCGGCGGACCTTCGAGGCCGTCACCTCGAGGCTGAACGGCTTCACCAGAAAGTCGTCGGCGCCGAGCTCGAGAGCCTTGGCCTCTCGAAACTCGTCCTTGCGGCTCGAGGTGATGAAAATCGCGGCCTCCGGATTCTTCGATCGAAGCTCGAGCAAGATGTTGTACCCGTCGATCGCCGGCAGCGCCGCATCCAAGAATGCAATGATCGGGTTCGAGCTCCGGATGATCTCTCGGGCCTTCTTGCCGTCCTTGGCGATCATCACCTCGCACTCTTCCGCTTTGATTCGTTGGGCGAGCGGCTCGATGTCAGCGACGTTGGCGTCGGCGAACAACACGACCGCCGGGCCGCTCGGAACGGGCGGAGGAGGAGGCGCCTCGATGGTCGTCTTGGCGACCTTCGGAGGTTCGGTGACGCGCGGGTACCACGCCTGGAGCATCTCGCGGAACGCGGTGCGCGTGACCAGTCGGATATCCGCTTCTTCTACTCCGAGAACGACCTTCGCCTCGAGCAGAGACCGATTGTCGTAGGGGTCGGTGACCGCCAAGACCGCACGCCCCTCCGCGTCCACCGAGAGCGCGAGCACCGAAATTTGTTGAGCCATCGCCCGCGGAAACCGAGCCAACACGCTGTCGTCGGGCCTCTGAAGCTTGAGCTGCGCGGCCGGCAGCACCGCCACGCTCGACTGCTCGGCGAGCGCCCCGGTCAGCATCTCCTCGGTGATGTTGTTGGCTTCGACGAGGATCTCGCCGATGCGGCCGCCTCGAGCCCGCTGCTCCGCGAGCGCGATCTCGAGCTCGTCGTAAGTGATGGCTCCCTTGCGCACCAAGATCTCGCCCAAGGGGACGCGCGTCCCCGGCGAAGGGCTATACGGGCTGATGCTCGCGCGACGCTTCTGGGCGTTCTTCGCACCGAACTGACGGCGCATGTACACCGCCAAGTCTCGACGTTGCGCCCGCGCGCGCATCGCGTCGGAGGCGCGGCTCAGATCTCCGAGCAACGCGCCGATCGTCTGGTATCGCTCGTTCGCTTCACGCGCGAGCGACCGCATGACGATGTCGTCGATCTCCTTGGGGACGTCCGGATTGATCGACGATGGCAGCGGGATCTTGTGCCGCAACACGAGCTCCACCGTGGCTTGCGGCGTCTTCCCTCGAAAGAGCCGCTTGCCGGTCAACATCTCGTGAACGACGATCCCAGAGCTGAACACGTCCGACCGCTGATCGAGGCCTTGGTTGCGAACCTGCTCGGGCGACATGTAACCAAACTTGCCGTGCAGGTTGCCCGGCAACGACTCGCCCTCGCCGAATTCGATGACTCGCGCGATGCCGAAGTCGGTGACCTTCACCTCCCCTTCGAACGAAATCAGGATGTTTTGGGGCGAGATGTCGCGGTGAATCAGACCGAGCGGCCGTCCGTCGGTGCCCGAGAGGCGATGGGCGAAATCCAAACCCGTCAGAAACTCCGTCGACACGAAGAGCGCGAGCGGGACTGGCAGGAACTCCTTGCGGCGGTAAGTGTTCGACAAGATCGCGGCCAGGTCGCGACCTCGAATGTACTCCATCGCGATGTAAACACGACCCGACGCCTCACCGAGATCGAGCACCTGCACGACGTTGTTGTGTTGAATCCGCGCCGCGAGCTTCGCTTCGTGGATCAACATCTTCGCGAAGGCGGGGTTCTGGCTGTAGCGCGGCAAGATGCGCTTCAACGCCACGAGCTTCTCGAAACCCGAGTAGCCTTGCATCTTGGCGAGGAAGATCTCGGCCATCCCTCCGTCGCCGATTTGCTCGAGCATCAGGTAGGACCCGAACTGCTCGGGCCCCGTGCCTTCAGTGGTCAACGGCCGAATCATACTTCGATTTCGACTCGGGCAACTGATTTTCGGGTCGAACACATGGCGTCGGGAGTCGGAATCAGACAAGCTGGCGCTCCCGGTTTCTCCGTCGGTCTGACGCTGAATCGGGGTTGATCCGGAGTTGTCGAGTGTCGTCACCCTCTCGATTTCGCGCCACGTGGCCAGGGCAAACGGCTCGGATGGCTTGGTCGCTCTACTCGTCTGCGCTCGTTGCGACAGTCGCGTGCTCCTCCGAGTCCGCGCGCGACGCGGGTCTGGATGTCGGCGTGGTGGAGGACGCCTCGCCGTACGACGCAGGGTCCAAAGACGCGCGGGTGATTCCGCCGCGACCGACCGACGCGAGCTTCATCGTGTTTCACGACGCGGGCGCACCCAGCGCCTGCACCGAGACCTGCGACTGCGACCAAGGCCTGGCCTGCCTCGACGGACTCTGTCGCAACCTCGGCGTCGGCCTCGTCTATTGCTGCGAGAATCCAGGCTGCCCTACCGGCGAACCTTGCCTTGACCCCGAAGATCGACCGTCCACGTGCCCAGCGCCAACGCCCGACGCAGGGCCCTTGCCGGACACCGGCCCACGCGACGGAGGCGCTGGAGGCGTAGGCGCCGCGTGTTTGATCGATCAGGACTGCGACACCGAGAGTGGCCTGTCGTGCTGGGACGAAACCGAACCCCCCTACCTCTGGGATGGCTACTGCACAGTCGAAGGCTGTACGCCGAGCTGCCCGACCGGATCGGGCTGCATCGCCTTCAACACCGGCGCCGCGGTGGTCCGCGGCTGTATGGCTATTTGCACCACCAACGACGAGTGTCGCTCCGACGCGTACTGTCGAGATCTCGGCAACGGCACCTCCGTTTGCTACCCGCGCTGCCGAGACGACCTCTACGACTGCGCCCCCCGAAATGGCTCGATGTACTGCAACCCAGAGTCCGGAGCTTGTGAACCCACGCCAACTCACTCGACGAGCGCCCACGTCGGAGACCCCTGCGCGGTCGGGACCGAATGCGGAGCCGGCCAAGTCTGCCTGTCCGAGCAAATCTGGGCATTCACCGGAGGCATGTGCACGCGCGTGTGCTCCGGCCTCCCCGAAGCTACTCCCTGTACAGTGGGAGAGACTTGCCAGGACTTCGCTGGCATCGGCCTGTGCTTCGCCAACTGCGATGCGAACGAGTCGTGCCCCGAACGACCCGGCGCGTTCTGCGGAACGCTCTTCGACACCTGGACGGTCCCCGTCTGCCTCCCCTTCTGACTTCGAGCTATTCAGCCATGACCACCCACGACCGACCAACCGTTCACCTCATCGACGGGTCCGGCTACATCTACCGCGCCTACTTCGGCGTCCGCCCGCTCTCGACCTCCCGAGGAGAGCCCACCCACGCGGTCAACGGCTTCACCCGGATGATCAAACGACTCATCGAAGACGAGAAGCCCACTCACCTCGCGATCGCCTTCGACGACGCGGTCCCGACGTTCCGACGTGCGCTCTACCCGGACTACAAAGCCCACCGCCCGCCGCCTCCCGAGGACCTCGTCCCGCAGATCCCGCGTATTCATCAAGTCACCGACTCGTTCCGGATCTGCAGCTTGCGAAGACCCGGCTTCGAAGCCGACGACATCATCGCAACTCTTGCCCGCGTCGCCCTCGAGAACGACTTCGACGTCGTGATCGTGAGCGGTGACAAAGACCTCATGCAGCTCGTGGGTCCCCGAGTGACCCTGTTCGAACCGATGCGCAACCTCCGCTTCAAGGTCGAAGACGTCGTCGAGAAATTCGCGGTGCTCCCCGATCGACTCGGGGACCTGCTCGCGCTCATGGGAGACACCTCCGACAACGTCCCCGGCGTCAGCGGCGTGGGCGAAAAGACCGGCGCAAAGCTCCTGGGTGAGTACGGCACCCTCGACGGAGTCCTCGCCGCCGCGGCGGCCGGCAAGATCAAAGGCAAGATGGGCGAGCGAATCGTCGCCGACACCGAAGCGGCGAAGCTCTCGAGGAAGCTCGTCGCCCTCGACGATCACGTCGAGCTCGGCCTGGGCCTCCCGGAGCTCGTCTACGAGGGACCCGACGTCGACGCCCAACGCGCGCTCTTCGAGGAGCTCGAGTTCAGGAACATGATCCCAGCGACCGCTGCCGCCGAGCGGTCCAGAGCCGCCATCATCGCCACGCCCATTCCTCACGACGGGTACCAAGTCGTGAACGACTCCGCCGGGCTCGACCAACTCATGAGTAAGCTCGGGGAAGCCAAGACCATCGGGCTCGCCGTGGAGACGAGTTCGAACCGGATGGCCGACGCGGAAGTCATCGGGCTTTCGATCGCCACGGCGCCTGGCAAGACATTTTACGTCCCGTTTCGACACGAGGGCTCCTCGCTCCGCTTCGAAGCGCTCCTCGACCGCCTCGGGCCTGCGCTCTCGAATCCGGAGTTGAAGAAGAGCTCCGCACAGCTCCAGGACTGGGTTGCCATCACCAAGCGTCACGGGATCGCCATGGACGGACTCGCGTTCGAGCCGCGGGTCGCGAGCTACCTCTTGGATCCCGACGAGGCCGCCCATGACGTTCGAACCGTCGGACGACGCTACTTGGGCCTCGAGCCCGTCGTTCCCGAGTCTCTCACCGGCACGGGCAAGAGCCGCATACCCTTCGAAAAAGTCGCACCAGAGTCCGCGAAGCTCGTGGTGGGTGAGTCTGCCGACTTGTCGCTCAGATCGGAGGACGTCTTGCGTCCGGCGCTGGAACGCGCGGAGCTCCTCGGCGTGTTTCAAGACGTGGAGCTCCCGCTCGTACCGGTGCTGGCCACCATCGAGCTCACCGGCCTCCGAATCGACCTCTCGCGGCTCAAGGAGCTGGAGAACGCGTTCGAAAAGGAGCTCGCGGTGCTCGAAAGGAAGTGCCACGAGGCCGCCGGCCATGAGTTCAACATCGGCTCCCCAAAGCAGCTCCAGAAGATCCTCTACGACGAGCTCGGCCTGAAGATCTTGAAAAATACCAAGACGGGCCCGTCCACCGACGCCTCGGTGTTGGAGCAGCTCGCGGAGCTTCACGAGCTGCCCGGCGCCGTGCTCGAACATCGTCAAGTGCAGAAGCTCCAGAACACCTACGTCGAGGCCCTCCCGAGGATGATCTGTCCGTTGACCGGCAGGGTGCACACGAGGCTCCAGCAGACGGTTGCCGCGACCGGGAGACTGTCTTCGACAGAGCCCAACCTGCAGAACATTCCCATTCGGAGCGAGCTCGGCCGAAAGCTCCGAGAGGTCTTCATTCCCTCCGAGGGCAACGTCCTCATCTCGGTCGACTACTCCCAGATCGAGCTCCGCGTGCTCGCTCATTTCTCCGAGGAGCCGGTCTTGGTGGAGGCCTTCGAGCAGAACGCCGACGTCCACACGCGAACCGCCTCGGTGATTTTTCAAATCCCGCCGGACCAAGTCACCCGCGAGCAACGGGGCCAGGCCAAGGCGGTCAACTTCGGCGTCTTGTACGGCATGGGTCCCGTGCGGTTGGCTCGGCAGCTCGGTATTCAGCGAAGAGTAGCGTCCAAATTCATAGACGACTACTTCGATCGGCAGCCCAAGGTGAGGGCGCTGCTCGACCGAATCCTCGAAGACGCACGAAAGACCGGGTGGGTTCGGACGCTGTCGGGCCGACGTCGTCGGGTAGCCGACATCGCGTCGAAGAACCGAGCGGTCCGAGCGGCGGCCGAGCGAATCGCAACGAACACACCCATCCAGGGAAGCGCCGCCGACCTCATCAAGATGGCGATGATCCGGGTCGCGGCGAGGTTGGAGGACGAGCACCCAGAAGCAAAGTTCCTGTTGCAGGTGCACGACGAGCTCCTCCTCGAGGCGCCGAAGGCTTCGGCGGAGGCGGTCTCCAAGCTCGTATCGACCGAAATGTCGCACGCATTTCCCATGGCCGTACCCCTCGTCGCCGACCCGCACATGGGTAAGAATTGGGACGAGGCGCACTGAGTGACGCACAGCTCGCGGTTCGAGACGCACGCGATCTTGATCGCGGCTCAAGTCTGTTTTGGGTCCCTTCCGGTCGTGGGTCGGCTCGCGTTGGCGCGGCTTCCTCCGGCCGGAATCGTGATGGTCCGCGTCGCCGGAGGCGCGATCGTCTTCACGATTGTCGCACTCGCCTTGGGGGTTCGGTGGCCGACGCGCCGTCAAATCCCGAGGTTGTTGTCATGCGCGCTGCTGGGTGTCGTCATCAATCAAGAGATGTTCGTCGGAGGGCTCGCGCGATCGACGGCGACGAACGCGACCGTGTTGGGGACGACGATCCCAGTATTCACGCTCCTCGCGGCGGTCTTGCTCGGCGGGGAGAGAGTACGGCCGGTGAGGCTCACCGGAGTGGTGATCGCGCTGATCGGAGCGCTGGTATTGGTGGGAGTCGAGGGTGCCTCCGCGGACCGGGAGCATCTCATCGGCAATCTCATGATTTTGGTGAATTCGGTCTCGTATGGGTTGTTCTTGGTGTTGGTGCGGCCGCTCTCGTCGGCGGTGCCGGCCTTTGCGCTGACGGCGATACTGTTTTCGTTCGCCGCGCCGATGGTCACCCCGCTCGGCTGGTTCGCGTGGCAAGACGCGCCGGCGTTGGTCATGCGTGACTATGTCCACCTCGCTTTCTTGGTGGCCGTGCCCACGGTGGGAGCGTACGCGCTGACACAGATGGCGCTAGCGAGGGCCGAGTCTTCGCTCGTGGCCTCTTACATCTACTTGCAGCCGGTGGTCGCGGCCGCAGGCGCGGCGGCGCTTCTCGGAGAGCGGCCGGGGCCTCGGGTGCTGCTAGCGGCGGCCCTGATTTTTGCGGGAGTGTATCTGAGCAGCCGAGCGAGCGATGCGGCTCGTCCGAAAGCCGGGTAAAAGGGGCCATGCTGATCCTCGTCGCCGGAATTGTCGCGATGATCTTCATTTCGATCGTCGGGTACCGTTCGTTGGCGGGTGGTGTCGCCGATCGTGCCACGCTAGAGCTCGTGCCATGGACCTCGGTGAAGGATCGGGAGCGGGAGGTCACGACCTGGATCGAGGAGCTGAGTCGCCATGGTTTCGTTTCGATCGGTGAGTATGAAGCCCACTTGGGAGCGGGAGGGACGACCGCGGTCGCGAGGATTTGTGCCTTCGTGGACGAGAAAAAGGAGCGATTTGCGATCGCGACCGCGATTTACCACATCACCGAGAAGCCGAACGCGCCGCCGCTCGGGACGACGGTGTGTTTCTTCGAGCTACTGAGTGAGCTCCTGGACGGTCGAGCGATCTCGACGAGCAACGCGCCGATGGATCTGCTCGATGCAGACCCGAGGCGTCCGAGCAAGAAGCTGCCTCACGTCAAGACGGTCGAGGAGCTGTTCCAAGCCCACGCGAAGGAGGTGGACCGGCACCGAGGCAACTCGTCGGTGAGAGCGTTGGACCCGGACAGTTTCGTAGCGCACTACGTGAAAGCAACGAGGGAGGCCTATGAGTACCAAGTCGAGCGAGGTCTCTTGCGGAGGGATGGAGAGTACTTTCTGAGGACGCCGAAGTTTGCCGTGCGGGGGCTATTGCGCCACCTGTTCCCGGTCCTCGAGCGGGGCGGGTGGCTTTACGGAGTGAAGCTCTTTGCGATGGGTTTTGGAGCCTACGTAGTGGGAGAGCTGCTAGCGGGTCAGTATGAAGAGCTGGGCGTGGTGGGCTCGGGGCTGTTCGGGGCGGGCATCGGCGCGTTGGCGGCGTGGATCTTCCATCCGACGACGTTGGTCGGGTCGATCGCGATGGGAACGGCGGGGGCGATGCAGGCGAACGCGTCGGAGGTACCGATGTTGTTCGGCATGGTGGCGGCGAGTGCGTTGGTCACGGAGACCTTGCAGAAGCGAGCGCTAGAGAAGGCCCGAGGTGGCATGGGTGAACGCCGGACCTGAGCCGCGGGGAAGACCGGGAGCGGGGCGAAGAGGCGGGGCGCGACGGAAATCTTTTCATTGACAGCCAAACCTCGGCGCGCTACCGGTCGCGCGCTCCACCCGGCGGGGTGGTAGTTAAGTCGGTTATAACGCCGGCCTGTCACGCCGGAGGCCGCGGGTTCGAGTCCCGTCCACCCCGCCAATTTTTCCTTTCAGATTCCAAATAGTTAGACGAAAGTCGGGCACCCGCCCTGCGGGCCGCTGCCCAATGGCTGCCTTAGCTCTGCCCAACCTCCTCCGCGTCCAGCTTCACGACGGCCTCACGCTTCGCGGTCGGCGATAGATGGGCGTAGCGCATCGTGACTCGGATATCCCCGTGGCCCATCAACTCCGCGACGACTGGAAGCGGAACCCCGGCCATCGCGAGGTGGCTCGCGTACGTGTGGCGCAGGACGTGCCAGCCAAAGGGCTCGAGGCCTGCGCGTGTCGCGCACCGCCGGAGTCCCAAGTCGCACTTTCGTTCGAGCCGCATCCGCCCCTCGGTGCTCGGGAACACAAGTCCCTTGCCGATGAGCGGACGAAGCATGGAGACTGTCGCGGGCGAAAGGTCCACCACGCGAGTCTTCCCGTACTTCGGGCTCCCGACCCTGCCCCGCCACACAGCACGATCGATCCGGACCCGAGCGTTCGAGAGGTCGAACTGCTCGCCTTCGAGCGCACAGAGCTCTCCCAAGCGGAGGCCCGCCTTGCGAGCGAGAATCTGCATGGGGAGCCAGTACGCGGTCGTGCCCGTCTCCAGTCGCCGACACTGTTCAAGCGTGAGGAATCGAAACGTCGGCACCTCTGCCTTCGGGTATCGAATCGTGGGAAGGCCGTCGATGAGCTTCCATTCATCAGCCACCCGAAGCGCCGCCCCGAGAACCGCGACGACGTTTCGAACCGTCTTGGCCGTTCGCGACCCATCAAGCAGATGGGCCTGCAGGGCGGCGACATCGCGTTCGGTGATCGACGTGATCGGAGCCGTTTTGAAGAACGGGACCAGGTGCTGGGAGAGCGCACTCTCGTAACTCACGAGCGTTGAGTACTTGTGATGCACACGAACGTGTTGTTCGAGAAACTGTTTTGCGAATTCTTCGAAACTCACCTCCGGTCGAGGCTCTGGTTCAGGTTCAGAGTTTGACAAGGCGTGGGCGACGAGCTCGGCCTCGTACGCGAGCGTCCCCTTCTTGGTTTGAATCGGGCTGCGTTTGCGGATCCTCTCTCGGCCGACTCCGGGCCTGTCGATCCAAATGTCCACGTGCCAGACTCCGTTGATCTTGCGTGCCGGCATGGATGCCTCCATCGCTACCGGCGCGCGCACTTGCTTGAACCCAAGCACTTAGCACATCCGGCTCGAATCGAACCACCCCTCTGATTTTCAAGAATGGGATCGCACCTTCTGCGATCCACGCGTACACCGTCGATCGACTCACGCGCAGGAGCTCGGCGACCTCGACAACCGTCATCAGCGTCTTCATCGGTTCTGCTCCCTTGTGCATCGACTTTATGGCTCAGACGCGCGGATCCTCCGCTTCGGTGCGCGCATCCGTGTCCGTGGCGCGGCTCGAGAGCGAGCTGAGACGCGATCACTGCGCCACCGCCCCGCTCGCACGAATTCCACTCGCGATCCGACGGCCAGATAGATCGCCTTCTGGTCAAAGTGCTCGGTCGCCTGCATGAGCAAGTTGCGGAGCTCGGGCACTCGATCGGGATCGAGCGCCACGCGATAGGCGTAAGAGGCGTCGACGATCACGCGAGCTTGCTCGTCCCTCCACGCACCGCGACACGTCTCGGGGCCCGTGAATCCGCCCGCAAGCTCGAGCAGTCGTGCCTGAAGGTCGTGCCATGAGCGCAGGTCGTGCTCGGCCCGATCTGTGTCGCGCGCGAGAGGGATGAGAAAGCAGCACTCAATGAGCATCCGAGTCCTCCGTGTGCGCGGCTTGCGCCGCGCGATACTTGCGATGGCGACGGGCTCGGGCGTTCGATTGAAGGACTCCTGCCGCCTCCATGCGACCGAGCTCGCGGCGCAGGGCGCTTGAACGCGGCGACAGGCCACAAGCAGCAGATGCTTCCGTGCTTGAGAACCAGTCTCCGGTTGTCGCGACGAACGAAGCGAGATCTGTTCGCCACGAATCGTTCGGGCCGCTCGCTCCACGTTCGACCGTGTCAACGACAATGTGCTGGGCAATCTCGTGCAATGTCAGTCCTTCAAGCACGGCCCAAAGCTCGATCTTCTCCTTTGCGGCGGCCACGAAGGCGCCAAGCGTCATCCGCGCGACGTCTGTTTGTGCCAGGACAGCTCGTGCTGCGTTCTCGCGGGCCTCTTTCATGCGCGCATCGAGTGCTGACTCAAAGACGGTTGCTAGGTCATCCTTCATACTCACCCCACACCTCATCTATCGACGCACCGAAGGCCGCGACCGGGAAAGCTCCTGGCAGACACACCGCAGGCCCACCTGCGTCGGACGTCCGCAAGGCCATCGTCCGCCCCACCCACGAACCCACCTTTCAACTAACCGTTCGCCGCTCCCGTCATGGGATGGGTAAGTGTTCAAATGCGGCCTCATTTCGATGATTTCTGCGCAGGCGTCGCTGCGCGTTTATGGGGCGGCGTTGGTGCGGGCTTTTTTGTTGTTGGTTGCTGGCCTAGTTCGGTTGGGGCCTTTGCCGGGCGAGCCTGGATGTATTCTGCCGTGAAGGTGCGCACTGCAGGCGAGACGCCCGCCTCGATCGAGATCTTGCGGATTGATTTGCGTCGCTCAAGGCCGGCGGTGGTCACAAACCAGATCTCGTGCAGACGGCCGCTTGATAGGGCCGTCTGATATCGCGCGAGCTTGCTTTTGAGGATCGAACTCACGCCCTCTGTGGCGCAGTCTGCTTCCAGCGCAACGGACCGGACCGCACCCTGAACGTTGAGGATCCCAATCGCATCGGGACGAAGGCCCGCAGCGCCGAGCTCGCGAGCGCCGTCGGTCTCGTGAAAAGCAAGTAACGCGATGCCATGCGCAGTCAGAGCAGCCGCATAGAGCCGTATGTCCACGATGAGTTCATGGTGCGGGATACTGGTTGCGCGGATTGGACCGGCCAGACGCAAGCGCGGGGCAATTTCTGGATTCTTAGCCGCGACCGTCTCTCTCCCGATTTTCGTCAGCGAAAGGATTCGCGAAGACGTCGAACCGCGAAGCGTCACGGACAGTAGGCCGAGTTGCACGAGCGCAAAGGCGCGCCGACGGGCGCGGTCGGCACTTGGGAACAGGCCCGCGCGCTTCAGGTGCTCGACCGAAAGATAACCGCAGAGACCAGTCAGCGTCAGGACTTCGATATCGCGCGATTGGAGGACGACGGGACGGCGTTTTGCTCGTTTCATGGAATCCTCAAACGAAGTGGATTTGGCACACTCAATCCGCACTCACAGTCGACGTATGGCGTGGTTGGCGCGGGGCACTCAGGATTTGGGCATCGAAGAAGCGATCCTCGGTAGACGAAGCCACAAGCGCATTCGATATCGTAATTCTCAGAGTGAATAGGAATCACGTGGCCACGAGGACACCGGAGCACCCGACCACGTAGGCGAAGGACGATGCCCGCGCTTTGAAGGAACATGGACAGTGCCGCCCGAACGCCAGCGATGAGCCACACGAACGCTTCAGCGGCGAAAAGACAGGTGGCGAGCGTGACCTTTAGGAGTCGAACGAGCAGTCGCAGCACGCGCATGACTAGCCCCATCTGCCCCGGCCGGACTTGGGACCTGGCAGCGTAATCGCAGTTCTCCGGGTCGCGCTCGGGCGCCGGCCGGTCCGTGAGGCTGTGAGGTCGGCAAGGGTGACGCGAGTGAAGGTGGGGGGGAGGGCGTGACGGCGCCTGACCTCCTGGAGGCGGTCGCGCTGCCGCGTGGTCAACTCGCCAAGCTCTGGCAACTCCTTTGACCGAAAGCGCGTGCGACCGCCGGCCTGAACCGAAAAGAACTCGCGATCGGGAAGGTTGCAGAGGGCCGCAACGTGACGTGCGCGGGTGCTTCCAAGAGACTCGTCGACGCCTGGGGCCTGTGCCACGGACCTCGACAGAATCTCCGCATCCCTCGCCGCCATACGTCCATAGAGCTGGTCTTGGGCATTGCCCAGGAACAGGGCAAGGAGTTCGGGGGCGGTGTCCTGGATAAGTGCGGTACCCTGCGAAAGTCCAACCAGAGAGACCGAGCGCGAGCGGCCCGTCGTGAGCACGTCCTCGGCGATGCCGTGGAGGACGGGTGCAAAGATCTGAAGCTCGTCAAGGACGACACGTAGGTGATGCCCGCCAAACGGACTGGGACGACTCATCGACAAGTCGATTCCGAGCCGCGCCGTCGAATTGGCGAAGAATCGACGAAGACTCATCCTCCCTCCCGGGGGCGCGCCGACATCCAGAAGGACGATACCGCCGGGGCCAAGAAGCTCGGCGAAATCAACTGATCGCGCTGCGGCAAAGAGCCGCTCGATCGCGGCCGTCGGCGCAAACGCGCTCCGCAAACGGGATGACAAGCTAGCGCGGAGCTCTCCCGAGATACTGCCACCGGCGAGAAACTCTCGCGCACGGTCGTGGGTTGTGAGGCTCGCGAGTTGAGAGAGTCCGTCATGCTGCGCGAGTGCATCGAGCGCAAGAAGGGGCGATGCCCCTTCTTGCGGAACCGTCAGGGCCGCAAGAAGTAGGTGGTGGAGCGCATCGACCTGTCGTTGACCGAGGCCAACTGCCTGGGCTCCGGCCGCCGTGGAGATCGAACCGACGAGCTCGGCGAGCGCCAGAGCTTGGATTTCAACCGGCACGCTCGAGTTGACGCGACATAGGTTCATCGGGAACCCACCATGCTGGAATGGATTCAGATAGTGAGTGGAGGCAAGCGCCTGCGGTATGTCTTGAGTGAAACGTTGGAGCAGGGTCGCGACCAGGTCACCCTTGGGATCCGCGATAAGGAAGGCGGAGCGCTGCCGAGCCGGGCGGGCGAGATCTCGCTCGATTTCCTCAACCAGTGCACCCGCCACCATCTGCGTCTTGCCAGCGCCACTTGCGGCCAGGACCAGGACGTGGGCCGCTTGCACGCTTCCTGGAGTGGCAAGCCTTACCGAGCGACCATCGCGTGTGGACCCAAGTTGTGCGCCGTCGCTCTTGCCTTGCGGCCGGGGACGGGTGGGTCTGATCGCCCATCCCAGGAGATTCGTCAGATCGATTGTAGTCATTCAACGCGTCCCCTTCTGCGCTTGCGTGAGGTCGGCGTGGGGTAGCCCAGCCAGCGCTCGGCCCGCCGACGCCGCTCGATGTATCGAACGACGGCACCAACGAGGAGCCCGAGTCCCGCGAACACGAGTAGCAAGGGCGCCAGGCCGGTCTCGCGCACGTGGATGCTGGACAGCCCGTGTTCGGTCCAGGGAATCAGGAACGAGGCAAGAAGCGAGATTATGACCCCGCCCAGCATCACTTTGCGACCGATTACGGTCGCGCCGATCAAATAGAGAAATGCCCCGACGGCAAACGTCGTAAGGCAGACGGATCCCCAGAATGACATTCAAACCTCCAGACCCGGGAAGTACGACAGGTGAGTTACGAAAGAACGGGGCTGAAGTGCGTGCCGTTGGTGCGCGAGGGTTGGGCTTTGACATCCGGGGTGCCGGTGATCATATCCGCGGTCGGAGTCGGCGAATCGGGTGCGGGCACATCGAGGTCACCAACGAGTTCCGGCCGGGTCACGAACGAATCGAGCACAGCCCCTCGTCGTCGCGCCTGCCTCGCAGCAGCCTCCAATTCGGCCCGCACAGCCTCGTACTCCCGTTTGGCGCAAGCCAGCGCTGGGCCCTGACTCAGATTGCGCCGAACAACGATCCGTCCTGTGGCGGCCGTAACGAGCGCGACGACCGCGGCGGCAGCGAAGCCTGCGAAGCTCAACATGAGGCCGCCGAAGAGAAGAGTCGCGAGAAATGCAAGACCCGAAGAGAGAGCTGTCGCACCCGCGATGAGTTTTCGCGTCTGTTCATGCCAAGCCGTCAACGACTCTGGGATCGCGGAGCTCCGCGTGCTCTCGTCAATGCCTGCGATGACGAGTGCCGTGACCGCACCACACAAAGGCGCTCCAACGTAGCCGCCCGCAAGCCCTACCGCTGAGGCTGCTCCGAGGCCAGCCAACAACAGACTTGTGATTTGGCGTGTCGGAGGGGTCGCTCGAACAATACTCGCCAAGGGACGGTTTCCGGTTGGCAAAGGCTCGTGACTCAGTTTCGCAAATTGGTCTTCTTTGGTTTCGAGCTTCGCTATCGCCCGCCTTTGTTCCTCGGCGACGGCAGCCTCCGCCCTGGCCTTCTCCGCGGCGGCCTCGCGTTCGCGCCTCAGTTCTGCAGTACTCTTGGCCTGTCCGATCGCGGAAAGAACACTTTTCGTGTCACGCGTACTCATGGTTGCCTCCTCTTCAAACGGGCGCAATTCCGGGCTCTGGACCGTGCGCCGGAGCAAATTCTCCGTCCGATCATGAGGACCCTCCGGTCGAAGTCGAAGCGATCACCTTAAGTTGGCGAACGACGTAGTTGGCGTACGCGGTGGCCGACGCCAGCCGAACGGTGAGCCAGGAGGCCCAATCCGCGTCTTCCCGAGCACAGACGACGCGCAATCTTCGTATGCGCTCGCGCTCAAGGCGTCTCAAATCTCGCTTCGCTTCTCGAAGCTCCTTGCGTTCCCGCACGAGCTTCCTGCGAAGGGGCTCGCGTGCCAAATAGCCATCGCGAAGGATTCGAAGCGTCGCTCCGATTGCGAAGACGCTCGCGGCATACGCAATCACAAGCGCGAGCTCAAGGGCGCTGAAACCAAGACCAGCCAGCGCCAACGATCCACGAACAAGAACCAGCGAAATCGTGAAGATGACCTCCGCGACGGTGAGAAGCATCTTGCTTCTTGGCTCGAGCGTTCCGCCTGTGAGTAAGACGGCTGCGGCGAGTGACGCGATCAAACAGCCCGAACAGGCCAGCGAGATCCACCATGCCCACGTGAGCGCCTGCGTCGGATCCTCGACGTCGAAAGCGCGCAGGAGGGGCAGAGTCACGGCCGAGGTCACCGAGGGAGTGTAGATGGCCGCGATAGCCAAGAGTGCGATGACACTGAGGCCGCCGATCCCAGCGATGCGCGGCACGAACGCGCTGGCATCTGCGCCGGGCGTCGCATCCAGCCTTTCGCCGGTCGCATTCATCGTCGAACTCAGTTGCTCGATACGCCCCCGCAGGCGGGTTGCCTCGATCTTCAGCTCCGAAAGGTCGAGTAGGAGTGCGGAGTCTGTATAACTCTTGGGGTTGAGGGGCCGAGGCTGATGCACCTGGGCCTCGGCCTCCTCGATGAGAAGTTCGGCCAACTTCTCAGACAACTCACCGAGACCTGCATCTTGGGTTCTGGTCGTGATCGACTCTTCGATCGACGGAAGGCGGACCAGAACACCGTGCGGCTTGCTTGGCGTGCCTGGCCCGTCAGTAGTTCCGTTGCGGCGTGCGAACGGAACGAGGCGAAGCTTCGAGAACAAAGTGCTCATGAGTGCCCTCCTGCTCCGCTTGGGACCAACTCAGGACAGGTTGGCGTAATGGAGACTTTCTCGGGGTTCGAGAAAAGTCCGCGCCAGAAGTCCGCCAGTTGCGTGGCAGGGATGGGAAAGGTCTCGGATTCCCGGGTTTCACTCAGGCCGCATATGGCAACCGAAGTCACTTGCGAGTTGTTCAGCTTGGGCAGCGATGGATTGCGCGCGGCGTCCCAGTCCCGCCCATCGGTCGCAATTTGCACCCGGCTCCGTGGCCGTCCTGCAGCGGCCTCAAGCGCGCGAAAAATGGCGCGGTAAACGGGGCTCGAAGGCTTCGAACGGATCCGAGCTCGGCAGGTTTCGTACACGCGCCGCAGCTCCTCGACACGATGCGCAGCGGAATCGCCCTCGTTCTGGAAGATTTCTCCGGACTCGAGTCGAACCCAAGGGACTAGCGTTTGGGGCTCGTTGTCTCCCGTCGCCAATACGAGGACGTCGGCGCCGGCGCCTGACGGGATCGAGGAGGCGATGAGCCCGATGACACGAGCACATGGGTCGACGATGATGCCATTCGTCGAATCCGAAACATCAAGGGCTAGAATCAACGCCTGTCGGCCCGAACCCGTTTCGAGTACAGGTCGGCAGGCGGTTGCGCTCAGGATCAACAAGAGCAGAGTCGCCGAATGCTTTGGGTCGGTGGATCTGGACATGGGGCCTCCAATCGGGGCGCGAGGGATGGGTGGATGAATTCAAGAATCGGTGTTTGAACACCGACAGGACTTAGACCTGGTCAGGGATTCGAATTGCGATCTCGCAGGAAGTGGGCGAGGGATGCGAAGCAGTGCTGGGCGACCCTTAGTTCCTCGTCCCCAAGACGCCGTCTGAGTTCCGACATGACCTCACCAATCGCGCCGATCACGTCGTGTTGGGTCGCCGGAACCGAGGGCGCATCCGGAAGCTCCGTAATCCTCATTTCAGTCATCGCCCACCTCCACGTCAGACGACGACGTCAGGGCTGCGGCGGCCCATCGCTCTCCGGCCACCCGGGCGCGGACGAGCCGGTCATGCTCGAACCACGGAGACTGAATAAGGGCATCCGCGACCGCGTCAGTGATGCCGAGCCGAAGCAGACAAAGCCGTTGGCGCTGATTCGCAGCCGCGAGCATAAGGGGGCTCGCGACGTTCACGTACAGCCGCGTGAGTGCGCCGTCCTTTTGGACGGCGGCCCAGCCGAGCCGGCGCCCGCGCGCGACGAAGTGTAGCTGGACGGCCCAGTTCACTTCGGCGTCGATCGGAACGATGATCTCTTGGCCGATCCACCGGAAATAGCACAAGGGTTTGACGCTGCTGGCCGCCTCTTGATATAGTAGTTTTCGTCGCTCGCGCATCTTCGCTCCTCCCGAGGTCGCATTTCCCCCTTGGGAGGGGTGAGCGATGCTTGATCGCTCCGCGACCGAGTGTGTTCGGTCGAGGACGTGCGACTAGCGGCGCTACAACGCCGCTGGGGTGTCGCTCGCCCCGCTCTTTCTTCCGACCTGCCCGGCAATCGCCTGACAGGTTTTTGTCTTTGCTTGAGGTGTTGCCTCAAGCGGAACGAAAGTAGTGTGGTGCTGTTTGCGTGTTCGTCAAGTGACGAGATGGCATTTCGCGTTTTTGGTATTCTATGTCAATCAATTCGAGATGGTAACGTTCGACAGAGAGCCACGAGGTGGGCAAGGAAGTCTGGCTGCAACGGTCTGGCACGAGCCCATGACGCTGCCCACCGATCGGCAATGCTCAAAGCCGATGATTCGAAGTAGGCTGGGCCCCGGCGGAAAAAGACCTTTTCGTCATCAATCAGGGAGAACTCGAGCCCTCCGTCGCCGATAAAGGCGTGATCCTCTGACGACTCGGTGGTCGGATCTTGATCTCCAAGGACTCGAGTTTCCCATGTGCCGGTCCCCACACTGGCGGCAATGGACTGAAAGACAACGAGCCGCTCGTCAGGCGTGAGACGATAGGTGGGGCGCTCCTCGCGAACCAAAAATGCGCCGTCCCGAGCCAGGGAAATGAGCCACCGGGCTGAAATGACCTCTTGCAGATGAGCGCGACCGCTTCGCAACCTGGTGTTCCTCGCTTTCCAAAGCTCCATGGCCTGGCGCGCGGCGGAGGCCTTGCGCCCCTCGGCGAAATGACGAAGGGCCGCGGATTCGGGCAAATGTGCGGTGCTCCCGTCCCGGGCGTGCACACAAACATGCGAGGCGTACGTGAGCTCAGAGAGCAGCACGTTGGAATCCGCAGATACGGTCCTCATGAGTAGACGGGCAGGCCGAACACCAGTGGCGATTCGCCCCTCAAACCATGAAATCGCACGCATAAGGCGCGCGCCGCCTTCGTCGCCACGTAAAAGCACCGCGAGCGGCTCGTCTGTCTCTGTCCCAAAGAGCAGCATGCACAGGCTGGTTTTCGGGCTTTGAACGAGGACGACGCGCGGTTCCGAGGCCGGTACGAGCATCGATTCAAAGGGAGCAGGCCCTTCGTAGACCCCCGACGCCGCTGGGATCCAAAGGCGTTCGACCGGTACCTTGGCTCCGTCCGACACCTCATCAACGAGGTGTCGGACCCTCGAACCACCGGCTAACGCTCGGTTGAGCGCATCACTCCAGGGCATCCTGCCCGAATCGGGTCTTTGGAGGTCGTTTATCTGAGGAAATGAGAAGGCGACCATTGAACGTCGCCCCGCGTGGGAAAGCACTTCCTCGAAGAGTTGGAAGATCTCGCGGTGGCCCACCGCGGCAGGTGGCAACGCGTCCACGGCGATAGGCGCTGGTGCCTTCGCATCTCCGACCTCAGTTGCCACAAGTGGCTCCCCAGATCGGAGACGATCCACAAGGACATCTTGCAGGCCATCACGCAGGCGATGGAGGGTCTTTGTCCGTAGATTTTCCGGAGGACGGTTCTCAAGCCGGCTCAGAACAGCAACATGAAGACCCGAGGCCTCGGAAAGCCGCTGCTGAGATACACCGACCGCCCGAAAAGCCTTCAGTGCAAGCGCCGCGGCCATTGGCGTCGGCTCAGCCAGGAAAGCCCGGACGGGGTCTAGAGGATCGGTCTCGACGGTCACGCCGAACCCTTATTCACTGAAATGTTATTGTCAAGCACTCAAAACGTTGAGCCAACGCTTCGGTGCGGACTTTGACAATCCTTGGCGCTGCGTGGCGCTGTGTGGAACCGGCGTTGCGTGCTATCTCACGGAAATCCGCCTGATGATCGTCGTGCCGGCCCCGCTCTGTTCCTGCTCGTAGTGCCTCCCGCCCTCGAGGGTGAGCACAACTTCGTTCGGCCGAACGGGCGTGCCTGATGCGCGCCAAACCTTGCACCGACCGCCGTTGACGAGAACCTCAAAGACGTTTCCTTGTTTCGAGATTGTGAGCGTCCCCACGGAACCCTCCTGGAAGCGACAAATCTCGACGCCGTTATCGGCAATCTCGACGCTACCATACCGAGCCAGACCACTGATCCGCGTATTGCCCACGGTGAGTCCGAATCGCGTGCAGCAATTATTCGAGTCCTGGATGAGACTCATAACGACGTCGACCGTGTAGTCGTCAGGAAACGCGACTCCCGGAACCTTGATCGTGTCTTTCCCGCCGTACCCCTTGGCGAATACGAGAACGCGCGAACGTCCAGTTTGCTCCACCTGGAGGTGGTCGGCCCCGATCCAACCAGCAGGAATTTGGGCGTCCGCGATTTTCGAAAAATCCTCATAGTACGCATAGCCGGGCGCCGCGACCGGCGGTGAGGGGCCTGTGGGAGGCTGAGGCCCCGGTCGGCTTGCCTTTCCACCCAGCTGAGCGATCGCCATGTCGATTGCGTTCATGAGTGCCCGGTCCGAGCAACCGTCAGACAGGATTGCGATACCCTTATCAGTCACTTCCTTCTTGATGTCGTAGAGGTTCGCGGTAACGGTGCAGGCCGAACCCATCCGCAAGATGTTAGTCGCGAGTCCCTTCTCGGCAGACACGGCCTTGCCGAGCTCGATCTGACAGGCGTCGTCGCGGCACGGTGCATAGCTTTCCGCCTTCTCGCGCGCAAGAGCGTCGCGGATGCTTGACTGGGGAACGACTTGATAGATGCCGAGGCTCGTGACCCGCGTGGCCACGTAGCCCGAAAATTGAGCGATCATGTCGGTCGTGAGTTTGTCCCCGTAGTCGACGACGTCGAACACGGCGAGAATCGGCGCGGTCGCCGGCACGGTCACGTTCGGTGGACTCAGAGCGACCTCCGGGACTTCTTGCTGAACCAGCGCGCGAATTTGGGGCTCTAATTTCCGAACTGCGTCCTCAAACGCGAGCGCGGTCGCCTGCGAAGCACTCGCGTCCAGCTTGCAGTAGGAGCCTTCATCCAGAATTGGACATATCTGGACGGCACTGTGTCCGACGATAGCCGGACTGAGTGCGCGATTCTGGCCGTCAAGGAGCTCAATGTTCAGTGAGACTTCCAGGACACCCTGGTCGTTGTTTCGTAGTTGCGGGTATGAGCAGCCGGCGAACGAGTTGACTTCCCAGATCGCCTGTTTGGTCCCGCGAACGCGAACCTCACTTCCACTCAGCCGAATGCGAACGGATTTGGCAGCGCCTGAATGTGAGTCGAAAAGCGCTGGAAGATCCTGAGTAAAATAGTCCTCGACGGCATCCTGAATACAAATGCGCTCCATCAAGTAATGGCCGTCTTTCAAGTCGCAGCGATACTGGCCACACGCCATCTCGCGCACCCCAATCTCCGGAATGCCTCGTATCGATAGCCCGGCGCCGATGCGCGGAAGTGAGAGTTCCACCCTCTCGGCACTTACCGACGCACAAGCGCAGTGCAAACTCAACAAAACGACACATTGGAGTCGCGAAAATTTCGCCCGCATACTCATCACTTCGACCACTCTCGCGCAATCATGCGGTCGCGCTCCGCGATCGCGGCGGCCACCTTCTCGTGAATGAATCCGCGCAGCTCCGCCTCATAGGGAAACGGGCGCACGCAGAGGACCCGTCGTTTGTCCGGGGGCACATTCGACTCTTCCGGCTTGGCATCCCCGAAGCGACGCTCATCGGTTTTGGGTTCCCGTCCAAACCCCGTCCAAATACGTCTACGTCGAACGAACTCAGTCGTGTCGGTGTATCGAAGGTAGTGGAGGCGGCCTTCTCCCGTTCTCGGATCGATGGTCCAGGTTGCCCACTGATCAGACGGTTCCATGTACCCGACCGTCAAGCCGGTCACCTCCCCGACCTTTAGGCCTGCACAATAGTCTTTCGCTTCCCGTGCTGTGCGAGCCACTCCAAGGGCACTCCTGGCCTCGAGTTCAAAGCATGGGTACCCAAGCCCAAAGTCGGCAAATTCGCGAAGGAGTTCCTTGGGCGGATTGAGGCCGAGATCGATCTCGAGGTCGGACGGGTTCGGTAGGTTTGTTGGACGCGGTCGTCTGCCGAACGCGCGGATACGGTCCTTCGCCTTTTGGTTCAAGATACCTCGAGCCCTGGCCTGTGGGTCTTTCGTGAGAAAGAGGTCGTCGACACGA
>CAYXDO010000174.1:0-22442 GCA_964463485.1 uncultured Myxococcales bacterium | reverse complement strand
GACCTCCGAATCTGACCTCCGAGTCAGACCTCCGAATCTGACCTCCGAGTCAGACGTCCGAGTCAGACCTCCGAATCTGACCTCCGAATCAGGAGGAGCGTCGCGCACCAACGGTGGAGTTTCGGTCAGCTTCAAGCCTGCCCTTATCCGGTCTGTTCGAGCATAGGCCTCGCGGATCTCCAGGACCGCGTCGAGCTGAAGTCGTCTCGAGGATCCGGAACTCTGGAACTTCGGCCGCTCTCCGCGCCGCTGTACTCTGCTTTGGTTCGTCGCTGAACATCTTCGCGTTCGACGACGAACACTTCCTGAGCTGCGTCCCTCGAGCGCGGCCTCTCGAGTGGGCTTTTTTGGCCGTGAGTATGGCCTCTGCGACACTTTGAACCGTGGCCGCGCTGAGTATCAGCGGACTGTCCGACGAACCTCGCTCCCTTGCAGAATAGAATCTCTTCTAGGTGACGCGCGCAGGACCCACGAGCGCAAGCTCGAGGTGGCGCTCGCGACTAGCCGCTCAATGGCGCGTTCGTCGGCTGCCCGCACGGACAGCACCGCCACCCGGTTGGATCCCGTCGTCATCCGGTCGCCGCAAGACGCGCTAACCTAGCCTGCGCCACGACCGCCACCCCGCGGCTCCCGCCCCGCACCGCCGACGCACGTCATCGCTCGATCTCCGTCTTGGTCGTAACCTTCATCGACCAAGCCGTTGCAGTCGTTGTCGGAGCCGTCGCACACCTCGGCGGCGCCGGGTTTCACGGCTGAGAATCGGTCGTCGCAGTCGCCCTCGCATGTCGTGACGCCGTCAGCGTCTTCGCCGACGTCTTCGTCGATCCGCCTGTCGCAGTCGTTGTCGAGCTCGTCGCCGCAGCTTCGTTGATGCCGGCGTCGCAGTCGTTGTCCGCGTAGTCACACCGCTCTAAGAAGCCCGGAGCACGGAACGGATCCTGATCGTCGCAATCGCCGTCGCAAACGGCGACACCGTCAGCCTTCGTCGAGCTGTCCGTTGCAGTCGTGCCGCCGTTGCAGTCGTTGTCGAACGTGTCGCAATCGTCGCCGCTCGCGGGGGTGACTTCGTCGACACACACCGAGCCCAAATTTCGACTTCGACGGTCCTGGTCAAGCAGCACTTCATCGTGGATGTCTTCGGCGGACTGGTGCTGGCCCGGCTCGCCGTTGGCCTGGCCACCAAGGTCGTGCGTCCCTCGAACGGACTCACACGATCGGTCGGTTCGTAATCCCGGTAGACCGTCGCCGCGATGCCTGCGCTCCCAGGGCCGGAGCGTGATTCAAAGGACGGGCAGCTTGGACGCAGGTCTTGGGTTCATGAACTCGGCGAAGAAGTCATTGCCCTTGTCGTCCACCACGACGAACGCCGGAAAGTCCACGACCTCGATCCGAAAGACCGCCTCCATCCCGAGCTCGGCATACTCGAGGACCTCGACCTTCTTGATGTTGTCTTGCGCCAGCCTCGCGGCCGGCCCTCCGATCGAACCCAAGTAAAATCCGCCGTACTTTTTGCAGGCTTCCGTGACCGCAGCCGAGCGATTGCCTTTGGCCAACATCACGAAGCTGCCGCCGCTGGCCTGGAATTGCTCCACGTACGCGTCCATCCGACCGGCCGTGGTGGGTCCGAACGCGCCCGAAGCGAGGCCCTTGGGCGTCTTGGCCGGTCCGGCGTAATAAATGGCGTGATTCTTCACGTACTCAGGCAGGCCCTCGCCCCGATCGAGGCGCTCTTTGATCTTGGCGTGGGCGATGTCTCGGGCCACGATCATCGGCCCGGTGAGTGATACTCTCGAACGGACCGGCAGCTTCGAGAGCTGCGCGCGGATCTCACTCATGGGTCGCCTGAGATCGATCGGCACGACGGCTCCGCTGCCGATCCCGTCGTCCTCGGGCAGATACTTGGCCGGATCGGTCTCGAGCTGCTCGAGGAAGATACCTTCCTTGGTGATCTTCGCCTTGGCCTGCCGATCCGCGGAGCAAGACACGGCGATGGCGACCGGACAGGAAGCTCCGTGTCGCGGCAAGCGAATGACCCGAACGTCGTGGCAAAAATATTTCCCGCCGAATTGAGCGCCGATCCCCATCGTTCGAGTGAGCTCGAGGACCTTCGCCTCGACCTCCAAGTCACGAAAGCCACGCCCGAGCTCGTTGCCCGACGTCGGGAGATCGTCGAGGTCCCGAGCGCTCGCCAGCTTGGCGACTTTCAGCGCATACTCGGCGGAGGTCCCGCCGACGACGACGGCGAGATGGTACGGCGGGCACGCCGCCGTACCGAGCGTTCGGAGCTTCTGGTCGAGGAACACCATCAGGCTCTTCGGGTTCAACAGCGCCTTGGTCTCCTGATACAGGTAACTCTTGTTCGCCGAACCGCCGCCCTTGGCCATGAACAGCAGCCTGTACTCGGCTCCGTCCGTCGCGAAGAGCTCGATCTGCGCCGGTAGGTTGTCGCCGGTGTTCTTCTCGTCGAAGAACGTGATCGGAGCGACCTGAGAGTAGCGAAGGTTGGACGTCTGATACGTCTGGTAGATGCCGCGGGCCAGCGCAGGCTCGTCACCGCCTCCGGTGAAGACGAGCTGTCCCTTCTTGCCGACCACGATCGCCGTACCGGTGTCTTGGCACATCGGGAGCACTCCGCCGGCGGCGATGTTGGCGTTCTTGAGTAGGTCGAGGGCCACGAAACGGTCGTTGGCGGATGCCTCGGGGTCGTCGAAGATGGCTCTGAGTTGAGCGAGGTGACCCGGCCGGAGGAAGTGGGCGATGTCGCGCATCGCTTCGCTCGCGAGCCTGGTCAGGACAGCAGGCTCGACCTTGAGCAGCTCCAGTCCGCCGAGGTCGAGCGTGCTGAGTCCCTCGGTCCCGAGGCTTCGGTAGAGGGTGTCGTCGTGCCCTTCGTGGGGCAGGATCTCTTGGAATCGAAACTCCTTCATGGCTTGGCTCCAATCATCATGGCTTGGCTCCGATCAGGTTCTTTTCGAGGAAGGCGGAGATCGCGGACATCATGGCGTCTTGGTTCTCCTTCTTGCGGAAGCCGTGACCTTCGTTGGTGGCGAGCATGTACCAGACCTCACGATTTTGTCGCACCTTGGCGACGATTTGCTCGGACTCATCGACCGGGACGCGCGGGTCGTTTTGACCTTGAACCACGAACAGCGGGTCCGAGATCTCGTGGGCGCGATTGAGCGGAGAGACACTCTCGAGAAAGGCTCGCATCGCGGGATCCCGCTCGTCTCCATACTCGACCCTTCGCAGGTCCCTTCGATAGGGTTCGGTGCTCTCCAAGAAAGTGACGAAGTTGCTGATCCCCACGACGTCGACGATCGCCGAGATCTTGTCCGGGTATCGAATTCCGGAGGCCAGCACCATGAAGCCCCCGTAAGATCCGCCGAGCAAGGCGACCCTGGATGGGTCCAACTTCGGAATCGTTGGAAGCGCTCCGAGAAGCGCTCCGATGTCTTTGACCGAGTCTTCTCGCAGCTTGCCGTTGTCGAGCTCGGTGTAGGCTCGGCCGTAGCCCGTCGAACCGCGGACGTTGGGTTGAACGACGGCAATTCCCATCTCCGCCGCGAGCATGGCGGTCTGCGCCGAGAACATGGGTCTGCTCTGCGCTTCAGGGCCGCCGTGAATCAACACCACGATCGGGAAGGGTCCGGCGCCGGCAGGGCGGATGACGAACGCAGGAACTCGACGCGAGGTCTCGATAGCCTTCGCGTCTCGGACGGTGTCGAAGGTGGGAAAGTCGACGAGCTCGGCCTCGGCGATGCGATCGAGCCGCATGCCTGCGGGCTCACTCTCGGTCCATCGCTCGGGTGACTTCGCCCCACCCTTCCAAGAGTACACATCGGCGGGTGACTTGGGTGATTCGAACGTGAAGAACAGGCGGCCGTCGGCATCGAGCGCGGTCTCTATGATCGCCCCCCTCGGCAACGTGGGTGCGGCCACCTGTTTTTTCGTCCGCGCCTCGAAGATTCGTATCTCGTTGAAGCCACCGGCGTTGATGTTGACGCCGATTCGCCGGCGCTGAGGGTCCGCGAAAATGCGCTCGACGTCCCAGTGGGCCGCGTCCGAGACGAGGACGTCGGTCTCCTTCTCCAGGTCTCGGTAGAAGAGCGCCTTGGTGTCTCGGCCTTGATCACTCGAGAAAAACAACCCTTTGCCGTCGGCGGAGAACACCGCGGACTCTCCGTAGGCGATGTCGCGTTCTCCGGCCTTGGGTTGGAGCGAGTGAGTCACGCCTTTGCCGGGGACGATGACGTGGAGAGTGCTCTTGGTGACCGAGATCGGATGGAGCACCACGAGCGCGTCGTCGTTGGGGCTCCAGTCGAGGGGCTGCCACCAGCCGTCTGCGCTCTGGTGGACGAGCGCTTTCTTCCCGGTAGCGACGTCGGCGACCCACACGTCGAAGTCCTTGCCGTTCCGCTCGGTCGACATGTACGCGACCTTGGAACCGTCGTTGGAGAGCGCGAGGCTTCGGTTCGACGACTTGCCGTCCGTGATGAGGACGCCGCGTCCGTCCTTCTCCACTCGATAAATTTGGTACCGTTCGTTGCCTCCGGTATCGGTGGACACGAGTAACGTGGGATTTTTGGGGTTTTTGGAAACGGCGACCTCTCCTATGGGTTCCTTGAAGAAGGTGAGTTGCCGGCGGGCCGCGCCGGGAGACGCCACCCAATGGAGCTGGTCGGAGCTCCCGAAACGAGTCCGAATCAGGACGCCGCCGGAGGTCGAGATCGCGGCCAAGCGCGCACGGCGCGCGTTCTGGTAGGCGCTGACGCGCTCGTCGAGCTCAGGTGTGGATGGTGGCACGCCTTCGAGGTGCAAGCTCCCTCGAGTTTCTCGACCGGGCTTGACAGTGCTTTCGTGCGTAGCCTGGGTCGCCTGGACCGTGGCCGTTCGAGCAGGAGGACAGACTTCGACCTTCAGCTCCACGGTTTGGGGGCCGGAGGCGCACCCGACTGCCAGCACGAGAACCGAGGAAGCCAACCTCGACATCGAGCGGCTTATAACACCGCCCGATGAGCCGGTGATCGCGCACAAGATTGGCTTTCGCCCGCGTATGGTGTGCTGTGAGCAGCGTGAGGCGCTTGCTCTTCCCGCTGCTCGCGGCGTGGAGCCCCTTAGCTGAAGCCGGACCGACGACCCTCGCGCCCGAACCCAAGCGACTCGTGCTCGACGTCGGGATCGTCGAGGACCCGGAGCTTCCGGCCCTCCAAGACGCGATGGTGAAGGAGGCTCTCGCCCGGGCATCGACGACCTTCGCGGAGAAGTTCGCGGTCTCACCCATCGACTTTCAAATCGTCGAACGCAGCACGGTCGACGTTTTTCACAAGCGGTACCTCGACATCACGGACCCCGACTGCGCGCTCCTTTTCGCCGCGCGTTATCACGGCGGCGGCCGATCCGAGCTCGACGTACGCAAGGAAGAGGCGAAGCGGTTCTTCGAGCGATGGCCGCTCGAGTCCCTGATCAGCTTCGTGCCCCAGGAGAGCCGGGCCACCGTCAAGTCCTACGACGACCTGTACGATTTCTACGCCTCCCACTACCCCGACACCGTCGCGCGAATTCGTGCGGAGCGAACGGAGAAAGGCTCTCCGCTCGTCGATCCCGCGGGCTCCCGGCGGCGATCCTACGTCGCGTGGAGCTGCGCGCTTCGCCGGCAGCCGAAGCTCGACGTGATCATCACGAACACGTTCATTCTGGCCGACCTCCTCACGGAGCCGCACCCTCATGCGGCCCTAGGGCGAGCCAAGATCGGCGGGATCGCCGGGCCCAACCCCGCGAGGAAGGCGCTTCGTGGCCAAGCGCTCTTGGCGTCGACCTTCGGCATCGACACGAGCATCCCGATGCTCTCGGAGCTCGACGGCAAGCCTGCGACCGCGTCCGAGCGCGCCGCGCTGCTCGGCACGTACTTGCTCGCCCACGAGATCGCACACGCGGTCTTCGGCATCCCCGACGTGTTCGATCACCCCGGCCCGTGCCTCATGACGTCGCGGCCCGGCGAGAGCTACCGTGAGGGCCTCGAGACGCTCGAGAAGAACCCAGGCCCGTGCCCCAAGTGTCGGCCGTGGATTCACGCTCGGCAGCTCCTCGATCGAGCCAAGGAGCAAATCGGTCGAGGCGAGCTCAAGGACGCGTTGGCGACGCTGACCGTGACCTCCACGAGCACGCCCAAGCAACTGCATGGAGGTTACAAACGTCGAATGAGCGAGGTCAGCCTGCTCGTCGCGAAGGCCTACGCGGGCCTCGGACGTCCTTCGCGGGCCAAGACCTTCGCGAGCAGCGCGACCTCGCTCGATCCATCCTCGGACGAAGCCAAGACGTTTCTCGAGTCGATCGAGCGCGGGCTCGAGCTCGCGAGCACAGAACGAAGGCTTCCGGCGACACAAGCCACGACCTCAACCCGCGCGCCCTAGCTAGCTAGCAGGGGCCACGATGCGGGTCCGCGCCGTTGCCGTTGCCGCTCGTTGCGTTGCCGTTGCGCTTCGTTCGTTGCCGTTCCGTTCGTTGCCGTTGCCGTTGCCGTTGCCGTCCGTCGCCGTCGCCGTCCCGGCCGGTCGTCACGGGTCCCGGTCGTCACGGCGGGCACGTCGTGAGTTTCGGAGCCTTTTCAGCGATCTGCTATCAACAAGGCGGACACGGAGCACCAGGGAGCGCCACGCAAATGCAGCGATCTCCTGGCTGCGCGAGGATGATCGCGGTCGTGACCGCACCAGCGACGACCACACCAATCCCGGCCCAGAACCATGGCGACTGAACGAGACTCGCATCTTCAGAGAGCTCGAGCGCTCGATGGATGGTCTCGCCGGGCGCCGCGGTGAGCTCGGTCTCGAGCGCCGTGTAGCCTTCTTGGCTCGCCTTCACTCTGTACGTTCCTGGTGGCACGAAGAAGACGTTCGGAGCGCCTGCGTCGGCGTCGAAGCCTTGAACCTCGACATGGGCGCCAGGCGGAATGGTCTCGAACACGACGCGCGCGCCGAGGCCGAAGCCCGCGTCGTCGAGGAGCTGACTGGCCCGTTGCCGAAGCGACTCACCCACTGCTTCGGCGCCGATCCGAGAGGAATCGGTGGCAGATCCGATCACCGTCTCGGTCTTGGCGTCCACGAGACGCAAAGCTATCAGCGGCGGATCCACCACGAGGTTCACGACCGCGACGAGGCCGAGGTCAGCGCCGACCTTGCGAAGCTCCGCGCTCGTGCAGCGTGTGTCCGCACCGCAGCTCTGCACCGCGTTCGAAATGGTCCCGTGCACGACGAACAGCTCCTCGCTCGAGACGAGCCGCACGCCCAAACGCTGCTTGAACGCGTCCCCCACCTTCGCGTTCATCACCGAGAGGTGCGCATCTCCGCGATCGTCCCCGAGCACGACAGGGACGAGCGCGGCCTTCCGGACGCGCTTCGGGTCGGGCTTCGGCTCGGCGAAGGCAGACGACGCGAGCACGAGCGCCATCGACGTCCACCAGAGCCCGCGAAACACGTCGTTTTTTACCACGGACCTCGACAGCACGCACATTCGCCGTTCCCGCTTCCACGGCTCACTCGCAGTCGATCCACTCCGCGCCGGTCAGCCAGCCGGCCACTGCCCGCGCCGCGATCGCGTTCGACTCCGTGCCCGGCCACGCCCGCCCGCTCGCCACGCGAGCGCACGTGTGCCGATCGCTTTGGAAGCCGATTTGGTAGTCCCCTGGGTCTACGGCGAAGAATCCGCCGAGCCCCACGGAGCTCGTCTCCGTGCGCGTCGTGTCCGGCAGGCTCGCTTCGTTCACGAAATAGGGAACACCGGACGGCGGCCGCAGCTCCGCGCGAACGCCCGTCGGACGATCGTAGCTGCCCGTGATCTCGTCGAGGTGGGTCACCACACCAAAGCTGATGATCGCTTTGGTCGGATCGAGCTCGAGATCATTCAAGAGCCCAGCGAGCTCGATCGTCTCGCGGGGCGGAAGCGCAAAGCTCTCGTCGCGCGAGTCGTCGCGCGTGGTGAAGTAGGACCTGAGGACCGGATACATGTCGGCGCGCTCGAACGAGATGAGGAGCTTGGTCTCTCCAGGAACATCTTTGAGCTCAAAGCTTCCGCTCGACGTCGTCACCGCACACGCGACCTCGGGATGTTCGAACACACAGACCCTGACGCCTTCGAGCGCCTTTCGATCGAACACGTCTACGGCTCGCCACGCGATCGTCACCGTCGTCGTCTCGACGAGCCCGGCGTCCGTGCCCGCGTCGAGCTCGCCGCCGTCTTCACGCGGGACCTCGTCGGTACAGGCAAAGGCGAGCAGAAGCAGCAGACCACGACGCATCGGTTTCGATTGTGGCTCAGGACGCTCAGCCTGTCCCTCACCACGAAGCTTGTCCCGTACCTCGGCCCGGACTATTCGACCAGCGGCCGCCCGAATCGGGCGTAAACCTGTCGTGTGCGGGATCGCGGGCATCGTCGATTTTTCCGGAGCGCCGATCGATCGGAATCGTCTCTTTGGCATGACCCAGGCCCTCGCGCATCGCGGGCCTGACGGAGAGGGCTTCGAGATCGACGACACTCCAGGGCGTGCGTCGGTCGGGTTCGGGCATCGTCGCCTCTCGGTCATCGACCTGGCGACCGGATCCCAGCCCCTCACCAACGAAGACGGCTCGGTGTCCGTCGTCTTCAATGGAGAGATTTACAACTTCAGGGAGTTGCGCGCGCGGCTCGTGGGGCTAGGGCACCACTTCAGGACGAAGAGCGACACCGAGGTGCTCGTCCATGGCTACGAGGCCTTTGGGCCGGAGCTCGTCGAGCGGCTAGACGGCATGTTCGCTTTTGCGCTCTGGGATCGAAACCGAGAGCGCTTGTTGCTCGCACGAGATCCTGTCGGCAAGAAGCCGGTCTACTACGTACACAAAGGAGAGCGACTGTGGTTTGCCTCCGAGCCCAAAGGCCTCGCGCCGTTCGTCAAGCTCGAGGCGGACCTCTCGTCGCTGCCCACCTATCTGGTGTTGGGCTCTGTGCCAGGCGAGCGGACCGCGTTTCGCGACGTTCGAAAGCTCCCCCCGGGCCACGTGGCCGTTCTCGACCGCGCAGGCTTCGTCACGCGCAGGTATTGGGAGCTCCCCACTTCTCGACGCGACGCGAGGCGGGAGCGACTCGATCTCGATCAGCTGTCGACGCTCGTTCGCGCGTCCGTCGAGAAGCGACTGATCTCCGACGTGCCGCTCGGAGCGCTGTTGTCGGGCGGCGTTGACTCGAGCCTCGTGGTCTCGACGATGCGCGAGCTCAACGACGAGGTGCACACGTTCAGCGTCGGGCTCGCCGACGCTGGCTTCGACGAATCACCCTACGCGCAGAAGGTCGCGCGAACGCTAGGCACCGTCCACCACGAGCTCCACGTCACGCCGCACGTAGCGCAGGTCTTCGAAAGGATGGTCGAGCTTTTCGACGAGCCCTTCGCCGATTCGTCCGCGCTGCCCACGTTCTTGGTGTCCGAGTTCGCGCGAAAGCACGTGACCGTGGTGTTGACGGGCGACGGCGGGGACGAGCTCTTCGCGGGCTACCCACGCTTGTCGTTGGTGGCACGCCTCGAACGCGTGCCTCCCTCCGTCGCTCGGCTCGCCGCTCGCCTCGCGCGCGTCGTCGGCGCGAGCGCAGAGCCTCGAACCCAGCGAGCGCGCCTGGTCCGGCAGGCGGAGCGGTCGGCGATGCCGCTGCCGCGGCGACTCCTCTCGATGATCAGCGTGTTTCGTGAAGATGAGGTCGAGGAGCTCTGGGCTGGGCCCGAGCGGAGCGACGCGCCCGTGACCTTCCGCGCGATCGACGAGCGCACGCGAGGGAGCCCGCTCGACCGAGCGCTCGCCTTGAGCTTTCACACCTACCTGCCAGACGACCTCCTCACGAAGGTCGACCGCGCCAGCATGGCCGTGGGGCTCGAAGCGCGCTCTCCCTTGTTGGACAAGGCTCTGATCGAACATGCGTTCGCGCTGGAGGACGCCGCCAAGATCGAAGGCTCGAAGACCAAGGTGGCGCTGCACCAACTCCTCGCACGCGGAGTCCAGCTCGGCGGTCGACGCGTCGCGATTCCGTCCTCGATCCTCGAGCGTCCTAAACAAGGCTTCGGGCTCCCGCTCGGTCGGTGGTTCCGCGAAGAGCTCGCTCCTTTAGCCAAGGAGGTGACGCTGTCCAGCGAAGGGCCCCTCGCGCGGATCTTGAAGCCCAGCGCTTTGGCGCGTGTCTATACGGAGCACGAGAGAGGCGCGAGGGACGCGGGCCATCAGCTCTGGGGTCTCTTGGTGCTCGATCGGTGGCTTCGAAAATACGGAGGGCCGTCATGAGCGCGCGCGCCTTGTACGTATCTTACGACGGGCTCTCCGACTCTCTCGGCGCCTCGCAGGTCGTGCCCTACGTGGTCGGACTCGCCCGCTCGGGCTTTCAAATGTCCGTCATCTCGTTCGAAAAATCCGAGGCCTCGCGGGAGAACTATCGTCACGTGGCTGGCGCTCTAAGGGATGCGGGCGCGGTTTGGTGGCCCCTGCCCTATCACAAGCGCCCGAGCGTCCCGGCGACGGCCTTTGACATCGCAGCCGGGACGGCTCGCGGGCTCGCGGCGCGCCCCTTCGATCTGGTCCACGCGCGATCGTACGTCGCGGGTCTGATCGGCGCGTCGGTGGCCCGCGTGTCTGACGCCAAGCTCCTGTTCGACATGCGCGGCTTCTGGGCCGACGAGAGGATCGAAGGCGGGATCTGGCACCGAGGCGAGCTCTATCGGCGGGCCAAGCAGGTCGAGCAAATGCTCTTCGCTCGCGCCGACGCGATCGTGTCGCTGACGCACGCCGCGCGCAGAGAGCTCAGCACGTGGCCCCGCTTCGTCGACCCCCACACGCGAGTGCCCATCGTCGTGATCCCGACGTGTGCGGATCTCGCTGCGTACCAAAGGATCCCGGAGCGCGAGAGGACTGGATCGCTCACCATCGGCTACGTGGGCAGCTTCGGCGGGAGATATCTCTTGGACGAAACGCTGCTGCTGTTCCGCGAGCTCCAAAAGCTCCAGCCGAGCGCTCGCCTCTCGGTCCTCACTCATAGCGACCAGAGCCTACTCTTCGCAGCCGCCACGCGCGCCTCCGTGCCAAGGGCTGCGATCGAAGCGAAGAGAGTCTCCCACGCAGAAGTGCCGCTCCACCTCGCGGCCATGGACGCGACGGTCTGTCTCATCAAACCCGGCTTCGCGTCCATCGCGAGCTGCCCCACGAAGCTCGGCGAGTCACTGGCCGCAGGCTGCCCCGTCGTCGTGAATCCGGGGATCGGAGACAGCGCGGAGATCGTGCGCCGATACGAAGCGGGGGTCGTCTGGGACCTGAGCGCGGACAGCGCCCCGGCGGCCGCCGCGGGGCTCCTCGAGTTGCTTCAGTCTAGAACCGAAGCTCGAGCACGGGCCGAACGAGCGGCAAAGGAAGTCTTCTCGCTGGAACGGGGCGTAGCGACCTACCGCGCGCTCTACGATCGACTGCTCACGGGTTCGAACGAGCACGTCGCGGACGCGTTCGAGCTCCCTTGGCCAGTCGCTGAAAAAGAGCAACACGGCGGACCCTAGCAGGTCGCTGAGAAAGGCGATTTATTTGGTCGCCGCGACGCCCTTCGTGATCGGCATGAGTAAGCAAGATTCCATCGCTCACGGGCGAATCGGGCACGGGCGTCATGAGTTTCGGAGCCTTTTTCAGTGACCTGCTAGCCGATAGCCGAGGTCCGGCTTGGTCGCGACCCCCTTCGACGCAGCGCACCAAGACGAACGCTCGCTACCGACAGTAGCCCTCGTAGTCCGTGATCTTCTGCCGCATTCGTTCGGCGAGGTACGGGCTCGCGGCGCCGAGCGCATCCAAAATCACCCCGGCCTCGCCCCGGTATGCGATTCGTTTGTCGCGGTCCCAGCTTCGAGGCGGTGGCTGGAGGTTGGTGATACGGTCCGCCAGCTTGACGATCCTGACCTCGCGAGGCTGCGCCTGAATGCGTCGGAGGCTGTCCGGCATCCGCTCGGACTTGGGCAGCGAAGTATCCTTCGTCAGCGCCTGGACGCCAGCGAGGACGAGATCTCCGAAGGCGCGTCCGAGCTCGTCGGCGCTCGTTTCGGTGTCCTCGAGGCAGTCGTGGAGCAGCGCGCACTGGACCGCGAGGTCGGGCTCCCCGAACGACTCCTGCGTGAGCGCGCTCATCACCTCGCTCGCGACCATGGTCACGTGGACGACGTACGGCAGCTCGGAATCAGGGACACGTTGACCGCTGTGCTTCACACCCGCGAACTTCAGCGCGGCAACGAACTTGTCAGGTGACCACACGGTCGAACGGTAACACGCCGCCGAGACGCAAAGGCAACGACGCCAACGGTGCCCGGCGTGGCTAGGCATCAAGCTCCGATAAGCTCCTGACCGTGAGCCCACCGACAATCCGCGTAGATCGAGAGAGTCGGCTCCGCGCCACGCCGCTGGATCTGAGTGGCATCAAATCAGATGCCGTCCGCTTCCTCGAAGCAGTCTGCCGGGAATCGACGGCCTGCAAGTCCGCTGATAGCGATAGTTGGCGATGAGCTTGCGACGATCAGCCTCTTCAGGCCACGAGGTCGAGAAAACTTTCTACACTCTCCCGAGCTCGCAGACACAGGTCACGGAGCTCGCTCGAAATCCGAGTGTCTTCGGCGAAGCGTCGCCACAGCTCGAGCGCGGCCGCGCCTGCCTGAGCGACGACGTCGCGCTCGCTCGGAAGCGGCGTCGGAAAGCTCGGCGCCGCCGACGGCAACTCACCTCCGCGGTTCGGCGCGAACCCCATGGGAAGCATGTCGTACACGGGCGCGACGAGGAGACCAGGTTGGAGCGCCAAATTCCCCGCGTGCATGTCGGTATTGAAGAGTAGAGTCCCAAGCCACCAAAGCAAGCTGACCTTGCGCTGCTCGGACTCAGGCAACCATCGCCCCAGGGACCGTGCCATCGTCACCCAGCTCGCGACGCTTCGTCCCGACAACGCCGCCTCGATCGAACCCAAGGAACAAACGGGACGGCGCCCCCGCTCACCGATCCGATCGAAACGCGCAACTTCGAGAAAGGTCCGCCCTCCTGCGCGCAACAGGCGACTTCGGGGGGCCGGAATACCAAGCAACTCGGGCAAGGCTGCGAGCACGAGGTGCTCGGTCACCAGGAGATCCGACCAGCGTCGCTCCGTCGGCGAGCCCCCCAAACCCGAGAATTTCACCAAGACATGATCTCCTCGACCCTCCTGCACCCTGGCCGCGGTCAACTTCGGAAACTCACCCGCGGCCGACGATCCGACGAACCCGCCTGCCACCAGTGTCGCCGCTTGCAGAAGATACGCTCGCTCGAGCTCGTCACCCTCCAGCCAGGTCACGGATGAGCTCTCCGCGTGGAGTCGCCGCAATGCGGCCTCGCCGAGCACGAGATCGCCGGGCTGAGAATGACCGACGGCCGAAAGCGCGAACAAGACGTCGTCATCGGACCAGTCTCGTGGGTCCGAAGGCACACCGAGAGGCGCGGCGTGCGCTCGAGCGAAGCTTCGTCCAAGATACCCGGTCGGCGCCAACTCATAAATGAAATACGGGAGGCCGTCGAACCAACCGTCGCGCATCTCCCCATCGAGCGGCCAAGGGCAAGTCTCCCGAAAAACGAGCGCGCTGCCGCCCGGATGGAGCAGACTCAACTCACCGAAGTCGTGAGCTCGCCCGACTTCGTCCACTCTGAAGATCGGCACTGGAGCGGAGCCTCCGCGAAGGAAACGGCGCAGCGCGTACCGGGTTCGGCGCGTCCGGCCGAGGACCACGACGCGGTCGGGAGATCGCTTGACCCCTCGCGTCAGCGTCGCTCGGTTGATCTCGAGCGCCGCGCAAAGCTCAGCGCTCGTCGATCTCGGGCGCGCCCCGATGGCCTCGAGGAGCCTGTCCTGGCCCAGCTTCGTCATGATCCAAAACGCAACGAAAAGCGCAACGAAATCGTCGCACAACTGGGCTAAAATTCAAGGGATTTTCGAAACTCCCTCAAAGGCCCGCAACGAAAGCTCTCCCGGGCGGGGCGACGTGCAGGCTAGCTTCCCGACATCCGTACGTGTTCGGCATGGATAAATAAGCATTTCCATCGCTTGCTCGTGAATCGGGCACGGCATGAGTTTCGGAGCCTTTTTTCAGCGGCCTGCCGGGGTCCGTCGAAGAATGAATTACCGGGTCGAGTCGGCCTCCGATGGCCTTTGAAATCGGGCTCCGTGGCCGTCCTCGTAGGTTGGGCCGAGTCATCGCGCGAGAAGCACGGCGACCGCGCCCACGAGCACCGCCGCACTCACCCACACGACCACCCATAACCATCCCCCTCGGAGACGGGAACCAATTCCAGGGATCTCTACGGACTCAGCTCCCACCGGCACGACGGTCGGCGTGAGACTCGGGTTGGGCGTGGGCATGGGTTGCTGCACCCCAAGGTCTTCGGGAGCTCGCAGTCCGAGTGTCGAGATCGACCGATGGCGAGCGATCAGCTCGATGGCCAACGCCTCGGAGTCGTCCCTGGGCCGCCGTCCAGCTCTGTCGGCGAGGGGCTCGGCCAACGGCGCAGGCCGGGGACCGTAGATGCTAGGGACCTCCTGAAGCGAAACCGGATTCATCGCGAAATCGATCCTCGGGTCGAATCGCGTCGCGGGCGCCTCGGAATCGCGCGGCGCCATCGGAGGGAATAGCTCCAACGGTTCGAGTGGCTTGGGCTCGGAGACTCGTGGCTCGAACCAAGGTTCGAAAGATTCAACCCGAGTCGGAGGGGGCTCGGAAGCTCGGTCGAGCAACGGTTGCGGGTCCACGATGTCGGGGTCCAGCGAGCCTGGGTCCCCCGCAGCCACGAAGTCGACGCGAGTCGGCGCGGGCTCGGACGGGCGCACGGGCGGTCCTTCTCGCTCTGGGCGACCGTCCTCGAGATCCGCGCCAAAGAGCTCCTCGTCAGGAAACAAGTTGAGGCCGGGAGCTGAACCGGGCCGGCCCTGCGGGACCCCCGATTCGCGCGGCTCTTTGCGTGAACGCCCGATAGGTGAACCATACGCCACTGTCCTCTTTGGCGATAGGGGCTTCTCGGCGCAGCCCGCTCAGGTTCCGGAGGTCGAAGATGGGACTCGTGCGCACTTCGCGCACCTCGAGACCTTGTTGTCGCGCTGAGTGTCTTCGTACTCGATAGCTCTCAGGATTTGCCGGAGCACACCGGTGTTGTGATTTCATGCACGCGCCGCGGTGAGCCCTGCGCAACCGAGAGGAGTGAGCTCATCCTGTCGCACGCGCAGACGCACGACGGCAGGCAGAGTGAGTCCATCCTTTCGAGCTCGGACTTGCCGCTTGTCGTGCTTGACCCCGGCTGGTACTCGACTTCGCGTGCGTGCCCGCGGGAGAGCCTGGGAGGTTCGGCTCCTTGGCGCTACGACGTCGATCTTTGCCTGCGCCGACCCTTCGGTCTTGCTGGAATGGCCAGCGTTTTCGCCCTCGGTGAGCACAGTCGTCGTCGGCGCCACCGAAAGCGGGCGGATCCGCGCCACCCGGGTCCAACCCCGCCCCACGCAGAACCTCCTTTCAGTCATCGCCACTGCTGAGTCCACGGCACACATCGCACTTGGCTTCGAGCAGACGGCCGAGGAGCTACAACTGTTCGACGACCAGCTGACGGCCGCGCCCGTTGGAGCGCTGATCACGACGACGCTTGGAGAACAAGGTCCGACCGACCGATTCGTGCTCTCCGGCTCGAACCTGACGTGGCAGAGCGCCTCGACCGACAACGAGCTCGAACGATTCCGTTACGAGCTTCGGGCCCCGCCCCCTGCCTGCGGCATCACCGAACACCAGGTCGAGCGCATCAATGTCTCGACGAGACTCTTCCCCTCGAGCATGGCGGCCTTCGACGAGGACGTCCTCTTCCTCGTCATGGAGCCCGACGAGTCGGTCACCGAGACCGATCGGGCCTTCTTGATTTCTAGAGACCACGAGCCGCAACTCATTCAGCTGCCCGAAACGGGGAAGCGAAATCGAGTCGCCGCCGGGGCTCCGAATCAGCCGAACCGATTCCTGATGGTCGTGGGTACGAGTACGATTTGGCGCGCGCGCCATGAGCTCGGCTCGGTCAGCTTCGAGCCCGTGGGTTCCATTCCGCCTACAATCCGCATCCGAGAGCTCGCCGCCTCCGCTGAGGACCTGTTCGCGGTGACTTCGGACGGGGTCTTCGAGCGATGGAGCACCGACGGTTGGGTCGAGCTTTACAGATTTCCCGTCGACGGCGAGCACGTCACGGACTGCTCCGTCCTCGTCACGCCAGGCGGCGTCGTCGCCTCGACCCCCCTGACCCCCGAGGTCGCTTTCTGGGACGGTCGGGAGCTCACCACCCGCGCGGACCTGGCCGTCCCGGGTGCGCCTTCGTCGCTCGGGTGGACGCCGGAGCTCGGACTCATCGTGGCCGACACCGGAGGAGTCATGAGTCACCTCGACGGCAGAGAGTTCGTTCGCCTCCCGGACAGCAAGTTCCGGCTGCTCGTCCGCGGCATCGCGCCCACGCGCCGAGGGTTCATCTTCGCAGGCGCCCGTGGGTTCGTCGGCCAGTTCGTGAATGGTGAGTTTTGCGACCTCGAGTCCGTAAACGGGGTCGGGATCGCCGACCTGCAACCCTGGGGTGACCAACTCGCGGGCTACGCGCGAGACCGGATGCAGCCCGCCGATCCAACTCAGATCGTCATCCTGCCGGCGGACTGAGTCGATCGTCGGGGCGAGAGCCAGGCGACGGCGGTGCTGGTGGCAAAACCAAACCCAGTGACGATCAAGTCCTCGAGAAAAGTAGGTTTGCCTGTGCGGCCTGGGGCGAGGCGTCGCAGTGCTCATGGCCAACGTCGTAGCATACCCGTCCTAACCCCAAGATCCGTGAGCACGGAGAAATTTGAATCTTCCACCCGCGCACGTTCGTGGCCGGGAGGCGTGCTAGTCGTCTTGCCGATGGCGGCCACCGAACTCGTCACCATGGCGCCTTGCGGCAGGCGAGCTCGGATGATCCCGCAGGGGTGCCCAGGTTGGAGCTCTCTGGTGCATGGATCGTCCACGCTTGGAAACGCATTGGTCCAGGCGCTCGACGCGATGTCGATCGGGGTCCTGTTCTTTGGAAGTGACGGCGGGATCATCCACGGCAACAGCATGGCCCACCGGGCCCTTCGAACGATCGGCCCGCTCGATTGCGCCTCGGGCTCGCTCGCGTCGAGGCTCAAACAAATGACCCTGCTGCGAGGGTCTGAGACCTATTCGCTCGACCGGGACGGCCGCGCGCCGCTTGGGCTGGTCCTCGTCCCGACGCACGAAGCCACGCTGACGCCCTCGGGGCCCGTAGTCAGCACGATCGGCTACCTCGTCGATCCGGAGGAGGGCCCCTCGATGCCGAACGACGGCCTGATCCAAGCCGTGTACGGGCTGACACCGGTCGAGGCGCGCATCGCGCTCCTGCTCGCCGACGGCCACTCTCCCCGGCAGATCGGCTCGATCATGAGCTCGTCCTACGCTACGGTCCGAACTCACCTCCTCTCCGTGTACAAAAAGACGAGCACCGACCGCCAGGCGTCGTTGGTGCGGCTCCTGCTTGGCCTCGGCTCCGGAGCGCTCGGCCCGTAAGTCGGGCCTCTCCACCATTTGGTGGAAGCCGACGCCACCGAGGGCGCGCATCGTGCGCGCTGCAATGCAGAGCGAGCGCGCCGCTCGCGACCGCGAAAAGCTCGGAGGAATCGGATCATGAAGAGAACTTTCTGCTCGATCGGAATCGGACTTCTCGCCGCCTGCGGCGGCACCGAGGTCGTCGACCCTCAACTCGTCGGCCTCCCAGATGGGGTCCGGGGAGAGATGATCGAGGCGGACGACGGCACCGCGACCTTGGTCCTCCATGCGGCCTCGGTTTCGTACGACATGGACTTCAGTGTGCTCGGTGCCATGACGAACCCTCCGCCCCAATTGGGTTGTAACCGCGTGATTGAATCTGCGGTCGGAGTCCCGATCTGCACGACCCTCGCGGCAGGCGTCGGAACCTACGTGGCGTTCGGGCTTTGCATCGGCGACTGGAGTTTCACCGACATGTCGCTCTTCAGCAGCGCGACCGGCACGTGCACTCCGCAGACGGAATTCGCGCCGTGTACCGACATCTTGGCACAAGCGATCGTATCGGCAGCCAACAACGTTCCGGTGACATGCACCAGCGTCGAAGGCGGCGACACGACCCTTGACGTCGCGTGCTCCGGCAACGGGTGCTGAGTCTCTCGTCGGTCCTTCTCGACGCCTGAATTCCAGGCTCCGCCGAACGGAACTGAGTGCACTCGCCTTGATGCACTCCGCAAGTAAGTCATCACTTCGTCAGTTCGACCAGAAAACCAAGGGCGACGAGGTGACGGGTGGTCCGGGGGCCTTCCGCGGCCGGAAACACCGCGACGTCACCGGCCCTCGGCTGGAAGTCACCCCGGTACTCCAACGTCACCTTGACTTCTTGCGAGAGCGCGAGCCGCGCATGGAAGGTCACGGCCTCGACGGTGAGCTGCGCGGCGGTCGAGTCGGTCGCCGTCGGGGTGAACAGGAGCTGGGGTCGCGCGTTCGGAAACCACGCGGCCTCGGCATCGTCGGCGTGCTCGAAGCGGACCGTGAAAGCGAGCGAGCCCGTCGGTGCATAGCGTACGAGCCCGACGAAGGAGAGCCACTGGGCCACGCGATCCTGCACGACCTGACTCGCGCGGGCGTGGCGCGACCACGCAAGCTCGAGGCGCACGTCGAGGAGCTCCGTCGCGACGGCGAAGTCGAGGTCGACGAAGTGGCGGAGAGTCTCGAGAGTCGCTCCCTCTTCCACCCGTCTGGGAACAGGCTCCTGCCCGCCCAGGTACGACGCGCCGAGCCGCAGTCGGTCGCCCGCGAACCGCAAGCCGAACCGCCCGCCGATCGACATCGACGTGGCTTGGTCGACGAGCGCATCCCAGCCGTTGACGACGAATAAGGAGGCGTCGAGCACCTGACGCGCGTACTCGAGGAACAGCCCAGTCCCGAGAGACGGCCTCCCGACCTCCACGGTCCACGACCGCGAGTACGTCAATGACCCGGGACCGTCCGTGGGCTCGACGCCAAACGGCATCGCAGCGCGGCCGAGGCGCGCACGAAAGCCAAGGTCATTCCAGTGGTCAACCGATACCCAGACCTCGTCGAGCAGCTCGTCGATGCCGAGCGAGCGCCGATTCTGACGAACCCACCTCTGGTCCGCCTCGCGGAGCTGGAGCTCGGCGTGACCCGTGCCGATCGCCCGCCACGCCTTCTCGAAGCGCAGCTCGATCTCATCGATCGTGAAGCTCGGCGCCCCTTGCCCAGGAACCCACTGGGCGCCCGCCTGGATGAAGCCGGCCACAACGGGCCCGTCATCGGCTTCGCGATCGGGGAGCCCTTCGAGGGGAGCGCTGACCGTTGCGGTCCCGCTCGCGTCCACGGTTCGAGCCCCGACCAGACTCAGGAGGCCGACGAGCATAGACCCACCCACCGAGCCTTCGGACCGCAGACTCACCGACCGCAGCCGACTTCCTGGATCACCAACGCGTACTCACCGCCTGGATCCGCAGCTCGAACGATCGCCACGAACGGACCCGGACCGAGCACGAGCGCGCTCAGCCGGGAGTAGCGAATCCCGTCGTGGTCGTCGCTCTCGCCGACGATGACGCCCGCGGCGTCAAAGACGGAGAGGGTCGTGTTTGGACCCGTTTCGTGGGTCGCTGGGCTGGTCTGGATCGTCTGCAGCTCGACACAGCGGGACGCTTGGAGCTCGAACGCGTAAGCGTCTTCGTCCATGCCGTCGAGCCGGCCCACCAAGGCCGCGGGGAGCGCGACGAGCATGGGTATCGCTCGGGAATTCGGCTCGACCTCGCCCAAGGTCTCCTGAGTCGACAGCCGCAGCCGGTACTCATCGCTCGCGGAGCCCTCCGCGGACGTCACCGATAACCACTCATCCCCCGGCTCGAAGAAGTGAGGCGCGGGCGGCCGGACGATTCCACGGTACGAAGTCACGCCGTCGCTTCGAAAGACCCGCAACTCGGGTTCGAACCCGACCAGACGCTCGACGTCGATGGAGACGAGGCGGGTCTCGCCCTCGACGCCGAACCGATACCAACTCTTGTCGCCGGCGACGCTCAGGCGACCGGTCACTTCGACGCTGGCGCGCTCCGGGCCGAGCCTGCCGAGTGCGACGGGGTACCTTCGCGCGGCCTCGATCTCCAGGCGATACAGAGCACCGAGAGTACCCAGGCTACCCACACGCCCGCCGACGCCGACCTCGACCAGACCGTCGCGCTCGATCATGACGTCCCGAAGGGCAGCGACGCCCTCGCCGGCGGCGTTGGGCTGGCGCAGAACGAAGTCCGACGCCCGAACGGTCAGGGCAGGGAGGGCGCCCGTACCCGCCACGACGAACGACAAGAGCTCACCTCGCCGGGCCCGAAATTGATACAGATCGACGTCGCGGGTGCTGGTGGCGGTCCCGAGCCGTGCGTCGACCGGAGGGAGGAAGGCCGAAGCGTTCGCCGAAACGTCGTTGGGCTCGAGCTCCGAGTGCCCGTCCGTCAGGCGGGCATGCACGGAGAAAGGCGCCTGAACCGAGGCCGCCTCCTCGGCGTCCGCGACGAGTTGGTACGTACCGGGCTCGAGCGCAACGGCCAGCCGCCGATCCCGGACGCTCCCAGCGGCTAGCGCGCCCGAGATCACCTCCTGCCCCTTCTTCGCGGGGAACGGGCGGAGATGAAGAAACGTCGTGGCCGGGCTCGGTGTCGGCAGCCGCTCTGCGAGAGTCTCTGCCGTGATGACTCCGGCGGCCGGGAGGTCGAAGCGCACGACGCCGACCCCACGCCCGGCATGGAGCTCATACGTCCCGTCGTCGGACCCGGGCCTCACCACCGGGTTCACTTGTTCGAACACCAACCGATAGCGGGCCTCACGACGAGAGGGCGCCGAGACCTCTGCGACCCACGAGGTCTCGAAGGGCGTGTAGAGCTCCCGCTCCGTCGCGCCTGCAAGGACCCTCCTTCCGGCCGGCGAGGTCAATTCGACGTCGATCGCGATCGAGGATGTGACTGACAGCAGGTAGAACTTGTTCGCGCTGAGCAACACGAGGTAGCGGTCGACGTCCTCCGACAAGCCGTCGTAGGGGCCGAGCACGCCGTCGATGGCGAACTCACTCGCGGCCACGACGGTCTCGGCGAGCTCGTCGTTGGTTCGAACCGGAGGCTCCTCGCGCTCCTGCCAGACGCTCCTCGGCGCCAGAGGCACTCCCGCATCAGGGGGCTCCGCCCCGGCATCGTTCCGAACCCCACACAGCCCCCGCGGGGGTACCTCGACGACGAGAACGCAACGCTCCCCGGCACGGCAGTCCTCGTTGCCCACGCAGGGGCGCACGTCTGCGCGCGGCAGGCAGGTCGAGCCCAGCAGGGAGAGAATGACGGCCCATGGACGCGGGCAGCGAACGAGCTTCAACCGCGCCGGCACGAGAGAGGCTGGAAAGTCAACAGTCCGGCCCCGTGCATGTGACATCCAGTGTCACGGCCCCTGCCGTGATGCTCGTGCAGTCGACCGGGATGGTGGTCGGACTCGTCCCAAGATTCACACCCGTCACGCCCGTGCACGTCGCCGCTTGGCCGCCGCTGCACGTCTGATCGGCGCTCAGGTACAGGCCCATGCCGGTGAAGTCCCAGGTTCCCCTGCACAGGCCGTAGATCACGAGGGTGCCCACTCCGGCCGTGAGCATGCCGCACGAGTTCGTGAGGTCAGATGTACATCCCAAAGGGGGACTCCCCACGAACACGGCGTTGAGGTACAAGTCCGTATCCCTGGTGACTGAGGCGGCGGCGAGCACGAGCGTAGCGGTGCCGTCGTCCTCGTTGATCATCTCCACCCGCACGCCGTCAGGCAAGGCCACGAGCTCTGGGTTTACAGCCTCAGTCCCTCCACATGCGACCAGTAGTACAAGTCCACTCGAGACGACGAATCGATTCACGGCTTCCTCCTGTCCGGGGTCCCGGGTCGACCCGGGAGGGCGACAGGCACCACAGATCCACAATCGTGTCAACCGACCCGCCTGCCGGGACCGACATCACACCCTTGACGACCTGGACCCGGGACCGGATCGCCGGTGAACGCAAGGAGTGCGGTCCAGCGTTGCCGTTGCCGTTCGTTGCCGTCGCCCTCGCCCGTCGCCGAACTGTGGAGGTAGTACGCGGGTACATGGGCACGATTTACGCGCGGATCAGGCCCACAAGGGTCGGAAAAAGGGCGACCCGATCATCGCCGTCGGCGCTGCTCGGAGAAGCGCTCTGTGAACATCGTAGTTGAGGACCAAGCTGTCGGCTCCCCAGCTTCATACGGCTCGAAGTACTCGGCTGTGAGTTCTGATTCGGAGTTCTGATTCGGAGTTCTGATTCGGAGTTCTGATTCGGAG